>JAAXXT010000040.1 GCA_013334325.1 Erysipelotrichaceae bacterium | reverse complement strand
ATGCGTCGTAGTCATCAGTAATCAAGAAGTAAGTGTCTTTGTGTCTTGCGTATTGAATCTGAGGAATAGCCAACATACCAATAACGATGATCCCAACACCAACATAACCAACGATGTCCCCATACGCAGCCATGAAGTGTAAGAAGTAAGTGAATACTGGCCATACAACAGCCCAATCCCACATGCCTAAGTATCCGCCGTAAGCAGCTAGTCCAACGAATTGAGCAATGATTGCTGATCCGAAGACTTGGCATAATCCAGCGATAAACGGCATCAACATCGCAGCTTTGACCCCGCCTTTATTGTTGGCGAAGACAGCAATCGTTGCGTTGTCGAAGAAGACAGGAACGAAACCAGCAATGATCAAGACCGGGCTCTTCAACACGATCAAGGCCATGATGGCTAAGAATTGACCTAAAGCACCAAACAAGAAGCCGATGGTGACAGCATTAGGAGAACCGAATCCATAGACAGCTGCACAGTCGATACCAGCAACAGCCCCTGGTAATAGACGAGTAGATATCCCTTGGAAAGATTGGGTCAATTCAGTAACGAAGGTACGAACGCCCAATTGTAAGATTGACAAATAAACAGCGAAATTCAAGGAAGTTGTCAAGATATAGAATTCAAACGCTGCTGTTTCTTTCAAGAAACCTTTTTCAACTAAGTAAGGTTTGCCTAAGACCAACAAGATGATTCCAAAGAAGATGGTCATCAAGATTGCAGTAGCAACCATGTTTTCATTGAAGATAGATAAGAAACCAGGTAATTTGATGTCTTCAAGTCTCTTTTTGTTTTTACCGAAGAGTTTCTTCGATAGTTCACTAAATACAGCGATACCAAACATTTGTTGGTGAGCGACACAGAAGCCGGCACCTTCAGTAAGATCTTGTGTGTATTCAACGGTCAAGTTAGAGCCGACAGCCCAGTAGACTCCCAAGACCAAGCCCATGATGATCAGATACTGTGTTTCCTGTAAAGCAGGGAATACGAACAAGATCAACCAGAAAGCAGTAGAAGCTTGTTGTAACTGTACATGGCCTGTTGTGAAGATGGATCTTAATTTGGTCCATTTCTTCAAAGCAACCAAGACGATATTCAAGATGAAAGCAATAAGCAATAAAGTCATAACTGCTGAGAAGGATTTCCCGATGGCAGTTAAACCAGCTGTAACAGCGTTTTGCCCGAAGTATGGGTCAATAACTGTCGCGGTCAATTGGAAACGGTCTTTCAACCCAACCAAGATCGGACGGAAATTGTTGACCAATCCCCCTGAACCTACCCCTAAGATTAAATAACCAACTGTGGCTTTAATGAATCCCGCCAAAACTTCATACCAAGGCTTTCTCAGTAAGACATAACCTACCAAGACGATCAACCCGATAAAGTAAGCCGGAACGGTTAGGATGTTCGTCGCGAAGTACGTCCAACCCTTAATGATAATTTCCATGAATATTCTCCTTTCCTTTTTTTCTTATTTATAAAGAACCACTGTTCTTATAAATACTGTTTTTGGATGCGCAAGAGATCTTCATCGTTCTTGGCATCAAGCAATGCATTCACAATCTCATCATTCATCAACATCTCAGCCAAAGCCATCATGTTTTCTAAATGCTTTTCATGATTGACTGAAGCTAAGGTAAAGAATAAACGAGCATCCTTTTCAGGATCATTAGGATCAAAATGAACGGCTTCTTCTACTTTCATAAAACTAATGGCTGTATCGTTGACCCCATCGGCCCCTTCAGTTGAATGAGGCATCGCAATGTTTGGAGCGATGACGATATAAGGTCCATAGTCTTTGACACACTTTATGACCAAGTCTACATAAGCTTGAGTGATCGTGTTGTCTTTCTTAAGAGGTTCACACGCAGCTTGGATCGCACTTTCCCAATCAGGGAAGCTTTGATGATAGCAAGTATGTTTCTTTTCAACGAAAGTTTTTAGCATATTACAGGATCGATCTGAACGGAACGTTCTGTTCATCTGTAAAGGCATCTTCGAAGCCTCTACGGAAATGGAATTGGCGTTTATCAGCATCATCTGGATAGATGAACTTGCCTCCTACATCCCAAATAAACGGTTTGAATTTGTACTGTAAGGTATATTTCTTGAAATCATAGAGCATCAATATTTCAGCAGGATCAGCCTTGAAGTTGGTCCATACATCATAATGTAGAGGAATAACGACTTTGGTTTGTAATGCTTCAGCCATTCTAAGGATATCGATGGAAGTCATCTTATCTTGATTACCAACTGGATTTTCTCCATAAGATCCAAAGGCCACATCGATCTTATGATCTTTTCCGTGTTTAGCGTAATAGATCGAATAATGGGAATCGCCTGAATGATATACATTTCCACCAGGTGTCTTCACCAAGAAATTGACCGCTTTGTCATCCATATCGGTAGGACATACCCCACGAATATCTTCATCCGCAGTAACTAAGCAGGTTCTATCGAAGGAATCCAAGACGACGATCTCAGTATCTTTGATCTTGATGATGTCTCCAGGTTTAACGGTTACGAGACGATCTTCTGGAACGCCCCATTTACGCCAAATCTCAACACTTTTCTTAGGACCAATAAACGGTACTTTTTCTTTTACGTTTTGTAGAACTGCAGCTGCCATATTCATATCGATATGATCAGCATGATAGTGAGTCGATAAGACCGCATCCACTGTTGTCAGTGAGAATGGATCGTACACGATCTGGACGCCTCTTAGGTTCGGCTGCAGTAGTCTTCCGCCGGTCATGTTCTTCATTTGATGGAAGGGGGCCATCTCTTGAACTTTTTTAGAACGTTTTCCGTTACCGAACCATGCGTCAATCACGATGTTCGTATTGTTTTCAGTTTTAAACCAGATTCCGACACAACCCAACCACCACATGGCGAGTTTGCCTTTTTCTACAACCTCTTGATCGATTTCTTCATTGAGCCAAGTTCCCCACTCTGGGAAAGAACTTAGGATCCACGATTCACGAGTAACTTCATCAATTTTAGCCATAGATGTCCTCTTCTTTCTTTTCGAGACCAGTTTAGTCGATACTATTCATAAAAACAAGGGCATTATATGAATTATATAGGCTTTATATGAACACTTAAAAATATGATAGGGTTTTCATTTGTTTATATGAACTTTTAATTGTATATTATTCATATAAATTAAAAGAGGGCTCCTATATGAAACATTTTGATCGCTATTACACCAAACAAGAACGAAGAAATCTTATTTTAAATGCATTGGTCTTGCTTATATTTATCAGTTACTCTATCTATCTGATCATTGGTTCTACAGACATCGTTAGAGTCTTGTTTTTATTGTTTATCCTTATCTTCTTCACAGGAGCCATGGTTTTAAAAGAAATATTAAACTTCTTTTTTCAGAAAGCCATTTATCAATTGACCCATGAATGTGATCCTCTTTTAGCTTTTGAAACCATGAAGAAAGTTAGGAAGTATGATTTCTTAAAAGGGTATACACTCTCTTTCGTCGCTTTTAGTTCTTTGGTTTATATCGATACAGAGAAACCTGAAGCTCTATTAGAATTATTCGCACCAGGCAATAAAATGACCCAAAATGGGAAAGATATGATCTTGATTAAGAACTATTCACTTTATAAAGCTTACGTCTTATTAAACAATAAGACGCAAATGAAGAAAGCTTATACCGAACTGATCCGATTAAAAGATCTTAGAGTTAAAGGTAAAAGCTTAAGTCCTTTATATGCCTGGTTTGACATCGAAGCTGAATATGCCCTATTGACCAACGATGTCAAAGAAGCTTCCAGTATTCTAACTAAAGCCAATACTTCAGCGTTGAATACTCGCGAGAAAGCTCATCATTTAGCGTTAGTGGCTTCTGTAGAAACAGAAAAAGGCAACTTAAAAGAAGCAAAAGCACTCTATGAAGAAATCAGTACGATCGCCAATAAGATGTCTCTTAAAGAGAGAGCTCTTCTTAAACTAAAGGAGATAAAGAATGAAAAGACACAAAAAACTCGTTGAGGAAAGACGTAATCAAGTGTTGTTTGAATTATCAGTGACACCTGAAATCAAGGTAGAAGAACTCGCTGATCGTTTAAAAGTAAGTCCTTTGACCATAAGACGAGATCTTCAATATTGGGAAGATAAGGACAGGATCACCCGCCATTATGGAGGCGCTCGCTTGGTTGAGACCTTTCAGCAATCCTGTAATGTTTCTGACATAAAAGAACTAAGAAAAAATGCGATCGCAAAAAAAGCTGCGGAGTTTGTCGACGATGGGGATACCATCTTCATCAATACTTCAACCACAGCTCTAATGATTCTAAAATACATCAAACATAAACGAGTCAATGTCATCACCAACAACGCCAATGCGATCTTCGTTCAAAAGGATAACCTTATCAACGTCTTATTGACAGGAGGAGAACTTAGAGAACCTAAAGAATCTATGGTTGGAGAATTTGCGTATAATAATCTCTCACGTGTTTCCGCCAATAAAGCATTTATAGGTTGTAGTGGAATCAGTGCTTCCGTCGGGATGACTACAGCCGTTCTCGCTGAAGTCGCCATCAATGAGGTCATGTTGAGACAATGTACAGGAACACGCTTTGTCTTAGGAGAAGGCGCTAAAATTGGTCATAATCATAGTTTTGTAAGTAGTGCAATCTCCAAGATCGACTTCATCATCACTGATCAGTCCGCCCCAGAAGACGCCGTTGATGCCTTAAAAGAAAAGGGTGTCAAAGTAGTTATCGTTAATGTTGACGTCACATCATGACATAAAAAAACCCAATCATCGAAGATTGGGTTTTTATTGTTTAAACGAGATTACTTAACTTCAACAGCGTTGGCGATGGCTTTTTCTAAGGTAGCGATGAATGTATCGATGCCTACAGTTGTTCCAACCAAGATGTCTGCGGAAGTAGCTTCGCCTGTTTCGCTTACAGCAATCGCTTGAACGTCAGCCAATTTCATGCCGACAACGAAGTCGCACAAGAAGGTTGATTGTTCAAACCATTCTTTACCGATAGGAGAAGCAGCTTTCATACCATAGTCAGCACCCTTTTCGAATTTTGTCTTTGTATATGAAGCAGGATCAGCATTCAATGCACCTTCAACGGTGAATTTCAAATTGCTGGTTTGGGCAATATCCCAAGAAACGGTCAAGATCTTGCCGTCTTTGTCTAAAGTAACTTTTACGATGTCAATGTTGACGCCGTATTTACCGTCTTTTGCAGCGACTTCGCCAGCAGCAGGAACAGCAGCAGCACCAGATACAGCGATCATTGTAGCAACGCCGTATTTAGCAACTTTTTTCGTTTCAACAGCATTTGCAACAGCTTTAGCGAACGCTTCTTTGAAAGAGTCGATACCAACAGTAGTCCCAGCCAAGATATCAGTTGAAGTAGCTTCACCGGTTTCGCTTAATGCGATCGCAGCAACTTCTTCAGCAGTCATTCCAACAACATAGTCAGTTAAGAATGTTGATTGTTCAAACCATTCTTTACCGATAGGAGAAGCAGCTTTCATACCATAGTCAGCACCTTTTTCGAATTTGGTCTTTGTGTATGAAGCAGGATCAGCATTCAATGCACCTTCAACGGTGAATTTCAGATTGCTGGTTTGGGCAATATCCCAAGTAGCACTAACAACTTTACCTTTGCTATCCAAAACAACGCTTACGATGTCAACGTTGACACCATATTTGCCGTCTTTTGCAGCGACTTCGCCAGCAGCAGGAACAGCAGCAGAACCAGAAACAGCAATTACTGTACCAACACCATACTTGTAAACAGCAGCTGGTGTACAGCCAGTAAGAGCGACAGTCAACATCACAAGTGTGATCAAACTAACCAATACTTTTTTCATTTCATTTCCTCCTTGAAACATACTTATTATAAAAAATTCACAAGTAACATTCAAGTTAAACAATGCAATTATTTCACTTTTAATGCTCTTTTTTTCACAAGCCTTTCACATTTTATCTAAGTTTATTACATTTAGTTATATTTTTCACAAGTTATCTTTTTTATTCATTCACAAGTCCTTTTCTATACCAACCAAATCCAAGCCACATAATTAGAACTAAAGTAAACAATGAGATAAGTAATGATAAACTCAACTCATCGTATGCAACATTCGTACTCAATATTCTCATCCCCATCATCAACATAGAACTAATTGGGATGTAGGATAAGGTGACTCCTACTCCTTTTATAAGTTGAGCTGGTGTATTCAAGATCAGACTCAGATAATACAAACCCAATAATCCTAAATAGAATGGACCTTGGATGGATCCTGCTTCTTCGATCGTTTTGACACGTGCGGATAATATTAAGATAAGAACCTGTATGATCAGTAAACCTAGAATCAAAAATAATAACGCAAGAGTTGCTTTTAAGATTAAAGTCCCATCAAATTTAAATAGACTAAGCAGAGTTTCATAGGAGATCCCGCTGCTATCTAAAGCGAAGTACTTATTCGCTAAGGCAAACAGGCCTCTTCCTTGATCCGTATTTAAACGAGCCATCAAGACTAAGCCAAATATCCCTCCACTTAAAGCGATCTGTAGTATTACCGTAATCAATCCAGTTAGGATCTTTGCGCAGAAGTGTTGAAAAGGACTGACACTGGTCAAGATGAATTCTAAAACATTTGAACTTTTCTCTTGGATGATCTCATTAGAGTTAACCGATATAAAATTCAACATCATAAAATAAACACTTGTTAGAATCATAAAGACAAGGTTCTCTCGTAGTCCTGTCATTGGATCTAATTTAGAGTCAAAGGTCACTGGGACCGAATTATAGACCATCACGAAATCCGAGACAGAAGGATGGCTTTCGTTGAGGATCCTTTGTTGATGCGATTTAAGTAGTAATCCATAGATCTTCGCTTGAAGTGATAAAGAAGCGGCTCCTTTTACCTCAAAGACATCCTCTTTAAAATCAATTGAGATAGAAGAAGTTTCTTCGGTGAGTTTCAAACCTTGTTTTTCCCAATATTCGGTTGATATGAGTTGATCTTGAGTTTCACGCGATACTTGAATGGGATACGGTTTAGTTAGATCGAGATGAAGAGCTGAACTTACATGATCTAGATTGAATAGAATCAATAGTCCAGAAATAAAAAGCACTTGTAAGGCAATGGATATGGGATTTAAAAATCGGCGCTTAAGCGAGAAATAAATGAGATGTTTCATGGATGGATCAATTCACTTAGATCCACCATTTCTAAGTGTAAAGACTGGACGCTTTTATCTTTACTAAAGGACTGTAGTGCTTTCTTAGCTTCTTGGATAGATTTAAATCGATACTCTATCAGAGATTCGATCGCATTAAGCGATTCATAAGACTGATCTAGATCTTTCCAATTACTATCCGCATTGACTTTAACCGAATACATCTGATGGTTTTCTCTTATGGTTTTAAGATGACCCTGAGTCATGGTTATCCCATGATCTAGGATCAATATCTCATCGCATAATCCATTCATATGTTCCAACTGATGAGATGAAATCAATACCGCATTGCCTTTTTGGGCGTAGCTTCTGATCCAATGAGAAAGATCCTTTTGACTATGATGATCCAATCCATTAAAAGGCTCATCTAAAATCAAGATCTTAGGCTTATGAAGAATAGACAAGATCAATTGAACTTTTTGTTGATTACCTTTGGATAAAGTCTTAAGTGGTTTATCGATCATATCTCTTAAGTTAAAAAGCTGACTTAATTCTAAAAGACCTGTCTCACATTCATTCTCAGGGATACCTTTTAAATGAGCCATAAAACGGGCTTGTTTTCTTAAACTAAGATCGATCAAGAGCGAACGTTGTTCAGGCATATAGCCTAAGATCTTATGATCGACGATGATCTCTCCTTCATCAGCTTTCAATATTCCCATAATGATCCTAAACAAGGTGCTTTTTCCACATCCATTATGGCCAAATATACCCATGATTTGATAAGGTTCTAAATCAAAACTACATTCGCTTAACGCTTTCTTTCGATGATAACTCTTACTGATCTTCTTTACTTTCAACACAGCTTTTCCTCATCCTTTTTTATCCTTTATGAGATGTGTTGAATTTATCCTAAGAAAAAGACCCTTATGGGTCTAGATCTTATCTTTCATTTCTTCTTTTTTGATGAGGCCCATATTGACGTGACAATAGCCTCCTGGATTTTTAATCAGATATTTCTGATGATAAGCTTCCGCATCATAGAAGATGTCTGTTTTATGGACTTCTAAAACGATTGGATGTTTATAAGATGCTTGTTTAGAAGCGATGTAAGCCTTGATGATGGCTTCATCCGCCTCATCTTCATAATAGACACCGACTCTATACTGAGTCCCAATGTCATGGCCTTGTCTATTCAAAGAAGTAGGATC
>JAAXXT010000039.1 GCA_013334325.1 Erysipelotrichaceae bacterium | reverse complement strand
CATAAGCGTGACACCCGATCCATAATGATCCTTCGCAACGACGATCCATATAACGGATTCAGTGACTGATTCTCCGAAAGGGGTATATCCATACCCTCTAAGAAACTCCCAATCCCAGGTCGTATCAATGACTCTATCTCCTATTTTTAAGATGTCGATGCTTTGGCTATCCTTAATCGAGGTGCTCGATGAACAACCCACCATAAACAACACAAGAAAAAAAACAAAGATTCTATGAACTTTTGAAGATTTGATTATCATTGTACTTCCTCCGTTGGGTCTATTTTAACATACCTTCATTCATAATAAAACATGCCTCTCTATAAGGGATCTTAGGATTACCATGATTTATAGATCACTTTTTATAGATTCGATGATTATGGCTCCTCACCATCAATGATTTAGTTTTCAAATTCTATATGGTGTCTTAGAATATGTAGTGAAACTGTTTCTGGAAAGAGAATTATGCTTGTGTCAAGGTGAATTGAAATCCCATTCAAATCACCTTGACATCGATGTCTTTCAGCGTTAGTGTTTGTACTAGAACAAAAAAAGATGAGCTTTAATCTTATCGAATTAAGGTGTGTTTCGTTTAGACCTAGACCAGATGATGTTTAGCCCATACTCGATACTTAGGTCATAAATAAGCGTGAAGGCTTGAATTTAAGTGGTGAAACTCTATGATGATGCCTAAGAGGTAAACCATGAAAAAACGAGATTCTATGGAGATGCATAAAGCGTGGGCAGGAAAGATAGAAGTCATCAGTCGAGTCAAGATCGAGAATAAGGAAGATCTAGCACTTGCGTATACCCCTGGGGTCGCTGAGGTTTGCTTGGCCATACAAAAGAATCCGGAGTTATCTTATTCATTGACCCGCCGAGGACATATGATCGCGGTCATCAGTGATGGGAGTGCTGTCTTAGGTTTAGGGAATATAGGAGCTTTGGCTGCTATGCCTGTTATGGAAGGCAAGAGTATGTTGTTTAAGCAGTTCGCTGATATTGATGCCTTTCCCTTGGTTTTGGGGTCACAAGACCTAGAAACCATCATACAGACCATTGTCTTATTGAAAGATAACTTCGCGGGGATCAATTTAGAAGACATCAGTGCCCCACGTTGTTTCGAAATAGAAGAACGTTTAGCTGATCTTTGTGATATTCCCATCTTCCATGATGATCAACATGGCACAGCCATCGTCGTATTGGCAGGCATGATGAATGCGCTAAAAGTGACCCATAAAGATAAGACTCTAAAGATCGTTATCAATGGAATTGGGGCTGCAGGCACAGCCATCGCCAAGCTTCTCTATGAAGCAGGCTTCAGGAATATTACGGTATGTGATCGCAAAGGTGTGGTCACCAAAGAAAATGCATTAAATGGATATCAAGTTCGTTTGATTGAGATGTTGAATCAAGCAAGCTCTGGAACACTAGAGGATGCTTTGAATCATGCCGATGCCTTCATAGGAGTAAGTGCTCCAGATCTACTGTCAGAAGCAAGTATTCATAAGATGAATCCTGATCCTATACTATTCGCCCTTGCCAATCCTAAGCCTGAGATCGATCCTGTCTTAGCGAAAAAAGCAGGAGCTGCAGTAATCGCTACAGGAAGAAGTGATCTACCGAATCAAGTAAACAATGTCTTAGTCTTTCCAGGAATCTTTAAAGGTTTGTTGTCTAGTGGTAAACGTAAGATTACCACAGAGATGAAGATCGAAGTGGCTAAAGCCTTATCTGCTTTGGTTGACGATCACTTAACTTATGACAACATACTGCCAGATCCTTTCGATAAACGAGTCGTAGAAGCAATATCCAATTCGATCATCTCGATGAAATAGGAGCACTGTATGGATGAACTAGCAAAGCATTTTAGTGAATTGACGACTTCTGAACAAAGGGTCTTTAGTTATATATATAATGCCCAGAAAGCAGTCACAAAGATGAAGATCAATGATCTTGCGGTGGCGACTTTCACTTCAAAGACCGTCATCATCAATATGACCAAGAAACTAGGTTTTTCTGGTTATGCGGATTTCAAGTATTATCTTCGTTCAAACAATCGTCAGCACTTTAAAAGTGAATCCAAATATGATGCGGAATATTATCTCAAAGACAACATCAATAAAACACTTGGCTTGGTTGATCAAGAAGTGATGAAAAGCGTGAGTCGACAGATCCAAAAAGCGAAGACTGTCTATATCGTCGCTCGAGGCACAAGCAAAGCCGTGGGTAATTATCTTGAACATCTATTATTGACCATAGGCATCCGATGTATTTTCTTAGATGATTATAATTTGATCTCGATTGTGAGTTTATCGTTAGAACCCAATGAGTTTTTGATTCTTTTATCTCTCTCTGGTAATACGACGAAGATGGTTGAGATCGCCAATATGGCGAAGACTCGAGGGGCTAAGACCGCATCGATCACCACCTTTACCACCAACAGTGTCAGTAAGATTTCTGACTATAATCTCTATTGTTCAAGCGATGATTCTATAACCAAAGATAATGATAGTAAGTCTAGAATTGGGATGTTTATCATAGTTGAGTTATTGGTTGCGACATTAAAAGATAATCTAGCCTAATCTAAGCGGGAGTGACCTAGGTCATATCATGTGACCTTGTCTTATCTACAAGACTTTGCTCAGTCGATTGGTCACTTGTAACCCGCTTTTTCTATGCTAATCTGTAGCAAAAGGAGGAATAGAGTATGTTAAAGAAGTATAGTGAACAGATTCAAAGATTTGGTAGATCATTGCTTCTGCCGATAAGCGTCATGGCGCCTGTCGGTATGGTATTGGGGATCAGTGGTGCTTTCGTTCAATCTTACATGATTGCTCGTTTTCCGTTTTTAGCAACACCGGCCATTAATACGACCTTGTTGAGCCTTAGAACAATCGCAGGCGTTATCTTCAACAATATCCCATTGTTATTTGCGATGGGTGTTGCCTATGGTATGTCTAAGAAAGACAAAGGCATTGCTGCATTTGCTTCCGTTATCGGTTATTTGGTTTTGTTGATGACCATGAATCAGTATTTGGCTGTAACCAAACATTTGGCTGAAGCCGCTGCCATCTCACAAAGTGGACAAATCGTTATTTTGGGGATCCAAACCATCAACGTCAACGTCTTTGGTGGGATCATCGCCGGTTTAGTTGCCGGTTGGGCTACTGACAAATTCTTCAATCTGGAGTTGCCTATTTCCTTGGCTTTCTTCGGTGGTAAGAAATCAGTTGCCATCATCACCATGGGCATCATGATGGTGATTGGTCTTGTATTGCCTACTTTCTGGCAGTTGTTTGTTTCAGCTTTAAGTAGCGTTTCATTTATCTTGATGGATAAGATCTTTGGACCTTTCTTAAATTTGACCATCAATAGAATGTTGATTCCGTTTGGTTTACACCATGTATGGAATGCGATGATTCGTTATACCGAAATCGGTGGAACTTATATCATCAATGGAACGACCTATACGGGTGTATTAAGTGCTATGAATGAAATCTTGTTTAATCTAGGCCCTAATAGCTCCTATTGGAGCATGATGCCTTCATTGACACGTTTTGAAGCTCAGAATCAAATGGTTATTACACTGTTTGCTTTCCCAGCCATCGGTTTAGCGATGTATAAGACCGCTTATGCCCAAAACAAAAAAATGGTCAAAGGCTTAGTCATTACCTTAGTATTGACAGCCATGTTAGGGAATGTTACTGAACCATTAGAATTCTCCTTCTTGTTTATTGCGCCTTTACTGTATGGAATGTATGCCTTTGTATTGGGTTTAGCGTCTGTAGCATTAGCGCTTCTTGGAACCGCTGTTGGTTACATTCGTGGGACCATCTTCGATTTCGCGATCTTTGGGGTCTTGTATGAAAGCTCCAATTGGATCAATATCGTTATCGTAGGCTTAGTCGTCGCAGTGACAATGTATTTCATGTTCAAGTGGTTTATTCTTAAGTTTGATGTTAAGACACCTGGTCGTGAAGAGTCTCCTTCATTGGATAATACTTTGATTAAAGAAAAACGTTATGCGGATATTGCGAAGATCGTTGTTGAAGCCTTGGGTGGTAAAAAGAACATCGTCGGCGTTGATAATTGTATCACTCGTTTAAGAATCGACTTGGTTGAAGTTAAAGTCGTTGATCGTAAATTATTGGAATCCAGTGGTTGCGCAGGGATCTTCTTCCCATCTGCTAAACACATCCACATCGTCTATGGACCATTGGTTGAATTTGTAAGAAACGCCGTTGATGACGAATTGAAGAAATAAGTGATTTGTATGCGAAAGAGTCACACCATAACAATTTCGGGTGCCGGTAGTACGCGAGTACCTGCGCTTGTTGGAACTTTCGTCGAATTTAGAGACCGTTTCCCGGTCTCTAAATTCATATTTTATGACATTGACAATGAAAGAACCAGCAAAACGGAAGCTTACATCCGTCTTGCGTTAAAAACATACTATTCGGATGCAGAAGTTATATTTACCACAGATGAAGATCTTGCTTATTCAAAGACTGATTTCGTTTTTTGTCAGATGCGTGTTGGGAAATCAGAGATGCGGTCCTATGACGAAAAAATACCTTTAAAGTATGGTTTGGTTGGTCAAGAAACATGTGGTGCAGGAGGTTTCTCATATGGGATGCGCTCACTGACCGCCATGATAGACATGGTGAAGAAGGTCCGTTCATATTCCGCGGAAACATGGATCTTGAATTACACCAATCCCGCAGCGATTGTGGCTTATGGTTTACAGAAGGTTTTCCCTGAAGATAAGCGAATCCTAAACCTATGTGATCAGCCTTATTCATTGATGCGTTCCTTTGCCAAAATACTCAAGGTAGACCAAAAAGAACTCAGTGCTCGTTATTTTGGATTAAATCATTTTGGATGGTTTACTGCTTTGACCAATCGTCAAGGCAAGGATGTTTTTGTTGAGTTAAAAGAGTATTTAATCAATCATGAGTTTAAACCTTACAATGCGGAACAACGGGCCAAGTCCTGGTTAGATACCTATGTAAGGGTCAATAAATACATGCAGTACATCGATGAGTATATTCCTACGACCTATATACAGTATTATTTCTTCCAAGAAGAGATCGTGGCAGAAAGCAATCCAAACTATACCCGTGTCGATGAAAGTTTCGATACCAGAGAAAAAGAAGTCTGGGATCTCTGTAAAAGAGCAGAAGGCAAGACAGATTTTAAAGATCTTGTTTTACTCAATGACAGTGTTTTTGGTAATCTTATGGTAGAGGTTGCTGAATCCATAGCCTATGACCTGAATGAAGAATTCATCGTCTTGGTCCAAAACAATGGTCTTATCGATAACTTTGAAGAGGATGCGATCGTTGAAGTTGCAGGAACCATCGGAAAAGATGGTCCAAAAGGCTATCCTTATGGTCCAATCAAAACATTCTATAAGGGTCTTATGGAAAACCAATATGCTTATGAACGTCTTACTGTAGAAGCTTGTTTAGAAGGAAGCTATGTTAAGGCTTTGCAGGCCTTATCACTAAATAGAGCAGTGAATGGACTAGAGAATGCTAAAGCGGTCCTTGATGATTTTATCGAGGTATCGCATGATTATTGGAAGCTAAAGTAAGGAGATCATAATGATCCTGTATAGTAAACATATCTATTTAGCTGATCAAGAGATCGAAGGATACTTGACACTTGAAGGTGGTAAAATAACTTCGATTTCATCAGCATGTGACAAGGAATTCGTTGACTGTGGGGATGATTTGATCCTCCCAGGATTTATAGATCTTCACATCCATGGTTGGGGTACAGGATCATTTTGGATGGAGAAATCAGCCTCGTCTTTGTATGAGATGAAGAAGCATCTCCCTCAACAAGGCGTTACTTCATTTCTCGCAACAACGGCAGCTGATCCTATTGAAGACATCCTTCATTCAATTCATGAAGCTGAGAAGGTTATGGACCATCAAAGCGGAGATACAGAGTGTTTAGGAATACATTTAGAAGGTCCATTTATCAATAAAGAATTCAAAGGCATGCAAGATGAAGATAATTGTATTGATCCTTCATTGATCTTGATGAAAAGTTTCTATGAAACTCAGAAGCACAAGTCTTCTATAAAACTGATGACCATTGCCCCAGAATTGCCTCATGCAGCTGAAGTTATTGCCTATTGTCATGAACGAGGCATTCAATGTTCCATTGGACATTCTGCCGCAACATTTGAAACGATCAAGTCGATGAAAGGCTTAGGATTAGGCGGTGTAACGCATATGTTTAGTGGGATGAAAGGTCTACATCATCGTGAATTGGGTGTCGTTGGTAGTGCTCTTTATTTTGAAGACTTAATGTGTGAATTTGCCAAGCAAACGGGTCAAACCGTAGCTCATGAAGCCTTTGAATTGGTTTATCGCGCTAAAGGATCAAAAGGAATCATGTTGTGTACAGATTGTGCAGGCTTAGCTAAGACCAACAAAGCCCATTATCACTACATCAGAAAACAAACTTTTAGTCCTTTAGATGGAAAGTTATTGGTAACCAATGATGATGGACATACAGAAATCATCGATCCTTTGGATTATGAGGCCGTTAAAAACTTAGAAATGGGTTATTTAGAATCTGTCATCAATATGAAAGAACACACGAAGATGAGCATTCACGATATCATTAGGATGACCAGTATGAATCCTGCGAAATATATCGGAGTCGATGATCGAAAAGGCAGTATAGAAATTGGAAAAGATGCGGATCTGTTGGTGATGAGTCCACAATTTGAACTTAAAATGGTTCTGTGTAAAGGAGAAAATGCATATGGGTCTATTCGGTAAGAAGAGTTATCCGTTTGCGTCTTGTATGGAAGGAAGCCTTATCGAACTTGAAACAGTAAGCGATCCTGTGTTTGCGGGGAAGTCTATGGGAGAAGGTTTTGCCTATATCCCTACCGTAGGCAAGGTAATGGCTCCGTTTGATGGGGAAGTCGTTATGGTTTTTAAAACCAAACATGCGATAGGACTAATAGATAAATCCGGATTAGAGTTTTTAATCCACATCGGACTAGATACTGTAAAACTTCAAGGTGAAGGATTTAAGGAACATATCGCGGTGGGTGATAAAATTAAACAAGGGGATCTATTGATGGAGTTTGATATGGATCTGATCAAATCAAAAGGATACTCTCTTGAGTCTTGTATCATCCTAACGAACCTTTATAAGCGATTTTCTTTGATTACCAAAGGTGATGTCAAGTTTGGACAATCTGATTTATTTTCGATACGATAAGGAAGCTTAGTCTTCCTTTTTTTGAGGACAACATGAAAAACAAGCAGATCCTAGAAGATTTAAATAAAGCCTTGATTCCTGCCTTAGGTTGTACAGATCCCGTTAGCATTGCCTATGCAGCATCTTGTGCAAGAGATAGTAATCCTGGAAATGAACTAAGATCCATCTCACTTAAAGTGAGTGGAGGACTTATCAAAAATGCAGCAGCAGTCTACATCCCGAACACAGATCTAGTTGGGATCACATATGCGGCTGTTTTAGGGGTCATGATCAATGATCCTAGTTTAGAAATGCAATTATTGAGTAAGGTCGATGAAGAACTCGTTGAGAGGACTAGACAGTATGTTCAAGCAAATACGGTGATGATCGAAGCGGTGGATTATGATCATCTTTTTATTCAAGTCGATGTAGAAACTGACCTAGGACGATCCACGTCAATCATTGATCACGAATATACGCATCTTGCTTATCTAAGATTTAATGATGTGGTTCTCTATGAAGATAAACGAGATCCATCTTTAAACATCAACAAACCCAACTACACCATACAAGAAATCATAGATTTCGCAAAAACAATACCACTTGATCAATTGGATAAAGTAAAACAAGCCATTAGGATGAATCGTTATTTTTGTCAACATAAAGACGAACAAAGCCACGAAATGGGCGTAGGCAATCGCCTTCATCAAGAATCAAAAGGACATATTTGGTTAGAAATCATAAGTCAAACCGCTGGATCTAGCGATGCGCGAATGGCGGGATCGGGAAATCCTGTGATGAGTAATTCGGGAAGTGGAAATCAAGGTTTACTTACGATTTTACCTATTTTATTGATGAGTGACTCTTTGAATGTGGATGAACAGACACAATTACGTGCATGTGCTCTAAGTGCGGCGGTCATGATGACCATTAAGAAGAAGTTTGGTTTAATGTCTGGAATCTGCAGTGCTGTAGTCGCTTCATGTGGGACTGCGGCAGGGTTGACTTTCCTTCAGACTCAAGATGAATCCAAGATAAAGCTAGCCATACATAACATCATAGCCAACGTATCAGGGATCCATTGTGATGGGGCAAAAACGAGCTGCGCCCTTAAAGTAAGTACCTGTACATTTGCGGCACTGACCTCCTCCTCATTAGCATTAAGTGATGAAGGGGTAAGTGTTGAACATGGTTATATCGAAGAGAATATCGAGGATACCATCGACCATCTTGCCGCATTATCACGAATCAGTAAAGGCGAAACAGATCAAAAAATCATAGAGATCATTACGTGTAAACAAAGACAGACTAAGTAACCCCTAAGTTGATCCTACTCATCATGCTCACATTTGACAACCTGCCTACATTTTGATAATCTTTGCCTAGGTGAATGATGAAAATTTCTAAATCAAACTAAAAACTTACTTTTAAAGAGTGGAGACCAATAGGACCCATGAGGTTCTTTTTTATTTGAGGAGGAAATATGCTAACGTTAAAAAACATAACCATAAAAACCAATAAAGATAGAGTATTGATTGATCAATTGAATCTTACAGTGATCCAAGGAGATCGTCTTGCGATCATCGGAGAAGAAGGCAACGGAAAG
>JAAXXT010000038.1:7804-8982 GCA_013334325.1 Erysipelotrichaceae bacterium | reverse complement strand
ATCGTAAACCTACTTTTAGCCATTGACCTACTGGAGTCCCCATCAACCATCCATTCCCATTGGATCCTTGAGTAACAGCCCCATCGATCATCGTGATATCGATGATGTCCACTTTGTTTTGTAGAGCCATGGCAAGCGTTGTAGAGGCACCCATAGAATGACCTACCAAGTGCCAAGATGTCGTACTATTGTGTTGAGTATCATAATCATCCAACATTTCCCATAGGAATTTTGCGAAATTGGTTTGGGTATATTGAAGATCCGTTGGTTTATCACTGTATCCAAAACCCGGAAGATCTACGGCGATAACCGTATAGCCTTGTTCACTCAATGCTTGACTGTTATGTCGATATGAAAAGGTAGATGCCATCAATCCATGAATCAAAAGGATCTTTCCTTTTTCTTCACCTACAGAAGGATAAACTTGAGTATGTAGACGTAGACCACTTTCTGTCGTGAAAAAGACAGAATTCTCATAAGGTTTTGTTGGAACTGCTTTCGTAAAATCTGTCGGAATAAAATACGGAATGATAAGAAGTAGAAGCAGTATAACGAGCAAAGCTTTGCCTATTCTTTTTAATGTACGTTTGATCATAGTACTTATGTTATACCTTAAGTGCGTCATCAAATCAAAAGAGATGATTTATAGGTATAATAGATTCATGGCGAACTATCTCTCTAAAATCAAACATCCTTTTCAATTTCAAGGTTCTTTATCTAAAAAGAACTACTTTGAGGGTTGGTACTATAAACAAGTCCATCTAGACACTAATAAAACAATCAGTTTTATCTTTGGGATCAGTACTGGTGCTCAAGACCCTCATAGTTTCATTCAAGTCATTCAATCCAATCCCTTAACGACTTCTTATTTTCGTTTTCCTTTAAAAGCATTTCAGATCGATGGGGCATCCTATGTCATCGATAAGAATCGTTTTAGTCTATTTGAACTAGAACTTCATCTAGCTCAAGACGATCTCAAGATCGATGGGGTCCTTCATCTATCTGATCACACCATTCTCGATCATCAAGTATTGATGCCTAATATCATGGGTCCTTTTGCGTATCTACCTAATATGGAATGTAATCACGGTGTCATCAGTATGGGACATACCGTAGATGGTACCTTACTTATAAACCATGTCTCTTATCATTTTAAACAGGAAAAAGGTTACCTAGAG
>JAAXXT010000038.1:0-7794 GCA_013334325.1 Erysipelotrichaceae bacterium | reverse complement strand
GAAAGACTGGGGCGTATCTTTTCCTAAGCGCTATATTTGGATCCAAGGGAATCATTTTGAGAACCCTAAAGTTGGCTTTATGGCCAGTGTCGCTGATATACCATTTTTAGGCTTTGCGTTTGAAGGTCTAATATGTCAACTCGATCTAGGTAAAAGACGTCTTCGTTTTGCGACCTATAATGGATCTAAAGTATCTGAAATCAAAAGAACTGAAGATGGTTTTATGTTTGAAGTCACCAAAAGAAACATATCTCTACAAGTCATCGCACATGTACCTGTCACTGGGGTCTTAAAATCACCTCATTTAGGCAGTATGGTTCAAACCATCAAAGAAGGATTAGGTGGAAGCATCGACTTGATCCTCAAAGAAAAAGGTCAAGAGACATTAAGGATGTCTTCTGACCATTGTGGAATAGAAATCGAAGGTTACTAAATTATTTTTGTTTACCGTGATCAGCTAAGATGTCTCCTACTGCGAGCTTCGCAGAAGTCAAGACGATAGGAACACCTGCCCCTGGATGAACGGAACTACCTGTAAAGTATAGATTCTTGATCTTACTAAAGGTATTGTGAGGACGATAATAATTGCTTTGCATAAGGGTAGGTGCTAAACCAAAGGTTGCCCCATAATGCGCATTGTATCTTAGATTCCAATCTTTAGGTGTAAGGATAACTTCAGTTTCAATATGAGCTTCTAGATCAGGGATCATCCCTGATTCTTTTATTTTATCGAGAACTAAGCGACGATAAGATTGGATCTGTGTTTCATCCCAAGGACCTTCAAAGGTCTTTTGATTTGGGATAGGAACTAAGACATATAAAGCTTCCTTACCTTTTGGGGCTAAGCTAGGATCTAATTTCGCAGGACAATAGAAATACATCGAAGGATCTTTAGGTAGGGTCCCATCGAAGATCTCAGAGATATTCCCATCGAAATCAGGTGAGAATAGGATATTGTGTACATTTAAGTTGTCTAGTTTATGATCGACCCCAAGATACATCATAAAGGTTGAGCATGAATAATCCATCTTTTCGATTTTCGCATCCGTATAAGGTTTACGAAGCTTTTCTTCTTTGATGAGATTCTTCATCGCATAAGGGAAATCCGCATTGGTCAATACGATGTCTGCTTCGATGAGTTGCCCATCGACGCGAATTCCTTTAACTTGTTTATTTTCGATGACGATCTCTTCAACCGTAGTCTCTGTATGTACTATAACTCCAAGTTCTTTCATAAGCTTACTTAACCCTTGGACATAACCATACATTCCACCTTTGATGAACCATATCCCATAGATCATTTCGATCATAGGAATGATCGAATAGATAGAAGGTCCATTATAAGGTGAGATCCCAATATACAAGGTTTGAAAACTCAATAACTTTCTTAAACGATCATCCTTTACGAACTGACTGATCGCATGATAAGCAGAGTCGAAAGTTTTTAGCTCTAGAGCTTTTAATAGTGTTTTAGGATTATAAAAATCAGTAGGTTTACGGAAAGATTTCTCGATGAAATGATCTTTCGCTACCAAATAACGTTTATAGATCTCAGAAAGATACTGCATATAACCTAAGGCATCTTTTTCACTGATCCCTTCAAGAAATTTTATAAGGTCTACTAAATCAGTTGAGACATCTAAACGATCATGATTAGAGTAGAAGACCGAATAGATAGGGTTGATTTGGGTCATCGTAATATAGTCATCAGGATTTTTACCAGCGAGTTTGAAAACTTCCTTATACACGTCAGGCATCATCAAAATGGTTGGGCCAACATCAAAAGTGTAACCTTTTGATTGGATTTGGCTCATTTTACCGCCAATGGTGCTTTCCTTCTCATAAATCTCTACATCATAGCCTTGAGCACGCAATTGTATAGCGCTCGATATGCCCGCAATCCCAGCCCCAATTATTAAAATTTTCTTCATAACGGTCCTCTTTTTTAAATAGTATATCATATCGATTATTCGCCCGTGTGCTATACTTTTTACGATGAAACTTGAAACAGCACACCAAATCTGTGAGAAAATCATCCGAGAAAACTCGCGTTCTTTTTACGCAGCGTTTAAAGATTTACCCCTTAAAAAACGTCAAGCTGTCTTTTCGATCTATGCGTTTTGTCGAAAAGTAGATGATGCGATAGATCTTCATCAAGACCTTGATGAACTCAATACTTTTGAAGATTATCTCGATCAAATCAACACAGAAATCATCTTTGAGGATCCAGTTATGCTAGCACTTCAAGACAGCGTTAAACGTTATCATATCGATCTCAAACCTTTCTATGAGATGATCGAAGGACAACGGATGGACGTAAACTTTACTCAACCAAAAGACGATAAAGAACTCTTAGATTACTGTTATCACGTAGCTTCTACGGTTGGATTGATGCTTCTTCCTGTATTGGCTGAAAAGAATCAATCTCACTTAAGAGAATGCTCCATCCATTTAGGATATGCGATGCAAATCACCAATATCCTAAGAGATGTAGGTGAAGATTATGCAATGGGAAGAATCTACTTACCTCAAGAAGACATGAGTTCTCAAATAGTTGAAGCGATCAAAACTAAGAAAGTTAATTCTGAATTTATAGTCTTGTGGGAAAAATGGTCTCATCGAGCTGAAATATATTATGAGATGGCTTCTGATCAATTGTATCTTTTTGATGAAGACTCTCGATTGCCTTTATGTCAATCCTTAGTGTATTATAAAGCGATACTAAACGCAGTTAGAAAAGCGAATACAGACTGTCTATCAAAACGACAATCCGTCTCTGATTTTATCTCACTTAAACGAGAAATAGATGAACGCTTAAGAAAGGCCAACCATCATGAATAACATTATCGGAATCATTGTTTCATTTGTCTTCGTCTTCGCTGTTATCGGGATATCGACCCTCTTGAGTCAAAAAGGCTTACTTGATGGGGAAGGTAGTCGTAAGTTTATCCACATCGCAGTCAGTAATTGGTGGATCATTGCGATGTTGACCTTTACTGATCCTTTATGGGCGAGCTTTGTCCCTTTGATGTTTGTCTTTATCAATTATATTTCCTATCGTAAAAACGTATTTAAAGCCATGGAAAGAGATGGTTCATCTCGTGATCTAGGCACCGTTTATTATGCGATCTCTTTATTGATCCTTGCGTATATAAGTTTTGCTTATAAAGTTCCTTATCTAGGTGGAATTGGGATCTTAGTTATGGGTTATGGGGATGGCTTTGCGGCTTTGATTGGATCTAAGTATGGGAAACATTCCTTTAAGAAATACGGTTTAAGTAAAAGCTTAGAAGGATCGATAACGGTCTTTGTCTTTGCCTTCTTGGTCTCTGGTATCTTATTTGGGATCTATTCTTCTAGTTTATTTCTCGTAAAAGCTCTTGTGATCGCAATCGCTTCGACCATCATCGAACTACTATCACCTAACGGTTATGATAATTTAAGTCTACCTTTGTTTGTAAGCCTATTGAGTTGGGCACTTGTCAGTGCTTTATGAGTCCTAATTTTATCATTGGTTTCATACTGAGCTTTATTGTAGCTGGTCTAGCTTATCGTAAGAAGAGTCTTACTTTAAGTGGAATGATCTCTGCGATCCTATTAGGAACCATAGTCTATGGTTATGGCCATTGGATCTTTTACGTCTTCATGATGTTTTTCTTTATGAGTTCTTTGGTGATACGAAAAATAGTCACCGTATTATATCCATCTGCCCACAAGACCTTAACCACTCATCAACGTAAACATGAAGCACGCACTTGGGTCCAAGTGCTCGCCAATGGGGGATTATTAGGTTTGATCAGTTTTTATTATTCGATAGCTCCTTCTAATCTAGTGGTGTTTGTGGCTGCTTTATCAATGGCCGCTTCTACTTCAGATACTTGGGCTTCTGAAATAGGGATCTTAAGCAATCAAAAACCTAAGTCTTTGATTAGAAGACAAGAGATGGAGACAGGTCTATCTGGTGGAGTCACTCAACTCGGTCTATGGGCTTCATTAGGAGGCAGTGCACTTATAAGTTTCATCTTTGGGATCTTTCTATTATTCACGAAAGGTTTTAATCCTGAATATCTATTGGCGACCTTATTGTGTTTAATAGGTGGTTTTAGTGGATCTTTAGTAGATAGTATCTTAGGTGAATTCTTTCAAGCCAAATATAAGACCTTAAAATCAGAAATCATCGAAGTATCTGGTTCTTCAACGGATGCGTTGATCCATGGGCTTCGTTGGGTCGATAATAATTTAGTTAACTTTCTAAGTAATCTTGCGGTTGTGGGATCGTTTAGTTTTGTGATGTTGTGGACACAATGGCTATAAAGGAAGAAGCTTTAATCCTTAGTTTAGAAAAGAAATGGGCAGAACTTAAATATGAGATCTTAGAGAAAGATCCTGCGATCTATCAAAAGATTAGAACCCTTCTTAAAGATAAAGCTCATCCTGATGAAGATAAATTCAATACCTTGATTCTAGAAGCACTGAGTCAAGAAGATCAAGCAGGTCGTCAACTGAATGCCTTACACCATGTATGGGGCTATTTCAAAAATATAGCCACTCAAGAAGAAAAGGCAGAGTTTGAACACAAACTCCACCTTTGGGATCTTCATCAGATAAAGCTAATTGAACTTAAACAAGTTCTATATACCTTAGCTCTAAAATACAAAGTAGACTATCTACTCAACTCAAGCTATTTTAAAAATCAAATTTAGGAATTCTCAATCAAGTCTCTTAAGTAAGCGTTCGCGAAACGTAGATCCTTCTTCCATTCAGGACTACCCACATACCAAAATTCACCCACAAACAAGGCAACACCTTGTTTTTTTAATTCTTTTAATGCTTCTTTAAAATGGGTATCGCCTTGACCATAAGGGATCTCACGATATTTACCTTCTACGATCTCCTTAAGATGAGCCGCAACGATATGGCCAGAAGCAGATCTTAGATCATCCTTTACACTGATCTTAGAGATCCTAGAGGCATTGGTTAGATTACCTAGATCAGGATACACTTGAAGATAAGGTGAGTTGTTTTGAGAGACATAAGCCATCGATTTCTTAGCGGTATCCATAAACAAGGTCTCCATCGTTTCAAAAGCGAGAATGACCCCATATTTAGACGCAAGATCGACACATAATCTAAGATTCTTTTCGAAATTGAGCTTTGTTGAGGCATCGCTTTCCTCATAATAAACATCATAACCAGCCAATTGGATGATTCTTACGCCCAATTTAACCGCAAAGATACATGCCTTCTCCATGATTTCTAAAGATCTTTCTTGGATCTTAGGGTCATGAGAACCAAGAGGATATTTACGATGAGCACTTAAACACATCGATAAGACAGGGACTCCTGTTTCTTTTATCGCAGCTTGAAGTTCAAGTAGACAAGGATCACTGCTTTCTATACGAGCGAGCTTTAGATCTGTCTCATCGATACTGATCTCCAGATAATCAAAACCTGAAGATTTGGCGATATTTAATTTTTCTATCCAGGTTAAAGTTGATGGGACAGCTTTCTCATACATACCCAATTGATAGGATTTATTTTTGACCATAGTAAGCATTCTTCCCATGTTTTCTCAGGAAATGTTTATCTAGTAGGGTTTGTTGCATAGGGGTGATCTCAGGATTCATCATTTGAACGTGCCAAGCCATCATCGCAACTTCTTCCATGACGACTGCTTGATGAACTGCATCTAGTGCGCTTTTTCCCCAAGCGAATGGTCCATGACTCGCAACGATGACTCCTTTGACGTAATTAGGATTAAGATCTTTAAAGGTATCTACGATCACATGACCTGTATTAAGCTCATAATCTCCTTCAATCTCGGCTTCAGTCAATAGGCGTGTACACGGTATTTCCCCATAGTAATAGTCCGCATGCGTGGTCCCATAGGCTGGTATTGGACGTTTAGCTTGAGCGAAGATGGTTGCCCAACGAGAATGCGTATGAACGACACCTTTGATGTCTGGGAAAGCTTTATACAGTTCTAGATGAGTAGATGTATCGCTGCTTGGTTTATAGTGGCCTTCTACGACTTGGCCTTCTAGATTAACCAAAACGATATCATCTAATTTAAGTTGATCATAATCAACTCCTGAAGGTTTAATGGCGATAAGACCTTTTTCTCGATCAATGGCTGATACATTTCCCCAAGTAAAGACCACCATCCCCATTTTAGGTAAGAGTAGATTGGCTTCTAATACTTCTTGTTTAAGATGTTCAAGCATGGCTCTCCTCATCGCGTATCACATAGACCGCGGCTTCATTTTGAGTATGATTACTACTATGGATAAGATCACAATCTTTTAAATGGAAAACGTTGAGATTCGCAGGACCTACACCTTTATCGATGATCGTCGTTTCGAATTTTCCCTTTAAGAACTGAACCATAAAGAGATCTGAAGCTTCTCGTCTAACTCCTCCAACGAAACTATTTATTCCACGTATTTGTGTACCCACTAATGTATGAGCGAAATCGATCACATAAGGATAACTATAGACATCCTTATAGATCCCATTGATTTTCTTATAGATCTTGATCACATTCCCATGGAAGGGCTCGATCGTCATCAGTTCTTCTATCCCATCATTGTCAATATCAACTATGGCTATTTCCCCAACCGCTTTATCCATGATTTTCTCGATCTGCCATTTTCCACTTACTGAAGGAACAGTTACTTTAAAGATTCCTTGATCACATGTGAAGTAGCCTCCATCATTTTGAGGACTTCTTGAATACCCATGGTTACGAGTCAAACCTTCCGCAATAACTTCTAGTTTTAAAGGTTCATTAAGATCATTAGGCAACTGTGCCGCATAGATCTTTCCTGGACTGCTCCAGTCTTCTTTGTCTTTCTTCGTTGTGGCGATGGTTGCCCCTACGAAATAGACTTTTCCTTGAACTTCATAGAGATCAAATCGATGAAGATAAGGTAAGTAAAGGATGTCTTTTATCGTGAATCCTTTGTCTTTATGATAAGTGACCCAGCTTAAATGAGCACCACTGGGGCTTTCTTTTAAATAGAAACCATTGACCGCAAGAAATTGATTCTTACGATGAGGTATAGGAATCATAGACATGGTTCCCCCACCTTTTTCCCATACGACTTTCTTATTCTGAAAATCCTTACCACTATAGGCAAAGCAAGGATAATCTTTCTCTTCGCTGGCATAAAATAGATGAAGTTCATCGTCTAGTGTTATGGCTGCGGTGGAATAACAACGAAATAGCTCATCTAAGCGTATTTTTTCTATTTTCATGGGTGCTCCTTATGGATAAACAAATACCGGGGTTTAGCCCGGTATTTGTTTTACTTTTTGTTCTTTTCTAGAAGTCCGCTGGCTAAGATCTTCTCTTTGGCTTCCGCATCGGATAGGACATTCTTCAAACCAATGACGACGACGCCTTTGGCTTCCGCATCCTTAAACATCGATACGAAGTTCAACGGAGTGAAAACGGCATCGTAGGATGTGGCAGAACTCTTACCTTCTGAGATGGAACAATGATGGATTTTGGTGAGGTTAACATTAAGATCCTTGAAGGCCTTTTCAACCCTCATCTTCATCATCAAACTGGTCCCAGCACCATTGGCACAAGCTACTAATACTTTCATATTTTATCCTCCTTTGTCGTTTTCATTATAAACTTTATTGTGCTACTTTTTTCAAGTATGCGTCGTAGTCATCAGTAATCAAGAAGTAAGTGTCTTTGTGTCTTGCGTATTGAATCTGAGGAATAGCCAACATACCAATAACGATGATCCCAACACCAACATAACCAACGATGTCCCCATACGC
>JAAXXT010000018.1 GCA_013334325.1 Erysipelotrichaceae bacterium | reverse complement strand
ATCCCATTTGAACTAAGTCGATCTATTTTTAAGTTAAAGGTAATGGTTTCATTCTCAAAAGTAAAGATGACTGTAAAGATCCCATCTTCTTCTGGATATGAAAGCAAGTTGGTTGAGATCTTCCCAAAGAAGATCGTTTTCAATTCTTCCATTACTTTAGGATCTGTTGTCACAAAATCGATGGTCGCTCTAAAACACTGATATGGACAAGGTGGTTCCATGATTTCTACAGACTGTAGAGTTCCTTGACCGATATGATCAAAATTGGTTCTTGAAATCGTTATACTCATAAGCACAACGATAAGCGATATGAATAAAATGAAAATCGGTTTTTGTTTCATCAATGTGCCCTTCTTTTCTTTATTAAACCACTTTTATTGGGATTTATCGAACTTATTTTACTGATCATGACGATTCTTCTTAACCATGGCCAATACATTCCCGGTGCTTTTAAAAGCTTAAGTAGAATGGTTAGACGTATATTATTACAGTCTTTATCATAGTGTTCACATGCCTTATAAGTAGGACCATCTTGATTGATTCGAGTAGATAAGTAGCGAGCACTTCTAAATGCGAAACTAAACCCCTCTGCGGAAGTAGGACTTATTGATCCAGATGCTTCTCCTATGAGCGCAACACACCCTTTATGAAAACTCAACTGATTTAATGAAACAGGTCGATTGATGATCGCGCCTTCTGTAAGGATCAACTTGTCTAAATCAAAATCTGTGACTTCTTTCACTTTAGATTTTAATCGATCAAATTTCTGATGGACTTGTCCATCGATCTCTAAAGCTGAACCAATCAAAAGTTCATTCTCTTTTTGAAGTGCCCATGAGTAATAGTCTGTGATTGATTCATCGAAGAATCCAAAAAAGGCAGAGTGTTTATTTAGACAAGGATAACGTTCTTGTATCGAGACATAACGTTTTGGGAAAGGTCGATCATTAAAGAAAGTGCGTCTAACGATTGAATCTGCCCCATCCGCACCTATACATAGTTTCGCACTTACACAAAATTCTTCATGAGCTTGAGTTAAGTTTATCTCATAAAGAGATCCTTCTTTAGTGATTTTTAAGACACGTGTCTCAAACTCACATCTCACGTTTGGTGGGATCAAACTGATCAACCAACGTTCAAACGCTTGTCGATCGATATTCACATACGATCTAGGATAAAAACGATGAAGACGAGCTGATAAATCAAAAGTACTTACTGAAGACAATTGAGGATCACGTTTAATGGAATCAGGTATACTCATATTTTCTTTATGAAGTTCTTCTTGAGCGTGAGACGAAAGTAAACCTCCACACGCTTTATGATGTTTCTCATTTTCACTAAACGATCTCGCATCGACTAAAAGCACTTTTAGGTCTTTATTTTGACCTAAAAGTTTCGCGCAATGAGCCCCTGAAGGACCTGCTCCTATAATGATGACGTCGTATGTGGGAAGAATTCGCATGGAGATATTATCACATACTATTGGCTAGCTTTCTATGGGTCAATAAAAGATTACTTATTGTGTGGCTTATTTTTCAAAACAACTCAAAAAGTAGTGTGGGTGTTATAATAAGAGTAACGCATATCTTAAAGGGGAACCATGATCACATCTACGCTTTTCGCGAAGTTTAAAAACAAAGACGTCAGACTTTTTACCTTGGAAAACGAAGTTCTAAAAGTAGAGGTCTTAAATTATGGTTGTATCATCAAATCGATCATTTATAAACCTCTTCAAAGAGAAACTGTTTTAGGTTTACCTACTCTAGATGCCTATCATAAACAAAAAGCCTATATAGGTGCTTTGGTTGGTCGAGTTGGGAATCGTATCCATAAAGGTCATTTTACTTTAAACAAAGTGCCTTATCAGCTTCCATTAAACGGACCTCATCATCTTCATGGGGGACCTGATGGATACGACACAAGGATCTTTGACTGTGAGATCAACAATGATCAATTGATTTGTCGACTGATTTCAGAAGATGGTGATCAAGGTTATCCAGGAAAAGTTAATCTACTTATCACTTATCATTTAGAGAAGAACTCCCTTATCTTAAGTTTTAATGGAACCAGTGATAAAGATACTTTATTTGATCCTACTCAACATACCTATTTCAATCTCAATAAGGATCAAATCAATCCTATTTTAAATCACACACTTAAACTCAACAGTAAACTTCTCTATATGATCGAAGAAGATGGATGTACAGGAGAACATACCCTTAAGACCCCAGAAACAAGTTTTGATTTCTCTGATCCTAAACAAATTTCAAAAGCGATGGATTTCGATCATCCTCAAGTTCGTTTAGCGAAAGGAATAGATCATTACTATCTTAAGCACAATCAAAATGAGCCCTTATTCTGTGAGTTATCAGTTGATGATCTCCGTTTAGAAGTAAGATCAGATCTTCCTGGAGCCCATATCTATACAGGAAATTATCTTTCACCAATCAAAGGCTATGATCTTTCGTTTATGAGAGAAAATGGCGGAATATGTTTCGAGACACAACACGTCCCTAACTCCATCAACTTCGATCTAGATCAGGCACCCATATTGATCGCAGAAACACCTTATCAACACACTGCAACTTATACCTATGTTTTAGGAGGAACCTATGAACACAAAAACATTTAAACAAGAGCTTAGCTCCCCTTCATTTCAAGCTGAACTTGAAAAGTTATATGGGAAGAATCAAGTCGAAACTCAGACACAAAGGTATTCAACGATATTTCAGCGTTTTATCGATCGTTTTCCTACAGTAAGTACTTTTGAGATCTTTTCTTCCTCAGGTAGGATTGAAGTAGGAGGAAATCATACGGATCATCAATTGGGTCGAGTCTTAGCGATGAGCGTCGATCTTGATACAGTCGCCTTTGCGTGTAAAAACGATCAAAACACGATTCGTTTTGTCTCTAAAGATTATCAAATCGAACCGATCTCTTGTGATGACTTATCCATTCAACCAAAGGAATACTTTACAACTATGGGATTAATCAGAGGATTGGCTCATGGGTTTAAAGAAATCCATGGGAATGTGGGTGGTTTTGATGCCTACGTTGAAAGCTCAGTCATGTCTGGTTCTGGTCTATCCTCATCTGCTTCCGTTGAAGTATTGATCGCTAAGATCTTAGATTCATATTATGGATCACAACTGATGAGTGTCAGTGATTATGCGATCATCGCTCAAAAAGCTGAAAACAATTACTTCAATAAACCTTGTGGTCTTATGGATCAAATGGTCATCGCTCATGGAGGATTTTGCGCAATAGACTTCTATGATAAATCAAATCCTGTAGTGACTAAAGTCAATAGTCATGGGATGTTTGATTCGATGGATATTTGTTTGGTTCAAAGTGGAGGATCTCATGCGGATCTTTCAAATGATTATGCGGAGATCTTTACGGATTGTAAAGATATCTCGCATTACTTCAATCAAGAAGTCTTATCACGTGTAAATGAACAACAGTTCAATAAAGATCTTAAGACCTTATACACTAGATTTGATACCCGTGCGATATTAAGAGCCCATCATTTCTTTAAAGAAAACCATCGTGTATTATATCTCATGGAAGACCTTAAACAAGGCAATCTTTCTTCTTTTCTTCAACACATCATCGATTCAGGTTTATCCTCAATGAATTATCTTCATAACACTTGGAACAAGCACAGCACCAAACAAGGTCTAGCTTTAGCCCTTATGATGGCTGAAGATCATCTAAAAGGTAAAGGTGCTTATCGAGTTCATGGGGGAGGCTTTGCGGGTACGATCCTCTTGTTTGTGCCTAAACAAGATACCCAATCTTTAAAGAAAAGCTATGAAGCTGTCTTTGGGAAAGGATCCTTTGTTCAGATCCGTTTAAGAGAAGTAGGCGTTTATCAATTTTCATAATTTAATAAAGGAGCTCTTATGAGAAAAAAATTCGATCATCTTCCTTTTTATCAAAATCCAACCCTTCTAGGTAAAAATAAAGAAGAAGCTCACACAGAAGTTGTGAGTTATCTTTCGATTGAAGATCTTGAAAATGATCGTGAATCTACTCAAAAAAGTCTCAATGGGGCTTGGAAATTCAAACTATATCCTAATCCGAGATCTGTCTCAGAATTCTATAAAACGGATAATACAGAATCATCATCTTGGGAAGACATCCAAGTCCCAGGGGTCTGGGAACTTGAAGGACATGGGACACCTTACTATCTAGCGAAATCCTATCCTCCTCAAATAGAAACGCGTAAACGAAAACTTCCTCACGTAAGTGAAAGCGATAACCCAAGTGGGGCATATGTGAGGAGCTTTGATTGTCCTCGCGAGTTTCTTGATCAACGTGTATTTATTCGATTTGGGGCTGTTAAAAGTGCGTTTAAATGTTGGCTCAATGGATTTGAAGTTGGTCTATCTAAAGCGTCTATGACTTCTCATGAGTTTGAGATCACTGCTTATCTTCAAGAGACAAACAATAAACTGGCGGTATTGGTTCATAAGTATTCTGATGGGACCTATCTAGAAGATCAAGACATGTGGTTTTTTGGGGGGATCACACGTGATGTGACCTTATTGAGTGAACCTCAGACTTTCCTATACGATATCTTTACTTCTTGCGAACTGATCAATGATTATACAGATGCCCAATTAAAATGTGACATCAAAATCAAAGGAGAGCTATTAAAAGGTCTTCGTTTAAGAGTTCAATTATGCTCATCAGAAGTTATTGAGCTTTTTGATGAAAGAATAGAGACCTCTTCTTTTACTTTAAGTAAACTTATCAAGAATCCTTCCAAATGGACCGCAGAGACCCCCTTTCTCTATACCCTAAAGTTCTTCTTGGTTCAAGAGGATACGCTTATCCAAGCTAAGAAAATCAAGTTTGGGTTTAGAAGTATCGAAATCAAAGCTTGTCAATTCTTCATCAACGGAAGATCCATCAAGTTCAAAGGGGTCAATCGTCATGATTTCGATCCTGAGCTGGCTTGGGGCATCAGAAAAGAAAAACGTTTAAAGGATCTTCTCATCATGAAGGCCAATAATATCAACTCGATTAGGACCTCACACTATCCCAATGATCCTCATCTATATGACTTGGCTGATGAATTGGGTCTATACGTCATCGATGAGGCTGATCTAGAAAGCCACGGCTTAAGAGAAGTCCTTCCTAAAGACAATGACCTATGGGTCCCTGCGATGATCGATCGAGGTCTTAGAATGGTTCTAAGAGATCGTAATCATCCATGTATCGTCATGTGGTCTTTAGGCAATGAAGCTGGAGAAGGCTCTACGTTTATGAGAATGAAAGAAGCCTTGAAGGCTGAGGATTCATCACGTCCTTTCCACTATGAAGGTGATAAACAAAAAGGACTCAGCGATGTCTATAGTATGATGTATCCTAGTCCTGAATTAGAAGCTCGATTTGGGAATAAAGAAGATATCCTAGCTCAAGGTTTCATCGAGAAAGTCACTCAACTTTTCTTAAGTCGTAAACCCGTTAAGAAAGAAGAGTATGCGCATCTTCCAGTGATGAACTGCGAATATGCCCATAGTATGGAGAACTCATTAGGCAACTTTAAAGAACACATCGATAACTTTGAAAAGTATGACAATTGGATAGGTGGTTTTATTTGGGATTTCGTCGATCAAGCCATTCTGAACACTCAAGATGATGGTTCTATTCAATGGTTGTATGGGGGAGATTTCGGTGAAGGTAAAACAGATGCCTTCTTTTGCGCAAACGGATTGATCGCAGCTGATCGTTCACTTCATCCTGCGATCACTGAAGTTAAGAATGTCTATTCAAATATCTCCATTACAGATTATGACAGTTACGATCATAGTGTATTGATCACCAATAAAAACGTCTTTATCGATACCTCATCGATGGTCTTTATCGCCCGCATCCTCGCCAATGGGGTCATGATCGATCAACAGTTACTAAAAGTTGATCCCATCAAAGCTCAAAGAAGTGAAAGAGTTTTCTTAAAACATCTTCATACGATAGATACATCTTTTGAGATCATCTGTGAAGTCAGTGCTTTAGAAAAAGAAGATCGTCCTTGGGCTAAGAAAGGTCATGAGATCTGTTTCGCCCAGTTCATGATAAATCCACTTCCTAGAACCCAAGTTCTTTCTACTACCTCAGAAAAAATGATCGTTACTCAAGATAGATCTAAAGTAATCATCAGTTCATCTGCCATTTCTGCTTACTTCAATAAAACAACAGGAACCATCGATCACTTAGAATATGGGAAAGGTAAACTTTTAAAAGAACCTTTGACTTTCAACTTTACACGAGCTGATTTAGATAATGATTGTGGTATTGAGATCTTTATGCCTTTTATGAAACATTTTAATGCGATACGTTCTTGGGAAAAAGCTCATGCGAAACTTAAAGTAAAGAAAGTTACTGTCGGCCATATCGAAAATGGGATTACTCTTCATGTCTTATATAAGATGCCTCTTCTTAAGGATCTTCAAACGATCTATACCTTCTTATGCGATGGGACGATCAATGTGGAATCCTCTGTTATTCCTAAGAAAGATATGATTCGATTTGGGATGAATTTAGGTCTAGAACCTGATTTTCAAGGCATAGAATTCTATGGGAAAGGGCCTCAAGAAAACTATCGAGATCGTCATCATGGATCTAAGATCGCCCTTCATCAAGGAAGTATGTCTGATTTCAACCATAATTATATGAGACCTCAAGAAAATGGAAATCACACTCAAGTAAGACACTTAAAGATCAGTGGTAAAACAAGTACCATCACCTTTGAATCTAGCTCCGAAACCTTCCTAGAGACAAGTGTTTGGCCTTATAGTCAAGAAGATCTTCAAGAAGCCCAACACATCTATGAGCTTCCTAAACAAACCCTCACAAGTGTCAACATCGATTATGGCCAAAAAGGTGTCGCTGGTGATCTACCTGGTTTCTACGCTGGGCCAAAAGAATATCATCTACAGAAAAACAAAAAATTCGAATATAGTTTTAGGATTAAAGTTAGTTCACTATAAATTAAAAAGCCCGCAAGGGCTTTAAATTTCTGAGGATTGTTTTAAAGAACGATTTCTTTTTTTCTCATAAAGACGTTTATCCGCTGCGACCAATACTTTTTCGAACTTTTCTTCTTCGTTAAGTTGAGTGATCCCAAAACTGGCAGAGATACTGATCAGGTCTTTTTCAAAAAGGATCTTCAATTCACTTAAAGTATTGTCCACTCGATCCACCATAGTTTGGGCTTCACTTTGTTTAGTATTGGGCATAAGTATCACGAATTCATCTCCTCCAAAACGAGCCAAGACATCGAAATCTCGGATCTGTTTAGAAAGAAAGAGCGCGACTTCTTTTAAAACGAAGTCTCCTGCGATATGACCATAAGTATCATTGATGTTTTTAAAGTCATCCATATCGATCATCACTAAAGTAAGATACGTATTAAAGCGCTTCGCTCTTAAGAATTCTGTGGTACCTAAACGTTCAAAATGTTGACGATTATAGATTCCTGTAAGTCCATCTTTTTGAGCCAAATCACGCATCAACTGTCCTTCAATTTTATCCGTTACGTCGACACAACTTCCTATATAACCTTCAAACACATTTTTATCAGAGAAAACAGCCGCTCCTCGATCATATATCCAACGATAGATACCATCGTGTCTCTTTAATCGATATTCCATCTCAAAATCTGTTTGGGTTGCGAAATTATCTAAATAGATTTTTAAACAACGCTCAAAATCTTCAGGATGAACTCCAGTAGCCCAACCATTTCCAATTTCCTCATTCATAGTTTTCCCTGTAAACTTCAACCATGTCGCATTAAAATAGTTGCATAATGCATCTGTTCCCGCTCTCCAAATCATATTGGGAGAAGATTCTACGATTATCTGATATTCAATTGGATTGAGGTTCATCAGTTCTCCTATTTACTTATTGTTTACAAAAATCAATTCACTTGGATTTATTATAACACTCTTAATAGGTAGCGTATGTGAAAATCAATTATGAGCATTTTCTCACAAACTTATGCAAACTATAAAACTCTTGAGTATAATAGAACACAAGGCAAACATCGATTGGAGGAACCTTATGAATATAGAAATAATTTCGGCTTATGATCATCTAGATGATGTAAGGAAACTCTTCATCGAGTATCAAACTAGTCTTGGGATCGATCTGTGTTTTCAAAACTATGATGAAGAATTAAAGTCCTTACCTGGTAAATACGCCTTACCAGATGGAAGACTCTATATGATCACCATAGATGAAGAAATCGCTGGATGTATCGCTTTACGTCGCTTTGATAAGACTCGTTGTGAGATGAAACGTTTATACATTCGACCTCAATATAGAGGTCATCATTGTGGTCAACTCTTAGTTGAAAAAATCATACAAGAAGCCAAAATCATCGGATATGAAGAGATGGTGCTTGATACTTTATCCAGTCTAAAAAGCGCTGTTTCCTTGTATCAAAGAAATGGGTTTATTGAAGTAAGTCCTTATTATGATAATCCACTTCAAAATGTTTTGTATTTTAAACTAAAGTTATAGGTTAAAAAGTTTCATCAAACTCACACTCAAGTGAGGTAGATAAAGTTAAATCGTATAGATATACTGTTATCAGGAGATTTTATGAAAAAAGCGATCTATTCCTTCATCATCGTCCTGATCACCTTACCCATCATGAACCTTGGTTTTAATCTTGAACAAGAACCTTTATTGATCAACGGGATATTTATACTTCAAATCGTAATACCAGCTTTTACCTTTATGTTGACGAATCTATTTGTCCTTCTTTTTGATAAAGAAAAAGATCTCAGGATCATCATTGGAACCAGTTTAACGATCAGTTTGATTGCTGATCTTATCACCATCATTTACTTCAATCTAAGTCATAATCTTTATCCAAATGGCCAAGGTTTCTTATTACTACTGTGTATATCTATTCTGATCGCTTTCTTAAGTGTCCTTAGTTTACAAATCTATCGCTTCTTAGGATCTCATCATCCTAAACATACTTCTGGGAAGTTGACATAATAAACTCTATAAAAAATAAAATCAGCATTGCTGATTTTATTTATGGTTCTCACTTGGGACAATACAGATAAATTTAAAGACCTTATCTCCCACATTTTTAAATTGATGAAGCTCATTGCTTGGGATATAGGCATAGGATCCTGCTTCTACTTTATTCTCAACACCATTTAGAAATAATACTCCACTTCCTTCAAGCACATAGTTGATATGAGGCCAATCATGAGCGTGTTTAGGAGTATATCCACCTACTTCAAGTTCAAACACCCGCATCACATGATCCCAACCTTCACTTGTACCCACCAAGACTTTCATCGAGGCATCTTTTGCGTCTGGATTTAGGACAGGTTTACCTAATGTATCTTTTAATTGATTTAGCATTTTTGTTTCCTTTGAGCCACACTTTGGGCACAGTTTCAGCGAAATAAGTATATCATGAGGTGCATTGTTTATTTAAATAAATGCCTTCGTTTTAACCAAATCAGCTACTTTCCCATCAACACAAGCGATAAGTGTTTTAGACTCAAGCTCCATTTGAAGTCCGATCCTACCCGCAGAAACAATAACACGGTCAAGATTTAAGATCTTCTCATCGAAAACGGTCGTGAATTGTTTCTTCATCCCAACAGGACTACAACCCCCTCTTACATAACCTGAAACACTTAAGAGTGATAAGACAGGAATCAATTCAAGATTCTTCTCATTGAGAAAGAGGGCTGCTTTTTTTAAGTCGACTTCATCTGCCCCATTGATGACCAAAACGATATAACGTTTTGAGGCCCCAACACCGATCAAGGTCTTATAGACTTTATCTATTGACTCATGGATTCGATGAGACACTTCTATCGCATCCAAAGCGATCCCATCAGACTCATAAGTATGTAGAGTATAAGGAATCTTAGCTTTATCTAAGATTCTTAATGCGTTTGTTTTATCCATACTACTTAGCTCCTTATCATAAAAAGAAGGTTTAACCCTCTTTATTATAAGTCATTAAGTTCAATCCTAGACAAGAGCTTAACTTACTGGACGATAGAAAGGATCTTGAGGATCAAAAGCGATATGTTTAAGTTCATATTTCGCAAATCTAAGCGTTAGTATATATTGAAGGATCAATAAGAATATTCCCCCAAAGATCACTAAGCCTAAAACCATAATACTGGTTACAGTAAAGCCTAATTGAAACATCCCTTGAAGATTGATTGCGGTATCTAGCGGATCTTTAAGTGCGATCCAAGCTGAAATTAGACAGATCCCAAAGAGTATGATCGTAGTGAATCTCGCTGTAGAATGAATCAACTTATCCATTTTATCTTTAGGCAGTTTTTTATATAGACCAATGCGAGCCATAAATCGGCCAGCTAAGATTCCTAATCCAAGATTAAATAGAGGCACTCCCATAAAGAAACCTAAGACCATAATGGAGTAAAAGACATAAACACTGATCAGTATCCAATTTGATAAGGTCTCTAATGACTTTAACCAAGGCTTTAAAACCAACACGTCGATCAAGATCCCAAAACCTAAGCCCGCCAAGGCTATTGAGAAGATTTCTTGCTTGTCTTGTAGTCCTATACTGGACCACCATCCAGCGAGGAAAAAGATCGTTGGGACCATACCCCAAAAGAATATTTTATATAAGATCATTTCTAAACGATTGATCATTTCTTAAAAACCTTTCTCATCATAAAGATCCCTTCTCTTTCTTCTAAACATTCGAAACCTTTTTCTAAATACATCTTAGGGGTCCCATGATACGCTTTTTCAGGAGAATTTATATTCTCAAAGGGAAAGCCCATTAAAGCGTCATAGCCTTCGTTTTCATAAGCAAGCACACAAGCATCAATCAATTGACGTGCGATCCCTTGATTTCTAAACTGGGGATGAATAACGAAACATACAATACAAGCCGTTTGCGGCAGAATTATGGGTAAGTCAAGGAATTCTTGTAGTTTAGGATAAGCCTTGATGTTGTTTGCGTTGACCCAAGCTACACATTGATCATCATGAAAAGCTAAGAAACCTTTCATAGATCCTTCTTGTATGGCTGAGAATGCTTCTGCTTTATTCTCTTCTGGAGTACGAGCTTTCCATTGAAGATCTGTACACGCTGAATGATAGAATCGACAGAAACAGCCTGACCAATCAGGAGCGTGTTGAAAATCCATCTTTTCTAGATAGTCAATATACGTTAACGCAAGATCTGGACTTAAAGGTTTTATCGTAATGTTCATTGTGATTACACTTAGGTGAATAACGCTATCTCTAGTATACAAGATTTCTTTATAAACTCACAGATTAACCCTTAACCACTGTAAAGTATCTTTCTTCTCTTGATCGCTGATCCAATGTCCATGAGGAACTGGATTAAAGGTCACATGAGGTGAACGATCTCTAAAGAATGCTTCATTGAGTTTACCTATAGACATTGAAAACATTTCATCGCTTTGGCCATGAGCGATATAGACCAATACATTTTCTAGATCGGCAATTTTTCCTGATGAGACGTGTTGAGGAACATAGCCATGAAGAGCGACGATGCCTTTGAGTCGATCTCCCATTTTTATCGCTAAACTCATCGATAAAATAGCTCCTTGACTAAAACCCGCAAAGAATTGTCTCTGTGGATCGATGGGATAAAGCTTTTGAGCTAGATTCGTATATGCTTCTATTTCATTCACGATCGAATCAAAAGATTCGATCACAGGATAACCTATTCTTAAGACATCAAAATAGGCATACCCTGGTCCTCTTTGAAGAGGTCCTCTGATCGCAATAAGGATGGCTTCTTCTTTTAGATCTTCGAATAAACTGAATATATCTTCTTCATCACTTCCCATCCCATGTAAAAGATAGATCACAGGATAGAGTTGATTAGGGAGAAGGTTCATAGGGAGAGATACTTTTGAGGTGAGGTTCATGATTTATTTCCTATTAATATTGTAAAGAGTGACATCTTAATTGACTAATCTTATGCTCATAGAGTGCTCTAATCCTATTAAACATAATTTCCCATATTATTTTGCTTTACATTGTCTTCTAATAGGACTATATTGATTAAGTGTCTTAATCATTAACCTGCTTAACGACCTAAAGGAGACTTATGGATGAACTAAAACAAGAGCGTTATCATGACTTCATGGAAAAGTATATGAACTTACAACGCATCATGCGTCGTAATGCCAAAGACAAACAGAAATGTAATGCATGGCTCTTGGTCGCAATCCATTCGATCAATCAGGGACAAGCCGTCATGATCTCACAAATCAGTTCGAAACTTGAAATCAGTAATGCAGCAACCACACAAATGGTAGACACCTTAGAGCATCAAGGTTTCGTCGAAAGAAGTTATGATGAGAATGATCGCAGGATCACTCTTGTCAAACTTACAGAAAATGGAATATCAGCTTTAAGGTTTGCTTTTGGGCAAACAACGATTTATTTGGATGGATTATTTAGTTTCTTGGGTGAAGAAGATACCCAAAACCTAATGAGGCTCATCGATAAGATGCTTGAGTATACGATGAGTACAATGAATATGTCTCAAGAAAAGAAATAAAGGAAAACACAATGATCAGACTAAGTAAGTATTTCAAACCGTTTATCTTTATGCTCCTGTTATCGATTGGGCTCTTGTTTATCCAAGCTTCTGCGGATCTAAACTTGCCTAATTACATGTCCAACATCGTTACGATTGGCATTCAACAAAACGGGATCACCCATGCTTCACCGGATGCTCTTAGCTTAAATGGCTATGATTTCATTCACACCTTAGCAACCGATGAACAAAAGCTCTTATTGGATAACTCCTATACCTTGATCACAGCGCCTACCGCTGCAGACATCAAGAAATATCCATTCGCAGCAACTAATCAAATCTATATTCTCAATGAAGACATCACTGCGGAAGATCGTGGTCAACTTGATAAGACCTTTGGTCAATCGATTTGGACCATGATCACAGTCGCAAAATCCATGGGAACTGGATCTGGGAGTGGTTCATTGTCGATGACAGACATCGATGTGGCCAAGCTTTATGCTTTAACCCCAACTTTAAAAATGATTCCTGCTGCTGGTTTATTAGGCGCTCAAGCGACATCTGGTGCAGTAAGTGAGACCCTACTTAAACAAACAGGAGTCGTCATCGCCAAAGCCTTCTACACTGAATTAGGTGTAGATATGAATGCTAAACAAATGAATTACATCCTTAGTACTGGAGTCATCATGCTCTTGATCACCTTATTGGGTGCTCTTGCGATGATCACTGTAGTCTTTATCTCTTCTAGGATCGGTGCTGCCCTTTCTAGAAACCTAAGAAAAGACATCTTCAATAAAGTAGAGACCTTCTCCAATGAAGAGTTCGATCACTTTGCGGCGTCTTCATTGATTACGCGTACCACAAATGATGTGACTCAAGTCCAAATGCTGATCACGATGGGGATAAGGATCCTCTTCTATGCACCTATCTTAGCTGTTGGTGGTATTTGGATGATCTTTAAAACCAATACCTCTATGGTTTGGATCATTGGATTAGCGGTCACCTTACTTATCGGTATGATCAGTGTGATCTTTACTGTAGCGGTGCCTAAATTCAAAATGACTCAGAAACTGGTTGACCAATTGAACTTGGTTGCCCGTGAAGGTCTAAGTGGATTGATGGTTGTCCGTGCTTTCGGTAATCAAAAATTCGAAGCCAAACGTTTCGACAAAGCCAATAGAAATTTAGCGGATACCTTATTGTTTGTGAATCGTGTCATGATCGTATTAATGCCTTTCATGATGTTGATCATGAACTTAACGGTTATCTTGATCGTATGGTTTGGGGCGAAACAAATTGATGCCTCCAATCTACAAATTGGACAGATGATGGCCTTTATGCAATATGCAATGCAAGTCATTATGAGCTTCCTTATGATCTCGATGGTCTTTATCATCTTGCCTCGTGCTGAAGTTTCCGCATCTCGTATAGCCGATGTTCTTGCTGTTAAAAACAAGATCGTAGATCCTGAAAGTCCTAAAGCCTTCGATAATTCCAAAATCGGGATGGTCGAATTCAATAATGTCTCTTTCCGATATGGAAAAGCCAATGAAGATGTTCTTCATGATGTAAGCTTTACCGCACAACGTGGTCAAACAACTGCCTTTATCGGTTCTACCGGTTCAGGTAAGAGTACTTTGATTAACTTGATTCCTCGATTCTATGATGTCACAGCTGGTTCAATCAAAGTCAATGGTGTCGATATCCGAGAAGTCTCTCAACATGATCTCCATGAGACGATCAGTTATGTACCTCAAAAAGGTATGCTCTTATCTGGTAGTGTCAATTTCAACTTGAAATATGGTAAACAAACAGCCACAGATGAAGAAGTCAAAAAAGCAGCTGATATCGCTCAAGCGACAGACTTCATCACTCAAAAAGAAGAAGGCTTTGAAACCAACATCGCTCAAGCTGGAGCGAATGTCTCTGGTGGACAAAAGCAACGTCTATCGATCGCTCGTGCTTTGGTTAAAGGATCACCAATCGTTATCTTCGATGATAGTTTCTCTGCTTTAGATTTTAAAACTGATCAACGTTTAAGAGAAGCCCTTCATAAGGAACTTAGAAATACGACCTTATTGATCGTAGCTCAACGTGTCTCAACAATCATGAATGCTGATCAAATCATTGTCTTAGAAGAAGGTAAAGTCGTAGGAACAGGAACTCATCATGAACTTTTGAAGAGTTGCCCTACCTATTATGAAATCGCTTCTTCACAGTTATCACAGGAGGAATTGGCGTTATGAGTCAAAACAAAAAATTCGAACAGCCTAAACGCCAAGGTGGCCCAATGGGCGGTCCTATGGGTGGTATGGGTGGCAGTGGTGAAAAGGCTAAGGACGCTAAAGGTACACTTAAGAAGTTATTGAAGTATCTTAGTCCATATACAGTAGGTTTAATCTTCGTTATGATCTTCGCCATTGCTTCTACCGTATTTACAGTAGTAGGTCCTAAGATCTTAGGGGAAGCTACAACGATCTTGGTGACTGGGATGATGAGTAAGATCACCAATTCCGGAACCATCGACTTTACAGGGATTGGCCGTATTATCCTAATACTGATTGCTTTGTATCTTATCAGTGCTTTATTCAACTATATTCAAGGCTTCATCATGACCAAGATCTCCAACAACGTAACCTATAACTTACGTAAGGAAATCAACGCCAAGATCGAACGCTTGCCTTTCAGTTATTTCGATCGTCATAACTATGGGGAAGTATTATCCCACATCACCAATGACGTCGACGCCATCAACATGAGCTTATCTCAAGGGATAACCCAATTGATCACATCAGTCACCTCCATCATTGGGATCTTGATCATGATGTTCTCCATCAATTGGCAAATGTCCTTGGTGGCGATGTTGGTACTGCCTTTCTCAGCTGTTTTGATTGGGATCATCATGAAGTTCTCTCAGAAGTTCTTCAAAGCCCAGCAGAAATACTTAGGTATGGTCAATGGCCAAGTCGAAGAAATGTATTCTAATCATGTCATCGTAAAATCATTTAATGGAGAAGCCCAAGCAGTTAAAAACTTCTCAGAATACAACGATGAATTGTATAACTCCGCTTGGAAGAGTCAATTCTTCTCAGGTATGATGCAACCTTTGATGAGCTTTATCGGCAACATCGGTTATGTCGCCATTGCGATCATGGGTGGTTACTTTGCTGCTCAAGGCACCTTATCTATCGGTGCGATCCAGTCTTTCATTCAGTATATGCGTTCATTTACCCAACCGATCGCTCAGATCGCTTCTCAATCGAATGCCTTACAATCAACTTTGGCTGCCAGTGAAAAGATCTTCGCTTTGCTTGAACAAGCAGAAGAAGAACCTGATCCAGTGGATGCCTTACCGATTGAAGACATCAAAGGCGATGTGGCTTTCGCTCATGTTAAGTTTGGATACAGTGCTGAAAAGACTGTCATCAATGACTTCAAGGCCAGTGTAGGTGCAGGTCAAAAGATCGCCATCGTAGGTCCTACCGGAGCCGGTAAGACAACTATGGTTAAACTCTTGATGCGTTTCTATGATGTTACTGAAGGAGCCATCTTAGTTGATTATCTAGACATCCGTCAGTTTAAACGTAATGATCTAAGAAAAATGTTTGGGATGGTCCTTCAAGATACTTGGCTCTATAATGACACCATTCGTGAGAATATCCGTTATGGTCGATTAGACGCTACAGACGAAGAAGTCTACTCAGCCGCTAAAATGGCTCAAGTCGATCACTTCGTTCAGACCCTTCCTGAAGGTTATGATATGATCCTCAACGAAGAATCCTCAAATATCTCTGCTGGTCAAAAACAGTTAATGACCATCGCAAGAGCGATCTTAGCCAATCCTAAAGTCTTGATTCTTGATGAAGCGACGTCTTCTGTCGATACACGTACAGAGATCCTCATCCAGAAAGCCATGGACATTTTGATGGAAGGTCGTACGAGCTTCATCATCGCTCATAGACTATCCACCATTCGTAATGCGGATCTCATCTTGGTCATGAACCTAGGTGATATCGTAGAATCTGGAACCCATGAAGAACTCTTGGCTAAAGGTGGCTTCTATGCCAACTTATACAATAGCCAGTTTGAAGCGGGCGAAGAAGAATTCGCATAAACTTAAAGGATTGATTCATATCGAATCAATCCTTTTTTTATGAGACAGATGTGTTATGATTTTAGGGAATTATGGAAAGACTCAATGTATATATCTCAAGAACCGGTGTTTGCTCTAGAAGACAAGCCGATGCCTATATCAGTGAAAAGCGAGTTCTCGTCAATGGAGAAATCGCTGTTTTAGGAATGCAAGTATCTGATAATGATGAGATAAGGCTAGATGGGAAATCTTTAGGTGAGAAAGCTCCTCATGTGATCTTGGCTTATCATAAACCTAAAGGTATCACTTGTACGATGGATCCAGCCGTCGAAGGCAATATTACCCAAGCCATCAAATATCCTCTTAGGATATTCCCTATTGGTAGATTAGATAAAGACTCTGAAGGTTTGATTCTTTTGACCTCAGACGGAGACATCGTCAATAAGATCTTAAGAGCTGAAAACGCTCATGACAAAGAATACTACGTTAAAGTCAATTTACCATTAATGGGTGACTTTAAAGAGCTTATGGAAGAAGGTATTGAGATCTATAATCCTGTTAAATCAGAGATGACTGTGACTTTGCCTTGTAGAGTAAAAGTCATCAATGAACAATCTTTCTATATCACGCTTAATCAAGGTCTTAATCGACAGATTCGTCGTATGGTTGCGACTTTAGGATATCGAGTAATTTATCTTAAACGGGTAAGGATTATGCATATCGAACTTAATGATCTCTCAAAAGGCGCCTATCGACCTTTAACGGAAACAGAATCTAGAATACTTTACGAAGCCATACAGTAAAAAAGGAGTTCTCTCCTTTTTTTAAAACCCTTTTGTTTGTCCTCTAAATGGAGGAAGCTTGTCTTCTAGATACTCATCGATCCCAGGACCTTTTAGAGACCTTAAACGAAAGATCCCATACAGATAACTTAAGATCAAGATAAGTATCGTAATAGGTAAGCCCATCAGTGTGTTGGCCCATACTAGGGTATTGATATCGTTTTGAGTATAAAGCAGTACTTGGATGCTCGTTCTCATCAAGAAAAACAAGGTCCATATCCAAGTCACTTCTCGATATGCAGGCTTGATCGACTTTAGCCAAAACCAGCTCAGTTTCCATCCTCTAGTCAAATGGCTCGCATAGGCTGCCATTGGTTTATCTAGAACTAAAGATATGATTGCGATACCTAAAACTAAGGCATTACTGATGATGCCTGGTAAGAAATAATTAGACGCATTATCCGCGATAAGCGCTAAGATCCCCGCTAAACTCACCCCGATAAAACCTCCTAAGGCATAGAACCAACTCTGTTTCTTAATGACTCTATATACACCAAAACTTAAAGCGATAAACGAAGCTACACTAACCGCAGCCAATAATCCAAATTTCCCATTCACAAAAATATAGATAAAAGGAGGTAAGATCGCATCTAAGCTCTTACCTGATAAGACCATTTTTAATTCATCTCTTAATTCTAAGATTAGTTTTTTCATAGTTCCTTTCAAATCAACGATGACCCTACTTTACTTATCCCTATAATAAAAGTCAATTCAAGCGACCACTTGAATTGACACTAACTCATAACCAACTCATCTGAACGAAGATAAGAAACAACCCTAAGATAAAGCTCGCACTATTGGCTGCCAAAGCAAATAAGATTCGTCTACCAGTCTTTTTCTGTTTATCGAAGAATTTCCAACAGATGATGATCTCATAGATCCAGATGAATCCTTCAACCAAGATCAAGACAAAAATCGCACTGATAAGACCCTGTGTAATCAACGCAACCCCTAAAGTCGCCGTTAAAAATATTTGAGTAATAAGATTCATAACGAAGAATACTTTTAGATTACGTTTAGAAGCTAGACCAAAAAGAAATAATAGTATGCCTTCTAAAAGAAGTGTAGGGATAAAGGTCGTAAAGAATTGCATCGCATAACTGATTAAGAGATTAGGTAATATAACTTCCCCACTGATCGCATCAAAATGAACTGACATATAGAATGATTCTGTTTTCACCAGATCACTCACAACTACTTTCCCTGATGTGGTCACCAAAATGATTCTGAATTCATCTGGGATACGATATCCAAAGGTATGGACCATTTTCCCATTCACCAGATCTCCTTTGAGATCCCCAAATAAAGGTACTTGTGTGCCACTTACTAAAGCTGGATACCAACCTTGACTTTCTAGCGATCTTAAACCTTCTATGATTTCAGGATGATCTTGATCGATCTCTCTTTGGATATCTCCTATATAGGATTCTCTAACCAAGAGATCCACATAATAAGCTTCATCTGGTTGATGGTCTATCGTGATCTTAAGGACAGGTTTTGGACCCATATCTGCATGAACCATACTTGTAGATCCTATAAGAAAGAATACAAAACCAAATAAAATCATTATCTTTTTCATAGTGTCCCCTTTTACACATTATAAACCAGAAGCTTTATGATTTATTCAAAAGCGATATCCCACTCAACACCAAATTCATCAATCACATATCCCAGATAAGAACCCCATGAGGTCAACTCTAAAGGACGTTTGATGGTTCCGTTTCTACTTAATCCATCAAATACTTTTTGAGCCTGTGCTAAAGTATCTGCTTCATAATTCATATGAAGATTTTGAACCAAAGGATCAAATTCTTTTTCGAGATCACTCATATAGATGAAGTAATCTCCGATCTGTAATTCCGCATGCATAACCTTCCCCATCATCTTTTCACTGGGGCAATTCTTCTCATCTATTCTCCATAATAAGACTTCTTTTCCATCAAAGATCTCTCTGTATCGATGAAATGCTTCTTCACAATTCCCATTAAACTGAATACTTGTCGCTAATTTCATATGTTCCTCTTTATCTCTTTTAATCACTTTTTTCTATTTTATCATAGACACTGCGAATTACCTTAAGTGAGCACTTCATTTTTCCTTTGAAAAATCATAAAGCCTGGCATATAATGTTTTTAACAGGAGCACTTATGAAACATCATTATCTGAAACCGAAGCTTTTTGCTTTAGTCTTGCTACTTATTTCATTAGGAATGATCTGGGTGGGATTCTTTATGGAAAGCGAAACCTACGACATGAATTATTTTGGCTTAGCTTTCATTGGAATCTTCTTACTGATCATGTCATTGGTTACTTATTTTGTCTATAATAATCTTCAACACAAATTGAATGATCTATTGGATGCCCCTCCTTTATTAGCGTTCTTATTAAGTGAAGAAGAAGCCAATTTGGCTAAAGAAGAAAACAATAAAGCCCTTAAGAGTTATAATTTTAGAATCTGGCTTACGATTGTTGGATTCTGTGTATTATTCGCCATCTTAGGACCTCTCTTCGTTGAACAATGGGATCTTTGGATCATGATCTGTGCAGCGATCGCTGTCTTCTTTACCTTTGTATTTTTCTTGGCGACTTATGTGCGTACACGTAAATTTAAAACCACTGATCGTAATGTCATCCTCAACGTAAAAGGTGTCTATTTTATGGGCTCCTATTATACCTTTGGGATGTTGGGAGTATGGTTGACTGAGGCTGAATATGATCCTCAAACCTATCTATTAAGACTCATGGTTACCGCAGCAACCACGGCAGGTCCTTCTGAATCGATCATTATCATTCCTATCCCATTAGAACATAGAGATAAGATCGAAGCGATTCTTACTGAACTACCAACAGCGACTTTATAAAACAAAACCCAACTTAAGTTGGGTTTTCTTATCTTACGAACCAATTATGATCAAGTTGAGGATTAAAGAGATAAACGAAGAGCCCTAAAGCAATATAAGAACCTGAGATGATTTCCCAAACGAAGTCACCAGAAGCAATCACTATGAATGTAGCACCAATACCACCAATAAAGAACACAAGAATAGAGGCAGTATACCATCCTACTTTCCATAGTTCATGATCATTGCCTTTTAGAAATGCTCCTAAACTAAAAGCCGCATCGGTTAGATAACCTGTCATATGGGTAGTTCTAACCATGACACCTCTTACTTTGAAATAGGTTCCATTTTGTAGACCCATCCCAAAAGCTATGGCTAAGAGAATGACTTCTTGAGAAGCAAAGAATTTTAAACAAATATGTATGCTTAATCCTAAGACAATAGGCAATAATGTATATAGTACTCTTAAGTGTTTAGTTCTGTGATAAAACAAGAAACCAGCAATAACTGATCCTAGAGAAAATAAACCCAGATAAGAGATCAAGATCCCAAACATCCCAAAGTTCCCACTCGCTAAAGCAATCGCTGCTTTACTGATATTTCCAGTGTGATGCGTAATCGTAGTTTCATACAGCATAATCGCTGAGATGTTGGTTGCGCCACCTAGAAAAGTCAGACTGGTAATCCAAATCAAGGTGAATATTCGATGTCGTGTGAGTTCCATACAATGCCTCCTCTTTGACCTAAGAAAGTCGTACTTTATAAGTGGTCTTTTTGTGCGGATTAACTTATATATTATACACTTAGTGCCAACATCAAGAAATGAAATGATAAACTCAAATGAATCTTCTTTTAATATTTTCTCATGTCTATTAGCTGGTAGTGTAGAATATTACTAGTTTTATAAACAAAGGAGAGAAGATATGAGCTTCATTCAAATTAAAAAAACTCTAAAATTATCCTTCTTATCTCTTTTGGTAGGGATCTTTATGGGTCTAGCCTCATCACTATTTCTATCTTCACTACATCTGGTCACTGTGATTCGAGAAAATTATCCACTGCTTCTCTTAGGACTTCCACTTGTAGGCTTATTTACGGTTTTGATCTATCAACGATATGGGAAAGGGTCTCATAAAGGAAACAATCTAATTCTTGAAAGTATACATGATGAAGCACCTGTACCTTTTAGAATGGCCTTTCTTACTTTCATATTTACGATTTTGACACATCTCTTTGGTGGATCTGTTGGGCGTGAAGGAACAGGTGTTCAAATCGGTGGAACACTGGCTTATCAGATCTCAAAATTTTTCAAGCTCGATAAAAGCGATTCACGTCTTTTACTAATGGCTGGAATCAGTGCAGGATTTGGATCTGTTTTTGGGACACCTTTATCAGGAGCACTTTTTGGAATGGAAGTTGCCTTCATCGGAAAGATATCGATTGAAGCCATCATTCCTTGTCTTATCGCATCCTTTAGTGCCAATGCTTTATGCTTGTCATTAGGCATCACCCATACTCAGTACAGGTTTTTAGAAATGCCTCAATGGACTTTGATCTTACTTATGGTCATTATTTTATCTTCAGTTCTTTTTGGTTGGGTAGGAAGATTATTTTCTATGGCCATCCATGAAACTAAAAAGATCCTTCTTAAACTTTTCCCACATCCACTTTGGCGTGTTTTTATTGGGACAAGCTTAGTAGTGGTGCTTTTGTTTAGTTTAGATGCGACTCGTTTTGGAGGATTAAGTATTTGGTTGATCCAAGCTGGTTTTGATGGGAAAGTAGCACTTTTTGATCCATTCATGAAGTTTATGTTTACGGTTCTTAGTTTAGGATCAGGACTTCAAGGAGGTGAGGTTACACCTCTTTTTGGGATAGGATCTTCTTTAGGTGGTTTGATTGGTCAGCTTACTTCGATATCCCCTTCTCTATTAGCCGCATTAGGCTTACTCGCAGTTTTTGGGAGTGCAGCCAATACACCGTTTAGTACGATCGTGTTAGGTCTAGAATTGTTTGGGATTAATGCTTTACCTTTCTATGTGATCGCGATCTTTATCAGCTATTATGCATCTGGTCATCATGGGATCTATTCATCCCAAATCATCCATTCTAGTAAACGTCCACACTTAGCCCATCATAAAGGGAAAACAATAGGATCATTGAGAAAGTAAAGACAAATATCGAATAGATTTTTCAATTTCAGTCAAGCTATTGGTTTTATGAATCAATTAAGACTACAATTTATTTAGAATAAATCAAGTTTATAAGGGGAACAAATGAAGAAAATACTAAAAAGAATTGGTTTAGGATTCTTAGCGCTTATCGTCTTATTAGGTGCTGGTTTCTATGTGTATACCTTAGATTATTCAAAAGCTCAAGATGTAGCACTGGCTGCTTATGCCCAATCTACTCAACAGAGTTCCTCTATTCACGCATTTCTAAGTGAAGGAGCTACCGTTGGGATCATTTTCTATCCAGGCGGAAAAGTAGAAGACAAGGCTTATTCTAAACTATGTCTAGAACTGAGTGAACAAGGTATTTCCGTTTTTTTAGTTAAAATGCCATTTAACTTAGCAGTGTTTGACATCGATGCGGCCAATCGTGTTAGAAAAGCCAATCCTCAAATTACCAGTTGGTTTATGGCTGGACACTCTTTAGGAGGCGCTATGGCGTATTCACACTATAGTTCTCATCCAGAGGAGTATGAAGGCATTATCTTATTGGCTGCTTATCCTTTGGATCATAAAGATTTGCCTTACTTGATTCTTAAGGGTAGCAATGACACGGTACTAGATGCATCTAAACTAGAAGGGTTTGATTATGTCTCTATTCAGGGTGGAAATCACGCTCAATTCGGGAATTATGGACTTCAAAAGGGAGATGGAACAGCAACGATCACCCCTTATGAACAACGTGCTTTTACGATAGAAGCCATTAGATCATTTATATTGAATACACTAAATCCTTAGTTTTTATATGATATAGAAACCTATCTATGCTAAATTTGAGATGATAAGATATATCTCGCACACTATCGTGAACAATATCAGTTATGTTTATTTCACAGTGGTATAATGAATTTAGGGTAATTTATGAAAAATAAATCGGGCATGACTTTTCTAGAAGTTTTAATTGCCTTATTTCTATTTACTTTAATGGTAAGTGCTGTTTTTCCTGTGTTTTTAACAACACGTAAAACAGGACTTATCAATCGTGAATTTACTGAAGCTCGACAGATTGCCCAGACTCAAATTGAATGGATCTATGATCAATCTAAAAACCTTAATTACCCAGATACTTTATATCAACTGGTAAGTATTGAATCTTTTACCTGTAGTGGTTTTTCTTGGACCATAGACGCCACTACGTCAGAGATTATTTATAATACCCCAAGTAGTGTCGTTACTTGTACAAAAACGATCTCTCCTTATCAAACAGTTTTGGTCTTAACCAAAGATGATAGCATCTTAACTGAAGATTTTATTGAGATCACCATTACCATCAACGATGTATCCCTGTCTTCCCCATTGAAACTCTATGAGACACTCTATGCGACCGGCTTCCTTGAATAAACAAAATCCAAAATCAGGTTTTACCTTGATTGAATTGATCATAGCGATGGCTGTCTTTTCGCTTATCGGTGGAGTACTTGTGATGATCTTTGTCACCAGTGTTGAATACTTTTCAAATGAAAAGTCACAAATTTTTAATCAGTATAGAATAACACAGCTCTCAGATGCCTTCGAAGTAGATACGCGTAAAGCAACTGAAGTCAACATCGTATCTGGATGTTTAGTATTTACGATCAGTTCTGGTAATTCAACTTATTGTCTAAATACAAGCACACATAGTTTAACGAGAAATAATCTAGAGATATCAGATAGTATTCAAACCATAACCAGCACACTCAGTTCAAATAAATTAATCTTGACGGTCGTCACTGTCCCAGACCAACGTGGTATAACCAACACCATCCATCTGACATACTATCTAAGGGAAGGAAACTATTGATGAACAAAATCTTAAATCAAAAAAAAGGCATCGCTTTAATGACTGTCTTATTGACCTTTTTAAGTTTGTTCATTCTTTTATCTGCGATTGTGTATATGTCGATTCAAAACACAGACAATACTAAATTAACCAATGACTATTCTAAAGCTTATTATATTGCGGAATCTTCGTTGAATAAACGTATGGCTGAAGTCAATTCACTTTTTACCACCTTAGCGAATTCTAATCCTAATCCTGCAGATCTTTTTACTTTACTGGAAAATGAGATTGCCTTATTACCAACGGATCTTACTTTCGATCAAACCACAGATGTTGATTCCGCTGTTTTAAGCATCATCGCCTCAGAAGGTTCAGAAGAATACCCCGACTATATGTTTTATAAGATCACCGCAACAGGTACAGTCAATGGGATATCACGTACTTTATCTAAAGAAGTAGGTTTCGCGTATAGTCAAGGTGGACCTGGACTTATTGTCGGGAAAGCCATCCTTACTCAAAGAGGTATGATCATAGGTAGTCAGAACTCAACTGTAGTTGGCCCTATCGCAAGTAATCTATTAGACAATACATCGATCGATCTAAAATCAACTCAAACACAAATCACCATGGCTTTTGTGCCTATTGGTAAATCATCCTATGTAAAGACTTCAAGTCGTATTGGTAATCGAATCACCGAAGTCGATATGCCTTTTATATTTCCTGTCATCAAATATCCGGTAATACCTACCGCTTCTCCAACGATGGTTCCTAGCTATACCTTCGTGAACAGTAAAGCCACCATCAATGTCTTTGGTTATTCTTATTTGGAAAACATGGTCGTCGCTCAAGGACAGACTTTAATCGTTAACCTAGGTTCAAGAGGAACCGCTGCGACAAGAAAGATGCTGAGAGTTAAGAATATCAATGTATCAGGAAATATTCGTGTTATAGGTACAGGTAGACTCTTATTGGTCTTTGAATATGGAAAAGGTACCTTAACCATGGGATCTAAATTCAATGTCTGTGGAGACGTTGTAGGGTCTTGTCAAGCTGCTGATCCTGATTATACTAAGTTCCTATTTTATCTCAAGACCCCTTATGTGACCAAAGGAGATTATGGTAATTATCCTAAGTTAGTCTTCTCCAATCTACAATTGTTTTATGGTTCCTTGTTGGCTGAAAATGTCGATGTAGAAGTCAAAAGCAGTAACTTTAAAGGCCATATCGTTACTGGTGGTCATGAAGTCGATTTCTCAGCCAATGCTTATATAAAACGGGCTTTGTTCTATGCACCTTTTGCTACCCTTAGAATCGACTCTAATGCGGTATTATCAGGATCTCTCATCAGTGACTATTTCGAAATTGCTAACCCTCAAACGATGGTTACCTATCTTGAAGTCGACAAAGAAACCTTTCCTTTCTCAATTGACTTTCCTACCACAACTACCACAGATTATGAACCTGGTAGTACCGACATCATCGAAGGACCCATCGTGGAAAACTAAACATGAAATTTTATAAAGTAACCGCCATCAATAGCTCAGGGGCAAAGAAAACAGAAATCATTGCCTCAGATAATGTCGAAGAGATCTATGAGACTTTAAAAGAAAGATCTTTGTTTTTAGTTGAGTATAAACAAGTCGCAAAATCAGGCAGAAATAAAATCAAGACAAAAGAATTGATTATTTTTACGCGTCAACTGAGTGCGATGATCGACGCAGGTGTCTCAATTCTTAAAAGTATCACGATCATTCAAAATAGCACAAAAGATCTTAAAGTAAAGAAACTCTATAGTAACCTTACTCAAGAGATCCAAAAAGGAAATTCCTTATCTGTAGCGATGCGTAAACAAGGCGGATCTTTCCCAGATATCCTAATCAATATGGTGGTTGCGGGTGAGATCGGTGGCACCTTAGAACGTTCGCTTTTACTCATGTCGACTCATTTTGAGAAAGAACAAAAATTAAAAAATAAAATCAAAGGGGCTTCTACTTACCCTATCATCTTAGCAGTCATCGCAACGGCTGTCGTTATCCTTTTAATGACCTTTGTCTTGCCTACTTTAACGCAGATGTTTGATCCAGGTAAACTACCTCCTTTGACCTCCTTTGTTATGGGGATCAGTCATTTCTTAACGGGCTATTGGTTTATCTATATTCCCGCACTCATCATTATGGTATTTGGATCAGCTGCCCTATTAAGACTTCCTCCAGTCCGTTTAAAATACGATCAGTTTATCTTAAGGATGCCTGTTATTGGACCTCTTAATCAAACCATCTACTCTGCACGTTGTGCACGTTCTTTTGCGTCATTATACTTAAGTGGGATACAAACCATTCCTATGATCCAGTCTACTGCACAGATCTTAGGCAACAGTTATATTGAAGGTCTCTTCGATGAGGTGGTCTTAAGAGTATCTCATGGGGAAGTCATCTCACAAGCTCTTGAAGATATGGGAGTCTTTGACCCTATGTTGTGTTCTATGGTCAACGTTGGAGAAGAAACAGGAGCACTAGGTGATATCTTGATCAGAACTGCAGATTACTTTGATGAAGAAGCAGATACCGCTTTAACGAAGATGGTGGCCCTTGTAGAACCAATCATGTTGGTGGTTATGGGAGTTGTCATTGGAGTCATCGTTGTATCAGTAATCCAGCCTATGTTTGGAATCTATGATCAGATCGGATAATAAAGAGGTAAACCACTATGCTCATCATCGAAATTAGAGACAATGCCCTTAGTCTAATACGAGCAGAATCTCGACTCAATGCCTATACATTAAAAGAATCTAAGATCATCGAATTTGATGAATCTTGGAAGAGTTTTATCAGTCATCCTGAACAGGCTTTATCCTTAACCCAAACGATCCATTCTTTTCAAGAAGATAAAGTACTGCTTTGTATGAATACCTCCAGTGTTATTTATCGAGATATGATCGTACCTAAAGCAAGTCCAAGATATCTAGACTCCATGATAAGACATGAGCTAAAAAACGCACTTAATCTAAGCAATGAATATCTGATGGATTATGCGATCCTAGGCGATACCATCAAAGATGACAAGAAAATGCATAAGATCTTAGTTTCTGCAGTATTAGCAAGCACCGTCAATGAAATCGTAGAATTCTTAGAAAAAGCTAATCTTAAGATCCTCTCCATCGATGTTTCTTTAAATAGTCTACAGAAATACATCGACATCACAAAACTTCTCAACAAAGATAAGAATACTTTAGTTGCAGATATAGGAACATCAAGCATTCGCCAATATTTATTTGAAAGAGGTAAATACTCTTACTATAGAACCACAAAGATCGCTGCTTTAAGCGATGTCGATGAGAATCTCAGTATTCAAACCAGTGTTGATAATATAGAGAAGATGATTCAGTTTTCCTTATCACTGGGTCAAAATTCAGCCATCGATAAAATCATTCTATTTGGATCTTATACTAAGATCGAAAGCTTGAAAGAACAACTCAGTGAACAACTCAGTTTAGAAACAAGTATCTTAAGTGCTCCTAGTTTATTGACCAATACAAAACACTTTGAGTTTAAAACAGACTTAGTTTATGGATTAGGAGCCTTATTCTCAAGAAAACATCGACGTAAGAAAGACATCAATCTGATCAATGCCTATAATGCTTTCTACTCTAGAAGCAGCAATACGATCAATTTTGATGCGATCTATAATTCCTTGGCTTTTGGTTTAGGTTATGCTGCTCTTTTCGCCGTTATTATCGCCACGATCCAAACCAACATCGTGAATTCAAACATCAAGAAGATCAATACTTACCTTACTCGACCAGATATCGTGTTAGCCTTGGAGAACATCGCTCAACTGAAAGCCAATATTGCCTCACTAAACGAAATTACCAATGAACTCGATAGTATCCAAGAAGTACTCGATAGTATTCCTCGTTACACCAATCTCAAAATCATCGATCTATTAACAATCAAACCAAATACCATAGAAATAGAAAGTATCAGTTTCGAAAACAACATCATAACCTTATCGATATCTACCTCAGATCCTAGTCTAATCCATGAATATGTCTTGGCTTTAAGCGATGTCTCTTCCTTTAGCCAAGTATCTTATACCAGTTATCAATATGATTCCAATATGAAATCCTATACATCAGACATTAATTTAACTTTGAACGGAGAAGACTCTAATGAGAATCACTAAAAAAGACATCATGTATCTTAAGTGGTTGGGCTTATTCATTGGGATCTATGTTTTTTGGACCTTCATATGGATTCCTATGAGTACCAATCTAAGCAATAAACAGAGTGAACTTCAACTCTTAGAAACACAATATTTGCTTGCCCAACAGACGATACCAACACTAGATACCGTTATCGCTACGGAAAGTGAAGCCAAAGTTATGGCTGCAGAGAAGTTCGATCAATTCTTTGATATCCTTAGTCCTGCCCAAACAGAGGCTTATTTGATACCTTTACTCAATCAACATCAAGGAAAGATCACTTATTTCCAAGTCGCAGATGCGATCGTCGTTATTCCTCAAACTACCTTAAAGCTCAATGAACAATTGACCTATAAGATCAAAGAATTGGTAGACATCTACAATCATATTACGATGCCTACCGATGAATTACCGCTTACCGAATCTCAACTCTTGAAGACACAGATCACCTACATCATAGAAGTATCATTTGAAGACTATACTGAGCTCTTATCGACCATCGATCAATTGGATGTCTCTATCCTACTATCCTCTTCACTTTATGATATGAATGATAAAACAGCTGAGTTGGTCTTTGATATCTATTCAATTGAAAAAATCAAATTCACAGAATAAGCATATTAAGTAAATGAACATCAAAAGCCTATTTAAGATAAAGTTGTTGTAAACTAATATTAGTGGGACAAATTGGGCAGTGACACAGGAGTCTAATATGAAGCATGTATCGCTTGAAGAAATGCTTGTGAATGATAAGATCATCACTCAGGCTCAACTCGAAGAAGTAAATCTCATCCAAAAAGAAACCGGCCAGGCGACTTTTTACATCATCCTAGATCATCAATTCGCTAAAGAAAAGGATGTCTTAAGGGTTCTGGCTAAAAGTCTCAAGATGGATTTTGTCGATAATTTAACCAATAACACTAATCCTGAAGCCATTAGAGCTTTTCCTCAAAACTTAGCCCTAAAATATAAAATGTGTCCTTTAAGAGTTTCAGAAGGAACCTTAACTTTAGCCACAAGCAATCCATTCAATATTTCTGCCGTTGAAGATCTTAGTATGATCATAGGTTTATCGATCAAAACTGTTTTATCGACTCGTGTTGAGATCGATTCAGCTATTGAACGTTTATATTCTAAAAGAACAGAGAAAAATGAATTTGGGGAAGATCTCATCAACGAAAGCGATGAACAAGAAAACGAAGCCACTGTAGAAACCTCTTCCGTCGTTAGAATGGTCAATAATCTCATCATCGATGCCTATAAAGTCAATGCGTCTGATATCCATATCGAACCTGAAGCTGATTATACACGCGTACGATTTAGAGTCGATGGGGATCTAACCACTCATGTGGATTTCGATAAAGACAAACATTCATTGATTTCTACCCGTATCAAGATCTTGTCTGGACTCAATATCGCTGAGAAACGTTTACCTCAAGATGGTAGTTTCCAATTCAATCACGATTTCAAAAAAATAGACATTCGTGTATCTACTTTACCTACGCCTTATGGGGAAAACATCGTCATGCGTTTATTGGGTGCTGATCAAAACATCGAGTATTCCTTAACTGGATTAGGAATCTCTCCTTCTACCCTATCCACCATCGAGAAAGCCATCTTGGTTCCTCATGGGATCATCTTGGTGACAGGTCCTACAGGTAGTGGAAAAACAACCACCCTCTATTCAATCTTAGCTCGATTGGCTGTCCCAACCAAAGCCATCAAGACCGTAGAAGATCCTATTGAGCGTAAGTTTGAAGGCATCACACAGGTCCAAGTCAATCAAAAAGCAGGTTTGACTTTCGCAGCTGGATTACGCTCTATCTTACGTCAAGATCCAGACATCATCATGATTGGGGAAATAAGAGATACTGAAACCGCTGAGATCGCGATACGTTCAGCCATCACAGGTCACTTGGTGCTTTCTACGATACATACCAACGATGCCTTATCCTCTGTCATTCGTTTAGTAGATATGGGTGTAGAGCCTTTTAAAGTAGGTTCTTCTCTTGTCTGTATCATTGCCCAACGTTTGGTTAAAAGGGTCTGTATCCATTGTAAGAAGAAAGTAGAAATGACTTCTACTGAAGCTCGTCTATTAAAAACAGATCTAAAACAAGTCTATGTCGGTGAAGGCTGTGATAAATGTCATCATACAGGCTATAGTGGCCGTTTAGCGGTCTTTGAGACCATCTTGATTGATCATGCCTTAGAAGACCTTATCTCAAAGAATGCTTCTTTAGAAGAACTTAGAAACTACGCTAAAGAAAAAAAGATCCCTATGTTAAGAGATGAAGTCATGGCCTATGTTCAAAGTGGGACCACTACTGTCGAAGAAGCCTTACGTATCTTATACAACGTTGAAAATTAATCAAAGTGCCATAAGGCACTTTTGTTGTGTTTTGCTTAAGTCACTTAATAGTTGGGCATCTTGTTTGGGTTGTTTAAAAAATAATGGTAAAGTAGGTTTACTAAAAAGGAGAATACTAAAAATGGACATCATTTTTAAAAAGCTTAGACGTTTTAATTTAATTATGGGATTCTTTCATTTGATTCAAGGTCTTACGATGTTGTTTCTTGCCTCTTCTGTCATTCAAAAGTTAGGACAATTCCAACCTACCATCGTCCAATACTACTTGGCGTTTAATCCAGTAACGAGAAGTCTGGAACCTGCCGTAAGAGAACTCTTCCAATTGCCTTTCGGGGTCTTGGTTGCTTCCTTCTTATTGATTTCAGCTGCAGCTCATGGTCTTATTTATCTCAGTGGAGATAAATACACCAATGATTTGAAGAAAGGCATCAATAAGTATCGTTGGTTTGAATATGCCTTGAGTTCATCCATCATGATCGTGTTGATCGCGACCTTGTTTGGAGTCTATGATATCGCTTCTTTGGTTTTGATCTTTACAGTCAATGCCGCTATGAATCTGTTTGGTTTAGATATGGAACTATTGAATGCTGGTTCAACGAAGGAAAAAGTCAACTGGGGACCATTTATTTGGGGATCAGTAGCTGGTATCGCTCCTTGGATCGCCATTCTATTGTATATGTTTGGGACAGGTAATTTCGATATGGTACCTTGGTTCGTATGGGCCATCGTTGGGACCTACTTCGTAGCCTTCAACACTTTCCCAATCAATATGCTACTTCAATATTTCCGCGTTGGTAAATGGAAAGATTATCTCTATGGAGAACGTGCTTATATCATCTTGAGCTTAGCTGCTAAATCGATCTTGGCTTGGTTGGTTCTATTTGGAGCCATGCAGCCTTAATCTTAGAATTTAAACAAAGGATGTCTTCTCAGACATCCTTTTTTATTTCTTGATTTGTTTTTCTAAGATTTTTACGAATGAATCTACGACGAAGATACTTAAGGCAATCATACCTGCCACTTGGAAAGTACTTAGAAGATAACCATTACCTAAGGATGAGCCCTTCATAAACTCATAGACGGCGTGATATAAAGATACACCTGGAACCAAAGGAAGAAATCCTGGGATAAGAAACATCGTGACTGGGGTCTTTACTTTACGAGCGAAGCCATGAGATAAGATAGCGATGATGAGCCCTGAGATAAAGGTAGATAAACTTAAATCAAATGATTTTAATGCGATGAGATACGCTAACCAACCGACACCACCGATAAGACCTCCCATAAGTAAATGTTTCTTAGGAGCTTCTAAATAGATGGATCCCCAGATCACCCCAAATATTGCACCTAGTACTTGAAGGATCATAATAGACCTCCAAGGAGTCCTAGACCACAAGCGACACCTATCGCAATAGAGATCGCGATCACAACGGCTTCTAAAGCTCTCGCACTACCCGACATATAATCCCCTTGCAGGGTATCTCGTATCGCATTGGTGATGGCTGTTCCTGGAACCAAAGGCATCATCGATGCGATCGTGATCACATCGGTATCGATGGCTTTAAAGATCGATTTTAAAAAGATGGCGCCGATGGTGATCACTGTCGCACCGACTAAGGTCGATATAAATGGATTGCTTTCTATTTTTCTTGCGCCTTCTAATACAAGAATCAAAAAGATCCCATTGATCAAAGAGATCAATGAATCAAATAAGCTTCCGTTAAGCAGAAGTACGAAACCCGCAATTAAAAAGGCAATACTTAGATTATGTATCGTGCGAGAATACGCCTTAGGTTTGATTGAAGATAAACGATCATACGCTTCATTCATCGATATTACTGAAGAAACAACTTCTCTTGAGATCACATTGACTTCAGAGATGGAACTTAGGTTGATACCTCGTTTATCGATACGTTTTACTAAGGTAATCACTGGTTGATTCTCAACTAAGATACTGGCGAAAACCCCCGTAGGTAAGGCAAAAGCCTCACTCATCACAGAGGGAATCGCAGATAAGATATAACGCATCGTTTCTTCAACGCGGTAAGTTTCTGCCCCACTTCTAATCAAGATCTCTCCCGCTAAAATGGCTGTTTCTAAACACTTTTGATGTTCCATAGGTGCTCCACAACTTCATCTATTATACAGGTTTTGAAGAGTAATTCATAAAGAAATCAAGGTATCAGTTATAATAGAAAGCGAGGTATCTCAATGGAAAATATGGAACTATTTTGCTTCAACATCATCTCTCAAGCTGGATCAGCTAAAACTTCTTATCTCAATGGCTTACGTGCCTATAAAATGAAACAATTCGATTCTTCTAAAGCCATGCTTAAAGAAGGCGATGCTTTTCTTAGAGAAGCCCATAAGACCCATATGGGCATCATCTCCCATGAGGCCAGTGGGAATAAGACAGAATTCTCTTTATTATTGATCCACGCCGAGGATCAAATCAACACCGCTGAGATCATTAAGATCTTAGTCGATGAACTCATCGAACTTCATCCTAAATCATAAAAAAACGACTCTAATAAGAGTCGTTTTATTTGGCTTTTTTCCCGTTTTGATAATTAGGCTTAGGTCCTTCTTTTTTAGAAGTGGAAGCAGGATGAGGTTTCTGTCTATGGAATCGAGCAGGATCTTTCTCATTATGTTTCTTCTTATCGAAGTTAGATGGTTTAGCACTAAATACAGGTTCTGTAGGACGTACACGATGACCTCGTGGACTAAAAGGATGTTCATGTATGATTGGAATGGTCTTATTGATGAGCTTCTCGATGTCTCTTAAGAGACCTCTTTCTTCTTCATCACAGAAGGAGATCGCAGTGCCTCCTAAACCAGCACGACCCGTACGCCCAATACGATGGACATAAGTTTCGGATACTTCAGGTAGATCATAGATCAAGACATGACTTAATTCATCGATGTCTAGACCACGAGCAGCGATATCTGTCGCAACTAAGATCTTTGTCTTACGATCTTTGAAAGACTTTAGAGCTGCTTGTCTAGCGTTTTGAGATTTATTCCCATGGATCGCTAAAGCAGGTAACCCTGAGATCACTAAAGCTTTGACGATCTTATCTGCCCCATGTTTGGTTCTAGAAAACACCAACACAGATTCAATATCTAATGTTTTTAATAAATGGATCAACAAATGGATCTTGTCTGGTTTATCAACGAAATAAAGTTGTTGATTGATCGTATCTACAGTAGAAGCTACAGGTGTTACTTCTGCCTTCACAGGATCTTTTAAGATCGAATGTGCTAAGACCGCAATTTCTTTAGGCATTGTCGCTGAGAAAAACATCGTTTGTCTAACATGAGGTAAATAACTGATGATCTTGCGTACATCGTGGATCATCCCCATATCCAACATCATATCGGCTTCATCTAAAACGAAATACTTTACGTTTTCTAGATGAATGAATTTCTGATTGATAAGATCCAATAAACGACCAGGAGTCGCAACCAAGATGTCTACACCTCGTGCGAGCTCATCGGTCTGAGGTCTTTGAGATACACCTCCATAAATAGCGATGGTTCTAGAATTAAGATATTTCCCATAGGTCTTGAAACTATCTTGGATCTGTATGGCCAATTCTCTAGTAGGGGCTAAAATCAAAGCTTGTATCTTACGTGGGGTCTTAAAGGCTCCACTAAGTCCTTGTAGAATAGGTATCGCAAAAGCAGCGGTCTTACCCGTGCCTGTTTGAGCTGTACCCAATAGATCTCTACCTTCAAGTAAAGGTCCAATGGCCTTTTCTTGGATAGGCGTAGGATCTGTATATCCTTCGTCTTTTAACGCCCTTTGTATGGGGGCGATGATGTTTAACTGTTCAAATTGCATTTTTTCCTTATGACTCAATGATGATGTCTGGGCGAAAGCCCATGATACTTTAACACATTTAGACCCTTATGTATCACTATTGGCCCATATGGGCCTTGTTTATCTAAAAATAATCCCCTTTTCATCCATAGATTCTATGATGGCTAAGGATTCAAGATGAATGTTTTCAGCTCTTAATCGTTTTCCGCCTTCTTGAAAGCCTTTCTCGATGACGATCCCTATCCCAGCGATATGGGCTTTGGCTTGAGTAATAAGATCCATCAAACCAAAAGCAGCTTCTCCGTTGGCTAGAAAATCATCGATGATCAAAATAGATTCATTTTCTCTTAAATAGGACTTTGAGACTTGGACTCTAGAAGTCTTGTCTTTCGTATAAGAATGGATAGATGTGGACCATTGTTGATCTAATGTTAATTTTGACTCGCTTTTCTTCGCAAAAACGACAGGGACTTTAAAGTACTGAGCACTAATCACCGCAATAGCGATACCTGAGGCTTCTATCGTTAAGATCTTATCGATCTTGGTGTCTTTAAAGCGATCATAAAAAGCCTTCCCTATCTCATTTAAAAGCTCCACATCGATCTGATGATTTAAGAAACCATCGACTTTGATGATGTTTCCAGGATAGACGATGCCTTCTTTTAATATCTTTTCTTTTAATTTATCCATAAGACCTCACTTCTATATTCTATCAAAATAAATCCTGTTTATTTAAATTTCATCCCAGGCCATTGATCATGGATCAATTCATCATCGAAAACCTGATCCATCCATTCATCTACGAAATGATGAGCATCTATCCCATTGGCTCTTTCTGAAGCTCGTATACATATGGCCGTTGAGAGTATCGCATCACTTAATAAAAATACTAAAACAACTCTCGTAAAGATCATTGTTTGTCTATTCTTTAGTTTCATCAAATGTCTTCTTAAGAATGGCCACACCTTAATAAACGAGAAACCCAATAGACCCCATATGAAGGCATATGGTATCGTCGTTAAACCAAAGATATTTAGAGGTAGATTAGAGTAATCCCATGATCGACTATGATAGAAGTAGATCTGAACCAAACCACAGATCGACTCGAATAAACCTCCTGTAATACTACAAAATAGATATTGAGTCAAAGGCTTAAAATCATCGATTCGATCCAACAAGACCAACATCAATAGGAAACCTAAACCATAGATTGGAGTCATAGGTAAATATAAGATACCTTGATGGCCTTCTGAATATCCTATCGTTAAATAACTGACCGTAACTTCAAAAACATAGCCGAAAACGGAACAGATCACAAAAACCCAAACTGTCACAAATAGAAGCTCAGAGGCATCTTTGATTTTAAACGTAAAGAATTTTTTTAGGGAGTTCATAACTCATCTTTCTGTGGCAGAAGCCTTTTAGGATGGGTCTCTATCTGTCTTCAATATACCACTTTATACATAAGAGCTCAACACAGCCTAAGAACTAAACCATTGATTCACAAGGATTTCACTTTAGACCCTATACAAGGTGTATGACCTATGCTACAATGCTTTTAGTATGGGTCCTTTAAATCAAGACGAGAGCTTGATAAGGTACGATTTAACCTAAAACTAGGGGTCCTTTATACAAAGGACCCTTTTTTTTGAAAAAACGGGCCACTATACAACTCAAAAAGGAGAATGAGTATGAAAAACGTTGTGCATGGTTATTTACCTGATGAGAGACCTCCCTTAGGGAAGTTGGTCCTCTTCGCTCTACAACAGATTCTGGTTATGTTTCCGGCGACAGTCTTGGTTGCCTTATTGACTGGATTCCATGTTTCCACTACGATCTTTGCTTCTGGTTTCGCTACACTATGTTTCATCTTGGTTACTAAAGGAAAGATTCCTCTGTATTATGGATCCAGCTTTTCCTACATCGCAGCGATCGTAGGGATCACTGGGGCTAAGTTTGGGGTCACTGCTCCAGATGCCTTGATCTCAGCTGCACAGTTTGGGATCATCATGTCTGGTTTGGTTTCGATCTTGGCTGGGGTTATCGTATCTCGCTTTGGTCTATCAAGCATCGAAAAAGTCTTACCCCCTTCTGTTACTGGCTCTATTGCGATCGTCATTGGGATTTCGTTGGCATCCACTGCGATCACCAATGCAGCATCTAATGGTGGAGGTCCAGTCCTCAATATCAACTGGATCGCAGCTTTGGTTACCTTGTTTGCGACCATCCTATTCTCCGTTTATCTCAAAGGAGTTTGGGCTCAATTACCAATTCTATTAGGGATCTTGTTTGGATATGCAGTAAGTTTCGCTTTAGGGATGGTCGATTTGACCCAGATCTTTGCTGGAAATATCCTTCAAGCACCTCATTTTACCCTTCCTGATTTCTCAGCTTGGAATGCGGTCTTCGCCATCATGCCGATTGCGATCGCTACGATTCCTGAATCTACAGCTCATTTATTCCAGTTAGACATCTATGTCAATGACTTGGCCAGAAAGAAAGGCGCTCCTGAAGTTAAGATCGCTGATAAACTGGGCATCAACTTGATTGGGGATGGGATAGGAGACATCGTATCTTCCTTGTTTGGTGGTCCTGCTGGAACCAATTATGGAGAAAACCTCTCCACGATGGCCATTACGAAGAACTTCTCCGTATGGGTCTTAGGGGCTGCTGCAGTAATCACGATGTTTATTTCCTTCTTCTCACCTTTAACCAATTTGGTTCGTTCGATTCCTTCATCGGTCATCAACGGAGCTTGTATCTATCTATTTGGGATCATTGGGGCCCAAGGTATCGCCATCATGATCGAACGTAAGGTCGATATGTTCTCATCTAAGAACCTCGCTGTCATCGCTGTTATCTTGATCGTAGGCTTAGGTGGATCTTATGGTTTCCCAGGCGGTATGATTCCGTTTAATGGTTGGAACCTTCCTGCCATCGCAACGGCTTCTGTCGTAGGTATACTCTTAAATCTCGCGTTGTCGTTTAAAAAAGCGGACACAACCGTAGAATAAACAAAAACCTCCTTCGGGAGGTTTTTTCTTGGGTCATTTTAAAAAGGACTTGAGATTTATAGGTTATAATAATCTCAAACAATAAACGAGGTCCATTATGAGTCAAAAAGAAGTCTTGCTTAGAAATCAAGTCCCAGTCGAATTAACCTGGGATACTACCACCATCTTTGAAAACGATAAGTCTTGGGAAGAATCCTTTAAAGCCGCAGAAGATGCCCTTTTAGAAGCTTCCTCATTCAAAGGTAAACTGAGTTCATCCCCAAAGAATCTATTTAAAGCACTAGAGTATAGAAACCATGTGGTTCAATTGGTTGAACACTTATATTCCTACGCTCATCTTCAAAGTGATGTAGATACAGCCAATACGCTCTATCAGGGCTTTCAAAGTCGTGCACGCTCGCTTTATGCGAGACTGGCCTCAGAGCTAAGCTACTATGATACAGAGCTACTAGAAGCCGACGAAGCCCTTCTTAGAAGATACCTAGAAGAAGATAATCTAAAACTCTATAAACATGAGTTTGAGATCTTGTTTAAACGTAGAGCTCATATCTTAAGTGATAAAGAAGAGAATCTATTGGCTCAAGCTTCTGAAGTCTTAGGAGCCTCAGGTCAGATCTTTTCTATCTTAAACAATGCGGATCTTAAGTTGCCTATGATCGAAGGTGAAGGTAAAGAAATGGTTCAGCTTTCTCAAGGAAGATACGGACTTTTCTTAGAATCTAAAGATAGAATCGTAAGAGAGAATGCCTTTAAAGCGATGTATGCGACCTATGGATCCTTTAAGAACACTTTCGCTTCAACATTAGCCACCAATGTAAAAGCACATAACTTCAACGCCAAAGTGCGTAATTTCGCCAGTGCCAGAGAAGCAGCTTTATTCTCTAATCATATCCCTGAATCAGTCTATGATGCCTTGGTCAATGCCGTTCATGAAGGAACACCTTTGCTTCATAAATATGTCTCTTTAAGAAAGAAAGTCTTAAAACTTCAAGATCTTAGAATGTATGATCTTTATGTCCCTATGGTTGAAGATGTAGATTTAAAATTTACTTATGAACAAGCCAAAGAGATCATATTAAAAGCATTATCTGTCTTAGGTGAGGATTATGTATCTCATTTAAAAGAAGCCTTTGAGAATCGTTGGATCGATGTCTTAGAAAACACAGGTAAACGATCAGGAGCTTATTCCTCAGGCAGTTATAATACCAATCCTTTCATTTTGATGAATTGGCAAGACAACCTAGACAATGTCTATACCTTAGCCCATGAACTTGGTCATTCCATGCATTCCTTCTATACACGAAAGAATCAACCCTTCATCTATGGGGATTATTCGATCTTCGTCGCAGAAGTCGCATCTACCACCAACGAAAACCTCTTAACGGCTTATCTACTTAAAACATATAAGGATCCTAAAGTCCAAGCCACCATCATCAATCATTATCTCGATGGGGTAAAAGGTACCGTTTATAGACAAACCCAATTCGCAGAATTTGAGCACTTCATCCATACAGCTGATGCCTCTGGAGTTGCCTTGACTTCTGATGCGTTGAGTCAAAAATACGATGAGATCAATCGTTTATATTATGGGACTGAAATGACCTATGACACTGAGATCTCTACCGAATGGGCAAGAATCCCTCATTTCTACTACAACTATTACGTCTATCAATATGCGACAGGCTTTAGTGCAGCAAGTGCTTTAGCTTATAAGATCATCAATGATGGGCAAAGTGCAGTCGATAATTATCTTAAGTTCTTAAAAGCAGGATCCAGTGTAACCCCAATCGAAGCACTTAAGATCGCAGGCGTCGATATGTCCAGCAATCAAGCTACTTTAGATGCCTTGAAGTTGTTTAAACAAAGATTGGATGAATTCGAAGCCCTCATCAAATAAAAAGCGAAATCCTTCGCTTTTTTTTATGTTTATACTAATTCACCAAACAAATCATATTCATCATTACGAGTGATCTTAACTTTTACGAAGGATCCGATCTTATGGCTTGTCTCAGATACAAACAAGACTTCCCCATCGATTTGATCAGGGGCGCTATGGATAGATCGTCCATGATAGACATCAGAATTCTTTTCTTTTGAATCGATCAAGACTTCAAAGGTTTGTCCTATCAATGCCTTCTGTTTTTCTTCAGAGATCTTCGCTTGAAGATCCATCACTTGAAGCAGTCTTTCTTGTTTATCTGTCTCAGATAAACTTTCAGGAAGATCATAGGCTGGGGTATCTTCTTCTAATGAATACGCGAAAGCACCTAAACGATCAAAACGGATCTCTTTCACAAATTCTAAGAGAGATTGAAATTGAGCTAAGGTCTCTCCAGGAAATCCTACAATGAGCGTGGTTCTTAGGATCGCATCAGGATAGACTTCTCTGATGTCTGAGATGACTTGTCTATTGTCTTGAACGCTTCCCTTACGATTCATCGCTGTAAGAAGCGCATCATCTGCGTGTTGGATGGGAATATCGAAATAAGGGATGACCTTATCACAAGCTTTCATTTCTGATAATAGCTTTTTAGAGACCGCATTGGGATACATATACAAGATCCTGATCCATTTCAAACCAGGTAAATCATTGAGGGCTTTTAGTAGGCTTCCTAGTTGATTAGAGCCTTGGTCTTCCATATAACGGGTCGTATCTTGAGCGATAAGCACCAATTCTTTTACCCCATGTAGAACGAGCTTTTGAGCTTCTAGGATCAGTTCTTCTTGAGGATAAGATTTCATATTGCCTCGTATAAGAGGTATCGCACAGTAGGTGCATCGATTAGAACAACCTTCAGAGATCTTTAGATAAGCCGTATGAGATTTCTTTGAGATGAGTCTTTCCATCTTCCCATAGGTCCCGATGATTTTGGTTTCTAAGACATCAGAGAGGATCTCATCGAGTTTTCCATACTCTGAAACCCCGATAAAACGATCAACTTCAGGAAGCTCTAAGATAAGATCTTGTTTATAGCGTTGAGAAAGACAACCGATGACGATCAGTTTCTTTAAGTTTCTTTGTTTATACTCAGCCATCTCTAGGATGGTGTTGATGCTTTCTTCTTTGGCTGGGTTGATAAAACCACAGGTATTGACGAAGATGGCTTGAGCATCTTCTAAAGTCGTGGTCATAGTATGACCATTGGTTTTAAGTAAACCCATGACTCTTTCAGAATCAACTTGATTCTTACTACAGCCCAGTGATATGAATCCTATTTTCATTAGTATTTCGGATTCTTAACATTCTTGTAGGAATATTTATAATTCTTCTTAACTCTACCAAAGATCAACCAAGGTAGATATTCAACGATCCATACCACAAAGACCAAGACGATGGTAAAGAAGACATAACCAGGATTCCCAAACATTTCTTCAAAGATTACCAAAGGACTACCTGGTGAAGGATAATTCATAAAGAAGAAGTTGGTATCGAAAGCTTTGTTGAAGAAAAACAAAGCCACACAGATCACGAAATGGATGAAGAATACTTTAGGAAGATTCTTGACGTTGGGTTTAAGCTCTCCTGAGAAGACCAACATCACGATAAAGGCGATCAGTAAGCCATGCATCAAGAAACTATGGATCGATTGGAAGTTGAACAAAGGCAACATCAACCAGTCCGCAAAGATTAAAGCCATTAAAGCACCTATGATGCCTAAGGCATAAAGGGATTCTTTGGCGAACTTATTGTTGGTATAGGCGTAGATAAATATGGTCATTTCTGTTAAACCACAGAGATGAAAAGGCAAATACTCTAGATAATAGCGTCCTAAGGCGATGTAGTATACTTGTCTTAAGATTTCAGCCCCTACGATAAAAGCAGCGAAACCTTTTTTAAAAGTAACTCTCGTTTGTGGTCTCATCGCTCTATACATAAAAGCAATCACAATAATGATCAGTATAATCGATCCTATCCAAGCCAAATGAGGAGTTGAGAAATAATCGATGCCTAAGCCTGCAGGAACATTCTTATAATCGTAGAAGAATCCGGATAAATCCATAGTTACTGCCTCCGTTGTCGTTTTAAGTGTACCTAAAAGAAGGCATCTTGTAAATAAGTTTGTGAAGACAAATAAAAACCTGTCAAAGACAGGAATTTAATCGAGTGGTGGTTCCGGCCGGAATTGAACCGGCGACACCTTGATTTTCAGTCAAGTGCTCTACCTACTGAGCTACAGAACCATGGTTGCGGGGGAAGGATTTGAACCAACGACCTCCGGGTTATGAGCCCGACGAGCTACCAGGCTGCTCTACCCCGCGATAATTAATCATTAGACATAAAATGGTTGCGGGGGAAGGATTTGAACCAACGACCTCCGGGTTATGAGCCCGACGAGCTACCGGGCTGCTCTACCCCGCGATAAATAATGAACTTCGAGTAAGAATGGCGGAGGAAGTGGGATTCGAACCCACGCATGCTTTCACATCTGCTGGTTTTCAAGACCAGTCCCTTCAACCGCTTGGGTATTCCTCCATTACAAGAACTGGTGGACCCTGTAGGACTCGAACCTACGACCGACCGGTTATGAGCCGGCAGCTCTAACCAACTGAGCTAAGGGTCCACGATGGTAGCGGGAGTCGGATTCGAACCGACGACCGACCGGGTATGAACCGATTGCTCTAGCCAACTGAGCTATCCCGCCACAAAGTTTTAAAACTGGTCGGGATGACAGGATTCGAACCTGCGACCCCTTGATCCCAAATCAAGTGCACTACCAAGCTGTGCTACATCCCGAGTTTTATATACAATTTAAGCTGGCGCGCCCAGCAGGAGTCGAACCCGCAACCCTTTGATCCGTAGTCAAATACTCTATCCAATTGAGCTATGGGCGCATAAGTGGTGCTTGGATACCGGCAATAAAATAAAAAGTGGTGGGGATGGCGGGACTTGAACCCGCACGATGTTGCCATCAACGGATTTTAAGTCCGTTGCGTCTGCCTATTCCGCCACATCCCCTTTTGGAGGTTCCTGTCGGAATCGAACCGACGGTCACAGAGTTGCAGTCTATTGCCTTACCACTTGGCTAAGGAACCGTCTAAACGGTGCCTTCTAATTATACCCAAGGGACCTCTAAAATGCAAGAATAAAAAAAGACTTTGAAAAGAAAAGTAAACTAGTTTCATAATGAAGCATTTTAAATCCTTCACCTTAAGTGAAAGACACGGAATTCTCCGTGTCTTTCAATGGTTTTATTCAGCTTTGACACGGGTCCACTTGTCAGACAAGATGGAAACCAGTTCAGAAGAATAAGCATGGACTTCATCCAAGGCATTGCCCAAACGAGGAGCATAGGCTGGATTGTTGTAATAGGTGCCCCCAACAGCGGTTACTGCATTGAATGCAGAAACAACAGGAGAAGTATAACCTACATATTCAGTATTCTTCAAAGCCACATCTGCGCTCAACATGAAGTTGATCCATTTGTGTGCCAAGTCAACATTTTCAGAAGAGGTAGGAATGACCATCGAGTCGGTCCAAAGATTGGTACCTTCTGTAGGAACATAGAAACTCATATCTGGATTTTGAGACAAGACATACGCTGCATCGCCTGAGAAATCGACGGCTAAGTCTTTTTCTCCGTTGACCATATTGTCGATGAGGGTCTCATCGATATAGATAGGTTTTGTTGTAGAATTCATTTCTTTCAACCAATTGAAGGCCGCATCGATTTGAGCAGCATCTGTCGTATTGATCGAATAACCCAAAGACTTATAAGCCATCATAAAGACATCACGGGCGGAATCATAGACATAGATTCTTTCCTTATAATCGACATTCTTTAGGATGTTCCAGCCTTGGCTTTCTAGATCAGAAACACTGACGTTGTTCTTGTTGTAGATGATCCCAATATTCCCATAGAAATAAGGAACACTGTATTGATTGTTTGGATCAAAAGGACGATTCAAGAGGTCTTGATTTACCCCATCTAGATTGGTGATCTTGGTAAGATCGATTTTTTGTAATTTGCTTTCAGCGATCAAACGTTCAACCATATGATCTGTAGGCACTAAGATATCGTATTTTTCTCCAGATTGAAGTTTTGTATACATAAGTTCATTTGAATCATAGGTATCATAAATAACACGGCAATTGTAGGCTTCTTCGAAATCTGTAATGACAGTTTCGTCAATGTAGGCACCCCAACTGAACACTTTGAGGGTAGGCTTAGCTGCGTTGGTACAAGCGGTGAGGGATCCCAATAGTAGGGCAATTAATAGTATTTTTTTCATAGATAGAAGATCTACCTCCTTTAGTGGACTGCAATTAATTCGCTTTTACTTTGACCCATAGGTCAGAGATGATGCGTTTGATGTCTTCGTTGTATTTGAAGACTTCATCGTTAGGGTAATCTAAGCGAGGTGTATACGCTGATAATCCATAAAAATCTGTTTCTTTTAAATCATCGAAGACAGTTTGGATAGGACTAGAATATCCTACAAAGACACTGTTCAGTTTAGCCACTTCAGGATCCAACATCGTATTGATCCACTCATGAGCCAAGTCGACTTCTTTCGCATCTCTAGAGATGACCATACTATCGACCCAGAAGTTGGTGCCTTGTAAAGGAACATAATAGGCCATATCCGGATTCTCAGCAGTGATATAAGTTGCATCACCGGAGTACACCATGGCGATGGCTTTGTTGCCTTGGATCATGTTGTCGATGACGTCATCTGTCGAATAGACAGGATCCATCGTTTTATCCAAGACTTCTAACCAATCATAGGCTTTGTTGATCTGAGACATATTCGTGGTATTGGTTGAATAACCTAAAGCTTTAAGTGCAACCATGAAGACATCTCGTTCAGAATCATAGACATAGACTTGACCTTTATAGGTGGTATCTCTTAGGATGTTCCAACCTTGACTTAGATCAGTTTGATCTACGATCGTAGTGTTATATATAAGGCCCACATTTCCCCAGAAATAAGGAATACTGTAGGTATTGGTAGGATCGAATTCTCGATTGAGTAGACCATTGATGATCCCAGAGGCATTGGTCAGTTTAGTATAGTCTAGAGCTTGGAGAGCATCTTCATCGATGAGACGTTGGACCATATAATCTGATGGTACCAAGACATCGTATTTTTCTCCACTAAGTAGTTTTGTATACATAGACTCGTTGCTTTCAAACATATCGTAGATTACAACGCAATCATAATCATTTTCAAATTTTTCGATGACAGTATTGTCGATGTAAGCCCCCCAACTAAACACTTTCAGGGTTGGCTTACTTGTTTGGCATCCGGTGAGCATCAAGCTCAGTAACAGGATACTAAACCCTATTTTTTTCATTCAGCACCTCTCAATTCTTTCTTTTTTAAAATCGGAAGCAAGTTTACAATCAATAAGACCACTGTAATGATAACCACCAAGATGGTCGACAAGGCATTGATCGTAGGATTGATACGCTTGCTCATCGTATAGACCAGGATAGAGATGTTTTTCACCCCATTGCCTGATACGAAGTAAGAGATAACGAAGTCATCAAACGACATCGTGAAGGCCAAGAGCGCTCCAGAGATGACCCCAGGCATAATCAAGGGGATAATGACTTTCCATAACGCTTGGGCTGGGGTTGCGCCTAGATCCATCGCAGCTTCTGCGATATCAGGATCCAAACCACGCAATTTAGGCAAGACAGTTAAGATAACATAAGGGGTCGAGAAGATGATATGTGCCACCAACATAGTGATCAGACCTTTCTCGATAGACAAGGAAGAAAATAAAAGCATAAGTCCGATCGCGGTTACGATTTCAGGATTCAAGATCGGGAAATTGTTGACGTTGATGATGAGTTCACGAATGATCTTACGACTCTTCGAGATCCCAATTGCAGTCAAGGTACCTACGACTGTAGAAATAAAGGTTGATAAGAGCGCCACCAATAAGGTTACATAGATCGCACTCATCATTTCACGATTCGCAAATAAGGCCGTATACCATTGGGTAGAGAATCCAGCCCATGAGGTCAATGACCGTGAATCGTTGAAGGAGAAGACCATCAAGCTCGCAATTGGGGCATAGAAGAATAAGAGAACCCCTGCGATAAGGAAGAAACGAGTCAGTTTACGGTTTTTAGAACCTACCATTTGTTGCCTCCTTGAGCTTCTTGAACGATGTCTTTATCGATCTTACGGGTCATATACATCGATAGCATGATGATGATGGCCATAATCAATGAGATCGCTGAACCAAAGTTCCATTCTCCTACAGTAATAAACTGATTTTCAATCAAGTTACCGATCAACATGTATTGACCTCCTCCTAAGAACTTAGGAATGATGAAGGTCGATACAGCAGGTAAGAAGACCAAGGTGACCCCAGAGATGACTCCAGGCATCGATAAAGGCAAGGTAATCTTCATAAAGGTTTGACGTGTATTGGCACCTAAGTCATACGATGCATTGATGACGGCTTTGTCCATTTTCGCCAAGGAAGTATAGATAGAAAGAATCATAAAGGGTAAGAAATTATAAACCATCCCTAAGATAACAGCGAAATCGGTATACATCATTTTAAGAGGTCCGATATTGATAGATTTTAAGAAAGTATTGATCAAGCCTGAATCAGATAAGATAGAGATCCAAGCATAGGTACGAACCAACATATTGATCCACATAGGAATGGTAACCAGAAGCATTAGCAAGGTCTGCCAACGTTCATCGACATTGGCGATGACATAGGCAATCGGATAACCGATAACGATACAGACCCCTGTCGTGATCAAGGCCACCTGAATGGATTTCAGCATGACTTTAATAAAGACAGGATCGAAGAATTTTCCGAAATTATCGAAGGTGAATTGGAAAGCCATGACACTATTCCCATGGGTCGTAAAGGCATACAGCACGATCAACAACATCGGGATAACGATAAACAAGGACATCCAAACCATATAAGGTTTGACTAGATTTCCAAAGACTCTCATGACTAGTAGCCCATTTTATACATGATATGAATGTCTTCAGGGAAGAAATGGAGCCCTACTTCTTGGCCAATGGCCGCATTGTCGGTGGTATGGATGATGTATTCACGATAAGGGGTCTCGACGACGATCTCGAAGTGGACTCCTTTAAACAAACTGGTTTGGACGATGCCTTTGATCTTACCCATCTCAACAGGAACGATATCGATGTCTTCAGGACGTAAGACGATATCGACGGGTGTCATTTCGGTATAACCTGAGTCGATGCATTCGAAGTC
>JAAXXT010000017.1 GCA_013334325.1 Erysipelotrichaceae bacterium | reverse complement strand
GCAAGGAACTTAAGATCCTCGCTGAGGAACTTGTCCCTGGAGACATTATGGTCATCGCTGAAGGCGATAAGATCTCCGCTGATGCGAGATTACTCTTCTGTAGTGATCTACAAGTCAATCAATCGACCTTGACAGGAGAATCCAATCCTGTACGTAAGATCTATGATCCTGTCTTAAGAGAAGGTCTGTCTCGCAGTGAAATGGCCAATCTTATCTTCACAGGAACCAGTGTATCCAGTGGTACAGGCAAAGCTGTCGTCATCTCAACTGGGATGGAAACAGAGTTCGGTAAGATCGCTAAATTAACTCAGTCTATGGTCGAGGAACATTCTCCTCTTCAAAAAGAACTCGATAAACTCACTAAGCAGATCTCCTTTATCGCCATGTCGATCGGGGTCGCTTTCTTCATCATCTCAGCCTTCTTCATCAATGAACCTTTGGCCAAATCTTTCATCTTCTCATTAGGGATGATCGTCGCCTTTATCCCAGAAGGTCTTTTACCTACAGTTACTTTATCTTTAGCCATCGCTGTTCAGCGTATGGCCAAGGAACATGCCTTAGTCAAGAAACTTTCTGCGGTAGAAACCTTAGGTTGTACAACCGTCATCTGTTCAGATAAGACAGGTACTTTAACTCAAAATGAAATGACCGTAGGTAATCTTTGGTTACCTACAGCTGAATTCACAGTCACAGGACAAGGTTACGTACCTGAAGGTGAGATCCAATTGAATGGAGATCTCGTCTCTGTCTCTTCAAATCCTGATCTTAAACAATTGATCCTATCAGCTGCTTTATGTTCAAATGCGCGTATTTTACCTCCTAACGAAGAAAACAATCGTTACCAAGTTTTAGGAGATCCTACTGAAGCATGTCTAGAAGTCGTCGCTCAAAAAGCAGGCTTCAACGTTGAGATCCAGAATCAAAATTTCCCAAGATTACGTGAGTTGCCTTTTGATTCCTCTCGTAAACGTATGACCACCATCCATCAACTTCCTTTTAATAAGGAAGGTCTTAAACGTATTGCCTATATAAAAGGAGCTCCTAAAGAAGTCATGGAGTTATGTGACACCATTCAGATCAATGGGGTCAAGCAAGCCATCACACCTCAGCAACGTCTAGACATCATGGAAGCCAATGATCGCTACGCAAGAAACGGTTTACGTGTCTTAGCAATTGCGACCAGAGCTTTAAGTGCTGATCTTAATCTTCCTGTTCAACTGAGTGCCTTTACTCCAGAGATCATCGAAGTCAATATGACCTTCATTGGTTTAGTGGTTATGAGTGATCCTCCTCGTCCTGAAGTCGCCGCTGCGATTGAACAATGTCACAAAGCATCCATAAGAGTCATCATGATTACAGGTGATTATGGACTCACTGCAGAATCCATCGCCAAACGTATCGGTATCGTCAAGGGTGAACATCCTCGTGTCATCACAGGTCAAGAACTCGCTAAGATGTCGATTGAAGATTTAGAAGTAGCTCTTAAAGATGAAGTCATCTTCGCAAGAGTCGCCCCTGAACAAAAATATCAAGTCGTCTGTGCACTTCAAGCCATGGGCGAAATCGTCGCCGTCACAGGAGATGGGGTCAACGATGCGCCTGCCTTAAAGAAGGCAGACATAGGTATCGCGATGGGAATCGCAGGAACCGATGTCGCTAAAGAAGCTGCAGATATGATCTTAACCGATGATAACTTCGCTTCCATCGTAAAAGCTGTCGAAGAAGGCCGTACCGTTTATACCAACATTCGTAAATTCATCTTGTATATCTTAAATTCCAATATGCCTGAAGGGGTTCCTTCTTCAGCTTTCTTGATCTCAAGAGGCGCTATACCTTTACCTCTATCGGTCATGCAGATCCTGTTTATCGACTTAGGAACCGATATGTTACCTGCTTTAGGATTAGGTGCTGAAGAAGCTGAAAAAGGCGTCATGGACTTACCTCCTCGATCTCAGAAAGAACCTTTATTGAATAAAGCAGTTATGATCAAAGGCTTCCTCTGGTATGGGATGTTAGAATCTGCAGTCGCTATGGCAGCTTACTTCTTCATCAATCTTCTCAATGGTTATCCTAATGTGCCTCTGGCGGCTTCTGGTGTTGTCTATAGCCAAGCTACTACCTTAACCTTAGCTTCCATCGTCTTCTGTCAAATAGGCATGGTCCTTAACTGTCGTACAGAAAGAGAATCCATCTTCAAGATCGGTCCTTTCAAGAATAAACAAGTCAACATAGGCATCATCGTAGAACTCATCTTAGTCGTAGCCTTAATGTATGTGCCTTTCCTAAGAAATGTCTTTCAAACCAGTCCTGTACCTTTATTAGGTTGGGTCTTCCTCTTCTGTATTCCTCTTCCAATCGTATTAATTGAAGAAGCTCGTAAGTATTATCTGCGCCATTATAGTAAAATGGAGAAAAGGAGCTGACTATGAAACTCATCATCATCGGATGTGGTCGTCTAGGCTCAGGCTTAGCCAACAAATTATTTAAAGAAGGTCATGAAATTACGGTCGTCGACAATAACCCTGAAGCGTTCCTTGAATTGGATCCTTCCTTTAAAGGAAAGACCATCGTCGGGATAGGTTTTGACCAAGATGTCTTAAGCAAAGCCAAAATCAAAGAAGTCGATGCCCTTATCGCTTGTACAAGCAGCGATGATACCAATGCCTTGATCGCAAGATTGGCTCAGAATTTCTTTAGAGTTCCTAAAGTCATCGCTCGTCTTTATGATCAACACAAAGCAGAAATCTATCAGTCTTTAGGGATCCAAGCTGTCTCAACTACCGCATGGGGAATAGAGAAAGCATCAGGGATCTTAAGATATGGTAAACTCGATATCCTCAATACGATAGGCGATGGAAAAGTAGACCTCATTAGAGTAGAAGCTCCTGTCCTTTTAGAAGGCAAGACTGTTAATGAACTCTACATCGAAGCAGAACTACAAGTCGTAACGATCAGACGTTATGGGAATACTTTTATTCCTACCTTAGGTAGTGTCATCTTAAGTAAAGACATCCTCTATATCGTGGTCCTATCAACTGAGAAACCTCATCTAGAAGCCCTATTGGGCCTGAGTTAAGGAGAAAAACAATGAAAGTTATTATTGTCGGCGGAGGCCAAGTTGGTGCATACATCGGCCATACCTTACTCAAAAATCATATCGACGTAAAAATCATTGAAAATAGACCTGGTATATACGATAAGCTCATTCTAGATTTCCCTGAAGGCATCGTCGTTCATGGGGATGGGACTTCTCATGAGAAGCTCATCGAAGCAGGCATCGCAGATTGTGATGTCTTGGTCGCTGTCGCTGGTGCTGATGAGACCAATCTTGTGGTTTCTACCTTAGCGAAATTAGAATATGGCGTTCCTAAAACGATTGCCCGTGTCAATAATCCTAAGAATGAATGGTTATTCAACTTCCAAATGGGTGTCGATATCCATCTCAATCAAGCAGATCTCATGAGTCGTATGATCATAGAAAACATGGACCTCAGCAACATCGAAACCATGATGAAGCTCTCTAAAGGTGATTATTCCATCATCAAGATCAAAGTCCTTCCTCAATCTCACGCAAATAGTGTCGCCATCAAAGATCTTAAGTTACCTGCGAGATCTCTCTTGATCGCCATCAATCGAATCGATCAAGTCATCTTACCTAAAGGTGATATCCGTATCTGTAGCGATGATGAAATCATAGCCTTGGTTCATGAGAGCGAAAAAGACGCCATTACCAATCTCTTTCAGAATTAATTGATTAACAAAAAATGTGATCTACCGTTACTTAACGAAAGATCACATTTTTATTTGATTAAATGATGATTTTGAACTCTAATAGAGTTGAGTACTATTCCCATACATCTTTTTGAGAAGGAGAACTAAAGCTGGATCATATTGGATATTGCTTCTTTCCTCAATAAACTTCATGGTCTTTGGTATATCAGAGCCTTCTCGATCAATCTGTGAACTAAAATCATTGGCGAGCTTGATGATACGACCTTGTAGAGGGATCTCATTGCCTTTTAATCCTTTTGGATAACCCATCCCATTGAACCACTCATGATGAGCTAAAATATATTCCGCAATATGAGCATAGGTATACACCGATCGTAAGATCTGATAACCCATTTCAGAATGTCGTTTAAACTCAGGGGTTTCATCGAAGATCGCATATTTCTCAGGATTGATCAAGCCTTCTTCTAATCCAATCTTTCCTATATCATGTAGAAAGCCAGCCATCTCTAGATCAGCTACTTCTCGTGAAGTCATGCCCAAGGCTTCTCCTATTTTTCGACATAATACACTCACGTTATGAGCGTGTTTCTTCTCTTCTGGATACTTCTCAAATAGACTCGTAGCTACAAGATCTATCGTACCTGTCTTAATATTGGAATGATGTTTGATCTTTTCTAGATACATTCGATCTTCTGCTTGTTTGAAGATCTCACTGAAGTCTTCATCCACAGATGTCTTTGTCTTTAATCCAAAAGACGCAGACAGTTTAATTCTTTCAGGCTTGGTCAATGTGATCTCATCATAGATCCTGCTCAAGACCATTTGAGCCACTTTCTCAGAAGTCTTAGGTAAGAGTAAGGCAAATTCATCACCACCGATACGGGCAATGATGTCATCTTTTCTACACACTCTTTGAAAGACTTGAGCTAAACTGATGATCAAACGGTCCCCTGCCATATGACCAAAGGCATCATTGGTGAGTTTCAAACCGTTGATGTCACATACCACCAAGGTAAAAGGTAAATTACGTGCTGTGTTTAGTCGTAATATCTCTTCTTCATAGAAAGCACGATTATATACTCCAGTCAATTGATCATGATAGCTTAAATACAGGATCTCTTTTTCAGTTTGTTTTCGATGATCAATGTTTCGCGATACCCCAACGACTTCTACTTCACCTTGTTCATCAAATCTAAACCTCATCGAACTTTCGACCCAAATGATGGTTCCATCTTTACAATACTCTTGGATCTCAAAGACCCAGATCTTATCCTCTTCAGGATGTTGTATATAATACTCGGCACCTTTATCTATCGTCTCTTTGAATTTTTCAAAAGATGTTGATAAGATCAAATCTTCTGCTTTTATCTTCATGGCTTCTTCGGGAGTATATCCGATTTGGCTCAATACTGATGGGGTAATATAAGTCAATTCATTGGTTAAAGGTTTTAAGACCCAAATAACATCTGATATATTCTCTGTGATCAGAAGGAATTTCTTTTCGCTTAATCTCAAAGCATCTTCTATTTTTTTGCGTGATGTTACATCGACATTAGATCCGCGATAACCTTTAAGATGACCATTCTCATCAAGAATAGGAAAACAATTGGTTGAAACGGATAAGACCAAGTTCGTTTTTGTAACAAGATCATTGGGAAAATCCACAAGGTTCTTTGTGGTATTTAAGATTTCATCAATTTCTTCTCGCAAACTCTCACGCACATCACTGCTAAATAGATCATAGTAATGGGTTTTCCCGATCAACTCTTCAGGCTCATATCCGATGATATCTTTCACATTATCACTTAAGTAAGTGTATAAACCTTCTTTATCACACTCCCAAATATAGGTTCGGGTGTACTCAGAAAGCTGTTGAAGCCTCGATGAAGGTTCGTTTGGGATATTTGAGCTTCTTTTAGAATTGCTTATTTTATTAGACTTAGAAAAATGGGCATCATGGGAATCTGAAAGTAAGATGATAATGGTCATTGGTTCTACTGAAAAAACATCCATCCTAAACGATCTACTTGAATTATTTATATTCCAACTCAAAGATTCACCAGGTTCACCCAGTGCGATCTTATTGAATTTGTGTAAGTAAACCATGGTCTCTTTAGGATCATTAAATAGAAGCTTAAAGCTTTGTCCTATAAGTTCTGAATTTGATAGACCTGTTATTTTTTCAAAAGTCTTATTTACTTTTATAAACTTAAAATCAACAGGGCTATTATCCTGAGCTTGAATAAGGCGAAGATACGCATAAGCTTGCGGCTCGCTCTCAACAATTCTCTGATCCTGTGATTTCAACTCAATCACCCCTTGTGAGTTACTAAAAATAATCTAAACCCCATAAATTATTCTGTGTCTTCTTCTAAGGTCATTGTATCACAAGTATTTATTTATACTTAACAAACTCATAAGCTGTCCATATAATCTACCTTTTGATTATAGAGTATCACTTAAAAACACCCTTACTGTTTAGGTAAGGGTGTATGGTTTATTGAAATCCAAAGAGTATTGGGAAGATGAAGGCTACTATAGCCAACCATCCCGCATAGATCACAAGATATCTTGTTTGAAAACGTTCCAAGATCTCAAATTGAACTCGCTTTTGAATGACTTTGATATAGAAGTATGCTAAGCCTCCTAGATTGATAAAGACCAAGACATTCTCTCCTAAGGCAGCCATCTTATTAGGAGTGATCCCCATACTGGCTAATCTTAAGATAATCTCTACAAGTGCGATCCCATCGATCAGTAGAGCTGTTGTGATAAGACCTATGCTTAAGTAATCAAAGAGTCCTATCTTCTCATCTTCTTTTCTAGCCGATATTACATAAAGGACTAAAGCCAAGACAAGGATCAACATCGCATCAAACGCAATAAGATAACTACGATCAACTAAAGGATTTCTACCTGTAAATACGATCGTTAAGAGAAAGACACTCATCGCGATCAGAAATAAAGGACTAAAGATCTTCGCCAAGATAGGCGCAAAATTCTCCATCAAGTTCTTCTTTTCAACTTGATAGACTGTCACCAAGACTGTCCCATATGATCCATAAACGATAAGATATTTCGTAATGAATTCAGATACATCGATATTGATGGAGCTAAAGATCAAGAAGATAAATCCAATCAAAACCATAAGTCCACTATAGATCAAGACCCCATAAATGAAAGCTTCACCAGTAAATCTTATAAAATCCATACGTCTTTTAGAGATCTTCCATTCATCTCCTAAATAAGCTACTCCTATAATCAACCACATGAGTAAAGGTGTATGAAGACCCGTTAGAAGCTCAGTATTACGATCCCCATTAAAAGGATACACATTGATCAGTACGATGGTTAACGCAAAGATCCCCATCAACACCATCGTCATCTTTCGACTCGATTTATGTTGAAGCAATAGATATAAAGCTACCAAAGGTAAGACATATAAGGTGATGTTTTTAAAGATCATCAAATCATACCCAATTGTATAATCCTTCATCCCATAAATGAATTCAGGTAGTTTAGACATCGTTCCTGCGATAAGTGAGAACACTAGCACCATCAAGATACTTCTTACTTTATTGGTTTCTGGTCGTGTTTCTTTCGCTTTGATGGCGACTTCTCTCCACGCTGGTCCTTCTGAAAGCACCAGATGAAATCCACTTTCTTTTGAAAGGCGTTTAGCCGCAACTAGAAAAGCTTCTTCTTCAGTGAGTCCTTGAGCACAAAGATTTCCTGTTCTTTGAGCTAAATTCTCCCTAAGCTCTTTCGTCTCAAGTTCAGTAAGCTTCATTTTATCCTTAACGTGACTGATCCATAAATTCATTGATTCTGTTAAATCAAACATTAGGGTTCCTTCTTTCATTTTGTATTCTGCTCAACTTTATTGTAGCTCATTTATATCACTTATCACTATAACTACCCAAAAAGAAAACGCCTTTCGGCGTTTAACTTATTGTAGTCCTGCGACTGAGACCCCATTTAAACGACATTTAACGGGTCCTTCATATCGGTTAGAGCGTTGTGTCTCTTTAGATAGATATAGCTCTTGGTGAAGCGCTAATAGGTTACCTGAGATGGATCCACCACTGATAGGTGTCTTCTTCCCATTCTTCAAGACATAACCTAAACGGATCTCACCTGAGAAATCGCCTGTGGAATTATCAACGATGAAACTGGAGAAATCTAAGACTTCGATTGCGTCTTCTTTTTCTAGTTCAGCGATGGTCTTCTTACCACCTTTAAATTGAACATTCTTTAAATTCCCTGTAGGTTCTAAACTCATATAGAAGGAGTGTCTCGCATCTCCCCAAGCTTTCGTAAAGACACCATTCTCAATAACCTTAGAAGACTTCAGGATGACTCCTAATTCATCAATAGGAGAAGTATAGATAGATCCTTCTAAACTACTCAACATCTTCATCTCGATCTTATCCCCAACACAGTTCTCTTGAAGGTTCTGACCCATTGTAAAGTTACTGGAGTGATTGTATAGCGATCCAACATTCGTAGACGCTTCATAAACGCCTAATAAGCTTTCCACATTATCATTGGATAAGATCAAATCAGCCTTTTCTAGTTTAGGTGTAGGCAAAGCTACAGCTCTATCTTTGGCTTCCATAAACAAGGCATTGAATTGATTGAATAAACTTTCTTTATTCAACGATCCAAAATTATATTCTTTATAAAGCTCGATTTCTTGAGTAGAGGTCTTCGCATTGACGATGACTTCGATATAACAGTCTTGGGTAGAATAATGGATATGAAGCCCATTCTTATTCAAGGATTCCATCGTATTATGATTCACGAAAACTTCGAAACTGTTGAGATCGCCTTTGGCTTTTTTTGCGGTATCGAAAATAAAGTCAATGATCTCTAGACCTGCCTCAACGATGTTTTCTTTTACGTTTTGTTTAAAATCAAGTTCTTTTTCAACAGGCAAGCTATAGATCTGGTTCTTGATCAACTTGGCACTTAAGACAGCCTCATGAATCAAGTGTTGTATCTCTTCTGTCGTATGGGTAGGATAGATCAAGACTTCAGAATTACCACGAGTCTTGCCTTCAACATCATCGACGAAGATCTTCACGGATGAATAAGACACTTCTTTTCTTCTGGATTGGTCCAGTTTATCTTTGATGAAGAACCATTCGGCACTTTTAGTGGTGCGTGAATGAATGACATAATCGTTGATTTCAGGATAGCCTTTTAAGATATTTTCTAGATTTTTCATTAACCTAACCTCGCTGTGGCTTTAATATAAGCCCCGCCATTGGCAGTCTTGACCCATTCTTTATGACCTTTTCCACAGAAGCCTGAACCTGAAAGCTCGATTTCAGGAGAAACCATCGTGATCGATTTTAAGAGATCGATCACATAGCCCGTTAAAATGATTGGACCCACGACCTTACCTGTCATTTTCCCATCGATGATTTCATAACCTCTTGAAAGAACACATTGTATGCCCCAATTCTTAGGATCTTCCATACCACTTTCCATCCCATCTAATAGATATCCTTTTTTAATAGAAGAGATCATGTCTTCTAAACGATCAGATCCTGAAGTGAAATAGGTAGAAGTCATTCTTGTATAGGCTTTACGTTCAAAATTTTCGCGTTTACCATTACCTGTAGGAACTGTGTTTAAACGAGACGCACTTAAGGCATCACAGATGCCTTGTTTAAGGATCCCATTCTCTATAACTACAGTATCATGGGCTAAAGTACCTTCATCATCGAAGGCATAAGAGGAGACTTGATCATAGACTAAGGCCCCATCATGCATGCCTACTAAAGGACTCGCAACAGCTTTATTGATGAACTGAGGAGCTTGAGCACGATTCTTCACAAACATATCCATTTCTACCCCATGGCCAAAAGCTTCATGGGCGATCAGACCGGTAATGTCTGGAGTACAGATGATCTCATATTCACCAGGTACGATAGGCGTTGTTTTTAGTGTGTCATCAAGATTCTTGACAGCTGTATCGATGAGACCTTTAAGTTCATCTAAGAGCTCTAGACCTTTCATTCCACTGACCGCGTTATAACACATCTTGATTCCGCTTTCCCCATTCCCTAAAGCCACGATATAGGCTTGTGACCAAGGATAAGATTGAAGCATATCTTTCTTCGTTGAGATGAATAATTTAGAGACTGTAACTTCACAGAATTGAACCACGGTATTGACGATACGAGGATCTCTTGAGCCTACTTCTTTAACGATCTCGGATAAGATAGAAAGCTTTTCTTCTGGGCTCTTTGTCTCAAAAGCAGTCCCATACGCTTTTGTCACATCCAGTGTTGTGCTTTCTTCATGAGAAAGATCAACCAATACAGAATCGAATTTTTCTTGAAGTTCAAACTGAGATCTTAATAGATCCATGACTTTTTGTGAGGCATCCATAGGGACACTTAACTTTAAATCATTGAGGGATACTTCAGCGACTCTTCCTTGACATACAGCTCTAAACACAAGCCCTCTTTCTCCCATAAAGTCTCTAATATCCATACTTCTCGTACGAACACTATAAGCTTTTCCTTTAGAGTCAGAAGCCAATACAGATACATAATCAAAATGACTGCTTAGTTCAGTAATGATCGTTTTAAGATCTCTTCTTAAACTAAGTAAATACGTTGATGGTTTTACGTTCATAAGGTCACCCTTTCGTTATGGTTTATTATACACCAGTCATTACTTTTTGTCTTTTATCCTTAAACACAAGAAAATCTTAAAATCATCATATTTCCGCCATATTCAAGGTCAATAATGGTTACAACCAAGAGATGTCTCTTAGAAAGCACCCTATGATAGAAACCTGTGAACGAAGTGAACTAAAGTATCTTATCAATAAGATGGATCATCTCATCCTAGACAAGAAACTCAAAACGGTCTTAAGCTTGGATCCTCATGCGGATTCAAATGGATACACTGTAAAAAGCGTCTACTTCGATGACTTCAGTGATACTGCTTGGTTGGATAATCTAATAGGTTCAGGAGATCGAGAGAAGTTTAGGATACGTTACTATAATAACGATACTTCCTTCATCAATCTCGAGAAGAAAGTTAAAAAGCTCTCTAAAGGAACCAAGTTGATCAGTAGATTGACTCAAGATGAGGCTCAAGGTCTCATCGAAGGTAGATTCGAAGTCATCAAAGGATCTCAAGATCCTCTACTAAGAGAGTTCTATCTTAAAGCCAGACAACGTGGCTTACGAGCGAAAGTGATCGTTGCCTATCAACGAATGCCTTATCTCTATAACGCAGGTAACGTAAGGATCACGCTTGATTCTCAAATAAGAAACAGTTGTGATGTCCGACGATTCTTCGATCCCAAGCTAAGTTTAGTACCTCAATTAACTCAACAGTGTCTCTTAGAAGTCAAATATGATAGATACTTACCTGAGATCGTAAGACACTTGATTCAAGTACCTAATACGATCCAAACCGCTCATTCTAAATACAGTCTATCCCGTCTGTTTAACACTTAAGGAGAAAAAACATGTTACTGACAACCACCTTCGATGAAATCTTCAAATCAAAATTCTTAGAAAACTTAACTGCTGTATCGATCACTGATGTCGTCTTGGCACTACTCGCTGCCTTTATCTTAGGAGTCTTCATCTATTTCGTCTATAAAAAGACTTTCCAAGGCGTGATCTATTCTGAACCCTTCAATATGAGTCTTCTTCTATTGACGATGCTTACGACGTTCATCATCTTAGCCGTGACTTCTAATATCGTCTTATCTTTAGGAATGGTAGGTGCCTTATCGATCGTGCGTTTCCGTACAGCCATCAAAGATCCCTTAGATTTAGTATTCTTATTTTGGGCCATAGGAGGAGGCATTGTCTTAGGTGCTGGCTTATTCCCCTTAGCTTTAATAGGATCCATATTAATAGGACTCGTCCTTATCTTTAAAGGAAGAGGCACCAATCATACTCCCTATATGGTCATCTGTAACTTGGACGATGTGAGTGCTGAAGAAAAAGTATGGGGCATCCTAAATGAAAACGCAGGCAAGATCAAGTTAAAATCAAAAACGCATTCCGCAGATAATCTCGAACTCATCTTCGAACTTCAACTGAAAGACACCAACGCCCTCTTCATCAGTGCGATCTCTAAGATTTCTGGCGTTTCAAATATACAGCTGGTCAGTTATAACGGCGATTACGTAGCTTAAAGCTCAAGGAAAAAATCATGAACATCAAAAAAACACTCGCACTAGGTCTCATAAGCGTATTACCCTTAGCGGCGTGCACCAGCACAACCAACACCACAACTGAAGTTGAGGATACCTCGACCCAAGTTACCACCACCATCAGTGTCGATTACAGCACCAACGATCTGGATACTTCCTATGATGAAGCTACAGTTGAGAAGATAACCTTTAATGGGACTTCTATCACTTCAGATGGAGCTCTTTCATCGATCAACGAATCTACATTAACACTAAGTGCCGCAGGCGATTATCTCATCAGTGGTAGCTTAAGCGATGGTCAGATCCTCATCGCAGCGGATAAAGAAGACGTCATCCATATCTTCTTCGACAATGTCACCATCACCAATAAAGATGGTTCACCCTTCGTATTACTCAACGCAGACAAAGTCGTAGTGACTCTTTTAGAAAATACAGTCAATACCTTGATCGATGGGACTAGCTATACCTTAAATGGAGATGAGGATCCAGATGCGACGATCTTCGCAAAAGATGATCTTACGATCAATGGATTAGGCACACTCAATATTACATCCAATTCTAAGAATGGGATCCATGGATCCAATGACATCAAAATCATCGATGCCTCAGTCAATGTGACTGCAGCTAAAGATGGGATCAAAGGAAAAGACAGTGTCAGTTTAAAAGACGCTCAGCTCATCATCAACGCAGATCATGATGGGATACAATCCACCAATGACCTAGATCAAGGTCTAGGCTACATCGATATCGATGGAGGCGTCATCACGATCATCGCAGGTCTAGATGGGATACAAGCAGAAACACAAGTTCTCATTAGTGATGGGATCATTACGATCGACGCAGGATCTCAAGCAGGAACCAATGATTCAGGTAAAGGCATCAAAGCCCTCTTGGATCTTACGATAGAAGGTGGAACCTTAGACATTACCTCTCAAGCCGAAGATACTTTGAATTCAAAAGGAACACTTACGATCAGTGGTGGAACTTTAGAACTTAGCGCTCAAGACGATGCGATTACCGCACAAGATACCTTATTGATCAACGGTGGAGACATCAATATCTCTACCTCCTATGAAGGTTTAGAATCCGCAGAAGTCATCATCAACGATGGGACCATTCATCTCGTAGCTTTAGATGATGGGATCAATACATCCACAGATACTGTAGATTACGTTAAGGGTGGCACAAATATGACTCAAGATGATGGATCAACCTTAACCATTACCGGTGGCACCATCTTCTTAAGTGCTTTGGGTGATGGGGTCGATAGTAACGGCACAATTACGATGTCAGGCGGAACACTTATCGCTTATGGACCTACTGCATCTCAAAATGGTACTCTAGACTACAACAAATCCTTCACCTTAACTGGTGGTACCATCATCGCAGTTGGATCATCAGGTATGGCTCAACAAGCCTCCGTTTCAGAAATCAATACAGTCATGGTCAACTTAAGTTCAACCTTACCAACTGGGACCTTGATTACAGTAGTAGATTCAAGTGGAAAAGTAGTCGTAGCATTTGAGACCATTAAAAGCGCAACCAACTTCGTCTTCGCATCAGAAACACTAGCGAATGGCACCTACACCGTATACTCTGGTGGTTCATTAGATACAAGCCTAGTCGATCATGTCTCTACAAGTGGTACTTATACAAAAGGAACTCAATTGACAACCTTCACCATCTCTTCAACCATTACCTCATCAGGAGCCGCTCAAACTGGTCCTGGTGGTCAAGGTGGACCTGGCGGTGGAACTCGTCCTCCTAAGAAATAGCTAAATAAAAGAACGTTGCGTAGGCAACGTTCTTTTGTGATTATTTAACTTCTTCCTTAACAGCTTCGACAACTTTTTGAACAGGAGCTTTTTTAGGAGCTACTTTAGGTTTATCTTCAACTTTAGGAAGTTCAATCCCTAATTTATTCATAGTGATCAATTTCAACAAGGCTTCTACGATATTATCGCTTCCACCTTCATTGTCTCTAGATCCCATATTGACTACGGTACTAGGAACAACACTGACGGTCGCATTCTTAATGGCATCGGCCAACTTATCGGCGATTTCCTGCATAACGCGGTATTCAGCTCCACCGTAAGCTTTAACTTGAGCATCAATGGCTTGAGCTTTAGCCAACCCAACGTTGGATTCTTTAGAAGCTTCAGCTTCCCCTTCAACGCGTACTTTGGTGGCATTGGCTTTAGCCAAGGCAACGATCTGATTGGCTTCTTGTTCAGCTTTGGAAGCCATAGCGGCCCCACTGTTACGTTCTACTTCGATTTGGATCTTAGATCTTGTCAAAGTACTTTGTTGTTCAGCAACAGCTTGAGCTTCTCTTAATGTCTTTTCACTTTCAGCAGCTTGTTGTTGCTTACCGTAAGTAACTTTCTTTTCTTCAGCGATCTGACGTTCACGCAACTGAGTCAAGATATTCTCGATCATAGGATCGTTGACCAAGGAACGTGGTGTCCCAATCAATACTTCTTCTAATTGTAGGTTATACTTCGCAAATTTAGCTCTCATTTCTTCTACAGCGCGTTCACGAATTTCAGAACGTTCTTGAATGAGTTCGATGAGGGTCTTGGTTTGAGCGACATCTTTAAAATAAGCAGATACGAGTGGATCCAAGGATTGATTGACCAACATATTGATGTCGCCAAATCTTTGGATGACCCAAGGCGCCTGTCTGTAATCGATGTGCATTACGACAGAAAGCGGCAGTGCAGGTTCGAAAGCATCTTTTGTGATGATATCAACTTCAGTCAGGTTTTCATCATACTTATGATCCCCTGTTTCAGTCTTATTCCATTTTAAGATGATGTTGGTTGTAGGAACCAATACAACTTTACCAGCATCAGTATTAAACGCATACTTACCAGCCATTAAAGGTTTCTCTAAAACCCCTTTACTGCCTTCAGCAACCAATTCACCATGTCTGTAGTCTTCTCCGGTAATGTCTTTGCCTTCGTTTCCAAAGAAGGAAACAACGACCCCAACAAACCCAATAGGAACAACTGTTTTTGGTTTAAACTCAACGGTCGCGAATAGACGGTTGATGTAATAGGTCCCATCGGTTAAGACTTGGATCTGTTTACCACGACGTCCACCTAATTCTAAGAATTTTTCAGGATCTTGATAAGAAGAATGGCCTTCTCCTACGCTAGGTGCAATAATCTCACCTGATTGTAAAGGTAACCCATCATGAACCGTAACGATCCCCATCAAATCAGACATCTGGTCTTTTTCAGCCATGATGACCACTGGTCCAAACGCACCACGATCACGCAAAGTATTCTGCATGCTTTGAAGTTCAGCACGTTCTTGACGACGAGTCGAATCGATCATCTTGATTTCTGTTGGTGTAATAACGATAAACTGAGCCAAATTGATGGCGTAAGTACCTTCACGTAAGATTCCACGTTGAGGTCCTCTTTGTCCACCTTTTTGTAGGTATCCACGAACATTTTGGAAGTTATTGGCTTCTGGAATGATCTTACCCAAAGTTTGAGTAGGAGACAATGGTGAGCCGTCTCTAGCGAAGATGTAAGCAATCTGTCCTTGCGGAATGGTAATCAATGGATAACGGTGAATCTTATACATGAAGACGGATTTAAAGTGAATACCCCCACGTAATAAATCAGGTGAATAACCTGCTTCACCATTAAGGGCAATGATGGCATCTTTTAGGGAACCTTTTAAGCTCCACCACTTTTCAACCACCGCTACTTCATTTGAATTGATAACCCGAAGTCCAAAGACCTTGAAAACCAAAACATAAAAAGCAACAATCGCAATCAATGCATACACTAAATACGGAATATAGTCTGTCAAGCAGTTACCTCCGCCGTCTTAGACGGCTTAACTTTATTATACGCTTTTCTGTATAAATCAAATGAAAAGCGCATTAAATCTTAATGAATCATCCTTCTAAATAAGGACTTAAGCCTTATCAATCCTATAATAATGTGCAAGAATATTCATTGCTCGCAAAGTATTGATTTTACTTTTCTGAGAGACCCTCTCCATCGTAAAAAAAGTCTTTCCACTATAGTGTGGGCTTAAAGGCCATAGACCATCTTTCTCTTTAGATCTCAACCAATCTAAGGCATCTTTCATTCGTGGATCGTAAGGATGTTTACTCTTAGAGAAGTACTCCAAAGCACGCATCACATCGAAGTGCCAATGATAAGGCCAATGCATCGATAAGAAGTGTGGGTTCATAATCGAATCATCTTTATCGCTTTTATAAAGCTTATGTACCAACAAGAATTCTTCGGCTTCTTTGCGTTGTTTGATGATTTCATCTAAACGATAGGTATATCCATTTTTCTCATATTCCCAATAACCTTCACAGACTGATAAGCTGGTATGAACAGAACTATGATGGGTCTGTTTCTTTCGGTATTGACAATTAAATCCCCCATCTTTCAACTGAGTCGATAGAAGATAATCGATCATGGATCTTAGTTTTTCTTCAGGGGCTTTAAAATAAGCTGCGATGTTTAGAAACATCCCATTGATACAGACATCACTGATTGGATAACCAATGCGATGAACGATACCCTCCTCTTTACTGTAATTCTCATTTAGGATGAGCTCTATAGATTCATTCACACGAGGATCACCTAGTGGATAATGGATCATTCTTAGATTCAATAAGGTGTAGTGGGTACTGATCCATTTTGGATTATAGTACGCTTCTCCCCAATGTTTATTCTCATTACGATGATCTAGGAAAGCTTTTCCCCAACCCTCAGTTGCGATGGAGGTTCTGATTTTATTAATTGTGTCTTGATCACTATGAAGAATATCTCGATGTAAACGAAAACGTACCACAGGGTCACTATCTTCAAGCCAATCAATGATGTTTTGTTCCATATAAGCTCCTAAGACTTTTAGTCTTAAAAAGTTACTTATTTTCTTGTTTGATCAATCCAACCACATTACTTAAGTATACAAAACTACTGCTCATATTCTCTGTTGAACCAAAGTTCAATATATAGTGGATATCATTTATCTGATCATAGAAACAATGCGTTGATAAGACACCAATATGACCTGTTAATCTTGGGAAGCCTTTCATCAAGAAAAAGAATTCCTCAAAATGAACCTGCATCATCCCTGTCCCATAATGTAGACCCGCTCTGAATTTCCCTTGCCAGTTCTGCATCAAATCCAAATGTTCTTGATTGATGATCTTTCCTGAATAAAGTGCTTTATTAAAACTTACTAAATCTTCTGGCGTAGATACGATACCACCATCTGCTTGATCTATGGATAAGATGTTGAGATCTTTGACTTCATGTTTGCCTAACCATATCGCAGAAGGAACTTTCGCAAGATTCTTTGGATATAAGTAGATCATCGATTGGGTATTGTTTAATCCTAGAGGTCTAAACAACTGTTCTTCAAAAATCAATCGAATAGGTTTATTCTCAACCTTTTCTAAAACCATACACACCAATAAGAAACCTGTATCACTATATGCGAATTTTTCTTTTCGTTTACCAATGGGTTTTAAATTCGTTCTGGTAAACTCAAGCAACATTTCAGCAGTCCATAAGGTATCAGGTTTCTCAAAAACGATCTTCGTTAAAGGATCTCCTGTTTTAGGTTTACCCTCAAAGAAATCTTCAGCGCCACTACGATGGCTTAAACAATCCAAGACATCGATCTCATGAAGATCGCTCTCAAAGAGTCCTTCTAGTAAAGCTGGATCCAACCATTTCACCAGTTTATCGCTTAAGCTCAGTTTTCCTTCTTCGACCAATTTCAAAGTAAGGACAGTCGTAAATAGCTTCCCAATACTGGCCACATGAAAGATCTGATTTTCTGTGTTGAGTGGATACGCAAAATGAAGCTCATGACGATCAGAATGAACCAATACCTGGAAAGGTTTCTTATGGTTCTTTGCCTCTGTTTTTTGGGTTAAGGGACTGAGCTTAGTTATGATTTTCTCTGTATTCATAAAGACTCCTTTTTGATTATTTTAAGTCAAATTCGTTATCTAAGATACGTTGGCTCAATTCATTGACTTTAGTATCGATCGTATTGATGATCTCTAAAAAGACTTCATCTGATTGTCCACTAGGATCATCCAATCCCCAGTCTTCTCGATAGGTACAAGGTAGACTTGGACATTCTACATTACATCCCATAGTGATCACGATATCGATCTCAGGAAGTTCAGTGATCAATTTTGATTTCTGGGTTTCTTCCATATCGATCCCATAAAGATTCTTCATTAGACGAACCGCATCTTGATTCAACTGAGGCTTAGTTTCAGTCCCAGCGGAATAGGCTTCAAACACATCCTCATTATAAAACTTAGCTAAAGCTTCGGCAATTTGGGAACGACAAGAGTTGTGTACGCAAACGAAGGCTACTTTAGGTTTATTATCCATGAAGACCCTTTCTGAATGATCAATGATCAATCGAGTTTGTACACATATCATTACTTATTTTTATGCTTTTTTCAAGTAAAATTAAAGTCTTAAAATCAAAAGATGAGTTTATTTCTTCTCATCCTTAAGAATACGATTAAACATATAACCTTCTCTTACCCCATATTGAGAAAGATGGAACTCTTGAGCTTCTACTTTTCTCATGATTTCATCTAAAATAAGCGCTCCTGGAAGCACTGTCGTTAAACGATCAGGGATAACATCTACAATCAAAGACAACTCTGAGGTTCTGTTTCGTTTGTTTAAAGTCGCATAACCATGAACGATCGACGAGGATAATTTCATATCGTATATAGAACTATTGATCTCATAACGGGCTTGGTGAAGTTTCATCACTGCTCTTGCTGTACCACCTATCCCAATGATGGTTTCTACTTTGATGGTATTTAACCATACAAGCTCATCTAAAGCTTTTTGGATCGAATTCCTTATCGCAATTTGTTCATAATCATTAGGTACCACATCTACCACATGATCAAGATAAAGGCTCAAAGAACCTAGTGGTATAGAATCGCTAAAGATCGCAGTCTCATTTTTAAAATAGGTGATTTCTGATGATCCTCCGCCGATATCGATACTGATGCCTTCTAAGGGTAAACGAACGATCTTCTTCATTCCTTCAAATCCAAATAAGGATTCTTCATACCCATTCAATATCTCTATAGGATACATAATTCTATTTTCGATGTCAGCTTTTGCTTCATTACTGTTGGAGATGTTTCTTAAGGAAGCAGTCGCAAAGATCCTTAATTCATCTACCCCATAAGCTCTAGCCATCACCATCAATTCTTTTAAGTGCGTTACGATCGAATCTATCCCATCTTGGCTCATTTTCTGATCTTTGATGAATTTTATACTTTGACCTTGATGTTTGATGTCTTGTTTCTTCTCGATCTTAGCCCCATCCCAGAAATATATAACTAAACGTATACTATTAGAACCTAAATCGATGATTCCGATTCTCATGGTGTACTCCTTTTTTATCAGTATAATCTCAGTTCTTTATTAGAGTATCAATTTAGTGTTAAGTGTTGGTTAATGAGTGACCATTAAACTTTATATACAATAAGTTCAGTTATCTTTATTCTATAAATGATCACCAAATGATATACTCTTGTCTGAAGTGAGGTAGTGATATGATCCAAGAAACCTTTAGTCGATTAAGAAATAAAAAAATGATACTTCAAACTCTAGTTTTTGGATTAGTGTTTATCGTCATCTATGGAATGATCGATCAATTGAATATGCCTTATGCAGATATGATCCATGAATATGGAATGCTGTTGGTGATACTAAACATCTCGTTGAATGTCATCATGGCCAGTGGATCTGCGTTTATGTTAAGTTTAAGTACGATCATGGCTCAACTTAAAGGTAAAGAAAGTATGGGTTCTAATTTAAGTTTCATTTCAGTTTTGTTTGGAATACTTACTTATGGTTGTACACCTTGTGTGATTGCCTTCTTTGCGAGTGTTGGGATTGCCTTCTCTGTGATCGCATTACCTTATGCTGGTTTACCTTATAAATTCATTTCCTTGGGATTGATTCTCATTGGTATCCTATGGACCTTATGGGAAATCAAGAATGGGAAATGTAAAGTAAAGAAATCATAAGTATTTAGCTCTAAAGTAAAGGTGACCAATCAATGAATGGTCACCTTTTTTATGTTGTTTTATTTAGACTCAGTTTGATCTCTTCTAGATGATTGATCTGCCAAGCACGTTCTGTTCTTTTTGAAATCTCATCTGGACAAGCTTTCATCCCATAAAGTGCAGCACCTACACTATGAGTTTGGACATGGATCGTTGCGATCGCATGACCACAGGCTCTTGCGGCAGCGATGGCTAAAGGATCACTGGCGTTACGGGCAGCTGCGTGAGCCGCTAAAGCTGTTGCTCTTATTTCTTTAAAAGGAACTGTTCCTTTCATCCATTCTCTTCCTAATTCAATACACTTACGAGGTCTAGGATCATCAGGTTGATGAGCCTCAAACACAGGTAAGATATGTTCTGCCACATCTAGTGCCCATCTTAAAGCGTCCTTCTTCTCAAGTTTAAGTAATTCATCTAGAATGCCTTGGGTTTCTTCATCAAAACGAGGTCTTTTTATCTTATCCATAAATCAAGTATACACCTGAAAAAACAAACGCCTTTAGCGTTTGTTTGGATTAATACCTATGTCGTGACGATGGAAAAGATGAGGTGCCTCTATTTTTTCAATTTGTGCGTATACTTTCTCTGCAGCACCTTGAAGTGTCTCACTTAATTCCACCACACATAAGACTCTTCCTGAGTTGTTTCTAAACCCATCTTGAAACGAAGTCCCCATATGATAAACCTGGGATTCAACCAGATCTAAACCTAAAATCAAATGACCTTTCTCAAAGGCTTTAGGATAACCTACAGAAGCCAGTACGACCCCACAGGCAAAGCGCTCATCGAATTTTAAACTTACTTCTTTATCATTCATTAGATCGAAGATGATTTGGTCTAATGGAACTTGAAGTCTAGGTAATAAGACCTCTGTTTCAGGGTCTCCAAAGCGAACATTGAATTCGATCGTCTTGATGCCTTCTTTGGTGGCCATAAGACCTCCATATAAAACCCCCTCAAAAGGAATACCTTCCGTAACCATAGCTTTCGCGATGGGTCTCATCACTTTAGCCATGGCTTCTTCGATTTGATCAGATGATATCTGAGGAACGGGAGAATACGCACCCATACCTCCAGTATTGGGTCCTTTATCGTTATCGTAAGCACGTTTATGATCACGAGCGATATCCATCGCGATGACACGTTCTCCTTTAACGAAAGCCATAAGTGAGAATTCTTCTCCTTCTAGATATTCTTCGATAACGACAGGTGAAATCACTTGATCATCTGTATAGATCTCTTGGATCGCCACATAAGCATCTTTATCATCCATCGCAACGGTAACGCCTTTACCAGCCATCAAACCATCCGCTTTGATGACGATGGGTGCCTTATGTGTTTTCAGAACTTCAAGCGCTTCTTCTTTAGTGTTTACGGTAATGTGTTTAGCGGTTGGGATATCGTATTTATTCATGATGATCTTAGCGAAGTTCTTACTGGATTCCAGTTGAGCTGCTTTTTTTGTTGGTCCAAATATACAAATACCTAAGGCACGTAGCTCATCAACGATGCCTAGTGATAAAGGGGCTTCTGGTCCTACAAAGACCAAGTTTATTTTTTTCTCTTTCGCAAACTGAGCCAAGCCTTCAAAGTCATCCATCTTGATGTCTATTGTTTCGGCCACATCATTCATCCCAGGATTTCCAGGTGCCACATAAACCATTTCTACTGTTGGACTTCGTCTAAAACATCTCGCTAAAGCGTGTTCACGTCCTCCTGAACCTATGATCAAGATCGTATTCATCAGTGCTTAAAATGCCTTTCACCAGTAAATACCATCGAGATATTGGCCTCATCACAGGCCGCAATAGAATCCTGATCCTTGATGGATCCTCCTGGTTGAAGGATACACACGATCCCATAAGAAGCAGCCAACTTCACTGTATCATCCATTGGGAAAAAGGCGTCCGAAGCCATCGTTGCGCCTTTGGCTTTTTCACCTGCTTGTTTAAGTGCGATCTCTGCGGCACCGACACGATTCATTTGACCTGCCCCTATCCCACAAGTCTGCCCATTCTTAACGATTACGATCGCATTTGATTTCACGTGCTTAACGACCTTTTCTCCGAATAAGGCATCACTAAGTTGAGATGCGGTAGGAGATTTCTTGGTGACTGCTTTAAGAGAAGTCGTTTTAGTAGAATTCCTATCTGTATCTTGAACGAGTAAGCCTCCTGCGAGTCGCACAGTGGAAGTCGTATATGGATGATCTTTCTCATTGTTTGTTTTTAATAGACGTATGTTTTTCTTTTGAGTTAAGATCTCAAGTGCTTCTTGAGTAAACGAAGGCGCTAATATGATCTCTAAGAAGATCTCAGAAAGTTCTAGTGCGATCTTTTGATCAACTTCTCGGTTAAAGGCGATGACTCCTCCAAAGATACTGGTGGTATCTGCTTCATAGGCTTTTCTCCAAGAGGTATATGCCTCATGAGATATCCCTACTCCACATGGATTCATATGTTTAAGTGCCACAACAGCAGCTTGATCAAACTCACTTAGAAGAGCTAAAGCTGCAGATCCATCTTGGATATTATTATAGGAAAGCTCTTTCCCATGGATCTGAAGCGCACTAGAGATCGCATTGTCTTCCTCAAAAGGACTCGCATAAAAGGCTGCCTTTTGATGAGGATTCTCCCCATATCGTAAGGTTTGTTTCAACACATAGGTCTCTGTCAATCGTTCAGGATTTTCACATCCTACGACCTTATTCATATATTGAGCAATCAAGGCATCATATGCCGCTGTCGTACGAAAGACTTTCGCAGCCATGGCTTGTCTAAACGAAAGCGTAGTTGAACCATCTTCTTTGAGTTGTTGAATAAGCGCCTCATAATCAAGAGGATCGCATACTACAGTCACATCTTGAGCATTTTTAGCGGCACTTCTCAACATCGAAGGACCTCCAATATCGATATTCTCTATGGCTTCTTCGATCGTACAATCCTTTTTTTCTATCGTTTTTTGAAAAGGATATAGATTGACGATGACCACATCGATGGGTTCAATATGAGCGTTGACTACACTTTCCACATGATGAGGATCATTACGTTTAAACAAAAGTCCCCCATGAACATTTGGATGAAGCGTCTTAACTCTTCCTTCCAACATCTCAGGAAAACCTGTGACCTCTTCGATCCCTAAGACAGAAAGGCCTGCCTCAACCAAGGTCTTTTTAGTACCTCCTGTTGAGATGAGTTCAAACTGAGCTTCGATGAGGGCTTTCGCCACCTCAAGTAGACCCGTTTTATCACTGACACTAAGTAAGGCTCTTTTTTTCATGGTTTCTCCTTGATTAACTGTTGAATGACTAATGGATAGATCTTATGCTCAAGCTGATGAAGCTTTTCTTCGATAAGCGATCGATCTTCATCGCCTTTGATTTGAAAAGGATATTGAGCGATAAGGGATCCTGTATCCATGCCTTCATCGACATAGTGGATACTAACTCCTAAGGTGGTCTCATGAGCCGCTAAGGCTTGACCTAAGGCATCTTTTCCTTTGTATTGTGGTAGTAAAGAAGGATGAATGTTTATGATTCGTTGAGGATAGGATTGGATCAAGACTGAGCTTAATAAACGCATATAGCCCGCCAGGATCAACCAGTCAGCATCCCATAATCGACATTGATTAAGGATAGCCTCATCCATATCACTTTTAGATTCATAATCTTTTCGATTAAAAAGAACACAAGGTATCTGGTGATTTTGAGCTCTGGTGATACAATAGGCATCCTTATGATCACAGATCAAACCTTTGATTTGAGCGTGAAGATCACCTTTTGAAGTGGCGTCTATGATGGCTTGAAAATTAGAGCCATTCCCAGAAGCGAAGATCACCAAGTTTGTCATTGAAACAAAACACCAGGTGTATTGCTTACTTCTCCGATGAGGCTTGCGATCTCACCTTGTTCTTTTAAAATGGACAATGCTTTTTCACTGTCTTTCTGATCGACGATCAGGATCATCCCAATGCCCATATTGAAGACGTTATACATTTCTTCTTCTTGGATCTTTCCTAAGTTTTGAAGATAAGGAAAAATAGTAGGTATCTTCCAAGATCCTTTCTTAATGAGTAGACCTTGAGTTTCTTGGATACAGCGAGGCATATTCTCAATGAAACCACCACCTGTAATATGAGCGATCCCACTGACAGGAATTTCTTTTAAAACCGCCATGACGCTTTTTACGTAGATCTTCGTTGGGGTCAATAATGTTTTTCCTAAAGTTGAATCTTCAAAAGGTTCATTAAGAGATATATGATGATCCTTAAAAAGAATTTTTCTAACCAACGAGAATCCATTAGAGTGAACACCACTGGACGCTAAACCAATCACCACTTGACCTGCTTTTACTTTAGATGGATTAATGAGCTGTGACTTCTCTGCGACACCTACCGCAAAACCAGCGATGTCGTATTCACCATCTTGATACATATCAGGCATCTCAGCGGTCTCTCCCCCAATGAGGGCACATCCTGCTTGAACACAACCATCTGCGACCCCTTTAACCAAGGCTTCTACCACTTCAGGTTTATTTTTCCCTATGGCGATATAATCCAGGAAATATAAAGGTAAAGCACCTTGAGCCAAGATATCGTTGACACACATCGCCACCGCATCGATCCCAACCGTATCGTGAGTATCCATCATAAAGGCTACTTTTAATTTGGTTCCTACCCCATCGGTGCCACTCACCAATACAGGGTCTTTTATTTTATAAAGGGATAAATCAAAGAGACCTCCAAAGGATCCTATATTGGCCATCATACCTAGATTACGTGTTCTTTCAGTATGGCTTTTGATTCGTCTAACGGATTCATATCCTGCTTCTAGATTGACCCCTGCGTCGTTATAGTGTTGGCTCATGATTTCTCCTTTTAGAACTTCCCATCTTTATTCGCATTTTCGATATGTTCATACAAATGAGTTGGATACTGTTTCGTAAAACAGGCTGCACAGAAATCTCGTTGACCTAAAGCTTCTTTTAGACCTTCCATCGATAAGAAAGCCAAAGAATCGGTCTTGATGATTTGTCTTACAGCTTCCACATCATTAAAAGCACTTAGTAATTCTTCATAAGTTGAAGTATCTACCCCATAGAAACAAGGTGCGATGATGGCTGGAGAAGCGATCCTCATATGGATCTCTTTCGCCCCACATTGTCTAAGCATCTCAACGATCTTCATCGATGTGGTTCCTCTTACGATCGAATCATCGATGAGGACCACTCGTTTACCTTGGATGATGGATCTTAAAGGAGACAGCTTCATCTTTACCCCTTTTTCTCTTAAGGCAGGAGAAGGTTCTATAAAGGTCCTTCCCACATATCGATTCTTAATGAGACCCATCTCATAAGGTATCCCACTGGCTTCCGCATAACCATAGGCTGCGGATAAAGATGAATCAGGTACCCCTATGACGATATCTGCCTCTACAGGACTTTCTTTCGCCAATAAACGACCTGCTTCTTTACGTGAACGATGAACATTTAAACCTAAGATATCACTATCAGGTCTTGAGAAATAGATATACTCCATCGCACAGATCTTCGATTGGGTATCCTTAGAATAAAAATCACTATGGAGCCCATCTTTATCGATCGTAACGATCTCTCCAGGTAAGATGTCTCTTACGAAAGTAGCCCCGATCGCATCCAGTGCACAAGTCTCACTCGCAACCACATAACCATTCTCAAGTTGACCTATCGATAAAGGTCTTAACCCATGACGATCTCTCATCGCGTATAAACGATCATTGGTGAGGACTAAAAACGCAAAAGCACCTTCGAGATAAATGAGGGCCTCTTTGATGGCAGCGATTCGTTTGACACGAGAATCTTGATAAATCAAATGAGCTAAGATCTCTGAATCAGAAGAACTCTGAAAGATAGAACCTTTTCGTTCTAGGTTTTGTTTAAGTACTTGAGAGTTGACGATATTTCCGTTATGACATAAGGCAAAATCCCCATCCCCATGTCTAAAGAGAAAAGGTTGGACATTAAGGATGCCTCCTCCACCTGTCGTTGAATATCGTACGTGACCAATCGCATGGATCCCGCTTAATTTTTTAAGCACCGATTCAGGAAAGACAAAACGGACATTGCCTTCGTTTTTTACTCCTGTTAGTTTTTCAGTGTCTGAGACAACGATACCACAGCCTTCTTGACCTCGATGTTGAAGCGCATGAAGCCCATAGTAGGTCAATTCGGAAGCTTTAGGACAGTTGAATACCCCAAATACCCCGCATTCCTCATGAAGTTCCCTTTCATAAAGCAAGTTGATTTCTCCCATGTTTATTTCAAAGTTTCCAATCTTCTTAGAATTTCTTGATAGGCATCTTCTACTTGACCAAGATCTCTTCTAAAGCGATCCTTATCAAGTTTCATCCCAGTTTCTTTATCCCAAAAACGACAAGTATCAGGTGAGATCTCATCAGCTAAGACGATGGTCCCATCACTTGTCTTCCCAAACTCGATCTTAAAATCAACTAAGATGATGCCTAATTTATCAAATAGATTCTTTAAGACTTCATTGATCTGTAAGGTCAAAGTCTTGATCGTCATAAGATCGCTTTCAGAAGCGAAACCAATCGCTAAGGCATGATCCTCATTGATAAGTGGATCGCCCAATTCATCATCCTTATAACACAGCTCATAGATGGGTTTTAAAGAAGGTGTTCCTTCTGGGATATTGAGACGTTTCGCCATAGAGCCCGCGATCAGATTTCTTACGATGACTTCTAATGGAATGATCGTAACCTTACGACACAGTTGATCACGATCATTAAGGGTCTCTAGATAATGCGTAGGGATATTGGCTTTCGCCATTTCTTTAAATATGATCGTTGAGATCGCATTATTTAGCATCCCTTTATGTTCAATCTGGGCTTTTTTGACCCCATTGAACGCAGTCGCATCGTCTTTATAGTGAATGATCAAGGCATCTTCTCTTTCACAGGTATAAAGCTGTTTCGCTTTACCTTCATAAATCATCTGTAGTTTTTCCATAGGGTGCTCCTTTTAGCGCTTTTTGAAGTAATCGATCCCATTTTGGAAGAGTTTGAGTTCTTCCAAAGCAGGAATATTTTTTGCGAGATCTCGTCCAGATCGTTCAGTATGGCCCATCTTACCTAAGATCTGACCATTAGGTGATAAGAGTCCTTCGATCGCATAATCAGATCCATTCAGATTGACTTCAGGATCCATCGATGGGGCTCCTGATTCTTCTGCGTATTGAAACGCAACTTGACCATTTTTAAACCAAGTCTCAGCTTGTTTAGGACTGACCTTTAAACGACCTTCCCCATGACTTAGAGGTACTCGATATAAGGTCCCAGGTTTTTCATTTCTAAGCCAAGGTGAACCATTTGAGGTCAAGCGTGTGATCGCAATGGCTGAGATATGTCGATGAAGTGTATTGTGGGTCAAGGTCGCATCTTTCTCGTTTAAGTGATGATATTGACCATAAGGTAAGAGTCCCGTCTTGATGAGGGCTTGGAATCCATTACAGATCCCTAGAATCAAACCTTGTCTTTTTAAGAGATCCTCCACAGCTTTTTTGACTTTCTTATGGCGCAAGACATTGACGATAAACTTAGCGCTCCCATCAGGTTCATCACCTGAGGAGAAACCTCCAGGAAGAGCTAAGATATGGGCTTCATCGATGGCTTTCACGAGCTCTTTTAATGAATCTTCGAGATCTTCCTTCGTGATGTTTCTGATCCCGATGATGACTGGGGTGCCACCAGCTTTACTGAAGGCTCTCGCAGTATCGTTTTCACAGTTGGTGCCAGGGAAAAACGGGATAACGACTTTAATGACACTTGGGATCTCTCCTTGATAGGTCATTGGGATTATATTCGTATTGAGTAATGGTAAGGACATTCTTTGAGCTTTCGCAACTACAGGGTAAAGGAAATCTAAGCCATAGACATAAGCGTGTTTCGCTTTCTCATAATCCACTTTTACCCCATTGAAGATAAACTTATCACAAGAGACTTTCCCTATCTTTTCCCATTCATGAGGAACTTTTAAACTTTGGGTCGAAATCAAGAATGCGCATGGGATGAGTTCCAACAAGTCTTCTTTTGTTTCGATCTCCGCTTGTAGTCCATTCCCAAATACCATCGCACAAATGGATTCTAGTAAACTTTCTTCTAGAACACGGATCCCTGTGATTTGTTTGGATTGAACCATATCTTGAACAGTAAGATAAGTTTTCATGACTTCTTCTAGATCGAATAAGCCATTCGCTTTTCGAGGTGCTTTAACCAGATATAGATTTTCTAAAGGTGATCTTGCGCATTGGGTCTGGACATCTTCTAGTTCAGCTGTGGTACACGCAAATGAAATCAAGGTCTCTAAGACATCCATATCTTTAAAGCTTCCAGACATACTGTCTTTTCCCCCAATAGCGGGTCTTTTAAAGACAGACTGGACACTAAGGGCTCCTAATAAAGCACTTACGACAGAGCCCCATTTTTCCTTGTCTTGATTCAGACGAGGAAAGTACTCTTGAAGGGAGAAGAAGATATTTTCGATCTTACCACCTAAGGCGATCGTTTTCGCGATGGATTGAAGAAGTGCCCCTTGAGCGCCTAAGAAAGGATTGATTTCACTAAGCTGAGGAATAAAACCATGAGTAAGGATCGAGACCGTTGAGACATCTTCATTCTCAAGAAGGATCTTTTGAACGGAACCTTGAGTAGATGTGAGTTGATGTTTACCACCTAAAGGCGCTAAGACCGTAGTCGCACCGATACTCCCATCAAATCGTTCGATCAGACCTTTTTGAAGGGCCACATTTAATGAAGATAAATGAGTCAAAACTTCAGCTTCACTGAAGGATGTTTTATGAATCTCTTGTATAGGTTTTTGAGTTAATTTCGCGTTTGAACTTTGTCTGACCCCATTGGTGTCTATCAAATTTCTATCTAGATCTACAACCAAATTGCCTTGATGAAACATTTGAAGACGACGTGCTTTGGTGACGTTTGCGACGATAGTAGCTTCTATATTTTCTTGATGAGCCATATCGATAAAAGCTTGCGCGTCTTTTGGATCTAAAACGACAGCCATTCTTTCTTGACTTTCACTGATGGCCAATTCCGTAGAATTCAATCCAAGGTATTTTAAAGGAATCTTATCAAGATCGATGATCAAACCATCGGCGAGTTCACCGATCGCGACACTAACACCACCTGCCCCAAAATCATTGGCTTTCTTGATCATTCTTGACGCCAATGGATTTCTAAAAAGACGCTGTAGTTTACGCTCTTCAGGTGCATTGCCTTTTTGAACTTCACTGGCACATTGTGTCATCGAATTTTGAGTATGAGCTAAAGATGACCCTGTGGCACCACCAATCCCATCTCTTCCTGTTCTTCCTCCTAAATACACGATCACATCGTTTTCTTCAGGATGTTCTCTTTTAACGGAGCTCGCTTTTGCGATGCCTACCACAGCCCCACATTCAAGATGTTTAGCGGTATATTTTGGATGATAGATCTCTTTCACATAGGTCGTTGCGACCCCAATCTGATTCCCATAAGCACTGTTGCCTTGGGTCGCTCTAAGTGCGATCACACGTTGAGGAAGCTTATCTTTTATGGTTTCACTGATTTCTTCTTTGACGTTACCACATCCAGAGATCCTCATCGCTTGATAGACATAGGCTCTCCCACTTAGGGGATCTCTTATGGCTCCTCCAATACAAGTAGAAGCTCCCCCAAAAGGTTCGATCTCTGTAGGATGATTATGGGTCTCGTTTTTAAATTGAAGTAAGGCATCGATGAGGCCTTCTTTTGTGTTGACTTTGATTTTTACACTACAGGCATTGATCTCATCACTGTGTTCAACTCTAGGATCGTCGATGACTCTGCCCATGATTGTCGCCATCTCCATCAAGGTCACTGGCTTTTCATTGCGTTTGGTTAATTCTCTTGAGGATTTAAACAGCTCTAAAGCTTCATTAAGTTCAGATTCATAAGGACCACTGGGGATCTCTATAGAACTCAATTGGGTCTCAAAAGTAGTGTGTCGACAATGATCGCTCCAATAGGTATCCAAGACTTTGAATTCTGTCATCGTTGGTTGACGATTCTCATTGGTTCTAAAGAAATCTTGAATCAAGTTGAAATCTAAAAGACTCATCGCTGCTTTGTTTTCTTTTAAGAAAGACAAGGCTTCTTTCTCATTAAACGATGTAAAGTTTTTAAGTGGACCTTGATTAGAGATCTCTTCAGATAAGGGAATTTCCTGAGTGAGAGATTTCTCTCGCATTTCAATAGGGTTGATCCAATAGTGGGTGAAGATTTCTCGTTCATGACTAGATAGTTCACGATCAAAAAGCACAGCTTCGAAAGTCTTGACTGAAGCTTTGGTTGAAGGATCCAATAAACGAAGACATTGGATTGCGGCATCTGATCGTTGATCATACTGACCTGGTAAAGGTTCTTTAACGATTAAGGTTCCTTTTAGTTCAGAAAGCTCAAAACTGACTTCATCACACATGGCTTCTGAGAAAACAGAAGAGATGGCTTGAGGTAGAAGGTTTTCATCTAAATCAAAGACATCATAGCCAATCACGTGTGTCGCAAAGGCATTTAGATTCAATTGATTCTGTATGACTTGACTTAAGTCGTGTGAGGAAAGCTCAAAGCCTTTTCGTTTGGTGATAAAGAGTCTTCTCATGAGTTGTTCCTCCAATCATTGATATCCTTTTGAAGATCGTTTAAAGTCGCTGCACACAGTGTCACATGACCTACCTTACGATTCTCTCGAGCTTCTTTTTTCCCATACAGATGAAGATGTGTTTCATTAGGATCACATTTAGAAAATTTCTTGAGGGCTAAGGGTAGATCTTGACCTAAAATATTGATCATCATGGTTAGAGAACTTCTGCGAGTTTGAACCAATGAAGAACCTGTGATCGATAAGACATGAAGATCAAATTGACTAAAGGTACAACCTTCGATCGTCCCATGAGCTGAATTGTGTGGACGAGGAGCCATCTCATTAAACAAAAGACCTTCTGAACTGATAAAATATTCAACAGCCAAAACCCCAATATAATCCAACGCATGAGCGATCTTTTCAGTGGTTTCTAAAGCTTGTCTTTGAAGTTGAGGCGAAATCAATGCGGGATGACGAGAGGTAGAAAGAATCCCATTGACGTGAACATTCTCAAAGGGCTCAAATAAACTGATCCCATCTTTGAAACAAGCCGCTACTACAGAGATCTCTTTCTCAAAAGTGATCAATTTCTCTGCGATGTATTCAGAAGGAAACTCCAATTTAAGCGCTTTTAAATCCTCTTTTGTTCTTATGATGTATTGATGTTTCCCATCATAACCATATCGACAACTCTTAATGATCAAAGGAAAATCATTGAGTTTAAATAGATCTTTATGAGATAAAACTGGCCAATACTTAGGACAAGGAATCTCTAAGAATTCCGCAAAAGCTTTTTCTTTTAGACGATGTTGAGACAAAGTCAAAGCTAAAGCCCCTTGGGGAATCTTTCCGTTAATATTGAACCCATCGATCAAAGCACTGTCCGCATTCTCAAACTCATAGGTTACGACATCGCATAATTCAACCAATTGAGCTAAAGCTACCACATCTGTGTAGTCAGCTTTTATAAAAGGTTGAGCCAAACATGCGCATGGACAAAATGGATCCGGATCTAAAACTGCGACTCGATAGCCCATTTCTATGGCTGATAAGGCGATCATTTGGCCCAATTGGCCACCACCGATGATGCCTATTTTTGCGGGAGGCAAGATTCTTTGTCTCATTTAAAGTTACTGTCCCTTACGCTTTGAGCGAGATCATTTTGATAATCGATCAATTTTTGAGCTAAATCCAAATCATGTAGAGCTAAAATACGAATGGCTCCTAAAGCCGCATTCTTAGCTCCTGCGATCCCGATCGCTGTGGTTAATACAGGTATCCCTGCAGGCATTTGATTGATTGAAAGTAAGCTATCTAAGCCATCCAAGGCAGAGGTCTTGATAGGGATCCCAATCACAGGAAGCGTGGTCAAAGAAGCGATCATCCCAGGTAGATGGGCTGCCCCACCCGCTGCCGCAATGATCACTTGTAGTCCTCTAGAAGAAGCCAATTTAGCGTATTGAACCATATCTTCAGGAGTACGATGAGCACTGATCACGTTTTTCTCATAAGCAATCCCAAAAGATTCTAAGACTTTGACCGTTTCGATCACTGTCTCATAATCACTGATGGAACCCATAACGAGCGCTACTCTAATTTGATCCATAAGATCCTCCTTTATAGAAAAAGACATCCAGGTCCGGATGTCTCATAAAAATCAAAAAAACGCTTGTTAGCTTAGTTTGATTTTGTAGTCCCAACGTTTAAGGTGTCAGGGTAGAGACTTGTGGACCGTATTTCCACAGTTATACAAAAATTCGTGCTGGACAGAAAATAAAAAACACAGGCGCTAAAAGCCCTATGTCCCTAAGAAGATCATTACGTCATGGAGCTGATTGAGTCGATTGGTAATCATGCTGTCCTCCGTAAGATGCTTATACTTTACCATAATTGACTCCAAAATGACAGGGCTAGGAGGCTCTAGAAGACGTTTTTTTTAACATTTTTTAGTCATCCTTATGCATGTTTTATCGATGATTCATTTCTTAGAAAGGTCCCTTTTCCCCATCACTTTCTTTTTTATGTATAATAGTTTAAAGAGGACTCTTATGAAAATCATTACCGATACTGGAAGTTTGATCAGTGTAAAGGAAGCTCAAGAGCTAGACATCGAATTGATTCCCCTTCAAGTAGAAGTCAAAGGGATCAATTATAAAGATTATTTAGATATCAGTTGTGAAGACTTCGTAGAGCTCACAAAAACAGAAAGGGCGAGAACTTCATTACCTTCGATTGGTCAAATGATGGAAATCTATGATCGCACTAAATCAGGTTTACATATCTGTGTCGCTAAGGGTTTAAGTTCTACTTACGACGTAGCAGCTTCTGCCTTAGGAGAATTAAGTTCAGATCTTATTCTGTATAATTCAAAAGCTTTGGTTGGGACACAAAGATATTTGGTGATGTTGGCGAAGCGTCTATCATTAAATCATAGCCCTCAAGAGATCATTCAAAGAATGGATAAATGTCTTACAGAGTGTCAATCTTTTTTAATTCCTGTTGATTTTAATTTCTTAAAAAGATCTGGTCGTATCTCTCCTATGGCTGCTTCTTTTGCGGGTATGATTGGTATCAAACCCATCTTGACCTTTACACCTGGAATGGAGAAACTAGATAAGTTTGGGGTAGGAAGAACATGGCCTCAAGCTTTTGATCAGATCATAAAAAAAATGACCCAAAACGCAGTCAGTCTTAGACATAAGATCTATATCATTCATGCAATGAATTTAGATACAGCGAGAAAGCTTGAAGAGCGACTGCGAATAAGCTTTGGTAATATAGACATCGAGTATCTCGGTTTTTCACCTGTATTAATGGCTCTAGGTGGACCAGGATGTGTCGCTGTTCAATACATCTTAAAGGATGATGAAGCCTAACATTTAAAAGTGATTATTTTACCCACAAGCTAAGTGCCAAACAGTTTTGACCCACATGATAAAGGATCAGATATAGGATGACCAAGCTTGTTTTTTTATGATCATAAAAATAAAGATGAAGCAATAAAAAATCTGATCCTAGAAACAAGATTGCCCCTAAGGCACATAGAAAAGACGCTGATAATAAACGAAGATCCCATTGGGCTAAAGCTGTGCTCATCATCAGACTCAATAGACAGGCATATACAATTACCCCAAGTCCCATATTTTTAAAATTGTAGTGTTTGTTTTTTCGAATTCGCACACCCATAAAATACATCATCAACAGTAATGGAATCCAAATCATAAATGTGTAAGCATTGAATCCAAACGAAATAATATACATCACTTGAGCACCCATAAATAACAGTAATCCAAATTTAAGAGCTTGTTTGTATTTATATTTCAAACCTAAGGCAAGATCTCCAAAGAATGAGAACACCAAACCCAAACATAAAAATATCTCTTTCTGATTAAATTGCTTAGTAGATAACGCAAAAAGCGCTAGCGCAACGAAGTGTAAACACGCAATCAACTTAATGATGAACCTTATGTTTGACTCACCTTTAAAAGTGAACTGAATCAAGAGACAAACAAAGAGTAGGTTGCTTACGAGGTAGTAATAGATCATTGGTTTTCCTACTTATAGTATACGTTCTCAATGATTACTTTTCACCCTTAGAATAAATAAAAAGCCGATTCTTTTTCGAATCGGCTTTAGCTTAATTAGTCTCTATCTTGATCGTTATGATCATCTACAGAATCTGAGTGACGATCTTGAGTATCATTTGAACTATCATCCATTGAACCATCATCTCTAGAATTATCGTCCATAGAGTGATTGTCTTTTTCTAGTTCAGAACCGTCTTTATCATCTGAATCATCAACATCTTTTTCAGACATTAGGATGACTCCTGTTGAACTGACTTTGTATTCGAATTCTACACCATTAGATACGAATTCTACTTCATACAAGACGACACCATCCTTGGTTTCAGCTTCTAGTTCTCTAAAAGTAACTTCAGCTTCCGTAAGTCCAGCATCAGCCAACGCTACAGATTTCGCGAGTTCTAATCCAGCAAGATCACTTGGAGTTGGGGTAGGCGTAGGAGTAGGAGTCGGCGTTGGGGTAGGCGTAGGAGTTGGCTTAGGAGTAGGTGTTGGGGTTGGCTTAGGAGTAGGCGTTGGAGTAGGAGCCGGTGTTGTCGATCCCGCTGTTGCATCTGTCGTTAAAGCATTTACTCCAATACTACCAAACAAAGCAACTGCTGCTATTCCTAGTACTGCCACTTTTGGCATTTTCTTAAATAAGTTTTTGTTCATCACATTGATTTCCTTTCATTGTGTTGAACCCATTATGACAAAGCTATATTAAAACCAGATTAAAGGATTGTGTACTATTTTGGGAATCTAAAGATAAAACTACTTCCTTTATGTATCGTGCTTTCTACACTGATGGATCCTTTATGAAGAACAGCGATTTTTTGAACCATCGCTAAACCTAATCCCATAGATCCTCGTTCATTAGCTGTTCTTGAATTTGAGACTTGATAAAAACGTTGGAAGATCTTTTCTTGTTCTTGTTGAGAGATGCCTATCCCATCATCTTCAACCTTGAAGAGGATTTCTTTTTGAGTTTGAGAGAGACTTACTTTAATATGACCATTTTCTTTTCCATACTGATAAGCATTTTCGATAAGATTACTCATCAGTCTATTCAATAATACTGGGTCTCCTTGAGCACTTACATTCGCTTGGATTTCAGTGCTTAAAGTAATGGATGATTCCCAAGCTTCATTTTGTTCATCACAAACCGATTTGGCCAAATCAGAAAGATCCACATGGGTAAACTCAACTTTACCTCTATCTTGATCTAATCTCGCAAAAGCTAGAAGCTGGGAGATAAGATGAGATATCTTCAAAGCTTGACGATGAATGACACTGAGAGCTTCTTGATGATCTTCTAAGGTCTTAGCGCTACTTTGAGCGAGTTCACTTTGAGCTAAGATGACTGTAATCGGAGTTCTTAATTCATGAGAAGCATCTGAAGTGAATTGTTTCTCTGCCTCAAATGAATTTTCCAATCGATTAAACATACGATCAAAGGTGCTCGCTAAGCGTCCTATCTCATCCTTACTGTTCTCTAAGCCGATTCTTTTTGATAAATCTTTCCCATCACTGATCTGATTGGCAGCTTTCATTAAACGATCAATTGGTTTAAATGCTTGTCTAGAAATCAAATATCCTCCAATAGCCGCAAGTAAAACCAAGAAAGGTAAGGTCATTAACGCCGTTTCAAATAAGTTCTTCATTAAATTAGGCGTCGTATCCGCCGCCACGACTCCTCTTATCCATACACTTGTTCTATCTTCTTCATCTTGAAGACTTACTTTTCGATCATAGACATAAAAATTCAAACCGTTTATTTTAATGGTTTGTAAGACATCCGATTTATATTCGATATTGGTGTTGTCATACTCTAGAGGAAAGAATCCTTGAATAGGACTAAGATTTTCTTTATAAACTACGGTATAGATCCCATTCTGAACGAGGTTCACACTGATGATGACTTCATGATCATCTAGGTGAATTGATCCTCCTATAGAGTCCACTACAGCTTCCAGTTCTTTCTTCACATCCTTTTCGATGACAGAGGAACTGATCAGATACATAAAGCCTAATACCGCGGTAACCACCACGATCATTAAAAAGGTATACCAAAGCGTTACCTTAAGTTTTATCGACAGATGTCTCATACTTCATCCCTTAAGACATAACCACTACCTCTAACGGTATGGATCAATTTATTCTCAAAGTCATCATCGATCTTCTTACGAAGAAAACGAATGTATACATCGACCACATTAGAATTTAGATCACTATCAAAATTTGAGATCCTGCTTTCTATGCTTTCTCGAGATAAAACGATGCCTTTGTTTCTTATTAGTACTTCTAATATGGCAAATTCTTTCGCCGATAAGGCTATTTTTCGTTGATGACGAATAACGATTTTAGTTAATACATCTACACTAAGGTCTCCACACTCATACACATTGGTTTTTAGTCCACTTGCTTTTCGAGTGATCATTCTAAGACGAGCCATCAATTCATCAAACGCAAATGGTTTGATGAGATAATCATCAGCTCCTAGATCTAAACCATTTACTCGATCTTGGATACTATCTCGTGCTGTCAATAAAAGCACTGGAGTCAGGTTTTGTGTAGATCTTATGGTCGATAATACTTGAAGACCACTCAATCCAGGAATCATCACATCCATTAAGACCGCATCATAGACCGCATCGCTTTGAAGATAGGTTAGAGCTTGATCACCATCAAAACAACTGTCACAGATGTATCCTTCAAGTGTCAGTTTCTTTACGAGTATCTTATTGAGATCTCTCTCATCTTCAACTACAAGGATGCGCATGTCTTTTCCTCTTTATCACTTTACATCTTTCTCATTAAAAGTAGATGAAACTACCTAAGATGTCTATAGTTTAGCAATGCCTCTTCACTTAATCAACTTGAATAAGAGATTATTAATAAATTATTCAACTTAGAGTGTTTTTGCACACTATAAGTGTTATTGTATGAATATACTGAATTGTGATATAGTTATTCTGTGTTTTTTATACTATTTATGCATTTTATAAGACCTTATATGTATATATAGACAATGTATTAGTTATTCTGTGATAAAATAAATCGTGAAATCACAAGGAAGCCAACGGGGTATAAAGATATGGAAAATGGATCATTACTACAATTTGTAAATACAATGCCTGTTGGCTTCGCCAAATTAAAACTCATCTTAGATGATCAAGGTCAGCGATGTGACGCTGAGTTTGTTTTTATAAACCAAAAGATTGAACATACTTTTGATATTTCTAGTAAAAACATCGTAGGTAAAACCCTAACTCAACTTATCAATTCAGATCATATAAAAACTGCAACTTGGGCAAAAACTGGATTAGAGAGCCTCAAGGCACCTCGCAATATACCTTACCATCATCACGATCTTGAATCCAATCGTGACTATAAACTTATCGTCTCACGTGCTGAGGAAGGTTATGTGAATACCTTAATCATTGATTTCACAGATGAGATCCTTTTAGAAAGAGAAAGCCAAAAACTCGCTAATTCGATGAAGAACTTCTACGCTTTCTTTAATTCGATTTATGACATGTTGTTTATTCTAGATGAACAAGGCAACATCATTCACGCCAACAAGACTGTTTTTGATCGACTGGGTTATACAGAAGCAGAACTGTATGGGAATACCGTCCTAAAAGTTCATCCTGAAAATCGTAGAGATGAAGCGCTTGCGAATGTTATAGAGATGCTTCAAGGAACCCGAGAATATTGTCCAGTTCCGTTGGTTGCCAAGGATGGATCTACCATCGCAGTAGAAACAAGAGTCAAAAATGGTGAGTGGGATGGGAAACCTGTCCTATTTGGAGTATGTAAAGATATATCCGAATTGAAAGCATCAGAAGAAAAATTCTCAAAGGCATTCCATAATAGTGGAGCCTTGATGGCGATTACACGTCTATCTGATGCTGTATTTTTAGATGTCAACCCAGCGTTTTGTGACAATCTTGGTTATTCGCCAGAAGAAATCATAGGTAATACTTCAGATAATTTACATTTATTTAAAGATCCTAATCTTAGAGAAAAACTAATAGAGTCTTTAAAACTGACCCATAGTCTAAGGAATGTAGAAGCCACTATGTTAACCAAGAATGGTTCAACCATTACTGGATTGTTTAATGCAGATCTTATTTATCTTGAAAACGAACTTTGTTTTATGACATCAATGATCGATATTTCAGAACGAGTTTTGAAAGAAGACAAATTCAAAACCTATAATAAACAATTGGAAGGCATTGTTTCTGTTAAAGTAAAAGAAGTCGCAGAAGCACAACTCGCAACCATTACAGCCCTTTCTAACATCACTGAATCTAGAGATACCGATACTGGTAGTCACGTTGAACGTTTGAAAGAAGGTTGTCGTATCATCGCTGAGAATTTAAGCACACATACAGAGTATAAAGAGATTATTACTCATGACTTCATTAGTAGAATTCAATATGCTTCCGTCGTCCATGATATTGGGAAAGTAGGCATCCGAGATAGCATCCTACTAAAACCAGGTAAATTAACATTTGAAGAATTTGAAGAAATCAAACAGCACCCCGTTATCGGTGCCAATGTCTTGAAACTAGTTCACAAGACTTATCCTGGTAACGCTTATATCGAAATGGGTATAGAAATCGCTGAATCCCATCATGAGAAATGGGATGGGACAGGTTATCCTTATCATCTCTCAGGAGACAAGATTCCTCTATCCGCTCAGATCTTAGCCATCTGTGATGTCTATGACGCCCTTCGTTCAAAACGTCCTTATAAAGAACCATTGAACCATCAAGACAGTTTAAAAGAACTTCTCTTGGGTAAAGGTAAGCATTTTAATCCCATCATTGTAGATACCTTTATGCTTTGTGAAAACGAATTTGAACAGGTCTACATTAAATTATTAGAAACCAACATTTGATCCGAAAGGATCATTTGTTTTATATTCAAGATATGGGCGCATTCAATGGTAAAATAGACCCATGAACACTTATCTAGCTTTATTAAGAGGAATCAATGTAGGAGGCAATGCTCCTGTCGATATGAAACAACTTAAAACTTGTTTTGAATCTCTAAATTTTATCAATGTCAGAACTTACATCAACACAGGTAATGTAGTTTTTGATTCGCCGATGAAAAATAGAACTGTGATTATTAAATCGATAGAAGCCAAACTTATTGAAACTTATGGATTTAAGATACCCATAGTTTTAAGAGATAAAGAGAATCTGAAAACAATCTGTGATACTTTCCCTAAAACTTGGATCAATAATGATGAATACAAGACAGATATTCTATTTTTATGGGATGATTATGATACATCAGACTCACTTCAATTGATCAAACAGAATCCTGAAGTAGATGTGTTAATGTATGTTTCTGGATCGATAGGATGGTGTATTCGTCGAGATCACTATAAAGAAAGTGGTATGAATAAATTTATAGGTAGTCCTTTATATAAAAATATGACCGCTCGTAATATCAATACAGTAAGAAAATTAAACGCAATGATGTGGAATGAAAAGTCATCCTAAGGATGACTTTTTTTATGAACACTGCCTAGTAGATTGCATAAGTACGCATTCTCCTGTATGATTCTTTTTGGACATTTAGTAGGAGGATTCGCATGAGCATTTGTACAGTAGAACATTTAAGTCATGGATTTGGCGATCGAGGTATCTTTGATGATGTCTCTTTTAGATTACTTAAAGGAGAACATGTAGGTCTCATCGGAGCCAATGGTGAAGGAAAATCAACCTTCATGAGCATCCTAACCAGTAAACTTCAACCAGAAGAAGGTCGTGTCATATGGTCTTCTAAAGTAAGAGTAGGTTATTTAGATCAACATTCTACGCTAGAGAAAGGCTTGACCATTAGACAAGCACTTCAAAGAGCGTATCAATATCTCTTCGATGATGAGGCAGAAATGCTTGGACTTTATGAAGCCATGTCTTCTGATCCAAATCTCGATATGGACAGTGCATTAGAACGCATTGGTATCCTACAAGATACTCTTGATCATCACGATTTCTACATCATCGATAAGAAGATAGATGAGGTGGCATCTGCCTTAGGGCTTAATGCGATCGGACTAGAAAAAGATGTCGATCAATTATCTGGTGGACAACGTTCAAAAGTTCTCCTAACGAAACTTCTTTTAGAAAAACCTGATATCTTACTTCTAGATGAACCCACCAACTACCTCGATGAGGAACATATCGTATGGCTTAAACGTTATCTATTAACTTATGAAAATGCCTTTATTTTGATTTCTCATGATATGCCATTCTTAAATGAAGTCGTCAACTTGATCTATCACGTTGAGAATAGAAAATTGACTCGTTATGTAGGTAATTATGATGAATTCTTAAGAGTCTATGAACAAAACAAACGTCTATTAGAATCTGCTTATGGACGTCAACAATCTGAGATCTCTAGACTAGAAGATTTTGTCGCTCGTAATAAGGCCAATGTCGCAACTGCCAATATGGCCAAATCTAGACAAAAGAAACTCGATAAGATGGATCGTATAGAATTAGCTCCAGAAAAACCTCAACCTGTCTTCAACTTCAAGATGTCTCGTACTTCAGGGAAGTTGATCGTAGAAACCAATGACTTGGTCATAGGTTATGAATCGCCTTTAACTCGACCTTTAAAGTTTACGATTGAACGAGGACAGAAGATCGCCTTAACAGGCGCCAATGGTTTAGGTAAGACCACCTTACTAAAAAGTATTTTAGGTCTGATTGAACCATTAGACGGTAAGATCGAAAAAGGTGAGTATCTCTTTATTGGTTACTTTGAACAAGAACAGAAGAAGAATACCAACTTGACCTGTATCGATGATGTCTGGCAAACTTTCCCTTCTTTTAGTCAATTAGAAATAAGAAATGCCTTAGCTAAGGTTGGTCTAACTCGTCAACAACTTGAATCTAAGATCAGTGTGTTAAGCGGTGGTGAACAAGCTAAAGTAAGACTCTGTAAGATCCTTCATACCCCATCCAATGTCTTGGTTCTTGATGAACCAACCAATCATTTGGACATCGACGCGAAAGAAGAACTCAAAAGAGCACTCATCGATTATAAAGGAACTGTTTTATTGGTATGTCATGAACCTGAGTTCTACCAAGACATCGTCAGTGAAGTATGGAATGTAGAAAGCTGGACTACTAAAATCGTTTAATAAAAATCGACTCATAGTGAGTCGATTTTTTTAGTTGCTTGTTAATATAACCAAATCAGTTAGATGCCATGCACCATCGATATTTGTCATATAGACTTTATAGTAAGGTGTCATTACTCTTGTCTTCACCACACCGAACCATGTAGACGTTAAAGTATAAGATAGTGTCACATCAGCTGAATACGCATTAGGACCGTATTGAATGAAGTTTTCAGCTTTTAGATCAGAGAAACTTTCCGAGATTAGCGGATATCGAACGGATAGATCATAACTGTTCACAAGTGAAACGATATGAGATCCTGGATAAGCATAATCACTTAGGAAAGCACTACGTGATAAATAAGGTACCCCTAATAAACGAGTATGTGCTTTCATCGCATTGATCCCAAAAGTACTCAGTTCATCTTGGATACTTTGAGTTGGTCTATATACAACCGAATATGTATAGGTGAGAGGATCGTAGACCACCTCAGCTTCTTGTCCATCAATCGTTACAGAAGAGATGAATTGGAAATTCTTAAAGGTATACGTCAAGGTCTCGATTGTCCCAAACACTTCTTGGGTAAAGGCAGGAATTTGTATCGTTTTTAGATCTTGAACCTGATCATCGATACTGACCCCATTAAGTAGTAGTTTGACGCCTGAAGGGGCAATGATTTTAAACTCATGAAGTGGTTTAAAAACCAAATCAACGACTTTGAATTTATCAAATCCAAAGAGTGATTTTTTACCCGTCTTTTCAAGAATCAAAGTAGCCATCATTTTATCGTGATTGCCTATGATATAGACATCTTGGTTTTCGACTTTAGATGTCCCCGCATAAAAATAAAGATCAGGTTCTTCAGAGAAGACTTTTAAATATTCGGTAAAGATATCAGGATTGGTCAACGAGATCGGTAGATTAGAACTCATCTCATCTAAAGTGTCTAAGTCTAAATTCTCAATTGCTTTGATGACACGTGTTCCCGCATCTGAAGGCAAACTGGTTTGATAATCAAGTAAGTATATATAACCAATAATTAAGACCACCAATAAGATCCCTGAGAAGACCTTAAGGTAGTTGAGTAGGAGTCCTTTAAGACCCTTTGTTTTTTTATGTTTCATATTATTTCGAGACCATGATGAAGGTCGGGATTCTTCGTGGACCTGTCAATAAACTGGTTTGATTTAAGATCTTGTTTTCATACACCATCAAAGTCGATGATCCACCATCTAAAGCAGCTGCATTGACAGCTCCGTATTCGATCAAGACATCCGCGACATCATTGAAGGTAGCACCTAAACTTGTTGGTTGACGTCCATCGATGACCAATAATAGAATGGCCCCATCTGCACGTTGACCAATGGCTGTTCTAGGATTAAGACCACCACCTGAGCCTGTAATCGCTGCTCTTTCTCCATTAAGAACCAAGACTGGTCCAAAACTAACTGCATCGACGACACCACGATCTATCGCGGCTTGAGCCGTCATAGATCCAACAACCAATTTATGGTTTGTATCGAATCCTATTAAGACTCGATAAGAGCTCGCACTATTGACTAGGATCTCACCATCTTTGATGACGATTCCTAAAGGCATACCACCATTCCCAACACCACCTACATCACTAAAAGCTCCCCCATTGACTCCACCAATGGCGTTTTCAGCTTTAACCATATCCAATAGTCTTTGGCCTCCTTTATCTGGAGCGAAGTTTTTAATGACGGATACATACACTCTTGAAGGATCATTGACGATCATCAGTTTACCAACGAAGGTTGGTCCTGAGATATCCACGATCTCTATTTTTTCTAGATCGATCTCATCAGTAGGGATCGTAACGTCATCCCCATCGGATGTCTCATCGGTTTCTCTTGCGGAGTTGGCTAAAATTATCGCATCGATCTTCTCTTGAGAGAAGTAAAGATGAGGCACAAACTTCATCGCACTGGTTTCAAGCGATGTAAGTACCAACATATCTCTTGCGGTTGTTGATGGTCCATAGAATATAAGGGTAACCACCGCTACAATTAAAATCACAACTGATAAAAGAATACTTGCGAATAAGGTACTGATCACTCCTATAATTTTCACTAACGATTTTTTCTTTTTCATTGAAACTCCATAAGTTCTAATACGTTCTCTTTTATGATACGCCTTAAAAATAACACATTCCACTAAAAAATCAAGAGTTGGCTTCTCTTAGACACATTTTTCACGATCTTCAAACATAAGCAATCCAAATATTCCATAAAGCATCCTGTTTTCACAAATCAATAATTATTCTAAATAATCAATTAAGTTTTAATTTAGTACTTTACAAAGCCTAACCATTCCTTTAATATATCTATTAGATAGGTTTAACCATGAACAGTAAAACTCATATCGTTATTTTAGGACTATTAAGCGAAGAACCATTAAGTGGCTATGACATCAAGAAACTGATCGACATAAGGTTCAGATTCTTTTGGAGCGAATCCTATGGACAGATCTATCCAACATTAAAGAAAATGGTAAATGAAGGACTAGTTAAAGCTTTGTCTCAAACAAAAGATAATCGAGGTAAACAACGTTATGAGATCACTTCTCTAGGTCGAAAAACTCTTACCCTTTGGCAAGCTCAAGAACCTGAGAAAGAATCACTTAGATTAGAGCTCTTTCTCAAAATGTATTTTAGTTTAGGAAGTAATCCTCATATCCTTATCAACTACATCAAGAGCTTTCAATCAAGTCATACTCAAGATCTTATGATCCTTAATTCTTTTAAAAAGGAACTCTCATCGATTCCTGATCCTTATCAAAATCATCAGAATATACTCTCGGTCATAGAATTCGGTGTCAAGACAAATACGGCTTACCTTCAATGGTGCCAAGAAACTTTAAGTCAACTGGAGGGCTCTCATGAATCGCGCTAAGATACGTAGAATACTTACTTTGATCAGTTTATTACTATTCCCAATCACCCTTAACTTTTTCTCACCTTATGTGAGTATCGATGGAGCCTTCAATGGGATCATCTCAGGAAGTGTCATCGTCTTTATACTTCTCTTTCTTTCTGGCCTGCTCTTTCGTAGAGCGTGGTGTTCTTATGTTTGTCCTGTCGCTGCTTTATCTGAATATACAGAAAAAATCAATGGGAAAAGCGTAAATAGAAAACGTTTAAGGATCATAAGATATTCTATCTTTGCCTTATGGTTCATTACCTTAGTGAGTGGTTTCATCATAGCGGGTGGAATCAAAGGGATCGATCCTTTTCACTTAACTGAGAACGGGTTCTCCGTCGATATGCCTCTAAAATACATTACCTATTATTTGGTGTTAGGAAGTCTATTCATATTGACCTTAACGATAGGCAAACGTGGTGCGTGTCACAGTATCTGTTGGATGTCTCCGTTTATGGTCGCCGGTGCTTGGGTTGGTGATAAATTAAATCTTCCTCAATTCAAGATAGTTTCCGATCATTCAAAGTGTATCCACTGTAGTCAATGTGATAAGGTATGTCCGATGAGTATCTCCGTTATGAAGGATCAAAAAAATGGATCGATCATGACTCAAGATTGTATCCTATGTGGTCAATGCGTAGACGTTTGTCCTAAGAAGATCTTAAGTATCAAATGTCAGAAAAGGAAAACAAAATGAAAACACTGGTTATCTATTATTCCCTAGAAGGAAATACAAAAAGAATCGCAGAATTGATTCATCAAAAATATGTAGGAGATCTATTAGAACTTATCCCAGAAAAAGAAAACCCTAAAGAAGGGTTTGGGAAGTATTTCTGGGGAGGAAAAAGCGTTATCTTCAAAGAATCACCACAACTTATTTCAGTCTTACCTGATCCTAAAATCTATGACCTTATCTTTATTGGAAGTCCATTGTGGGCAGGTAGTTATGCGCCATCGGTTCATACACTATTAAACACTGTCTCTTTCGAAGGAAAGAAAGTAGCCTTATTTATTTGTCACTCTGGTGGCAGTACTATTTCTACCTTTAACAATTTTAAAAAGCAGCTACCTACATCGAACATCGTAAGTTTTCATGGGTTTAAAGATCCTTTAGCTCAAGATCCAAAAGCAGTCGATCAAGAACTACAAGCTTGGTTAAGTGAAATAAAGTAAACCTAGATTTGGATATTGAAGATGATGATCGATATCCCAATGACAGTACAATAAAGTGTCGCAAAGTGATATTCCCACGCTAGTCTTTTCATTCTTATAAATCCAAATACCACTCCTATAAGCAAGCCTTCACACGCTAAGATCATCCAAAGTTGAAGTCCATTCATAAGTACCCCAAGGACCACGATCATAGACATCAAAGGCATTGTAAAATAGGTAGCCTTTACTAATGTGGATAATCTAGATCTTAAGATAAACCAACTCAATCCCAATAAAATCAAACCAAAGATCATTCCTAATCTTGGATTCTGTGTCTCACTTTGAGATAGGAAACCAAGTCCTTGAATCACCAAAGCCGCCATTATAAACGCGACATTGAATAAAACGAATCCAGCCAAGACGATAAACAATATCTCCAGAACTTTCTTCATTGATCCACTGATTTTCATAGACTGAACTCCTTTCATTGAGATTAAATAGAGACATCTCTCTCACCCATATTGTAGTTGTTAAAAGACCATATCGCAACTAAGGTTGATTCGTTTATCTAGTATAATGGAATAAATAAATAGGAGACCAATATGTCACTAAGATCCATTCTAAAGAATTTTCTTTTCATTCATTTTCTAGTAATAGTAGCTTTCTTCGCACTATGGGGATTTATTATGACATCTAATCCTTATATCTTATTTGGAGTCATGGCTTCCTTGAGTGGAGCTGTATGTGGTTCTTTTATCTTAGTTGTGGATACGATCAAAGATAAGAAGTGACTTAATTAAATGTATAAGATTAAGTATAAACGATTATTTTTAACATTTTCCCTATCATAATAGAATCTTTAAATTAAGTCTCTAATATCACTGCAGGATCTGATTTTGGATATAAGCTTTCATGGGTCTAGTCCATTCTCAATAGGCACTAAGTATTCAATTGCCTATTACAGTATTTACTTTGATTTATCTTACCTCAAAGAAAAGTGTCAAGGGAAGCTATGTCAACTCTACCTTTGAAAAAATAAGTCTATGGACTGTAGGCTTTATCGTAGCCTTCCTAATTGAGCTTCTATTTGCGAGTTTCTTCGCTTAGATGTTTCTTTAACCAGATTCCTATCCCATCTTCATTGTTCGTTAAAGTCACCTCATTGGCGACTTTTTTTAAGTCTTCTACCGCATTGCCCATCGCAATCCCAATCCCTGCGAATTCAATCATCGAAAGATCGTTATAGTTGTCCCCAAAGGCGATGACCTCATTTCGTGAGATGCCTTTTAATTCACAGTAACGTTGTAGAGCACTTCCTTTATCACAACCTAAGTTAGTCACATCTAAATACACATCTCCACTTCTCGCAAAGATCGCTTGATTATGAAGTGTTTCTGAAAGCTGATCAAAATAGGCTTTTAAGTTATCCTTATCAGAAGTAATCATGATTTTGATTGGATTTAATTCAAGTTGACTAAGATCCTTATTGAATCTTAATCTTAAGTTCTCTGTTTGAGCTTCATATTGAACTAGTGGATGTTGAAGATCTTCAACCCATAGTTCATCATCTACAGGGATCATCACGGTAACAGGATGATTTCTAGTGCTGTTAAGTACTGATACCGCAAGATCTTGTCTAATGATCGATTGAAATAATGTCTCATGGGTAGACACATCAACCAGTGAAGCTCCGTTATAACCAATAAAGATTGTATTTTCTAAAGGAAAATCGAGTCGTGAAACTAAGCTCTTTAAGCCATGAATAGATCGTCCTGACGCTAAAATCAAGATGATGCCCATCTGATGAGCTTTCATCAACATCTTTCTCGTCAAAGGCATGATTTCTTCATGAGCGTTAAATAGTGTTCCATCGATATCTAAGGCAATGACTTTGATCATAAAGACTCCTGTTTTCTTTTGTATGTATTTCTTATCCTAAATAACTATACCAAAAAAAAGCTGTCCATATGGACAGCTTAGATTATTTTGTTCTATCGAAGGATCTACGATCGAAGTTCTTGAATAAAGGATGCTTTGTCTCAACCAGCTTGGTTAGTAACTCTTGTAGTTCTTTGCCTTCGCTTAAGGTCTCGATGTTAAGCCAGTACCTACCTTTTAATAGACTAGCCTCATTGATTCGTACGTAGATGCTCTTAGTGAACGCCGTTTTACGAATGTTAATGCGCTTGATCTGATCAAAAGTATAAGTATGATGTCTTCCAAAACCAGAAAAGACGATGTCATGATCAGATACGGTCACCTTCTCAGGATGAGACAGTGATAAGAAATGATCAAGAAAGATGATCAGTGCCAGTAGTCCAAAAGGTAGAGTATACTCTGTTGAACTGGTGGTAAGATACTCACCTAGCATATAGATCACAATCAGACCCGACAAGACAGTGGGAATGATGATGCTGAAGACTCTTCTTTGGTTTGGATATTGATAGACTTTGTTCAAGGGATGTCCTCTTTCATAAACCACAAGTTCTAAAAGGATTATTCGCC
>JAAXXT010000050.1 GCA_013334325.1 Erysipelotrichaceae bacterium | reverse complement strand
ACCCCAGAGTCTTTCGCATCTAAGCCCCATAATGAAGCCTTAGCGACATAAGAATTCAATAAAACTGACTCATATTGAGTCAAGACTCCCACCACATCGATTCCCGAATTCGCACAATTACTTAAGGGAAAATCTATGATTCTATATTTCCCTCCGAAGAATACTGCTGGCTTCGCTACCTTGTTGGTAAGATCTAAGAGTCGAGTTCCTCGACCTCCAGCTAAGATCATAGCAACCATATTATTTTGGCGCATCATTAACCCTCCACGATTATCTACATTATACTTTATTTAGGAGATTACTTTGTAAAAAAACAGTGAATACTCACTGTTTTGGGTGTAAATATTGGCAGTCATCGATGATGACTAAACGAATGATAAACGATTGTTTAAAGTGTTTGATTTATATGAACATTTAAACGCTTAATTTATGAAATATGTCTTTAAAACTGTCGATCTCAGAAAGCATCGCATCGACGACATCTGGATCAAACTGATAACCTGATTGCATTTCAATATACTCAACAGCCTTTTCGATCGACCAGGCTGGTTTATAGACACGGTGATTGGTCAAGGCATCAAAGACATCCACTAGAGCCATAATACGAGCGCTTAATGGGATCTCTTCTCCTTTTAAGCCATCAGGATAACCACTCCCATCATAATGTTCATGATGAGATCTTACGATACTCATGGCTTCTCTAAAGAATTCCATAGGTAATGAATCCCCACTTGAATTCAAGAGATCTTTTAAGATCGAGTTTTCTACCGCTCTTTGAATAGAGCGATATCCGATCATAACGTGTTCTTTCATCAAATCATATTCTTCTGTAGTCAATATCCCAGGTTTAAGTAAGATCTGATCAGAGATGCCTACTTTACCGATATCATGTAAAGGACAAGCCTTTACGAGACGTTCAATGTAGGCTTCATCGATCAACGCTGTATATCTAGGATTCATCGCCAATCGACGAGTTAAGACTTCCATATAGGCTCTAGAACGGGTAATATGATGAGCTGTTTCTTCATCTCTGGTTTCTACCAATTGAGTCACGATATCCATTGTGACATCAAAGATCAATTGATTTTCTCTAAAACGTTTAGCGACTTCTTTTTCTAAATAAACATTCTCCCCTTTTAAACGATCACGACTGTCTTTTAATTCAATTTGAAGTCTTACTCTCGCTAAGATAATTTGAGCGTGAAAAGGCTTTGAGATGAAGTCAACGGCTCCTGCGTTAAGCCCTTTTTCTTCATCTGAGACTGAATTCAGTACAGTCAGGATAATGACTGGAATATCTTTTGAGGATTCACCTTGATTGAGACGATCTAGGATCTCATATCCATTGAGCTCAGGCATATTGACATCCAGCAAGATGAGGTCAGGTTTCTTACCCAACTCGATCTGTTTTAATGCTTCAACCCCTGACTTAAATACACTTACGATAAAGTGAGGTTTCAACACTTCTGATAGAACGGAGATGTTGATGGCTTCATCGTCTATGATCATAATTTCATGTTTATTGTCTAGCATAGTTCACCTTGATATTATTATACACCAGAGTATGAATTGAAGGCTCTCTTTTAATGAACTTAACTTTACTTTAAGACATAATATAGATACAATGATATCGACTAAACAAAGAGAAAAGCCATGACAAACTTAAAAAAAAGCAAAACCGATTTTAAAGCCCTGGCGAAAGCCTTAGATGAAGCAGATCTTTCTATGCCTGACACGGCATCTCCTGATGAATTAAGGCTTTATCAACTGGTTGCCTTGGTTTCTAAGACGATGCTTAAATCATCCTATGAGAATCTTCCTCAAGCCTTTGAACTTAGTTTAAAAATCGTAGGAACCTACTTAGATGTAGATCGTGTCTATATATTCAAACTCAATGAAGATCTTACTCGTATGAGTAATACCACAGAGTGGTGTCATAAAGGGGTAGAACCCGCTATAGAAATGCTTCAAGATCTCGATGTAGAGATCTTTCCTTGGTGGATGAAGAATCTTAAAAGCGGTCAAATCATCCAAGTCGAAGATGTTTCTAAAATGGATGATAATCAATTGGCTGAAAGAGAGATCCTTCAAGCTCAATCCATTAAATCTGTATTGGTTGTTCCTTTGATCTTAGATCAAAAACTAGCTGGTTTCTTAGGCTTCGACTATGTTAGAAATAAACGTAAATGGTCTACAGAAGAAATCAATAGTCTTATCTTCTTAAGCGATATCTTCTCTTCAGCTACACGTAGACAAGAAAACGAAAATAAGCTTCGCGCTTCACGCGATCAACTAGAAAGCATTTTAAATCAAACCGTAGAGTCTTTTGGGACCATCATCGGGATCAATGATCCATATACGATGAATCATCAAGTCAGAGTATCTCAATTGGTCGTTCAAATTGGTAAAGTATTGAAGTTGGATCCGTTTATGATCGAAGGCATCAAGCTCGCTGCGATGATGCATGATGTAGGGGTCATTCATTTCCCTTCTCAGATCATCAATAAGACCTTTTCGTTAACGCCTAAAGAATATGCCCTAATCAAGACTCATCCTAGACGAGGTTATGAGATCGTTCATCGTATCGATTTCCCTCAACCTGTCGCCGACATCATTCTTCAACATCATGAGAAAATCGATGGGAGTGGTTATCCTCA
>JAAXXT010000016.1 GCA_013334325.1 Erysipelotrichaceae bacterium | reverse complement strand
ATGATCAACCAACACATCTGATAAGGCAATAAATCAACGACGAATCCAAAGGTGATCTGAGCAATCGCCCCAATGATGGATGCGATGATGCCTAAGGTCGATGAGATCCTTCCACGATGGCTCGCTGGTACTCGTCTTGAGAAATAAGACGCATTGGCGATCGTATTGATGACCTCGCCTATCGTGAAGATGGTCATCCCAAAGAATAAGAGTGGGATAATCCCCCCTAGAAAAGCATACACGATATATGAGCTCATGAAAAAGAAAATCGCAATCCCAAACTTATTGACTTCATTGACCCTTCTAAGATAAAAGGTCAATACCGGTGTAGCGATGATCACTACCAATCCATTATACGCGCTCATAAAGCCATAGATTTCAGAATAGTGAGGAATGGTTGCGACGAGTTGTAGAGGCAATAAGAAATTAGTTTGGGTATACATCAATCCTACGATAGAACTACAAGCCAGATAGATCCATAAGGTCTTAGATCTCATGATGATCTCAAAGGTGCTTTCTCCTTCAGAGATCTGCTCATAAGAGTTTAAGGTATGCTTAATGTCTGAAAGCTTGGTGTCTTTTATAAAAAACATGATCAGTAAGGTTCCTAATAAGGATGTAGTCCCATCGATGAGGAAAGCCAACCATAGAAGATCCTTAAATAGAAAGCCTCCAATACTAGGACCTAAGATAAACCCTAAATTAAAGCCCATATAACTTAATGAGTAAGCTTTCGCTCTTTGATCAGAAGTCGATTTATCTGCCAACATCGCATCATAAGCAGGACCTTGAACTGTCCCAAAAAAACTAGAGATAAAAAACAAAACGATGGTCATCGTTGAGATGGGAATAAACGCATTGATATAGAAACAGCTCACCATCAAGATATTAGATATGACGATGATCTTCTTACGACCAAAATGGTCCGTAAGCATGCCTCCTAAGATACCTGCAGGTAGATTACAGGCAAAGCCTAAGACCATAATGACGGCGATCTGTTGGGCTTTATAACCCAATTTAACACTAAGGATCATCGTTAAAAGAGGCCATATAAAGGTCCCTAAGGCTCCAATGACACGGCCTATAAAAAGAATATAGATGTCGCGATTAAGACCGCGATATTGATCGATAAATTTAAACATAGGTCCAGCTTTCTTTATAATTCAATCGTTTGTTTTACAGGAGTGGTTTTAATTGGACATAATATATAACCTATCAAAGCCCCCATGAGATTTAGTAAGACATCATCTACATCCAAAGTCCCACTCATTGAAAAGTATTGCATCATCTCCATCATCAAGATAAACGCAAGCGCAACCAAGAAAAATATCCACCATTTTCTAACGGATTTATTAACGATGGGAAATAGATATCCAAATGGAATCAAGATGACCATATTCCCGATGATGTTATAGAGAAATAATCCAAATCCACTAGGACGATCTAAAACAGCTAAATAGCGATTAACTGTCGCAAATAATTGGAAGTTGGTCGTATCTGACATCAGAAAATTAAGTCTAGAAAAACCGCCGGTTACGATCCAACTGAAATCGATTTGACGCTGATATACGACCATCACATAAACAAGGAAGATCATATACGCTAAGAATATGTTTTTAAGAACCTTTAGTTTGATCATAGACAAGATAATTTTAACACATAGCCCCCTTAAGCCCAAACAAATCGGTCAATCTCACATAAAAAGCCTCAATTGAGGCTTTTAGTTAAAATAAGTTTAATTTTAAACAATATTCCTTTTTATTTTTCTGGACCTAGCTCTTCTGGTTTTGGTTTACGGACATAACCTGAGAGTCTTTGTTCGGCAGCACCATATTTTTTAAAATTCACTCTTGCCTGGTTTAAACTGACTTCATTGGCACCATTGGTATAATCAGGATTAGCATTTTGAACACTGTCCCTTTCCCACATACAAACAGGACATATTTTATATGAACGAGAGAGATCATCATTGAGTGTATAGTATTCGCAACAAGGACACTTAACTTTCATGGTTTAACCCCAGTTCTATTGTCTCTATTTTACCATAGCCAAGAAAAAAATCTCAAAATAGATTATGTCGATTTAATATAAACATTAAAAAAAGCAGTTTCGATTGAAACTGCTTTTTTGTTTGTTTGGTGGAGGTAAAGGGATTCGAACCCTCGACCCCTTGATTGCGAACCAAGTGCTCTGCCAACTGAGCTATACCCCCAAACGGCTATTTAATTATAGCACAGCTTTATAGGGCTTCAAGGATTTCTTGAGGGCTCCTTACGAGGGTTTTTATACCTAAAGATCTAAGTTCTTCTTCACTACTAAAGCCCCAAGTAACTGCCTTCATAGGCATCTTTATCGATAAGGCACTTTCATAATCAGCTTTAGAATCTCCGATCATCAAGACTTCATCGATCTCTAGATCCATTGCCTTACAGGCTTCAAGTAATCCTTGAGGATGAGGTTTTCTAAGATGAGACTCATTTTCCCCATAGACTAAGTCAAAATGGAACTGAGGAAAGCGTGAAGAGATCAATTCCTCAACGAAGCTCTGAACTTTATTGGAGACTACACAAGATCTTATCCCACGCTTTACGAGTTCATCTAAGAGTTCGTTGATACCTTCATAAGCTCTAGATTCATTCATATAAAAAGTGGCGTAAAAGGCTTTAAAACGCTCTACGGCACTTGGGATCTCTGAGGGATCTAATCCAGGTAAACTTTTCGTAACGGTAACCACAAAGCCATTCCCTATGTTGTTTCTTACTTCTTCTTGAGTCAAGTGAGGCAAGGTATAAAAGTCTGCACTTGCGTTTATGGCTGTGGTTAAATCACCTAATGTATCTAATAGGGTTCCGTCTAGATCGAAGATGATTCCTTTAATCGTTTTTGAAGACATAGTAGTCCAGACTCAAGGTCCCATATTGAAACATATGGCTCAATAAATCAACCTTGCCTTTGACATCCATTGTACCATAGACACTAAATATCCCCGCAAAATGTTCAGGTCGTGGTACGGCTAAACGAGCATCTTGATGAGACTTATAATCGAGTAATGAATTGGTATCTTTGTTTTGGATCGCTTGATCCAACCAGGTCCAAAATCTTAAAGCCCTTGGTTCAGGTTTTTCTCCATATCCCAACCAACCTAAGTTATGAACCAATCCTCCTGAGAAAATAAAAGCAGTTTGATCATCAAGACCTGTCATTGCTTTGCCTATCTTCATCAAATGAGCTGGCTCATCAAAAGGCGAGATCGACATCAATACGACACTTAAAGTATTTTCTGGATCGATGAGCTTTAATAAGGTCCACGCCCCATGATCCAAAGGACGAGTCTCTATAGACTGTGCTTTAAGATCAGCCTTGCTTAGTAAGTTTAGAACCTGCTGTCCTAAGACAGGATTCCCTTTCGTAGGCATCTTGACTTCATAGAGTTCAGAAGGAAAGCCTCCAAAATCATACATCGTCTCGTAGTTTATAGACGTAGAAACTTTAATGACTTCAGATTCAAAATGCGCCGACATTATCACCAATTGGGTGATTTCTGGATTTTCTTTTTTAAAGTTCTTAAGGTTTTGTGTAAACGAATTGTCTTCTAAGTAGATCGTAGGAGCCCCATGGGCCATAAAGAATGATTTTTTCATATTTACCTCTTCATAAGAGTATAGAAGACGTGAAACTTTTTCAAAGGAAATGACCGAAGCAGATGGGTGTGGTAAACTATTGTCTGGAGAACACACACATGGACACATCTAAGATCAAAATGGTCGTATTCGACATCGACGGAACCCTCATCGCTGAACGCGAAAATAAAATCCAAGCCTCAGCAGTAACAGCCATACACGCTTTACACGACAAAGGATTCAAAGTTTTGGTGGCGACAGGAAGAGCGCCTTATTTCATCAAGCCCCATGTGTTTGAAGTCATCGACAGTGATTATTATGTGACCATCAATGGACAATGTGTCATGAATAGACAACACGAAATCATTTCTAGACATGATCTAAACAAGACCGATATCCAACAACTTTTGACCCTATGTCAAAAAGAAAACATCGCTTTGGGCTGTAAATGCTCAAACCAAATCGTCGTGCTTCATGATTATGATCGTTTCGTTGAATACTATGGCCATGGTGAACAACCTAATGGACGTTTCTTAGATGGGACAAATTCAATCGATATTCTCGATAAAGATATGGCGATGGGTCTATTTCTAGTCGGTGATGTCCAAAAGATCATCGATCATAAAGATGAGTTTCCTCAATGGACCTTCTCAAGAGCCTTCTCTTGGGGACTTGATATCTTCGATAAAGACGTCCATAAATCAAAAGGCATCGAAGATGTCTTAGAGATCTTAGGACTAAGTTGGGAAGAAATCATGGTTTTTGGAGACGCCGATAATGATCTTCGTATGATCGAAAAAGCTGGGATTGGGATCGCTATGGGAAATGGCACTGAGAATTTAAAAAAGATCGCTGATTATGTTACCAGTGATCTTGATAAAGACGGCATTTATAACGGACTTAAACACTTTAAACTGATTTAATCAGTCTTAGATCCGCAATAACTTCACATAGAGGTGATTGGGTAAATAAATCGAAAGGAGTAAGAGAAACAATCTCATACTTCTTTTTTAATTCTGCCATATTCTTCGCTAAAGTCGAAGGATTACACGATACATAGATCAAATGAGGAATATTAGAGTTAAGTAAGGTCTCGATCATAGGAGCACTTAAACCACTACGAGGAGGATCCATTACTAAGACTGAGATCTTTTCTGTTTTCAATACTAAAGGCAATACTTTTTGGACATCTCCACTTGAGAAATCCACATTGGTGATCTTATTGATTTCTGCGTTTTCAATCGCAGCTTTAACGGATTCTTTATTGATTTCTAGACCGATGACCTTTTTAGCTTTCTTAGCCATAAGTAGACTCATCGCCCCTACTCCACAATACGCATCAAGCACCACATCTTCGATCTTGACTAGATTGACGATCTTTGTAAACAGAGCTGAAGCTTGAACGGTGTTCAATTGAAAGAAAGCGGTAGGAGAAAGCTCATATCTTAATCCATTCAAAAAGACAGGGATCGTTTTAAGACCTGCTTTATGAATCAAGATCGGCCCAAAAGGATCATGAGAATGACGATCGGTATTGACACTGAGATACACAGACGCAATCCCAGGGACCTTCATCAAATCATTGATAACGTCATCGCTTAAGACATTATTCCCTACAACTAAGGTCAATTGAAACTGAGTTTCAAATCCTCTTAAAATGATGTATCTTATCCCATTCATCGATTCAAAACTAAAAGCTTCCTCATGATGATCATCTAAACACGCTAAAACTGCGGTCTTAACGGTTTCTAATCCATCTGAGTGGATCAAACAATGATCTGCTTTGACGAAATGGTTCGTGTTGGTTGAATAGAGCCCACTTACCAATTTTCCTTTTTCACTTTTAACAGGCAACTTCAACATATTCCTATAGCCTAAAGGTACTGGATTACTGACCATAGGTTTGATCAATCTAAAATCGACATCACCCATATACTTGATGAGGGATTGTTTCAGATTATCTAACTTAAGCTTTTCTTGATGAGGCACGCTTGCGATCATCAAAGCACAGCCTCCACATTCATGTTGAACTGGACAAGGGGCTTCTACTCTAAAAGGACTGGGTTTGACCAATCTTAAGAGTTCCCCTTTCATGTATTTCTCATTGGTTTCAGTGATTCTAATCTCTGCGATCTCATATGGTAAAACCCCATCGATGAAGACAGGTTTACGATCTATATAGCCGATTCCTTCGCCGTTTATTCCGGCTTTTTCTATTTTTACTTGCATGGCATTAAAAATGTCCTTAACGGACATTTATTGTTCGGAGAATCCCCAAGACGGGACTTCCATACCCCTTCTTAGTAAGATGGTTTTTTGGAAATCTGTCTGATTGGTAAACCTTAAGATTGCTTCCTCTTCTGCGACGGAGCATCCTACTAGAAATTTAACTTCAATGTCTTTCTTTAAGATGTCTGCAGCGATGATGATCGTATTGACTTGATTGGCCGATAAGGTTCCCTTATAAATAGAGATCCCAGTTTCATCTTGACTTAAAGTATCGGTTAAGTAGCCATAGTCGACAGGATATATTAAATTCCCATATTGTGGATGGGCAGACCCTGAGGGTTGGGTGATCACGATGGAGGAAGAGAAGTATAGCGTATCCAGTTTTTGCCAAAAAAAGGCATTGTTTTCTAATTGACTCATAGCCACCTCATCCTTCATTGTAAAATATGAAAAGGAAAATGTAAACAAGAAAATTCTTACAAGGCTTTTTCTTTCAGTTTTAAGTGATTAATGAATGAATTGATGTCGAAATCATTCACTTCTGCCATAGCGTTCATCAGGATCAACGCAGATCCACGAGCATCACTGAGGGCTTCATGATGATTAAGTTCGATACCTAAGTAATCGCATACTGTATTCAATCGATGATTGGGTAGAAAAGGCCATACTCTTCGAGCGATCTCTACTGTATCGATGTAGTTAACCAAAGGTTTAGATATCCCATATTCAGATATCAAGGCATTCAATACACCCATATCAAACATCGCATTATGTGCGACCAATAAACTTTGATTGAACCAAGGCAATAGTCTAGGCCATAACTCTTCAAAGTTCGGCTCATTTTCTACTTGATCTGGTTCTATCCCATGGATCGATATATTGAAAGGTTCAAAGAAGCCATGAACTTTAGAAGGTCTGATCAAATGAACAGCTTCATGAAGGATGACCCCATCTTCAAATACAACAAAGCCAATACTACAAGCACTCGCAGGATGATTATTCGCAGTTTCAAAATCGATGATGGTAAGTCTCATAGTGCTCCTTATAGGACATCCATGATCATTTTGATCATTAGGATCCCAAATACGATGATCAACAAAGGTTGAATCAGTTTCTTTCCGAATTTAACGGCCAATAATGAACCAGAGATATTCCCTGCGATCGAAAAACAAGCCGCAACCAAACCCAGGATAAAATTCACTTGTCCACTCAAAGCGAAGGTGACCAAAGCAGCGATCCCTGATGCTAAATTAGCGATCTTAGCGTTGGCTGAAGCTTGGGTGTAACTCATTCCAAGTACACTTACAAATCCAAAGATCAACATACTGCCTGTCCCTGGTCCAATAAACCCATCATACATCCCTACCAGAAAGGTAAGTAAACTGATCTGAAGCCACGGGAAGTTATCTTTAGGCGTAAATACTTTTTCTTTTCTTGGCCATAAGACGAAAACAGCCATCATCGGTAAGACGAAAATCAAAACTGTCTTTAAGCTCGCATCTGAAAAGATCATCGCTAGAGAAGCTCCGATCCATGAGCCTATTAGAGCCAAAATCGCAGACACCAATGCCAATTTGATCCAAATCTTTTTATGGATAAAGAAAGTCACCGAGGCCGTTAATGTTCCTAGTGAAGATGATAGTTTATTGGTCCCCATCGCTAAGTGTATCGGTATTCCCGCAAAAATATAGGCAGGCAATGAAATTAGACCACCGCCACCTGCGATCGAATCGATAAAACCTGCTAAGAAGACAAGGGGACCTAAGATCCAAAGCTTTTCCATGAGTACCTCGCGTGTTTTTATTCTACCATAGGGTTATACTAAAGATGGAGGACAACAATGAAACAATTTCTAAAAGACTTCAAAGACTTCGCATCAAAAGGTAATGTTTTAGATCTCGCCATAGGGGTCATTATGGGTTCTGCCTTTGGGAAGATCGTATCTTCTCTTGTCAACGACATCATCATGCCTATGGTCTCAGTAATGACTGGAGGTTTAAACTTCTCTGATCTTAAGATCGTTTTGGTCGCTGCGACTGAAACCAAAGCAGAAGTAGCGATCTTAAGTGGAAACTTTCTAAAAAACGTGATCGACTTCTTCATCATCGCTTTATCGATCTTCTTGATGATCAGAGCTTTAGCGAAAATGAAACGTAAAGAAGATGCCAAAGCACCAGAACCTAGTGCACCTGTAGAAAATGAATTAAGTATACTGAAGGATATTAAATCCTTATTGGAGAAAAAATGACTTTTTATGAATTGAATTATCCTTTGGCCAATGGCCAATCCTATGACTTTAGTCAATTAAAAGATAAAGTCGTACTTATTGTAAATACAGCCTCTAAATGTGGCTTTACGCCCCAATACAAGGGTCTAGAAGCACTCCACAAGAAGTTTAAAGATCAAGGCTTAGTTATCTTAGGTTTTCCTTGCGATCAATTCGCTCATCAAGAACCAGGTAATGAAGCTGACATCATGGAATTCTGTGAGATCAACTTTGGGGTCACTTTCCCTTTGTTTAAGAAAGTCAACGTCAATGGGAAAGACAGTATCGAGCTTTATAAGCTTCTTAAGAAACAAGACAAGGCTCTGGTTAAAACCATCCCTTGGAACTTCACAAAATTTCTGGTTGGGAAAGATGGAAAACTCATCAAACGTTTTGCGCCTACGATTGAACCCGAAACCTTAGAAAAAGACATCTTAGCTGCTTTAGCTTAAAAAAAGACTTTGGATTAATTTCCAAGGTCTTTTTATTTTTGTCGATTAAGAGTCAATGCGATCAAGCTTTCTCGTGTCAACTTACAGGCAAGCGCTGTAGAAGCTTGAGAGAGATCATACATAGGCGATAGCTCATTAAGATCCATACCTACCACCTTTAAATGGCTCATCTTAAGAATAGAATCAAGAAGATCCATGAAACTGATGCCTCCGCTTTCAGGAGTACCTGTCCCTGGAAAGAAGGAAGGATCCATACAATCTAAGTCGATGGTGATATAGACAGGTTTATCTTTAAGTAAAGGTAAGACCTTATCTAAGGTTTTACAACTATGTTTTTCAATCGTATTGTGTTCTTGGGCGAAAACGAATTCATCTTTAGCACCACTTCTTAAACCGAAGTGGTATATTTTTTTATCGCCTACCAAGTCATAGCATCTCTTAATAACCGTCGCATGGGAAAGATATTCCCCATAATAGGTATCTCTTAGATCCGTATGGGCATCAAAATGGATCATATGGACATCAGGATACTTCTCGACGATAGCTCTAAACGCTCCAAAGGTAACAGTGTGTTCACCTCCAAGCATAAATGGGATCTTCCCATCGTTGACGATATTTTTAGTACGATCATAGATCTCATCCAGAGCTCTTTCAGCAGAGCCAAAAGGTAAAACGAGGTCTCCTGAATCAAAGATCTTACACTCGGTCAAATCACCATCACTATAAGGAGAATAGGTTTCTAGTCCAATAGACTCCGTTCTTATCGCAGAAGGTCCAAAACGAGTCCCTGGTCGATAAGATGTGGTTGAATCAAAAGGCGCACCAAATAAAACGATGTCGCTGTCTTCATAGCTGCTTTTACATCCGACAAAGGTCACGATGTTTTCAGTTAGTTTCATTTAAGATATCCTCCTTGATGTAGTTAGGTAATGCGAAGCATCCACTATGGATCTCTTCGTTATAATAACGGGTCTTCACGTTAAGTTCTTTCCAGAACACCTTATCTAGATCCTTGATTGGATGGGCATCTTTACTCGCAAAGGAGAAGAGCCAATGACCGGATGGATAAGACGGGATCTGAGCTTGATAAAGCTTAAGTATCCCAAAGAGTTCTTTCATACGAGTGACAGCGCGAACCATAGCGGCTGCAGTCTGTGGATAAAACGGAGATTCTTGTTGAGTCACAAGGATACCTTGTGGGGTAAGTGCGGTAAAGCAGTTCCCATAGAATTCTCGTGTAAAGAAGGTTTCATTAGGTCCAAAAGGATCGGTTGAATCCACGAGGATCAAATCATAGACTTTGTTGAGCTTACGGACAAACTTCAAGCCATCTGAGACGATGACGGATACACGAGGATCTTCTAAAGATTTCGTGATCTTAGGAAAATGGACCTTACAGGCCTTGATGAGTTCTTCATCGGCTTCTACCACATCGATCTTTTCGATAAACGGATATTTGATGAGTTCTCTGACACAGCCCCCATTGGATCCACCAATGACCAAGACTTTACTTAGATCAGGATTGGCAGCACAGGCCACATGGACCATCATCTCATGATAGATGAATTCATCTTTTTCGGTGATGACGATAGAGTCATCTAAAACTAAGACTTTACCGAACTCTTTGGATTCAAAGATATCGATCTGTTGAAAATGGGAACGTTTAGAGAAAAGTTGTCTTACGATTCTGATTGAAAAGCGGACATCATCGGAATGTTCTTCCGTAAACCAAAGTTCCATTAGACCTCCAAAACCTTAATGGTTTCCATACTATCATCTTCCATACCGGTAATAAAAGAACCATGTGCTTTAGCGTAAAGGATATAGTCGATGGCACCTGAGGTGATTTCTTCACCAGGAGCTAAGACTGGGATACCAGGAGGATAAGCCATCAAGGATTCACCACTGATACGACCTACGCTATCTTTGAATTTGATTTTCTTTTGTTTGGCGTTAAAGGCTTCCATAGGCGTTAAACGAACGATAGGATGGATATATTCTTGGGTCTTAAGTAAGATAGAGTCTTTCGCGTAGACATCTTTGATGTCATCTAGAGCTCCTATAAGACGTTCTACTTTAGCGGTACTATCTCCCATAGAGATCATGGCTAATATGTTGCCTAAGTCTCCAAATTCGATCTGAATGTCGTATTTTTCTCTAAGAAGATCATAGACTTCGATCCCGTTTAATCCTGTGCCTCCTGTATTGACAGAAAGCTTGGTTGTATCGAAATCATAGATGGTATCTCCATTGATGAGTTCTCTTCCAAAGGCATAGTATCCATCGATCTCATTGATTTCTTGTCTAGCGTAATCGGCTAAGGCAATAACGGAGTTGAATAACTTTTCTCCGTTTAAAGCGAGATATTTACGTGCGATGTCTAAAGAAGCCGTTAATAGATAAGAACCACTGGTCGTATGGGTCAAGTTTAAGATCTTACGTACACGATTGGTATCCTTATCATCTTTGATCAATAGGAATGAAGACTGGGTCAAAGAACCCCCTGTCTTATGCATACTGACCGCAGACATATCTGCTTTGGCTGCCATAGCTGACATCGGTAATAGTTTATTGAAATAAAAGTGGGTCCCATGGGCTTCATCGACGATGACCTTCATCTTATGAGCGTGTGCCAAATCGACGATGGCTTGTAGATGAGAACATATCCCATAATAAGTAGGATTATTGACAAACACTGCTTTAGCATCAGGATGTTCTTCGATCGCAAGCGCTACATCTTTGACGCTCATCCCTAAAGAGATGCCTAAGTTAAGATCTATCCCAGGATTGACATAGACAGGAATAGCTCCTGTAAGAATCAAGGCATTGATCGCTGAACGATGGACATTTCTAGGCATGATGATCTTTTCATCTTTTTTCGCTACGCTCATGACCATGGTTTGAACAGCAGCAGAAGTCCCATTGACAATAAAAAAGGCATGGCCGGCTTTGAAAGCCCGCGCTGCCAGTTTTTCTGCTTCTAAAATAACACCTGTAGGGTGAATTAAGTTATCTAGATCTCTTCGACTATTCACATCATATTGGAGGGCTTGTTGACCTAAAAACGATCTAAGCAATGGATTGCCTTGACCTTGTTTATGCCCCGGTACATCAAAACTAACGGTTCTTTTCGAGACATTTTTGATCAGCGCTTCCGCGATGGGAGCTCTGTCCTGCGAATTTTTCATTGTCACCCTTTTGCTTACTATAAGTCCATTATAAACTTATTTTATGAAATCAAAACTTAGAATTTCAACATTAACCATTCAGGTTTTAAAACCATCAAGATCGCTAAGATGATCATGATGATTCCACCAACCAAATGAGCCCAACGAGAGTACTTCGTAGAGATCCCTGTCAGTTGAGTTGTCTTCATTGCGATAACAAAGATGATGATATCATCTGCGATAAAAAACAACAAGTATAATAACAGATACATGAAATATTCGATGCCTGTCATGTTTTGAATAGAGAGGACTTGGGTAAAGATAACTGGTAATCCTGCGGAACAGATCAGTTCAACAAGGTTGACACTTACAGCCAAAACGATGACCCCAAAAGAAGCTAAGATGAACACAGGTTGACTGAAGATTTCTTTGACTCTCTTCGATAATTTCTTTCGTTTACGATCATCGATGACTTCACAGCCTGGTTTTGTTTTTAGATAGGTACGGATATTGGCTCCACCACCGATCAAAGCGATCGCGGCGATCAACCAACGTAAGTAAGTGATTGTCCCAAATAAGATCGTGACATTGAGCCAAGCGACCATAAAGGTAAGATACATGACAGCTGTGGTCAATAGGAAGAGACCTCCTAAGAACCATCTTTTCCAAGATTGTTCAAGATGGAAAAGCATACTGATAAGGAGTAATAAGACCCACATCGCACATGGATTAAAGCCATCTAAAGTTCCTAAGACGATGGCCAATAAAGGCAAGGAGATGGTTTTTGTATTGATTTCCCCAAAGAAAGGCAATTTGATGATCCCATTATCGATGTTGATGTCAACACCAGACCCTGGTTTAACGAAACCTAAAAGCTCTCCTATGACGTCTTTTCCGTTGTTATCACGGAAATACTTCAGTGAAGATTCGATATTGGCTTCGGTTGAATTTTTTGTAAATCCAACGATAACTTTTCGTCCTATGACCAAAGACGGGGTAGATTTAATGGATATGTTGAGGATCTCTTCGATCTCTTTCAACATGGCTTGATTTTCTGGACTAAAAGCGATCTCATAGCGATGGATCACTAAATTAGGATCAGAAGCTTCTAGTTGATCGAGATATTTGGTTTCAGCGGCACAGATGATGCAGCCTTCGGCGTGGAAGAAATAGATATGGGTCTTATCATCATAAGCTTTAACGGATAGTCCTGTCGTTAAGATGGTCCCTATTACCGCTAAGATTAAAAGTATTTTTTTAAACATTGGTGAGTTCTCTTTCTAATACATCTAGGTTCATTTCACCTGCGATGCGCTTCACTTCGATATTATTCTCATAAATGATATAGACGGGAATGAGTTTGCCTATTTTCAAAGGCTCTACGATCTCATCGTCGAGATCAAGGTCATAATCGACCCAAGTCCAATCCGAGTATTTATCCTTAAGGGCTTTATTACGTTTACGCATGGTCAAACAGGCATGACACCATACGGCAGATATGATCACTATTTTTTTCATAGGGTTTTAAGATACGCTTTCATGACACCGACCAAAGTGTCTAATTCATCTGTGGTCGTTAAGTGAGATAGACTGATACGATAGGAAGAAGCAGCTAATTTTTCATCCTTGGTGATCGCATAGACAGAGTTTGAGAGCTCCTCTTGACCACTACAAGCGCTCTTTGAGGAAAAACAGAGCCCATGATTAGAAAAATAAGCCAAGCCTTCTTCAGGACGAGATCCTTTGATGCTTAAGTTGAATAGATGAGGAATCGAATGTTTGTTTGAATTAAAATGGATCTCAGGGATCTGACTTAATTTATCTTTGAGATACGCATTCAATTGGTTTACTTTTAATAAGCGTTCATCGAATTCTAGATCTGATAATTTCAAGGCATAGGCATAGGCTGCCACCAACCCATTTTGTGGGGTAGAAGCACGATAAGGTGTAAAACTATGGCCTCCATGAAGCAAAGGAATCAAAGGCACCTTGGCTTTCTTGATCAACACAGCCACGCCTTTAGGTCCATAGACCTTATGAGCTGAAGCTGTCGCCATATCGATGTCTGTCAAATCAAAATGTCCCTTACCTACCAATTGAGTGATGTCGGTATGAAAGAGGGTCCCATGTTGATGCGCGATCTTCGCTGCTTCTTCGATGGGTTGTCTTATACCGGTTTCTGAATCCACTGCGATCAAAGTCACCAGTAAGGTATCTGAGCTGATCATCTTATCTAATGCGACTAAATCAAATCGTCCTTCTTCATCTAGCGGACAAGTCTCGATCTTATAATCTGAGGCATCTAAGAAACTTAGGGCTCCTATAAGTGAGGCATGCTCAAGTGCAGATGAGATGATGTGTCTTTTAAGTGGGTACTTTAAAGCCAAGCCTTTAATAGCGGTATTGTTGGATTCTACCGCTGATGAAGTAATGATAACTTCTTTAGGCAAAACCTTAAAATAGTCCGCGATACTTCGGATGGATTCATCATTGATCCGCTTGCTTTCGCGACCCAAAACATGGTCACTGTTCGCATTGGCGAAATACGTTGTTTCAACACTCATCCATTTATCAGCTACCCGCTGATCGATGGGAGTGGAGGCACTATAGTCGAGATAGATCATAAGTCCTTCTTATTTTATCATATCAAGAAAAAAGGTGCTTAATTGATACACCTTTTTATTGAATGAATATGCCTGGTTTAATTCTACTTAAGATAATCTTTCATCGAAGCGATGGGCTCATGAGATCTAACGCTAACTGAGAAGCCATCATCGGTATTGAGTAGACTTACAACTTGGCTCTCTTTTTTAAGTTTATCTAAAAGAGAGGCTGATTCATAGGGAATAAGATAGGTAAACAAAGGTTGTAACTCATTCATTTTTAATAAGATCATTTCTACGAGTTCATCCAAATGGGTTCCATTGAGTGCACTGATGGCCAAGGCTTTACTAGGTACAGCACTAAGTGCTACATCGGATTTATTGTAGACGGTGATCATCGGTTTATCATTGGCTTCGATTTCTTCTAGAGTCGATAAGGTGATCTCTGATTGCATCGACGCTAATAGTGAACTGCTGTCTATCACATGGATCAAGAGATCTGCTTCTTTGACTTCTTCTAAGGTAGATCTAAATGCTTTAACCAAGCCGTGAGGTAAATGAGATACAAAACCTACGGTATCGGTGATGATCATTGGTTGACCTTTTAGGATGATGGATCGAGAAGAGGTCTGTAGAGTTTCAAACAAGCGATCCTTCATCGATACTTTCTTCTCATCGGATTGACCAGTATAGGTAACCAAGGCATTCAATAAGGTAGATTTACCCGCATTGGTATAACCTACCAACGCAACTGTAAAGACTTGATTTTTTTGTCTTTGACGACGTTGGGTCTCACGTTGGATCTCCATAGCCTTAAGTGCTTCTTGGGCTTTATCTAAAAGATGTTTAGAGGTTCTTCGTTTAAGTTCAGCGAATTGTTCACCTGAACCTTTATTACGAGCTCCACCTGATCTTTGTCTTCCTACTGAATGATAGGTCAACATCGTTCTAGGAAGAAGGTATTGTAGAGTCGCTACTTCGACTTGAAGCTTTGCTTCTCTACTTTGGGCCCTTTTCTCAAAGATCAAAAGAATAAGATGGGTACGATCGACGATCTCTGTTTCTAAGATCTCAGTTAAATTACGATGTTGAGAAGGACTAAGCTCATCTTGAGTCACGATCACATCGATGTTTTGAGCCTCGATATGGGTCCTCAATTCTTCTAATTTTCCGCTTTTAAAATAAGTCGCAACGTTTTTCTCTTCCATTCCTTGTATGACGGTCATACAATGAGTCATCTCACAGGCTTCGATCAGTTGGACTGTTTCTTCTACTTCAGATTCAAAATCAGGGTTGTTTTGATGCCTAACGGCGATCAATAAGGTATTAATCAATGACTTTCCACTCCAGTTCTAGATCTATGTCGAAATGTTTCTTCACGCGATCTTGACATTCTTTAACTAAATCGATCATATCTTGAGGCAAGGCATGACCCAAATTAACGATAAAGCCAGGATGTTTATCGGAGACTTCTGCCCCACCGATCGAGTATCCTCTTAAACCAACTTCATCGAATAATTTCCATACATAATAAGATTGTCCATCTTTATAGGGACGTTTGAAAACGGATCCCGCATTAGGATATTGTCTTGGTTGTTTAAGATAACGATCTTTTTTATATTTCAAGATGGCGGTAAGGGTTTCCTCATCATTGCCTTTTTCAGCCTTTAGACCACATCTAATCACCACATCAGTAGATGAAATTTTAGATGTACGATATCCAAAGTAATCCTTATCAGGGATAATTTTTTTAACTTGATTGCTTACAGTGTCATACAGCTCGATCCAATTGACCAATTGACCGAAACTAAATTCATATTGGCCTGCATTCATGATGAGTGCCCCACCTACTGTACCTGGGATGTCTTCTAAAAAGGCATAACCTTTAAGGGATTGTTCAAGTGAAAACCAAGCCAAACGACTTAAGTTGACTCCCGCATCAGCGATGAGTTCTGTATCGTTTAAGATGAGTTCATCATCCATGATCGTTACGATGAAAGCTGTAGAATCATCATAGTTCTCTTTAGATAAAAGGATATTACATCCTTTCCCAATAAGAACTCTTCTTTTGTCTTTGGTAAGCTCTAAGACATCCAATAGACCTTGTGTATCCAAGGGTAAATAAAGTCTCGTTGCGATGACTTCTAGAGCCAATGAATTGTATTTCTTAAGTGATGTATCTTTTAGCGTCAAATAAGCCATAGGGTCACTCTTTGATTCTCACGTATTTATGCGTGATGTTTGGATTAGGGGTCTTTCTTGATTGTATCTCAAAGATCTTCATCGATGAGATCAACGGAGTAAGCTTTTGATAACCATAGTTACGGGTATCAAATTCAGGATTACGTTTAGAGATATAGTTGCCTATTTCTCCCATAAAAGCCCAACCATCATCATCACTGTTTTCTTTGATGATGGATTTAATGATCTCGATGAGTTCTACTTTAGATGTCTTCACAGATTTCTCATCACTGCTTTCTGGGGTAAAGTCTTGAAGCAAGACTTCCAGATATTTGAATTTTTCACAGGCAGAGATAAAAGGTTGAGGGGTCTTCTTCTCACCCATCCCTAAAACATACTTCCCTGCTTCTCTTAAACGAGAAGCCAAGCGTGTAAAGTCTGAATCTGATGAGACGATACAAAAACCATCAACATTTCCTGAATATAGAATATCCATCGCATCGATGATCAAAGCAGAATCGGTTGAATTCTTGCCTTGGGTATAGCCGTATTGTTGGATAGGTGAAATACTATAGTTGAGTAAGACATCTTTCCATTTGGCGAATTGAGGTTTTGTCCAATCCCCATAGATTCTTTTATAAGTGGCCGTACCATGATTAAGCACTTCATCAAAGACGACTCGCACATATTTTTCTGAGACATTGTCCGCATCGATTAAGACTGCGATTTTGAGTTCTTTTTCCATAAGTTTCCTTTTTGTTTATTATACCATTATAAGCAACACTATAATGAATTCCCTGGTAAACCAAAGCCAAAGCAAGCGATAAACGCGTTATAGTTGATGATTATCTCTTGGTTTATTCTCAAGGACTACTTCTAAGTACCCTCTTGACTTGAATTGTTCTTCTCTTTTATATACAATACCTAAGTTAAAGGAGACCTGATGAGTAAGAAACTTAAGATTTGGCTGAGGGTAACGATGATCGCAGCCCTATATGCGACCTTGACCTTGGTTTTGACCGCGACTTCTTTTGGGCCTGTTCAAGTTAGGATCGCTGAAGCTTTAACGATATTACCTTTACTTGGTTTTTGGCCAGTATGGGCTTTGACTTTAGGATGTGCCTTATCTAATCTCATAGGCGCTGCATTAGGCTTTAATCTATTGGGTTATTGGGATGTCTTATGGGGAAGCCTAGCGACCTTATTGGCTGCATATTTGACCTATCAATTTAGAAACTATCGCTATAAGAAGATCCCAATCCTATCTCTTTTGATGCCTATCCTGGTGAATGGATTGGTGGTAGGATATGAATTGACTTTGGTGATTGGACCTAATAATTTATCGATGTTTCTATTCTATGGATTAAGTGTCATGATTGGAGAAAGCATCAGTGTCCTTCTCTTTGGTTATCCGCTTTATCAATATCTTAAAAATACGAAACTATTTAAAACAGAGGCCTAAAACCTCTGTTTTTGTATTCTCATTACGACTTTAGCGCCTACTTTTCTTGGTAGGATTTTCATCATTATATGAAGAATCTTATTCGATACACCTGGAATAGAAACACTCTTGTTTTTCTCAAGAGCTCTCATAGAAGTGAGCACCACAGGTAATGAATCCATTGAGAAAGTTGATTCTATCCCATCTTGATGTTTATAATGGGCTGCGATCCCAAATTCTGTTTTTGTAGGACCAGGACATACCGTAGATACTTTGATCCCATAAGGTTTAAGTTCTTCATGAAGGGCCATCGAAAGCGATAAAACATAGGCTTTGGTGGCGTAATACTCCGCCATAAAAGGACCAGGGGTATAGGCTGCCATAGACGCTACATTTAAGATCTCACCCTCATGATTTTCTTTCATCATAGGAATAAAATGATGCGTCAAATGATTTAAGGCTGAGATGTTGACTTCGACCATCGAAGACAAAGTTTCTTGACTATATTCTTCAAAAGCTCCATGAAATCCAAAACCTGCATTATTGATGAGTCTATTGATGAAGATATCTTTGGGAAATTGGGTGATAAAATTCTCGATTTGTTTAGGATCTGAAAGATCGACTTGATATACCAACACATTTATCCCATAGCTTTTTTGAAGTTCTTCTTGAAGTAAAACGAGTCGATCCAATCGACGTGCGATCAAGATCAGATCTTGTTTTCTTTTGGCGTACTCAATGGTGTAATCTTTACCTAAGCCACTGGATGCACCCGTAATTAGTGTCATCTTTCTCACAAGTTCTCCTTAGAAATAAAACGTTGTTTTATTTTTAAGATGAGCTCATCATCACAACCAATGGATCTTACATACGCTTCTATCGTTTGATAGTGATCTCTTATATACTCTAAGGTCTCTTCCATATAAGAGTTGTTTGAATACATAAGATGGGTGATGTTGTCTTTTCTTTGTTTAAAATAAGGAGATCTTCTTAGGTTGGTAAAACTGACTTCATAATTAGATACGATGTCTCGACTAGGAACTTGAACTAAACCCAGTATAAGCATCGATATGACACCTGTACGATCTTTTCCAGCAGCACAATGAAAAAGTACAGCACCTTCTTTAGCGTTTGCGATAAGGGTCAAGACTTCTTTGATTTTATCTTGATGAGATAAAATCATCTCAATATACATACTCTTAAGGGCATCCATAGGTAAAGTATCGATGACCAAAGGACTTGCATTTTCAAAAAGAGAGACATTATAATAGCTCACATGAGGATGATTTATATAAGGACTGGGTCTGTGTTTAAGTTCTTCACTGCTTCTTAAATCGACGACTGTTTTTAAGCCATAGTCTTCAAGAAGTCTTTTATCTTTATCCGTTAAATCAAAAAGATCATCTGAACGAAGAAAAGCATGCCACTTCGTAGAGTGACCTTCTTTTGTGGAATACCCTCCTAAGTCTCGGGTATTGGTTGTGCCTTCTAAAGGTAATCTTACATAATGAACCATGACTTACCGACTTTCTTTATGATCTATTAAAACCATTTTTTACGTTTAAAGTAAATGATTAAGCCCACAGCGACACTTAGCATCAGGATCAAGACCATAGGATAACCATAGATCCAATTGATTTCAGGCATATATTTAAAGTTCATCCCATATAAGCCTACGATGAAGGTCAAAGGAATAAAGATGGTCGAGATGATGGTCAAGACTTTCATGATCTCATTCATTTTGATCGAGGCATTGGATAAGTAGATGTCTACTAAGGAAGACAAGACTTCTCTCATCGTATCGACAGAATCCAAGACTTGATATAGATGATCTTGAACATCTCTAAGATAGATCTGAGTTTCTTGGGTGATCTTCTGTTCCCCATGAGAAAGTCTTGAGAGGACATCTCTTAATGGCCATATGTGTTTATGCATATACAAGAGATCTCTTTTTAGAACTCTTATCTCATGAAGATTCTTTTGAGCGTGGACATGAAGCACTCGTTCTTCCAAGTCTTCCACATCATCTTCAAGTTCCGTAATCACATCGAAATAGGCATCGACTAAACGATCTAATAAGATGTATAAAAGATAATCTGTTTGACTGGTTCTTATTGGATCAAGTGGATTTTGAAGTCGATCTCTGATCGAATCAAAGACGTCTCCTTCGTATTCACCTATGGTGACGATAAGACCTGGATGATAGATCATCGAAATCTGTTCAAAGATCAATTCTTCTTGCTTGTAATACATCATCTTCGCAACGATAAAGAGTTCATCATCGATCAACTGAAGTGAAGCTCTTCGATTTTCTTCTTGGGTATATTCTAAAAGAATGGGATGGAATTCATAGGTATCGATCAAGGGCTGAGCTTGTTGAAAGGTGGTCTTGTCATCGATGTTGATCCAAACCACCTCGGTTTTAAAACTTGGCTTTTTTAACCACTTTAAGTATTCATCATAACTTAGATTAAGTAGTTGGGTCTTATTGTAGAGAATGACGCCTGCGTGTTGGGTTATCTTATCCATGGTTCACCTGTTTTTCTTATTATACACTGAGTTTTCATTCTTGAATCCAAAGCCAATACTCATCTAAAGTAATCCCAAGCTCTGTGATTGTCTTGGCGATGTTTATGCCTACATAACGATAATGCCAAGGTTCAAATTTATAGCCTGTGATGTCTTCTTTACCTTGTGGATAACGAATAATAAATCCGTATTTATACGCATTTTCTTTTAGCCAAGTATAGGCATCTGTCTCTTCAAAAGTCGCGAAACTTTTATTGGTGGAGGATAAGTCAACCGCTAGTCCAGTTTGATGCTCAGAAAAACCCGCTCGCGCTGCGAAGGTATCGGTATAGGCTTGACTATAATACTTCAAATAATTATCGTAGATGCTTTTTTGAAGACTGTAAGATCGATAAGCAGACCGCTGTGATAAGCCGATCCCCTCTTTCGTAATGGCTTCACACATGAGATTATAAGCGAGAACTGCTTCTTCGATCAGCGTAGGTTTACCACAGCCTTTAGCTTGGATTAAGTGAGGTGGTACATAGGATCTAAGTAGAGAATGATACTTATTGACCAGTAAGAATTCTTGATTAAAATCTACTTCTAATGTATGCGTATAAGCGTCATAATCTCGATCCGTATTGACTTTCTCAACGATGGTTCTAAGTTGTTCATTTGGAAAACGATGAATCTCTTGTAGATATCGAGCTAAGTGACTGATGATGAAATAATCTGTATGAAGAAGCTTTATGATTTGATCATTGGGATCTTCTTTTAAGATCATCATTAAGATCTCTATTGGTAACTTGGATAGATCTTTGGCTTCTTGAGCACTATAACCTAGATCTCTTAATTCATTGAAGTGAGGACTTAGGTAAGATTCAATGGCGTATTTAGTATACCTTTCTGTAGAAAGCTCAAGTATCTGATCTACATTTAAATTATCTTTGATGACTTGTATCTCAGAAGCACTATAGCCTTGTTGAGAAAGTTGATCATCGATGATTGAAATGGATATTGGCTCTGTTTGAACTAAAAATAAATTCAAACCTAACACAATAAGCAATAAAAAAATAAGCAGGACACTAAAAAGTTTAAATTGTTGCTTATTTCTTTTCATAGTTTAATTGTATCAAACAAACCTAAACAAGTGCTAAAGTCTTATGTGACCTGGTTTATTTAATAGAGCCATAACTTCTTGGACATTCAATACTTTTCCATATGAAACTACCTTCTCGTCAATAACGACACCAGGAGTCCTCATGATTCCATATTGAGAGATCTCATTATAGTCTTTGACTTTAATTATCTCAGCTTCTATCCCTAAATTTTTTAAAGCTGTACGAGTGTTTTCTTCTAGACGTAAGCAATTTGGACATCCACTTCCTAAAATTTTTATAATCATATGTTCCTCCTAAATTAGAATGCCTTGTATGGCATTGAACACGTATCCGATGATCATGATCCCAATCGTACAATAGACTACAAAGAGGATCAAGAGTTCTTTCTTCACGACTTTTTTAAGTAGAATGATGGAAGGCAAGGATAAGGTCGTTACCGCCATCATGAAGGCTAAAACGGTACCTAAGCCTACGCCTTGAGAAACCAAAGCCTCTGCGATCGGTAAGGTCCCAAAGATATCTGCATACATAGGCACCCCAACTAAGACCGCTAAAGGCACAGAATACCACTTATCTTCACCTAAGACTGCTTGTATCCAAGACGCTGGTATCCAATCATGGATCAAGGCTCCAATCAATACCCCAACTAGGATATAGATCCATACCTTACGTACGATATCCATAACTTGATCTTTTGAGAAGTTATGACGATCTTTGTGGGTCATCTTTTCTTCTTCTAGTTCAGTGACTCCCCCTTTTAAGACAAAGGGTTCCACATAGCGTTCCATTTTAAGCCATGAGATCAAAGTTCCACCAATGACTGCGAGTAATAATCCTACTGAGACATACGCTATGGCTACCTTAGGATTAAAGACACTCATCAGTAGAAAGACAGACGCTAAATCTACCAAAGGAGAAGAAATCAAGAATGAAAAGGTTACACCTACATTAAGTCCTGCCTTCGTAAACCCTATAAACAATGGGATAGATGAGCATGAGCAAAACGGGGTTATTGTTCCTAATAGAGCCGCCAATATACGAGCGAAAAACCCATTGAATCGACCTAAGATCTTACGTGTACGTTCAGGTGGAAAATAACTTTGGATATAGGAGATCGTATAAATAAGCACACTCAATAAGATAAAGATCTTGATCGTGTCATAGATAAAGTAATGAAGACTGATCACCAAAGGCTGATCCATCTGTAAACCAAATTGAGTTAAAATCCAAGCGATTCCATCGCTTAGCCAGGTCATTTTTAAGATCGCATCATATAAAACGTTCATAAGGTCTCCTTATATAGATAACTATCTATATGATAAACCTTTTATGTCAGAATACAAGTCTAATCGCTTAATTGTTGTTTTAGTTTAAGATGAGCAAAATAGTTAAGTCTATATTTGACCCATTTCCCATCTTTACGGGGATAAAGTAAACCACAAGCTACCAATTGTTTCATATGAAAGGATAAGGTAGGTTGAGTTAGGTTGTATTTCTTGATCAAATCACAAGCACATACTTCATTCGTTTTGGCTTGATTATAGATCTGTAGACGTGTGATATCCGATAAGGCTTTCAGTTGAAGGGCCATAGATTCATCGCATACGTTGTAGTTATGGATGGCACTTAATAGAATTCTCTTAGCGAAAGGTTGTAGTCTTAGCTTAACCCAAGGGTCTTCGATGAGAGATTGGGATAAAGAAGGTTCTTTTTGTAGATGATGAAAACTAAACTGTAAAGGTTCTATATCGATGTAGGTAACTTCTTTAAAACGACTTACTTTAATTCCATCTATTGGAGTCTTGATCCACTCTTCGGTTAAATCAGAGACCCTTAATTTAAAGTCATACGAGAATTCATCATGGGGATCTTTGACTTGTTTCACATAGGCATTGATCAAGTTCGCTGCAGCCATCACTAAAAAGGCATCTTCTTTGATTTTTACAGGATGATTGTTTAAGAGTTGTTGAGCCAATTGGGCATCCCTTTCACATAGGACTTCAGGTTCTCCAAATTCTTGGCTTTCGATGAGATTTAATAGGGTTTTATCGATCATTTTTGGGTAAGTTTATTTCTTTATAGTGGTATTATATCATTATGAAAGATTTACTGTGGGTTTTCGCACTCTGCTTATCCATCCTAATCATCTTAAGTTTGATTTCAAGTTATATCTTTTTCATGCTTGGATTCTCACGTATGAAGAAGAAATGGATCAGAAGAAGCAAAGATCTAAAAAATGTCGATTTTAGTGCCTTTGGTAAAACTAAACCTTGGTTCTTTGAACAGAAACCTCAAGATCTTTTCATGATCAGTAAAGATGGGCTCAAGCTTCATGCGTATTATCTTCCAACCAAGGATCCTAAAGCATTGGTGATACTTCATCATGGGTATACATCAAGAGCTGAAGATATGTCGATGTTTGCGAAACTTTATCGCGATCATCTAGATGTCGATATCTTATGTGTCGATATGCGTGCTCATGGTCAAAGCGAAGGTAAATACTTAGGTTTTGGATGGTTAGAAAAGGATGACACTAGACAATGGATCTCGTTTATGAATGATAAACTAGGAAAGAACTTACCTGTCATTCTTCATGGGGTATCTTTAGGAGGATCTACAGTGCTTAATTTGGCAGGAAACAATTGTCCTGAGCAAGTTAAGATCATCGTCGATGATTCAGGATTCTCAGATCTTAATCGACAATTCAAACGTCAATTTAAAGAAATCTTCCATCTCCCTATCTATCCGATGCTTCCACTAGGGTCTTTATGGTGTAAAATGATTTTGGGATTTAGCTTTAAAGAAGCATCTCCTATTGAATATGCCTCTTTGATCCAAGTACCTACTTTGATCATCCATGGCCTTAAAGATATGTTTGTGCCTCATCCTATGAGTAATGATCTTTATGAGGCCCTAGCCTGTCCTAAGAAACTTGTCCAGTATGAGAATGCTTATCATGCCTTGACTTATCCTTTAAATCAGAAAGATTATGAAGATCAAGTACTAAACTTCATCAAAGAGAACATGAAATGAAAAAGATCCACATTAAAAAACCCATCCTCTATTATTTGCTTTATCTCGGACTCTTGTGTTATTTCGAGATCCTCTTAAGGATCTTTACTCTAAATAACTCGTTTGATTTGATACCCTTTGTATTTAATCTATGGTATGCCTTACTATTGACCGTAGTTACCTTATCCATAAAGTACACAAGAAGCGCCTTTTTTGTGTTTACTTTTCTCTTGACCTTTATCTTAGGGGCTCAAGTCTATTACTACTATTTTTTCAATACGTTCTTCATTGCCTATTCATTCTTAAGAGCGGGAATGATGGCAGGAAGCTATTATCGAGAAATCATCACTTTGATCCAAGAAAACTTAAACGTGTTATTCTTCTACTTCCTTCCATTTGGGATCTTGTTTATCTTCAGAAAGAAGTTAAGTGCCACACGACTTCCTTTAAAACAAGTCCTTATTGGTTTGATGGTCTTTGTGGTCTTGTATGGATCTACAGTGATCCAAATCACAATGAGAAGTAAAGATGATTTAACCTATGATGCCTACGTCTATCATCCAGAAGTCATCGCTTCGGTGAAGACCCTTGGGGTTTTAACTTCGTTTACGGTAGATGTAACTCGTTTGGTTCGAGAAAGTATTGGACTAGTCAACGCAACACGAGAACCTGATGATGTCGATCCTGATCCGGATCCTGATCCAGATCCTGTGGATCCACTTCTATACAATAAGCTAGATATTCCTTTTGACACATTAATCGCTAATACGACCAATAAATTGCTTATATCTATGCATGAATACTATTCTACAAGATCTGCCACTAAACAGAATTCTCATACAGGTCTTTATAAAGACTATAACTTGATCTTGATCACTGCTGAATCATTCTCTCATTATGCGGTTCGTCAAGATGTTACCCCTACCCTGTATAAGCTCGTTCATGAAGGGTATTACTTTACCAACTTCTATAATCCAATTTGGGGCGTATCTACCTCAGATGGCGAATATGTCCAGTTTACAGGGATGATACCTAAGTCAGGTGTTTGGAGTCTATCTGAATCCTCAACCAATGATATGGGCTTTGTCTTAGGTCACCAACTTAAAGATCTCGATTATACGACCTTCGCTTTCCATGACCATACATATACCTACTATAATCGTCATCTATCTCATCCTAATTTAGGATATACCTATATGGGAGTTGGGAATGGCTTGACCAATACTGGCACATGGCCTCAATCAGACATCACAATGATGGAAGAAACCTTACCTAAATACATCAATGAAGATAAGTTCCACGTCTACTATATGACCGTCTCGGGTCATCCTAATTACACTTGGAGAGGCAATACGATGGCCTCTAAGAATCGTGATTTGGTTAAAGATCTTCCTTATTCAGAATATGTCCAAGGTTATCTAGCGACTCAAATCGAACTTGACCGCGCTTTGAAATACATGATTGAAGAACTTGAAAAGGCTGGAAAGCTTGATAATACTTTGATCGTATTAAGTGCTGACCATTATCCTTACTACCTTAAAGATGACATGTTTAAAGAGTTAAACAATGGGGTCGCCATCGATCGTACATTTGAGCTTTATCGTAGTGCGTTGATCATCTATAACTCTAAGATGAAAGGCGAAACCATAACGAAACCAGTCTCTAGTCTAGACATATTGCCTACGATAAACAATCTCATGGGTATCAAATACGACTCTCGTTTATACATGGGCAGCGATATTTTCAGTAATACTGAACCTTTGGTTATCTTCTTAGATCGTAGTTTCATCACACGTGCTGGTCGATACAATGCGAAAACGAAAGTCTTCACCTATAATCAAGGTGTCGTAGAGAATCAAGCTTACGTCGATTCTATGATCAAGACCGTTAATGCGAAATTCTATTATTCCGCAAAATTCTTGGAAAACGATTATTATAAGATCATTTCCGACTCATTAAATTAGATTCATAGGCTAAGATATAATCCTGAACACTGATTTTTTCAACCAAGATCCCTATCAAATCAAAAGGGATCTTTTCTTTCGACTTAAACCTAAGACATGATTTCCCATGATCAAGTCTCCCATACTGAGCTTCATAGTTTATCTTAAACCAACTCATCAACTGAGGATCTCCATAGAGTCCCATATGATAGAAGTTATAAGAATGTTTTTGTTTTGCGAGAGCCATAAAGCCTAATGGTAAAGAAGGATCCACATGATATCCTTTAGGATAGAGTGAGTGAGGCACCACATAGCCGATCATCCCATAAGTTAGTGTTTCTTCGAAACCTAAGGGTAGATGATCTAGTATGGTTCTTCTTAGTTCGTTGAGAATAGCTTGATCTTCAATACTAAATTTTTCGATGTATTCTCTTACTTCTTGGTTCATGGGTTCTCCTTTTAGATGGTTTGATTTATAATGAAAGTATGGTTCTCTATAATCCTTGGCATGGCTGCCACAAGATCTCTGATGGATGTTTGAATTGCTACGTTTATCGTATCGATGAGAAGTATCAAAGAGATTCATCCATCGTTACTAAAAACGGAAATTTTAACTTACCCATTCGAAAGAATCGTCAAGGAAATCCTACCATAGCATCAGGAGAAACCGTATATACATGCTTTAGTTCTGATTTTCTTGTTGAAGAAGCCGATGAATGGAGAAAAGATGTTTGGAAGATGATGAAAGAAAGACAGGATCTTACTTTCATCTTTCTTACGAAAAGAATCGCTCGTTTAGGTAAAGTGCTGCCTGAAGATTGGGGAGAAGGTTATGACAATGTCATCGTTGGATGTACTGTTGAAAATGAACTTCAGGCAAGACTTCGTTTACCAATATTTCTTAAACTTCCACTTAAACATAGAAACATCATCTGTGAGCCTTTATTAGAAGCCATTGATTTAAGTCCCTATTTAAGCGATAAAATAGAACTCGTATTGGTTGGAGGAGAATCCGGAAGTGAAGCCAGAGTCTGTGATTATCAATGGGTACTGGATATCCATAAACAAGCTACTTCTAGAAATATCGCATTTCATTATCATCAAACTGGTGCTCGTTTATTAAAAGACGGGATCCTGTATAAGATCCCAAGAAAAAACCAATCGAGTCAGGCTCATAAAGCCAAGCTCGATTGGTCACAACCTTAACCTAAAGCCACATCTAGAAACATCATAATGGCAAAACCCAACATAACCCCGATGGTTGCCACATCGGTCTTTTCATCATTTTGAGCTTCAGGGATCAATTCTTCAACAACGACATAAATCATCGCCCCTGCCGCAAAAGCCAAAGCATAAGGCAATATAGGCTTCATACTGATGACCAGTAATGCACCTAGGACCCCAGCAATGGGTTCCACTAAACCTGAGGCTTGACCATATACAAAGGATTTCCATCGGGATAAGCCCTCTCGACGAAGCGGGACACTGACAGCCGCACCTTCAGGAAAATTCTGAATTCCGATCCCAATGGCTACCGCAATCGCGCCTAATACAGTGGATCCTGCATAACCAGAAGCAGCAGCCCCAAAAGCAACCCCAACCGCTAAACCTTCAGGTATATTGTGTAAAGTAATCGCTAAAACAAGTAAAATAGATCGAGACAAGGATGTTTTTGGACCTTCTGATTCTTTATTGAACATATGTAGATGAGGCAGAAGTTTATCTACAGCCCATAAAAAGCCTCCACCAGAAAGAAAACCTATGGTTGCTGGCAACCATCCTGGAATACCTTCAGCTTCTGCCATCTCAATGGCTGGGGCTAACAAAGACCAAAACGAAGCCGCAATCATGACTCCTGCAGCAAAACCAAGCATCGCATTCAAAACAGTTCTTTTTATTTCTTTAAAGAAGAAAACCATCGCCGCACCTAAGGCTGTAACCCCCCATGTAAAGGTAGTTCCAATCAAGGCTTGCCAAACTGGATTAAGACTTAAAAACCATGTATAAATCATATTCATCGACCTTTCTAAGTTGAGGTAAACTAATTAACAAAACCCTTTAAGACACGTACTTTGACGACACCTGTGATCTTATTTAAGTTTTCAACAATCTCATCGGAGATCAAACCATCCACATCGACCAAGGTATAAGCCCAAGTCTTCTTTGACATATTCTGCATAGAGGCTATGTTGAGTTTATGTTCACCTAAGACCGTGGTGATCGCAGAAACCATGCCAGGAATATTTTGATGATTGAAGGCGATACGCGCATCACTGTGACATAGTCCCATATCGCAATCTGGATAATTAACAGAGTTTTTTATGTTTCCGTTATCTAGATAATCGCTGATCTCTCTTACTGCCATCATAGCACAATTGACTTCTGACTCAGGGGTTGATGCACCTAAGTGCGGGATCGCAATCGTATTTTTCATCTTTAAGACATCTTCATTAGGAAAGTCTGTGACATATTTAGCGACTTTACCTTGATCAAGAGCTTCGCTTATGGCGCTATCATTGATCAATTCGCCTCTTGCGAAATTAAGTATACGGACTCCTGTCTTCATTTTTGCGATCGTTTTCTCGTTAATGAGATTTTTTGTTTCATCGACGAAAGGCACATGTAGGGTCAAATAATCAGAGGCTGCAAAGATCTCATCATAAGATAATGACCTCTTAACACTTCTAGATAAACCCCACGCACTATCGACGGAGATATAAGGATCATAGCCTAGAACAGTCATCCCTAAACTATTGGCCGCATTGGCGACCAAGACCCCTACTGCACCTAAACCAATGACACCTAAGGTCTTTCCTTTAAGCTCAGGTCCTGTAAAATTAGATTTACCTGCCTCTACCAACTTAGGAATATCTTTACCTTTATCGAGTAAGGTTTTAGTCCATTCAATAGAGGATGGGATTTCACGAGATGAGATGAGTAAAGCCGCTAAGACGATCTCTTTGACCGCATTGGCGTTAGCACCTGGAGTATTGAAGACTACGATACCTGCTTGAGCTGCGCGTTCTATAGGGATATTATTTACCCCTACACCAGCTCTCGCAATGGCTTTTAAACTTGGTTCAAAAGGAAGCTCTAATAGATTGGCACTTCTAACCAAGATCCCATCAGGATCTTCAGATGTGCTTATCGCATAGTTAGCGTTTAAGAGTTCTAGACCTTCTGGGGCAATATCATTCAGTGTTTTTATTTTAAACATAATTAAGCCTGTAGTCCTTCAAATTCGCTCATGACGCGAATCAATTCAATGACACCTTCTAGTGGCATCCCATTATACAAAGAAGCTCTCATACCACCAACTGAACGATGACCTTTTAAGTTCACAAGACCTTTTTGGGTCGCATATTTAACGAAGGCCGCATCGCTTTCTTTAGAGGCAGATAAGAAGCAGAGGTTCATAATGGATCTGTCTTTTGGATTTGAGATCGTAGGAGCGAAGAAAGAGCTTTGATCAAGATAATCATAAAGAAGCTTAGCTTTGGCTTCATTGATCTTTTCGATCTCTTTTAATCCACCAAGTTCTTTGAGCCATTTAAATACTAAACCAGCCACATAGATACTGAAACAAGAAGGCGTATTATACATAGAGGCATTATCAGCTTGGACTTTAAAATCCAACATTGGGGGAAGATTAGGGACTAGTCCCAATAGATCATCACGAATGATTACCACAGTTAATCCAGCGATACCCATATTCTTTTGAGCACCTGCGAAAATAAGACCAAATTTAGACACATCGATAGGCTTTGATAGAATATCAGAACTCATATCACAGACCAAAACCTTATCTTTGACTTCAGGAAACTTAACCAAACGGGTTCCGAAAATGGTGTTATTGGAAACATAGTGGATATAGTCTGCATCACTTGAAAAATCACTGGCACTAAAGTTAGGGATATAGTTAAAATTCTTATCTTCAGAAGACGCTACGATTCTTACTTCTCCATAACGTTTTGCTTCCAAAGCAGCTTTCTTAGACCATTCTCCAGTATTGATAAAATCAGCTTTCTTATGTTTAGACATCAAATTCATAGGGATCATCGTAAACTGAAGCGATGCCCCACCTTGTAAAAACAAGACCTTATAGTTAGCTGGGATAGCCAATAACTCTCTAAGATCGACTTCTGCTGTATCCGCGATTTTGATGAAGTCTTCGGATCGGTGACTCATCTCCATAACGGATTGCCCAGATCCCTGGTAATCCAAAAGTTCTGCCTGGATCTTCAGCAATACGGGGGTTGGCAAGATCGAAGGACCTGCCGAGAAGTTGTACACTCTTTCCATATTTTGTCCTCACTGGCGCGTTGGCCTGAAAATATAACTCAACTATAAAGGTGGACAAGTGATATGTCAATATTTTAACAAACGATTTTGAAAGAAATTTAAAGTTTTACTGTAAATAAATGTAATGGTTATGAAAATATGAGAGAAATTATCCAAAGTATCACAAGAATATAAATGAATAGGATAGGTAAGGCATAAATCCACTTGTTTTTGTTTTCCGAGTCCCATACGTTTTGAGCCAGGATCTTGCATTCTTCCATGACTGGTTTAGGGATAAATTTTATGGTCAAGGTCGCTAGTACTGGTAAGATCAAGGCATCATCTAAGTATCCTATAAAAGGTATGAAATCTGGAATCAGATCAATCGGGGATAAGGCATAAGCAACCGTAAAAGCTGCCAAGATTTTCGGCAGTATAGGTGTATCTTTGTGTTTCATCGCAAAATACAAAGTAGGTATCATCAGTTTGATTTCATTTAAGCGCTTCTTTAAATCAAACATTTTTATTTTTCTTCTTAAGCTTCCCTTCCAATACATTCTCTTCGATCCTAAATTCTACGATGCGTTTAATCAAATTTAAAGGTAAGTCCAATGTATGAGGAATCTGTATCGTTCCTTTTGAGGTCTTATATTGTGTTAGTTCAGGAAGAAAGTGTTCAACACCACTAGAACCTGGAAAAATTCCTATATGATTGGTAAAACATGCGAAATGGATGAGATTGCCATAGAGGTAAAAGGTAGGCATCCCATAAGCCATTCTTTCGTTGGATTCAGGCGCTGTTTCGTTGATAAGACGACGTATGATCTTCATTCTTTCTTGAAGATGTTCAGGAAATTGATGGATATATTCATCAATATTTACTGGAATCTGATTTGTTTGGTTCATAAGGATTTCCTTTCAATAACATTCCACAATTATATCATGAGCCTTTTTTTGACCCTATGTTCATGCTTTCTATTATGAACACAAGTTCATCAAACGTAGACACTCTAGTATGCTTCCTGAAACGATGCTTTCTTCTTCAGAAATTATTTTTAGAAAGGACTCAAATCGTTCCCAATCTTGAACAGTATTAAGTTCATAAGAATGTCCCCAGATCAAGAAGAAAAGAGGCTCATTGCTTTTCTCATCGATGAATTTTTGAGTCAACTCAAACAAGTCAGGAGTACTCATATGACACGTTGGATCAAGCAGATAAAGATCTTGAGGTTTATTGAATTGGTGGGTATCTCTTATCGTTCTGGCGTAAAGTGCTGGACTAAGATGGAGTTGTTGTATCACACGTTCATCAAAAGTCCCAAAAGGATAGGCAAAACCTAAAGTTTTTTGTTTGAAACAGACATCCAGTATTTTAAAATCCATGATCAATTCATCTAGGATCTCTTCTTCGATAAGATCTCTTAGATCTGGATGAGAATAGCTATGGGCTGCTACTTCATGACCAACATAAAGATGTTCTAGACGTGATAACGGTAAACGATTCCATTCGCTTACTTCATCATCCATAGGGATCAGTCCTGCATTAAGATGAAAAGTCGCTTTGATTCCGTATTTATTGAGTAAAGGCACCAATCTTTCATCATTGGGTGTCCCATCATCAAAGCTCAACGCTATATATTTTGATGCCATAGATTACCTCTTCTGTATCCTCTTAATTATAGCAATTTAGTAAACAAAAGCCACTTGATTTCAAGTGGCCTAATATCTAATCTATTTTTCTATTCAAGATCCTAAGTGCATTGAATACAGCCAATAAGGCAACTCCTACATCAGCGAAAACTGCTTCCCACATACTCGCCAAACCAAATGCACCTAAACCTAAGACAAGACCTTTTACCGCAAAAGCAAAGAAGATATTTTGAAGAACGATTCGTTGAGTAAAACGAGACAATTGGATCGCTGTGCTTATTTTAGATGGTTCATCGGTCATTAGTACTATATCAGCTGCTTCAATCGCAGCATCTGATCCTAAAGCACCCATAGCGATCCCTATATCTGCAGTCATCAACACTGGCGCATCATTGATCCCATCTCCCACAAAAACAAGTTTTCCTTTAGAGATGATTTCATTTTGTAGACGATTGACTTGATCGACTTTATCAGAGGGTAATAATTCCGTATAAACTTCAGTAATGCCTAAATCTAATGCGATCTTCTTTCCGATCTGTTCACTATCTCCTGTCAACATTACGATTCTTTTTACACCCAAAGCAAAGAGCTTATGTATCGTTTTTTTAGCATCGTTTTTTAGTTCATCTTCTACCAATAAGACACCTGCGTATTTCCCGTTGATGGCGATATGGATCGATGTTTTCATCTCATCCTTCGCAAAAACATCAAAACCGAATTGATTCATAAGCTTTTCATTACCCGCGATGATCGACTTCGTTTTCGTTTTTACACTGATGCCTAATCCAGCCAGTTCTTCTACCGATAAGATCAGTTTTTCATCGATATCCCCATACGCTTTAAGCACTGAAGCCGCTAAAGGATGATTTGAATGGCTTTCAGCGTAAGCTGCAGCTTCTAAAACTTCTCTCTCACTAAATCCAGGAGCACATATGATTTGCGTAAGCGAGAAATGGCCTTGAGTCAAGGTCCCCGTTTTATCAAAGACCACAGTATCGACATCTTTTAAAGCTTCTAGATAATTACTGCCCTTCATCAAGATTCCGTGTTTAGACGCAGCTCCAATTCCACCAAAGTATCCTAATGGAATAGAGATGACCAAAGCACATGGGCAAGATACGACTAAGAAAACCAGAGCTCGATAGATCCAATCCTCAAAAGGCATTCCTGGGATAAACAAAGGAGGTATTAGCGCAAGACCCAAAGCAATAATTACGACAATAGGTGTATATACACGTGCGAAACGAGTAATGAACTGTTCAGTAGGTGCTTTCTTCGAGCTCGCATTTTCAACCAGATCCAAGATCTTAGACACCGTTGAATCTCCAAATAATTTAGTTACTTTCACCTTAAGAAGACCTGTCTTATTGATGGTCCCAGAGTATATCTCTTGATCGATGGAGATTTCTTTTGGGAGAGATTCACCAGTAATCGAAGATGTATCTAAAAATGACTTCCCTTCGATGACGATGCCATCCAAAGGCACTTTCTCTCCAGGCTTGATCGTAATGATATCGTTGATTCTGACGCTTAATGGAGATACCTTGATTAGACCATCAGAACTTTCGATGTTGGCATAATCTGGACGAATATCCATTAAACGAGCAATTGATTTACGAGAATGATCCAGAGCTTGGCTTTGAAAGAACTCACCTACTTGATAAAACAACATGACTGCTACACCTTCGGCTGTTTGTCCTATCGCAAAAGCACCGATCGTAGCGATGCTCATCAAGAAATTTTCATCGAAAAAGTTTCCTTTTAAAGCATTTTTAATCGCTCTTAAAACAACTGTAGATCCTACAAAAATGTAACTCAATCCATATAGGATCCAGTTTAAATCAGAGTTTATGATCAACGCCAATCCAAACAATATTGCGCCTAGTATTAAACCAATATTTTTCTTAAGCAATTGCGGTTTCTGTTGAGGCTCATCCTCCACGAGAAAACGAACATCTGGTTCAATCTTTAAAGTAAGTTCAGAGACTTGCTTAATCAACGCGTCACTCATGGATTCATCACTAAACTCAAATTTCAATTTCTGAGTCGTAAAATCTAAGCTAGCATGGGTGATCCCATCGATATCTTTAACCGCATTCTCTATTTTTAGTGCACAATTGGCACAATCTAGCCCATCTAGAAAGATGGTCTTGGTATTTTTAGACATAATTTTATCCTTATCTTTCTTGAATATGAAGATAACCTTGATCAAATATCTGTTGAATGTGTTGATCATCTAGGCCATAGTAAACGACTTTACCTTCTCTATGATAATTGACCAAACGAGCTTGTTTAAGCACACTGAGTTGATGAGAGATCGAAGATTGGGTCATATTGAAAAGTGTAGCCATATCGCAAACACACATCTCAGATTTAAATAAGGCAGATAATATTTTTAAGCGAGTTGGATCTCCAAACACCTTGAACAATTGAGATAGTTCTTGAAGTTTATCTTGAGAAGGCATGGTCGTTCTTACTAAATCAACCACTTCTTGATGGATAACATTACAATCACATTTTAGGATTTCTGTTTGTTGGGTCATAGTTTGAGTTCCTTATCATATGAACACTTGTTCATATGTTCATATTATAGAACTCACATTTTGCTTAGTCAAGAACAATGAAATAAAAACACCTTTCGGTGTTACATAAGGATATCTTTTAATTTGATGCGCCATATCCTATGATCTAGACCTTTGCCCCAATAGTCTTTGACGATCATTGTGGGTTCTCCAAATTTTCGGCGCCATTTCTTTTGAGCGTGTTGATAACCACTATCTAGACAAAATTCATCGATCCCCTGCTCATCCAGCTTTTTCACAGCTACATGAATCAAAAGTGATCCTATCCCCTGATTCTGAAACTGTGGATGAACGTATAAACTTCCGACTTCCTTTAGTGTTGCCCATTCTTGATGAGTACACTCCATAATTTCTTTTCCACATGGACCAATGGAGATCGCACCTACCACTTCATTTTGGATCTTTGCTATAAGAAAACTAGTAGAGGCATTTGATTCAAGACTTTCATCGATCAAGCGTTGTTTAAAAGTTATCTCGTTAGTGATTACAGACTTTAGATCACCTAGCCCCTCAAGTTCAAAAGCTAGAGGGATACATAAAGAAAAATGATTTTTGGCCAATTGTCTATTTTGTTCTGTAAGTGATTCTATACACACTGTAGGATATTTAGTCATTCTTCATTAAACTCAAACCTTCTTTTTGTAGGGCTTCTTTTAAAATCATTAAAGTTCTTGGCCCAAAACCATGAAGCGACAAGAGTTGCTTTTCAGTCAAATTTAAAAGATCACTTAGACAAGTGACTTGAATAGAGGCTAACGCTCTTGATGCAGGTTGACCGATCTTTAGTCTTGAAAGTTCGTTATCGATGGGATGTAAAGTCATAGGTCCTCCTCAAATTACTTTTAAATAAGTATATCGAATAAAAGTCCATTATCGTTTACTAATAGACTTGTCTTAAGTCGATTTGACCTTCTCCAAAGCCCATAGGATCAGGCATTCTTAAAGCCCATTTAAGTGCTTCTTCTTTTGATTCAACATCGATTAAAATAAAGCCCGCAATCAGATCATTAGAATCTAAAAAAGGACCTTCCGTAACTACTGGTTTCCCATTGTGTTCAGGAAAATTAAGTCGATAAGCGTTTGAACTTGGGTGTAGACCTTTCGCCATGACCCTAATACCAGCTTCTACTAGATCATCATTATATTTATCCATCGCTTCTTCAAGATCAGGTCTAGAAAGATTATCCCCTTCTGAATTCTTAGATGCCTTAACCACTAACATAAATAACATAAATAGTCCTCCTTTTATTATTTTCACAGTGTAAGAATACACGATTTTTTCAAATACTAAAAGTTAAATACTCATCATTTATTTGACAAGAGTAATCCAATATCTTTGCTCAACTACTCCATCTTCGATAACTTCATTTTCTAGAACTCCACCATTATTGATAATGGACTTGGCTGAACCGATGTTGCTTTTGTCGCAAGTTATGAGTACTTTTTCGATACCGAGTTTTCTACACTCCTCAAGTCCCAACTTAATCATATTGGTAGCATACCCTTTTCGCCGCTCACTAGGACGAACTCCATCACCGATGTGCCCGCCAGTATTAAGCAAGCTTTGATTCAGGGTATGTCTGATATTGATAGCACCAACAAATATATTTCTATCTAAATCCAAACAAAAAAATGTGGAGTCGGGAACACGATCAGCAGTTGCCTCTTTGATTTCTAAGTTCTCAAGGTAATAATCAAAATTATGGTAATCATTTCTTCTAATCATGTATGGAGAAAAATCTTGCTCAACAGCAAGCCATTCATCCATCATATCAATTAAGTGTTGTTTATATTCATAGGACAGTTTAACCAATTTAATATTCATAAAAATATCCTCTCAAATTAGTTTCATCGTTTAACCATGGCAATATTCTATAGTATCAGTTTAAATTTTAGTCAAAAGAACCACAGTCTCTACGTGGATGGTCTGAGGAAACATATCAGTGAGTTCCACATCTTCGATCTTATAGTGTTCTTGAAGTATCTTAAGATCTCTAACGAGGGTTCCTGGATCACAAGAAACATAGATGACTTTAGGTGCTTTGAGTTCGATGATCGCATTACGAGTTGTCTCATCGAGTCCTTTTCGAGGTGGATCTACGACGACGAGATTGATCTTACGTTTAGATTCGATAAGTCCTTTTACGGCGACTCCCGCATCCGCTTTGATCCATTCTACGTTATTTACACCGTTTAATGTTGCATTGCGTTTAGCGTCTTCGATCGCATCCTGTACGACTTCTACACCGATGACGGCTTTAGCTTTTTGAGCTGCGAGTAAGGCGATAGTGCCTATACCACAATAGAGATCAAGCACAGTATCTGTAGCTTTTAGTTTAGCCATCTTAAGCGCTGATTCATAAAGGATCTCGGCTTGTTTAGGATTGACTTGGAAGAAAGAAGCCGCGGAGATCTCAAATTTGAGTCCGCTTAAAGTATCTGTAATAACGCTTTGTGTCGTTAATGGAATATATCGATCACCTAAGATCACATTGTCTTCACGATCATTGACGTTGATGACGATGGATTTGATCATTGGGTGATTCGCTTGGAGTTCTTCAACCAATTGTTTTTGAGAAGGTAAACTGTCTCTTCTACAGACAAAGACAACCATCAATTCTCCAGTTGAGAAAGCCTTCTTAACGAGAACCGTTCTTAAGCCTGCAGGCTTGATCGCATTGGCGTCATAGAAACGTTTGATGTCTAAAAGAATCGAATTACTGTCATCTGATTGGATATAACAAGTGCTAAAAGGCAAGATATCGTGAGTATGTGCTCTATAAAAACCATAGTCGATGGTTCTTTTTGTGATCTCAAAAGGAACTTGTGTCTTATTTCTATAAAACCAAGGATCTTCCATCCCATGGATTTTAGGATTGATATCCATGGCGAGATTACGTTTAAAAAGACTTTGGACATGCATCTTCTTAAAGTCGAGTTGAGCTTGAGCATTCATGTGTTGGATCTGACAACCACCACATTTATAAGCGATCGGACAACGAGGTTCGACGCGATCTTTACTGGCATTGACCATCGTGACGATACGCGCATAGGCATGTCGTTCACTGACCTTTTCGAGTCGAACTTCTGCGACTTCTCCGATCATTAGATCTTTTACAAATACAACAAAACCCTCATGTTTGCACACCGCATAGGCTTGTTCATTATAATCCATGGCGGCTACAGATATGATTTCGTTTTTATTCATGGGGTTCCTTATTGATTTGATTTCTCTTCTAAAATGGCTTTTAGTTCAGCAGCCAATTCAGGATTCACAGGCGTAGATACTTCTTGAATCTTCCAATCCAACATCATGGCGTTTTTTGATAGGATGAAATAATGATAAGTAAAAGTTTCAGTACTAACAGTTTCTAATGAATTATAGAAATGAATCTCTAAATCATACATCTTGATGTCTGGAGTCGAGGTAAAATAGGTGGCAATCGGCAAACTTGCATTGATAAGGTCTTTGATCGATAAGATCGCAGCTTGAAGCTCTTCGTCTGTCAGTTCAGGTTTCAATTGAACCATGATTCTTAAGGTGGCTGATTTTAAGTTGATACTGCTTTTAACGGTACTTATCTGTGCGTCAATTGCGGTCTTAATTTCAGTGACCTTAGCTGTTTCGATTCTAGGATTGAGTTCTAGTTGAAAACGATTGCCTTCTACTGTCTTTCCGGTCTCACTGAGCGCATTAAACATAATGAGCGCAAAGATCGATCCGAAGACGAAGACAACTGCAAGACTGAAGATGAGGACCCAACCACCGAGACTGATCTTTCGTTTGGGTTTGTTTGTTTTTGGTGTATTTATTTTCATAGGATGTCTTTATTATACCTCACTTTAGGGTTTTCGTTTATCCAATTCTGTTTTCAAGAGTTGGTTACTTATGGCTGGATTGGCTTGGCCTTTAGATTTCTTCATCAATTGACCGACTAAGAAACCTAAAGCACGGTCTTTTCCTCCATGATAATCTAGGATCGATTGAGGATTCTCATCTAGAGTTTCTTCAACCAATTTTAATAGACTGGAATGTTCAGAAACCATCACGATCTTAAGTTCATCGACGATAGAGGCATAGTTTTCACCTTTTAATAGATGAGGGAAGATGTCTTTCGCTTGTTTAGAGGAGATGGCTTGATCGTGTAAGGCATTGATCATTTCTCTGAGTTCAGAGAGCTTGAGTTGATAATTTTTCTCTTCCAATTGTTTTTGGCTAAGCGCACTTAGTATGTCTCCACAACACCAATTGGCTGCGAGTTTAACGTTTTTGATCGAAGGGATCAAGGCATCGAAGAAATCTGATAAGGCTTTATTTTGAACGAGTTGTTTGATGTCGTATTCGTTAAGACCTAAGGTTTTATACCTGAGAGCTCTGGCTTCAGGAAGCTCAGGCAAAGAGTTTCTGATCTCATCAATCCACACTTGAGAGAGTTGGATCGGAGGGATATTTGGTTCAGGGAAGTATTTATAATCGACTGAACCTTCCTTTAGACGCATCATGACGGTATCTTTTGCGACATCGTCATATCGACGGGTGGCTTGTTGAACTTCTTTTCCAGCTTCTAAAAGAGCTTTTTGACGAATGATCTCAGAAGAGACGGCTTTTTCGATGTTGGAAATGGAGTTGATGTTTTTGATTTCTGTCTTTGTCCCAAAAGCTTCAGTGCCTTCAGGTCTTAGTGAGATATTGATGTCACAACGTAAAGATCCTTCTTCCATCTTCCCGTCGGTAACATCAAGATACATTAGAATGTTTCTGAGCTTATCGACATAGGCCATGGCTTGAGAAGCTGAACGCATATCTGCTTCGGATACGATCTCAACCAAAGGAGTACCTGCACGATTGAAGTCTATCCAAGATTCTTCCTCAACGTGATATTGTTTGGCAGTATCTTCTTCCATATGAAGTCGATTGATCCTTACTCTTAACGGTCCTTCAGCAGTGTCGATATCGATATAACCTGAAGATCCTATCGGATGGAATTGTTGGGTGATCTGAAATCCCTTAGGAAGATCCGCATAGTAATAGTTCTTACGATCAAACCTAATCAAAGGATCTATCTTGAGATTCAAGGCCATACAGGCTTGTAGAGCTTTACGTACTGCTTCTTTATTAAGTGAAGGTAAGGTTCCAGGATGGCCTAAATCGATCTCATTGACGCATGTATTGGGTTGAGCCCCATAACTGACAGGCGCTCCAGAAAACATCTTTGATTTCGTTTTGAGTTCACAATGGATCTCTATTCCTATGACTGTTTCATAGTTCATGGTTTTACCTCACAGATCAGATCATTCAATTGAGTAAGGTCTTCTATCCCTTTCGCAAGATCCAACATCAATCTCTCCTCAAAAGGTTTACAGGTAAGGTTTACACCTAATGGTAAGACCCCATCAAAACCAAAAGGCAAGGTCATACTAGGATAACCTGAGAAGTTTCCTAAAGCCATGAAGTTTTCTGCGACGAGATACTCTGAAGACAACTGATCGATTTGGGTATCTTCAATCAAAGGTGCCCCATTACCACTGGCAGGTGCGATCAAACAATCGACTTCAGACAGTGCTTTCTTAACGTCTTCTACAATCAAGCGTCTTACTTTTTGAGCTTTTCTAAAGATAAGGTCTTGGTTTTCAGTAAACAAGGCATAAGATCCTATGACGAAGCGTTTTCTTAGAAGAGGTCCAAAACCAGCCGTTCTAGAGGCAATCATGACTTCTTCATTGTCTTTGCCTTCCAACTGGACCCCAAATCTAAGTGAGTCCAAATTCGAATGATTGGCCGTAGCTTCCGCATTGGCGATGACATAATAGGTAGGCAACATGGCCTTCATTAGGTCTTCGTTTAATGTGATCTCAGAGACGATGGCGCCTTGAGCTTTTAGTTTTTCGCATAAGTTATTGAATTGAGTTGTGGTGTTCTTATTTTGGATCGCGTTGGTCACATTGGTGATGATTCCAAAACGTTTGCCTTTTAGATCGCCTTTTAAAAGACTCGAATATTTTTCGACTGGTTTAAACGAAGAGGTCATGTCTAAATCATCTCTTCCCGCCAAGACTTCTAAAGACACTGCCGCATCGCTGACGTTAGAAGTAAAGAAACCAACATGATCAAGTGAAGAGGCATAAGGGATGATCCCATAGCGTGAAATACGACCATAGGTAGGTTTGACCCCAACGATCCCACAAAACGCTGCGGGTTTACGAATAGAGTCCCCTGTATCAGTTCCTATCGCCATAGGTACGACCCCACTGGCTACCAAAACAGCTGATCCACCTGAAGAACCTCCGCTCATTCTAGACAAATCATAAGGATTATGAACTGGTCCAGTGGCGGCTGTTTTATTGGTTCCACCCATCCCAAAAGTATCGCAAGAAGCTTTCCCTATGATGATGGCACCTGCTTCTTTGAGTTTGCGTACGATCGTTGCGTCATAAGGCGAGACATAATTATCTAATATCTTAGATGAGCCTGTGGTAATCGTATCTTTCATATTTACGAGATCTTTTAAAGCGACAGGGATCCCATAAAATGGAAGATTCTTATCTTTTGATTTTAAGTCTTCTAATTGAGACAAAGGATCGATAAAAGAGACCATCGCGTTCAATATTGGTTGAACCAAATGAGCTTTGTCTAAGGCTTCTAAAACACGTTTTTCAACGGGATTATTTTTAACACTGGTGAAAGACATTAAAGGACCACCTTCTTCGTGATGAAGAATCCGTTCTTAGAACTAGGCGCATTCTTAAGGGCTTCTTGAGCACTTAAGACATGATCGACGATGTCTTCACGCATAAACGATGTAGCTTCTTCGAAAGGATACACCATAGGTTCTACCCCTGTTGTATCAATTGTATTTAGTAGGTTCATTTGATCGATCAAGATTGAAAATTCATCGACGATGTCTTGGGCTTCTTTGTCTGTTAGGTCAAAGCGAAGCTGATGGGCCAAGTTATTAAAATAAGCTTTGGAATGTTTCTCCATAGGGCTCCTAATAGGTGATGATGACGCTTAATTGATCATCTTTAGTCAGTTTAATCAAGGCAACTGTCTCAAAATTCGAAGTCACCTTTACTATAATATCATATTTCTGATGATTGAAGCCTTCTAGGAGACCAATGATGGTTTGGGTCAAGGCATAGACTTCAGTATAGGTTTTAGCCTGCATATTGACTGTGATCTTTAAATGAGCCAATTCATCATCGACGTAAAGACCTTCACCTACTGTCCCTACTGATTCAGGAGTGAATTTGATGATGGCGTTTCTTAAGGTATTGAATGAAGTTGAATTTTGAACGTCTTTAGCCAAAGCACTTTGAGATGGGAAGAATACCCATTCTTCAGTGATGTCGGTAAATTGACCTTCTCGAGCTGTAAAGGTAGCTTCTGAGAAGAAATGACCAGGTAAGGTCGCATCGATCTTTTGGGTCGTATACAAAGCCATATAGATGTCTATGGTTTCCATACCTTGGATCGTACGAATATAGCGTTCTAGTTTTCTTCCTGCGGTTTGAGCGAATTCATTGAGTTTTTCATCACTGATTAAAACAGGTAAACCATCGACTTCCATCGATTGATTGAAGACGATCGCAAATCCTATCCCACTTAAGATGGGATTCGTAATGGTTCCTTTATAAAAGTCGATTTCTATAATATCAGCCACTAAGACCGCATCTAGGATCTTCACAGATCCAATACCTGTCTCAAATTGAGAATCCTTTGGTGGATTTAGCCCGTAAGGATTATCAGATGCTTCTCGTTTAAGCAAGTTATTGACACGGGTGATCGATAAGATCTGACCTTCGGCAAGATAAAAATCATTGACACTAAAAACTGCTTTCGCGTGTTCTTGAAGACGAGACCCTATGTCCATCAAATCGACATCTCCTAAATAGATCCCATGGTTATAACGGATAGGAGAGGCATCAAAAGGCAATAAGATATCGTAATCTCCTGGATCTTGACTTTCTATGATGGATGCTTTTTGGATCTCTTCTGGAGCCCCACAAGCACCTAATAATAGAAATACCATTAAACTTAAGATCTTTTTCTTCATGAGTTCACTTCCTTTAGCCAATCTAGGCCACTTAAAATAGGTATATTGAGTTCTTTGGCTTTATCAGCTTTAGATCCTGCGTTTTCTCCAACGATCACCAAAGAGGTCAGTTTAGAGACAGAGCCAGCTGCTTTAGCGCCTCTTTCCTCAAACCAAGCTTCGACTTCTTGACGAGTATAACCTTCGATACTACCTGTAACGACGATGGTTAATCCTTGATATTGTGACGCCACTTGGGTCAATTTACTTTCAGTATTGAGACCCAAAGCGATCAGATTATTTAAAAGCTGTGCGTTATGGTCTTCATTGAAATAGGCTCTGATTTGAGTGGCTGTGATATCTCCCACATCTTGGGTAGATTTAAGCTCATCGATGGATGCTTTTCTTAAGTTCTCAAGGTTTTTAAACTTTAAAGTCAAGGTCTTGGCGGCTTTTTCCCCTACTTGACGAATACCTAGACCCGTTAAGAGTTTTTCTAAGGAATTTGATTTACTGTCCTGTATGGCTTGAAGTAGATTCACCACGGATTTTTCTTTAAAACCAGGAAGTTTAAAAAGATCATCTGCTTTTAAAGTATAGATATCATCGATAGAATCGATCAATTTCGCTTCATATAAACTTTGGATGGTCTTGATGCCTAAACCATCGATGTTCATGGCTAAGCGTGAACTAAAATGAGCCAAAGCTTCAGTGATCCGTGAAGGACAGCTGACATTGATACAATAGTGGGCTGCTTCATCTTCATCTCTCACTAAAGGTCCACCACAACTTGGACAGATCTTAGGAAAGACATAAGATACTTGAGATCCGTCCCGTGCGTCACTGAGTGAGCTGACCACTTCTGGAATGATTTCCCCTGCTTTTCTTACGATGACTTTATCGTTGATTCGAATGTCTTTTGAAGAGATAAAGTCCTCATTATGAAGTTGGGCGAAAGCGACAGAGGTCCCTGCGATACGAACAGGTTCTAGTGCTGCATTCGGTGTGATCTTACCTGTACGACCTACGGTGATGAAGATATCGAGTAACTTGGTCGATACTTCTTGAGCAGGAAATTTATAAGCCACTGCCCAACGAGGCGTCTTTGAGGTAAAGCCTAATCTTTTTTGAAGAGACAATTCATCGACCTTGATGACGATCCCATCGATCTCATAAGGCAAGTTGTTTCTTAGTTCAGTAAACTCAAGAATCAAAGCCCATAGTGCTTCTTTCGAAGAGACGACTTTTGTATATGGATTGATTTTAAAACCTAAAGAGCTCAATTTTTTGAGCGCTAAAGAATGGCTCTTTAATCCAAAGTTCTCCGCATCTACCCAATAATACCAAAACGCATCTAGACCTCGTTGAGAGGCAATACTGGAATCCAGTTGACGTATACTACCGGCTGCCGCATTACGCGGATTGGCGAAAGGTTCTTCTTGATTACGCAAGCGTTCTTTATTGAGGCTTTCTAAGGATGCCTTAGGCATATAGACTTCGCCTCTGATTTCAATTTCTTGTGTTTCATTGATCTCTAAAGGAAGAGAACGTATCGTCTTGACGTTAAGACTGACATCTTCTCCGATCTCCCCATCACCTCTGGTGACCGCATGATGAAAACGACCTGCTTGATATTCTACGCTCATGGCCAAACCATCGATCTTCAACTCTACGCAAAAATCGATTTTTCCATATTCATTCTGTATCTTATCTACGAAGTCATAGACTTCGCTTTGATTATAGACATTACCTAAAGAAAGCATCTGTCGTTTATGTTTGATCTTGGTGAAGCTTTCTGAGATGCCTCCTCCTACGCGATGAGATGGAGATAAGACATCGTCATATTCAGGATACAAGGTCTCTAAAGAGATCAGTTCCTGCATATATCGATCATATTCTTGATCAGATACAGTGCTCGCATTATGGACATAATACTCATTGTTGAATCGATTAAGCAGTTTTCTTAAGGTTTCAATTCTTTCTTTACTCATCGTGCACCTCGACTTTAGATAGATATTGAGGAGAAGCCATAATCTTTTTTATCCCATGAGGAAAGGCAAACATGATCTCTGCGAGATTCCCATTCAAGGATAAGATCTGACCTTCCCCATAGACAGGATGAAGTACCCAATCTTTCACTTTGAAAATAGAATGAGCCCCATTGGACATCTTATCAGAGAAAGCCGTGATGGTTTTTTCTCTGACGTTTAGTTTGATTTCTTTAGGGTGTTCATAATCATAATTGACCCCGATATGATCGATATAATTCTCATTGATCTCTTCGATAAAACGACTCATACGACGAGCTGATCCTAAGATAAAACTATACCCCTTGGTTTCTGATAAGAATAGTTTATGTTTAGCTCTTGTATAGGCCACATAGGCTAAACGACGTTCTTCTTCTAGACCTCGTTTACCTTCAGCCATAGCTCGTTCATTTGGGAAGATACCTTCGCTCATCCCCACCACAAACACGGTCCCAAACTCTAATCCTTTGGCCGCATGGACCGTCATCAAGGTCACATAGTCCCCTGTTGAGATCTCATTGCGTTCCCCATAAAGGGAAACCATTTGAAGGTATTCATCAAGACCTGCTTCTACGTATTGATTTTGAAACAAAGCGATATCGTTGATAAGTTCTTTTATATTTTCTATTCGATCTGTCTCATTATTTTCTTCATAAAGAAAACGTAGACCACTCTCATTGGCGACAAGTTCAAATAGATCGGTCAATTTCGCAGACTCAAGCTTAGATTTCCACGTCTCAACCATCATAACGAAATCATCGATGGTGGCTTGTATCTTACCTTTAAAAGGTTTTTCTGTCTTAGCGATCTCATACATCGTGACGTTTTTAGCTTTCGCTAAATCAAAGATCGTATCGATGGTCTTATCACCTAGACCTCGTTTAGGCTCATTGATGATACGCTTGAAAGCGAGGTCATCATTATGAACGATCATACGTAAGTACGCCAACATATTTTTGACTTCAGCGCGATCGTAGAATCGGGTCCCGCCGTAGATCACATAAGGGATCTTGCCTTCCATCATCCCTTTTTCTATAGAACGGGATAAGTAGGACGCTCTATACAAAATAGCCATATCTTTATAGGTAGAATCTAAATGAAGCTTCTTGATCTTATCGGCGATCCATTTGGCTTCATGTTCTTCTGAAGCGAAGGTACAATGAGTCACCTTCTCAGTGCTTTTACGTTGGGTAAAAAGATCCTTATCTTCGCGATATTGATTGAATTTGATCAGGGTATTGGCTGCCCCTAATATTTGATCCGTTGAACGATAGTTCTCATTTAACACGATAGTTTCTGTCCCTAGATAATCCTTAGGGAAATCCATGATGATGTTGACGTTGGCACCTCGCCACGTATAGATGGTTTGATCAGGATCTCCTACCACATAGACTTGATTGGTAGGTCCTGCGAGCTGTTTGATGAGTTTATACTGGACATTATCGATGTCTTGGAATTCATCCACGTGGATAAAATTAAATCGACGTTGCCACTTATTTAAGACATCGCTGAATAAATCAAACATCTTGACGGTCACTAAAAGTAGATCATCGAAATCTAAGGCATATAAGGCTTTCTGTCGATCGACATAGTACTTATAGACCTTGGCTTTTTCTTGTTCACCATAATGAAAACCTGCCAACTCTAGTGCTCTTTCAGGAGTTATCTCAGCCCCTTTATTAGCGCCGATATAATCGATGTCGTGATTGATGTTGTGTTTTTGTTTATCGAGATTAAGCTCACGATACGCTTCTTTGACGATGGTCTTTTGATCATCTTGATCAAGCACTGTAAAGTTACGAGGTAGCTTCATCGAAGGACCATCTTCTCTTAAAATACGTACACATAAGGAGTGTATTGTAGAAACATGGACACCTGCACTACGATCCCCTATATACGAGATGAGTCTTTCTTTCATCTCATTGGCGGCTTTATTCGTAAAGGTTATGGCTACGATAGATCCTGGAAATACGCCCAGATCCATCACCAAATGTGCCACACGCGAAATCAAAACCCGAGTCTTTCCGCTACCTGCTCCAGCGATGATTCGGGTATATTTTGATTGGGCTAAAACAGCCTTTTCTTGGTTGGGATTCAAGTGTTCGAGATAGTTCATAGGGTTATAGGTTTATTATACCAAAGATAAGACCCTCTTGGCTCAGTTGACCCAAAAAAGACACACACTCTACTTATTTTTAAGTTGATTAAACGCGCTTTCTAATCGATCAAAAGCTTCCTTAAGTTGACTTAATGGACAAGCACTATTGAGACGAATGAAGCCTGATCCTTGAGATCCAAACCAAGACCCATCATCGATCGCAATTCTCGCAGTATGGCTCATAAAATGAAGCAATTCTTTCTCATCTATCCCGCTTTTTCTAAAGTCGATCCATAAAAGATAAGTACCTTCTGGCTCAAATAAAGTAAGTTGAGGAAAGCGAGATCTTAGTGTCTCTCTGACATAGGCAAGATTTATTGTCAAGTAAGCCATCAGTTCATCCACATAGCTTTCACATTGATCATAGGCTGCGCATAAGGCCACTTCCCCAAAGACATTGATCCCTGTGGTGCGTGTCAACGAGGCTGCCTTATCATACGCTTGTCTCATCGTCTCATCGGGTAAGATCACCGCAGAGGTTTGTAGACCCGCTAGATTAAAAGTTTTAGAAGGCGATATAAATACCACGGCCTTGTTTTTATAGACTCCAGGTAAATTCATATAAGTAAGATGTTTATAAGGCGCATAGATAAGATCTGAATGGATCTCATCAGAAAGTACTGTGATCTTATTGAGAACACAGATCTCACCAATTTTGGTAAGCTCAGCTTGGGTATAGACTCGTCCTACTGGGTTATGGGGATTACATAAGATAAGGAGCTTCGCTTTGGATTGGGAAGTTTTCTTCTTAAGATCCTCATAGTCGATCTCATAATGACCATTTATCTCGATCAAAGGATTCTCAATGACTTCTCTTTCGGTATCTTTGATGATCGAATTGAAAGGATAATAGACAGGTGTCATAATGATGACCCCATCCCCTTTCTTAGAGAACGCTAAGATCGCATTGGTGAGCCCATGAAGGACTCCTGGAGAAAAACGAACGCTTTTAGGATCGATCCAAGAACCATGTCTCTTATTCATCCAAGAAACAACGCTTTGAGAGAAATGATCAGAGACTCTGGTGTATCCAAAGATCCCATGATTGACTCTTTCTCTTAAGGCATCAGTGATAGGCTGTGGACAATCAAAGTCCATATCTGCGACCCAAAACGGAAGCACTTCATCTTCTGCTTTTACTTTAAACATGTTTGGTAAACCATCCCATTTAACACAGTTGGTGTTTAAACGATCAGGCATCTTATCGAAATTGACAGGCATAGCTTTTCTCCTTTAGAAAAAAAGCCTTCCGTGAAGAAGGCTTTAAGTTTATTCAACGGCTTTTAATTTTTCGATCCCAATCAGGGTCCTTCTTATGGTTTCTTCTTTGCCTAAGAAATAAGGGATTTCTAAAGCACCACCTGGGGTAAATTGTTTCCCAGTGACAGCGGTTCTAATAGGCCAATAGACTTGGCCATTCTTAAAGCCCAATAAGGCAGGTAATTCTTGAAGTTTGGTTTGAAGTTCTAAGAGATCATCCCAATCCTTGATTTCTTCATAGACATGAAGAGAGGCATCTAACGCTCTTAAACAAATGCCTTTATCGGTCTTCATCTTAGGATGAAAATACATTGAGACATCATACTCTGGGAAGCTGTCTAAGAAGTCCACCATTTCAGGGATATCTGATAAGACATTGACACGTTGTTGAAGCATTTTACTGACTTCTTTGAGATCACATTTGATGTGGATGGCATCTGTGTAATAAGGCAAACAGGTCTGATGGAACTGTTCTAAGCTCATGGCTCTAAGATACATCCCATTCATCCATTTTAACTTCTCGATGTCAAAGATAGCCCCTGATTTTGAAATACGTGAGACACTGAAAGCTGCTTTAAGTTCTTCTAGGGTGAAGATCTCTTGGGTACCTTCTGGTGACCAACCTAATAATGCGATATAGTTGACGATGGCTTGAGGTAAATAACCTTTTGAGACGAGATCTTGGAAAGAGGCATCCCCATTACGTTTAGATAGTTTATGAGTCTCATCTTTCATGACCGGTGGGACATGGATATAGATGGGTTTCTCCCAACCGAATGCTTCATAAAGCAAGTTATATTTAGGAGTAGAAGACAAGTATTCATTGCCTCTTACGACGTGGGTAATCTCCATTGTATGATCATCGATGACGTTGGCGAAATTATAGGTAGGAAAACCATCTGATTTTAAGAGGACCTGTTCATCTAAGATCTCACGTTCTACTTCGATATCTCCATAGACTTCATCATGAAAGATCGTAGATACACCAGGTTTGATGGTTTGACGAATGACATAGGCTTCTCCTGAAGATACTCTTTGATCGATTTGATCTTGAGTCAAAAAGTGACAAGGATCTGTAAACTTAAAAGGTACGCCTGCTTTTTCAGCCGCATCTCGTTGACCTTGGATGATGTCTTCTTGACAGAAGCACACATGGGCTCCTTTTAGTTTCACCAAATCTAAGGCATATTGTTTATACATAGGTAAGCGTTCAGATTGTACATAAGGTCCAAACTTACCTGGTTTATCAGGTCCTTCATCGTGGATGAGACCGACTTGAGCTAAGGTATCATAAATGATTTCGACACTACCTTCGACTAAACGTGCTTGATCGGTATCTTCGATACGCAAGATGAAATCTCCGTCTTCTTTTTTAGCGACGAGGTATTCATAGAGGGCCGTTCTAAGATTACCAATATGCATGTATCCAGTTGGGCTAGGCGCAAAACGAGTTCTTACTTTTTTCATAGACATTTCTCCGAAGGATATTATATAATAGTTAAGCGCAACGTGCACACTTTATTGGGGTATGGCCAAGCGGTAAGGCTCCAGACTCTGACTCTGGCACTCCAAGGTTCGAATCCTTGTACCCCAGCCATCTTCATTCTTAGGCCCTTTAAAAGGTCTTTTTTGTTGCCTATCTTGATAAAGAAGGACAACTTTCTCATCGATGAGGCGTGTTATA
>JAAXXT010000015.1 GCA_013334325.1 Erysipelotrichaceae bacterium | reverse complement strand
AGGCTTTTCAAGTGCTTTTAGTGTTTAGCGTCTTTCTTATTTTAAAGGCTTAATGCTATAATGATACACATAGGTGAACCATGCGACTATTCAACTCAAAAACCAACCAATTAGAAGACTTTAAGCCCTTAGAAGAAGGAAAAGTCAAAATGTATGTCTGTGGACCTACGGTCTATGATGAGATCCATATCGGTAATACTCGTCCTATTATCGTTTTTGATACGCTTAGAAGAATCTTTGAAGCATCTGGAATGAAAGTAGATATGGTTTCTAACTATACCGATGTGGATGATAAGATCATCAATAAAGCACTTCATGAGAAGGTAGATGAAAGAATCATCACCGACAGATACATCAAAGCCTACAATGAGGTTCGTTCTCGTTTAAATACACGTGGTTTAAATGCTTCTCCTAGAGTTACCGATACGATGCAAGACATCATCGATTTTATCGCTGCTTTAGAAAAAGAAGGCTACGCTTATAACGTCAATGGGAATGTTTATTTTAGAGTGCTTAAATCAGATCGTTATGGGGAGATCTCTAAACAACGCATCGAAGATCTGATGGTTGGGGCACGTATCGAAGAAGATCCTGAAAAGGAATCTCCTTTAGATTTTGGCTTATGGAAGAAAACAGAAACAGGTATACAGTGGGATAGTCCTTGGGGAAAAGGAAGACCTGGTTGGCATACCGAATGTGTCGTTATGATTGAATCCCATTTTCATGGGATGATCGATATTCATGGGGGAGGAATGGATCTTAAATTCCCTCATCATGAGAATGAGCTCGCTCAAGCAAAAGCTTGCCTACATCATGACTTAGCGAGAGTCTGGATGCATAATGGGATGTTAAACATCGATGGGGAAAAGATGTCTAAGTCTTTAGGCAATGTGATGAAAGCTAAAGATGTCATCGATAGGATCGGTGCCAATACCGTAAGATGGATGATGCTTTCAGTTCATTATCGTTCTCCTTTAAACATCTCAGAAGAAGTCATTGAACAAGCTAAGACTGAACTATTAAAAGCTCAGATGATACTTAAACAAGTCGAGATTCGATATGAACTAGAGAATAAGACAATGAGTCCACTCATTGATGAAGCCTTTAAGACGCAATTCTTAGACGCAGTCTCCGATGATCTAAATACCCCTAATGGGATGAAGATCATCTTCGATGTCATCAAAGCACTCAATCAAGATCAGCGTCAAAAAGAATTATCTGAATCTGTTTTATTGGGTCATTATGGGGCACTTAGAATGATGCTTAATACTTTAGGGATCGATTTTGAACCCATTAAATTAACTCCTGATCAAAAAGATCTCTTTATGAAATGGAATCAAGCTAAAGTTGATAAAGACTTTGAAAAGGCTGATCTTTTCCGTAAGGCATTGATCGATCAACAACTTCTATGATCCATCCTGATCTTTTAAATGGATCAGCACTTGCGTTTATAGGCGATGCTGTACTAAGTCTATATGTAAGACAACACTTGCTTGAAAGTGGCTTAACGAAAGCTAAGGATCTACAAGAAACAAGCACAAAATATGTTAGTGCTAAAGCACAAGCGAAATTCATCCAAATTCTTCTAACACAAAATGTCCTAAGTGAAGAAGAGTTGGTCATCTATAAAAGGGGCAGAAACCATCGCAGCGACAGTATTGCGAAAAATGCAGATGTCGTAACCTATCGACAAGCAACAGGCTTTGAAGCGTTGATCGGTTATTGGTATCTTACCCAGAATGAAACCCGTTTGAAACAGATTTGGGACCAAATGAAAACCACCATTTAGGAGAATCATGGCACAATACATCTATGGGAAGAACGTTGTTAAGCAATGGATTCTCAATCACAACAAGATTAATCGACTTTATCTCAGTAAAGATAAGACCGATCAGGAAATACGCCTTATGGCTCAAAAAGAAAACCTGTCGATCGTTTTACTGACCAACAAGGAATTTGAACGTTTTGAAGGCCTTCATCAACATGTGGTGGCTGAAATCGATGACTTCAAGATCTACACTTTAAAAGAAGTGACAGATGGCTTATCAGACTCAGCTTTATTGATCATCCTAGATGGATTAGAAGATCCACATAATCTAGGAGCGATACTAAGAACGGCTGATGCGACAGAAGTCGATGGGATCATTATCCCTAAACATGGTTCAGTTCATTTGACACCGACTGTCGCTAAGGTCTCTACAGGAGCCATAGATACGGTAAAGACGATAGAAGTGATTAATCTAACTCAAACGGTAGAAACATTAAAGAAGCTAGGATTCTGGATCTTTGGGGCTGAGTTTACACCTAAAGCCATCGATTATCGTAAAGCTGATTTTAAAGGTAAAGTTTGTCTAGTGATTGGATCTGAAGGTAAGGGGATATCACCTCTTCTGCTCAAGCATGTCGATGTAGTGGTTAAACTTCCAATGTATGGTCAAGTGACCTCATTGAATGCCTCAGTCAGTACCGCTGTATTACTCTACGAAGTGCTCAATCAACGCCATCCCCTCAAATAACCAAAGGAGGAAGGGGTTTTGAATCCGTCTGTCAGCGATTATGAATTGATATATTATGTCAGACAAAACGATGAGGAAAGCCAAGCGATCCTTATCCAGAGGTATCATAGAACCATTTGGGCCATCATACATAATCTTGTACCACCACCTAGGCCATCTCATATCGACCTAGATGATCTCTATCAAGAAGGCTTGATTGGTTTATTAGAAGCTGTGAATAACTTTAAAGAAGATATGGATACAAGCTTTGGGACCTTTGCGAGGGTCTGTGTCGAACGAGAGATACGCTCACTTCTACGCAAATATCGAACGGGTTCCTATAGTTTATTATCAACGGCCATGAGTCTAGATATGAGCGTATCTGAAGATGAGAATATTTGTCTAATGGATACGGTGCCTTGTGGAAAAACAGACTTTGACCCTGTCTATGCGACCTATGTCTCATGGGCTAAAGATCAGATCCCTTTTATCAAGAAAACCCTAAGTGAATCAGAGTGGCAAGTCTATCGTTACCACGCCTTAGGCTATAGTTATAAAGAAATATCAAAGCAGCTTGGATGTAGTGAAAAAGATGTCGATAACATCCTGCAGAAAATCAAGAAGAAACTCCCCACACTGTTTGACACTTAATGCCTGTTATGTTAGAGTAAATAAGCAACTAAGGGAGAACTATGAGCGACAAGAGCAAAAACGTTATTTTAACATGTAGTATTTGCCTCAATCGCAACTATTCAACCCGTCGTAACAAAACCTCTGCTGGGACCCGTTTGGAACTGATGAAGTTCTGCAAGCATTGCAACAAACAGACCCTGCATAAGGAAACCAAGTAGGAGGCAATTCTATGCTGAAATGGTTTAGTTTCTCAGGTATCTACACTGAAATCAAAAGAGTACGTTGGCCTAAGGGCTCAGAAATGGGTCGTAATGTTTCCGTCGTTTTGGCGTTTACAGTAGGCTTCGGCTTGTTTTTCGTCTTCACGGAATTCGTGATTAGCTTCTTGCTGAAATGGATCGGGATCATTGCCTAACATGACAGAATCTAAACAGTGGTATGTCGTTAATACCTACTCAGGCCATGAAAACCGCGTAAAGGAAAATCTCCAAGCACGTGTGGATTCATTTGGTATCCAAGATGTCATCTTTAAGATCTTGGTCGCTGAAGTAGAAGAAATCGAAGTTAAGCCAAATAAGAAACCAATGGCTAAAATGACCAATCTTTTCCCTGGTTATCTGTTCGTTCAGATGATCATGACTGATGAAGCTTGGTACATCATCCGTAATACCCCAGGTGTTACTGGATTTATCGGTTCATCAGGCGGCGGTGCTAAACCTTTCCCTGTATCCGAAGAAGAGATGGAAAACATCTTCAAGCGTTTGGGTATTTCTGAAATCGCAGTCATTGTCAGCTTTGGTCTTAAAGACAGAGTACGCATTACTTCCGGACCTTTCTCAGGTATGGAAGGCACAGTTGAATCCATGAACAACGATCTTCAGACAGCAGCTGTCTTGATCAGCTTGTTTGGACGTGAGACTCCTACCGAAATCGCCTACATCGACTTAGAAAAAGTAAATCTATAAAACACCTTCACAGGTGTTTTTTTTTCGTTGACTGAGCTTGTTTGATGGTGTACAATGAGTAAGCCTATTATGGGCAAATACGTGGGAGGACGACATCGTCCGTTTAAACCGCGGCTTTCATTCAATTAGGAGGAATGACCAGTGAGTAAAAAAATTGTTAAGATCGTCAAACTGCAATTTCCCGCCGGCGGAGCACGCCCGGGACCAGCTTTGGCATCTGCTGGGGTCAATATGCCCCAGTTCTGTTCAGCATTTAACGATGCTACACGTGATAAGGCAGGCGACATCGTCCCTGTTATCATCACAGCTTATGAAGACAAATCATTTAATTTCGTATTAAAGACCGTTCCAGCTTCAGTCATGCTATTAAAAGCAGCGAAGCTTACAAAAGGTTCACCTAATGCGAAGACCACGAAGGTCGGTAAGATCAGCGTAGCTGATTTGAAATCCATCGCAGAATACAAAATGCCAGATTTGAATGCTAATGATGTTGAAGGTGCTATGGCGATCATCGCTGGAACAGCTAAAAACATGGGCATCGAAATCGATGGCTACAAGAACTAGGAGGCAACATGGCTAAAACAGGTAAAAAGTATTTAGCGTCTGCCAAACTGGTTGACCGTGAAAAACGTTATGAAGTCGTAGAAGCAATTGCTTTGTTGAAAAAGACAAGCTTTGAAAAATTTGATTCTTCTGTTCAACTTTCGTTGAACTTGAATGTAGATCCTCGTCATGCTGATCAACAGATCCGTGGTGCTGTCGTACTTCCTCATGGAACCGGCAGAAGCCAAAAGGTCTTGGTCGTTACACAAGGTCCTAAAGAAAAAGAAGCTTTGGATGCTGGAGCAGATTATGTCGGCAACAAAGAAATTCTTGAAAAAGTTAAAGGCGGATGGTTCGATTTCGATGTCATCGTAGCCACACCTGATATGATGGGTGAACTTGGTAAATTAGGTAAGATCTTAGGTCCAAAAGGCTTAATGCCAAATCCTAAGACTGGAACTGTTACCATGGATGTTGCCAAAGCTGTTAAAGACATCAAAAAAGGTAAAGTAGAATACCGTGTCGACAAGGAAGGGAATATCTCCGTTTTATTCGGAAGAATCTCCTTCACTGAAGAACAATTGGCAGAAAACTTGGTTACCTTAATGGATCTGATCCGTAAGGCTCGCCCTGCTGCTGTAAAAGGCCATTATATGAAGAACGTTGTTATTTCTTCTACAATGGGTCCTGGCATTAAGATTACCCACGAATAAAACAAAACGTTCACTTAGGTGAACGTTTTTTTATGATAAAAAACACAAATTCGTGTGAAATTTGTCACAGTAAAGTCACAATTAAACGGTAAACTGGTCCTGTGTAAGAAACACAAGGAGCGTATATGAAAAAGAATTGGATGAAACTAAGTTTGGATCTAATCATGGCCGTTGGCCTGTTCAGTTTGTTTAGTGTATCAGCTGTTGGATTAGCATTTCATGAAGTCGTAGGCTTGGCTTTGTTTGGGGCAACCATCCTCCATCTCGCATTCAATTGGAAATGGATCGTTAGCTTCACAAGAAGATTATTCTCTAAAAATATCCCCTTTAAAACACGTTTAGGTTATGTCCTTAATGTTCTACTGTTGATCAGTTTTGTGATCATCATCGGAAGTGGTATCACGATGTCTAAGTTTGTATTTGCGGGCGTATTTGAAGAAGTTGATACCTTCAAAACAGCTCATTATTTCTTCTCAGCCTTTGCTTTACTTTTGATTGGTATTCATACAGGACTTCATTGGGCCTTCATCAAGGCCATGTTTGGGAAAGTCGTTAAGATTCCTAAATTGGCTTTAAAGCCAGTGATGGCGGTAATGCTTATGGTCATCATGGTTAGTGGAACCTGGGGCTTGATGAACAGTTCGTTTATCGCTTGGATCGCATCTCCTGTAGTTGCTTTGCCTGGACATGAAAGTGGATGGCCAGAAGGAACTGAAGGAAGAGGCGGTGGACGTGGAAGGGACTCTGAATCTTTAGTTGAAGATGTTGATCATACAGAAACAGAAGAAGGTATTCGCGGTTATAGAGGTGGACTTGGAGCATCATTCGATTTAACCAAGGCGATTGAAGTCGTTGCGGAATATGGATCGATTATGATACTTATCGCTTCAATCACAGCAGGCTCAGAGATTCTGATTCGTCAACGTAAGCAGAAGAAGGCAGTCATTTAAGTTCAAAACCCGGGTCATCAACTCCCCCTTGAAACACCCGCGCTTTGTAAAAGTAGATCATCGATCTACTTTTTATTTGGTTCATGATTTCAATGTCGTATAATAAACATAGTGTGGAGGTAAATGATGAGGAAATTTATTGAATATATGGTTAAAGGAATCCTGATTGTATTGGTTCTATTGGCTTATCAATCTTTTACTCGATATACAAATGCTCAATTTGTTTCCACCTATAGGACCATATGGCATTATCTTGAATATGCCTCCATGATCCTTTCTTATATCGTCTGTGGAATGATCATTGCCTATAATGAACGCAAAAGTGGAAAAGCAAGCGTCACTAAATTTGTCTTGGTTTTGATCGCGATCGTATTGATAGGATTCCCGTTCTCTAGTGTTTTAGGAAACACTGTCCTAAGAAATTATGTCTTGTTGACAGAATTGGTTAAAGTGTTTGCGTTGACCTTTGGGATCTTACTTACAGGGATCAAATTCTAAACTGAAGCAACATTAACCGTGTATTGCTTTACTTTGGTTTAACGAGAACGAAACTGCTTGACTTTATCTTTTAATCCTATAGAATAAGTGGTGTTCAATATACCACAGACAGCAACTGCCGATACACTGGCTTAATTCGTTGCCGAGGTAAAAGTTAAAGTAACTTTTTGCCCGTGTCTATGGATACGGGTTTTTATTTACTCTAGGTATGTTGAGAAAAACAAGGAGGACAGTCTATGAACCAATCGATACTCGATAGTAAAAAGGCGATGGTTATTGAAGTTACTGAGAAACTCAAAGCTTCAAAATCAGCCGTCGTAGTCGAATATCGCGGGCTGACCGTCAAAGAAGTAACCGATCTACGTCGTGAGTTGCGCAAAGAAGAAATCGAATTCAAAGTTTATAAGAATTCATTTGTATCTCGTGCTGCTTCCGATCTTGGTTATGATGCATTGACTTCATCCCTCAGTGGTCCTAATGCCATCGCTTTCGGCGGTGATGCAGTAGCACCAAGTCGCATCTTGGCGAAATTCGCTAAGAAGCACAAGAAGTTGGTATTAAAAGGTGGCGTAGTTGAAGGCACAGTATGTAATGCTGAGATGATCACCGAAGTTGCGGCCTTGCCTGGAAGAGATGGGATGTACAGTCAGATCTTGGGGATGTTACAATCACCAGTCCGTAAGTTCGCCTATGCAATTTCGCAAGTTGCCGAAAACAAGTCAGTTTAATTAAACAAGGAGAAAAAAACATGGCTAAATTAAATGCACAAGATGTAATTGCTTCCTTAAAGGAAATGACCATTCTAGAATTGAACGAATTGGTTAAAGCAATTGAAACTGAATTCGGTGTCAGCGCTGCTGCACCTGTCGCTGCTGCTGCTGCAGTTGTCGAAGCTGCTCCTGCTGGACCAGTTGAAGTTGATGTTATCTTGAAAGAAGTTGGACCTTCAAAAGTCGGCGTCATCAAGGCTGTTCGTGAAATCACAGGCTTAGGCTTGGTTGAAGCGAAGGGTTTAGTTGACAAGGCTCCTATGGCCATCAAAGAAAAAGTAAAACCTGAAGAAGCTGCAGAATTCAAGAAAGTTCTTGAAGCTGCTGGCGCTGTCGTCGAATTAAAGTAAGCTGTCACTGTAAAAGTGATGGTGAAACTTGACTCACTACTTTAAAAACTCAGAAAACACACCCAGTAACCGGAAAGAACTGTCTTTCCGGTTTTTGGGCCATGATATGGTCTTTATTAGCGATAATGGGATCTTTTCAAAGTCTAAACCTGATGAAGGTTCACTTCTATTGGCTGAAACAGCCATCGAATTAAAGGTGACAGGCAAACTGTTGGATATGGGCTGTGGATATGGATTAGTGGGACTACTTGTTAAAAAGTTCGATCCATCTGTCGAAGTCGACGGGATCGATGTCAATATCAGAGCTGTAGAATGTGCTATAGCATCAGCTGAAAAGCTAGGACTAGAAGCACATTACCAAATAAAAGATGGAAGAGAAGCTTTAGATCGATCCTATGATACGATCTTACTTAACCCTCCCATACGTACTGGAAAAGAAACCATCTATGAACTCTATCGCAATGCCTACAAGCATTTAAATCCTCAAGGGTTGCTGATCATCGTGATCAGACGGCAACAAGGAGCGGCCAGTAGTTACAAAGAACTTCAGTCGATATTTCCTAGCGTTAGCAGAATCAAACTGCATAAAGGTTATGAGATACTAAAATCGAATAAAGATTGACATATTGAATAATCTTTGGTAATATAATAAATTGCATAACTAACGAAATTAAACGGGATTTTAGGCCCTTTTAAGCGTTATGATACACTTCGAAAGGATGGCGCGCATGAAAAAACAAGAATCCTACCGTATCACGCAATACGGTAAAAAGGCAGCACGTCGAGACTATTCCAAAGTCAGCGGCACCCTCGATTTACCTAATCTGGTTGAGATCCAGACAGATTCCTTCGACTGGTTTACTAAAGAAGGTATAAAAGAAGTTTTTCAGGAAATTTACCCCATCATCAATCATGGGGAAAATGTCCGTTTAGATTTTATTTCCTTCGAATTTGCGGAACCTAAGTATAGTGTAGGTGAATGCAAAGAAAGGGAAGCCAATTACGCAGCTCCCTTAAAAGCGCACATGAAGTTGGAAATCTTAAATAACGCTACCGGTGAAATCTCGGAACGTCATGAAGATGTTTTCTTGGGAGAATTCCCTTTGATGACCGAAACCGGAACCTTCATCATCAATGGGGCAGAACGAGTCATCGTTTCCCAGATCGTACGTTCACCAGGTGCTTATTACTATTATGAACCCCTAAAAGATAAAGTCGGTAATCAGCAGGACAAATACAATTCTGAATTAATTCCTTCCAGAGGTACTTGGTTGGAATTCATGTCTGCTGTTAAAAAGACCACCGCGGCTTCTAAAGCCAACGCTGCAGAAAACAACTTTACTGATTCAGATTTCCAGATCAACGTTTCGATTGATCGTAAACGTAAGATCTTGTCTTCTATTCTTTTTAAAGCCATTGGTTTTTCATTCGATACCGAAAAAGCTGAAGATGCTTATGATACAACTGCCTTTAGAACTTTCTTAAGTGCTTTAGGGTTTAACACCAATCGTCAAGATATCTTCGGCGATGAGCGTGAATTCATCAACCATTACTTGTTGATGTTTACGTCGTTCTTTGGGGAATACCCAGATATGATCAATACCTTGTTGTCAGATAAAGTTAGAACGACGCGTGAAGCCTTGTATGACATCTACAATAATCAACGTGCTGATGAAATCGCAACTGAAGAAGGCGCTAAGAATTTGATGAAGTCTAAATTCTTTGATAACCGTAGATATGATTTGACCAAAGCTGGACGTTATAAACTTGGCAAGAAGCTAAGTGTCGTCGATCGTATGGTCGGGAATAAACTTGCGATGGATGTGAAGGATACTTTAGGTAATGTTGTCTTAAAGGCAGATACCTTCGTCGATCGTGAAGAAAAAGCCATCTTGTTGAATGTTTTAAACAAGGGTCTTTATATGCAAGCTTTCCCATTCAATCCTTATTTCTCATTCCCAGAAGCCAGTGCGGTCAAGACCGCTGATAGAGATGCCTTAGTCGGTCGTATTTTAGCCGTAGGCGTCGATCATAAAGATTTCGTATTGGATAAAGGTATGGTCATTACCGCAGAAGATGCGGTCACTTTAGGAAAACTCGTCGATACAGTGTCTGTCTTTGAAGGCCTCATCGCACGTAAACTTCCTTTAAACAAAGCCAACTTCAATTCCGTCATGTCTTATGGACAACGTCTATTCGTTATTGGAAGAATCTTACTTAACGGTAAAGATGTCAACGCCAATGGTGAAACCTTAGTTCCAGCCTTTGAACCTTCTAAAGATCGTATGGTTTTATCCATCGATAAAGAACGTGATCTTAAAACCGAAATCGGTGATGAGAATGCGGAATGTTGGTTGGTAGGAACTGCTGTTCAGCAAGTCTATGTTAAAGCTAAAGAATCCGATGACATCATCAAGATCATCGGGACTGATCCTTTGTTGACCAAGAAGACCGTTACGATGAGCGATATGATCGCTTCTTATGATTATCTTTTGAATCTTCATACAGGTGTCGGAGAAACAGACGATATTGACCAATTGGGCAATCGTAGAATCCGTACTGTAGGTGAATTGATCCAAAATCAATTCCGTATTGGTCTATCTAGAATGGAACGTGTCGTTAAAGAAAGAATGTCCATCAATGCTGACTTAGGTGGTTTAACTCCTAAGACCTTGACTAATATTCGTCCTTTGACCGCAGCCATTAAAGAATTCTTCTCTTCTTCTCAGCTCTCCCAATTTATGGATCAAACCAATCCATTGGCTGAGTTGACCAATAAACGTCGTATATCCGCTTTAGGTCCTGGTGGTTTAACAAGAGAACGTGCTGGCTTTGAAGTCCGTGACGTTCATGCGTCCCACTATGGTCGTATCTGTCCGATCGAGACCCCTGAAGGTCCAAACATCGGGTTGATTTCTAATCTAACCTCTTATGGCCGTGTCAACGAATATGGCTTTATCCAAACACCTTATCGTAAGGTCTTAAAAGACGGTACGGTTTCTGATGAGGTCATTTATCTATCCTCAGATGATGAAATGGACTACAACATCGCTCAGGCGAATGAAGTTGTCGATGGGAAGTTGGCTCATGATGAAGTCGTCGTACGTTATAAAGGCGACCATATTAAAGTATTAAAAGACCAAGTCGAATTGGCTGACGTTTCTCCTAAACAGATCGTCTCAGTTGCGACTGCTTGTATTCCTTTCTTAGAAAACGATGATGCTTCTCGTGCTTTGATGGGTGCCAACATGCAGCGTCAAGCGATTCCTTTATTGAGACCACGTTCGCCTTATGTAGGAACGGGTATTGAACATCGTATTGCGTCTGACTCAGGGTCAGCGGTAATTTCTCATCACCAAGGTCTAGTGACCTATGTCGATGCGAATAAAGTCGTAGTGACTTCCGATGATGGTGAACATACTTACGATTTGATGAAATTCAAGCGTTCTAACCAAGGGACCTGTATCAATCAGACCCCATTGGTTCGAAAAGGCGAAATGGTCGATCGTGGAGATGTCTTAGCCGATGGACCATCTATGCAATCAGGCGAATTGGCTTTAGGCCAAAACGTCAAGATCGCGTTTATGACCTGGTATGGCTACAACTATGAAGATGCGGTCATCATGTCTGAACGTTTGGTCAAAGATGATGTCTATACTTCTATCCATATTGAAGAATATGATCTAGAAGTCAGAGATACTAAATTGGGCGATGAAGAAATCACCCGTGATATTCCTAACGTCTCTCAAGATGCTTGCCGTCATTTAGATGCTCAAGGCATCGTTATGATCGGGGCTGAAGTTAAAGAAGGCGATATCTTAGTTGGTAAAGTTACTCCTAAAGGACAAAGTGAAATTTCTCCTGAAGAAAAACTACTTCTTGCGATCTTTGGAGATAAGTCTCGTGAAGTTAGAGACAACTCTCTTAAAGTACCTCATGGAGGTAGTGGTATCGTTCAAGCGGTCAGAATCTTTGATCGTGAAGATGGACATGATCTGGCACCAGGTGTCAAACGTGTCGTAAAAGTCTACATCGTTCAAAAGCGTAAGATTTCAGAAGGGGATAAAATGGCCGGCCGTCATGGGAATAAGGGCGTTATCTCTAAGATCTTGCCTGTTGAAGATATGCCATTCTTACCTGATGGAAGTCAAGTCGATATCATGTTGAATCCTTTCGGTGTTCCTTCTCGTATGAACATCGGTCAGGTCCTAGAGATCCATTTAGGTATGGCTGCAGAAAAACTCGGCGTGAAGTTTGCGACCCCAGTTTTCGATGGGATCAACAATGAAGAATTAAAAGACATCATGAGAGAAGCTGAAATGACTGAAGACGGAAAAACCATCTTGTTTGATGGTCGTACTGGCGAACAGTTCGATGAACGTATCTCTGTTGGGGTCATGTATATGATCAAATTGGCGCACATGGTCGACGATAAGTTGCATGCTCGTGCGACAGGTCCGTATTCCTTGGTTACTCAACAGCCGTTGGGTGGTAAGGCTCAAAACGGAGGTCAGCGTTTTGGAGAAATGGAAGTCTGGGCTTTAGAAGCTTATGGCGCATCCAGTACTCTACAAGAAATCTTAACCATCAAATCTGATGATATTATGGGACGTACGAAGACTTATGAAGCCATCATTAAAGGTAAGGATATTCCTGAACCAGGAGTTCCTGAATCCTTCAGAGTCCTTAAACATGAACTCAATGCTTTAGGCATCGATGTCAAGCTTTTGGATGATGATAAGAATGAAGTCGATATGAAAAAGATCGAAGTCGAAGACAATTCTGTTTTGGATGCTGAACCTATCATCCCAACCGATCTCGGTTTAGATGATGAAGACATTCCAGAAATGATCGAAGAAGAGGGTGTTCCTGAAGCAGCAGTCGTTGGGGCTGATATGGAACCGGAGGGAATGAACTAATGAGTATCAACAATTTTGCCTCTATCCAAATCGGTTTAGCTTCTCCAGAACGTATTCGTGAATGGAGTCATGGAGAAGTCAAGAAACCTGAAACCATCAACTATCGTTCCCAAAAACCGGAACGTGATGGATTATTCTGTGAGAAGATCTTCGGTCCTTCTAAGGATTGGGAATGTTTCTGCGGAAAGTATAAAAAAGTTCGTTATAAAGGTGTTGTCTGTGATCGATGTGGCGTAGAAGTCACCAAGAGTTCCGTTCGTCGTGAACGTATGGGACATATCGATCTAGCGGCTCCTGTAGCTCATATTTGGTATCTAAGAGGCATTCCTTCTAGAATGAGCTTACTCTTAGGGATCTCTCCTAAGAATCTAGAAGAAGTCGTCTACTTCGTATCTTGGGTCGTTATCGACGCTGGTGATACGGATCTATCTTATAAACAAATCATTTCTGAAAAAGAATACAGAGACTACACACGTGAATTCGGTGTAGGATCTTTCGTTGCGAAAACAGGGGCCGAAGCAGTCAAGGAACTACTTGAACGTATCGATTTGGCCAAGGAACACCGTGGTGTCATCGAAGAATTAAAAGACGCTCAAGGCGATAAACGTAAGAAATTGATCAAACGTTTAGAAACCATTGATGCGTTTAGAGATTCAGATAATGAACCTGAATGGATGGTTCTTACTGTATTGCCTGTTATTCCACCTGATCTAAGACCTATGCTACAACTTGATGGTGGACGTTTCGCCACCAGTGATCTAAATGATCTTTATCGTAGAGTCATCACAAGAAACAGTCGTTTAAAAAGATTGATTGAAATGGGCACTCCGTCTATCATCGTTCAAAATGAAAAACGTATGCTTCAAGAAGCAGTTGATGCCCTCATCGATAATGGTCGTCGTTCTAAACCTATCGCAGGGGCAGGACAACGTCCACTTAAATCCTTATCCCATAGTTTAAAAGGGAAACAGGGTCGTTTTAGACAGAACTTACTTGGTAAACGTGTCGACTTCTCTGGTCGTTCAGTTATCGCTGTAGGACCTGATCTGCGTATGTTTGAATGTGGTATCCCTCGTGAAATGGCGATCCAGTTGTTTAAACCTTTCGTTATCAATGAGATGGTATATCGTCAATTGACTTCTAATCCTAAATCCGCTGAGAAACTGATCGAAAGACAGGATCCTCGTGTATGGGACGTCGTCGAAGATGTCATCCACAATCATCCAGTACTCTTAAATCGTGCGCCTACTTTGCATAGATTAGGTATCCAAGCCTTCATGCCTAAGTTGGTAGAAGGAAGAGCCATTCGTCTACATCCACTGGTAACCCCTGCGTTTAACGCCGACTTCGATGGTGACCAGATGGCTGTCCACGTCCCTTTGAGTGAAGAATCACGCGCTGAAGCTGAAGTCTTGATGTTGGGTTCCAATAATATCTTGGGTCCTAAAGATGGTAAGCCTATCGTTACGCCTTCCCAAGACATGGTCATGGGTAACTTCTATTTAAACATGGAAGAAACTGCAGCTGAATTCGTTATAAAAGCAGAACTCTTAAAAGCCTTAGGTGATATGGATGGATTCAATTTATGGACTCGTTTCAGTGAAAACGAAGGCCATATCTATAAAGACATCAATGAAGCCTTAATGGCCTATGAATCCAAAGAGATCCATATTCATACCCGCATTGCGGTGCGTGCTAGATCTTTAGGTAAAGATGGTTTTACACCTGCTCAAAATGCATCCTATTTGATTACCACAGCTGGGAAACTGATCTTCAATGAGATGTTCCCTAGTGATCTACCTTACATCAACGAAGTCTCTAAAGAGAACTTCATCTCTACACCTCAACGTTATTTCGTACCTTTAGGAGAAAACGTTAAGAAGTATATCCAATCCTTAAAGATCAGCAATGACTTTAAGAAAAAAGACTTAGGAACCATCATTGCCGAAGTATTCAATCGATATGGGACCTCAAAGACTTCCGAAATCTTAGATAAGATCAAAGACAACGGATTTAAGTATTCTACAGTTGCGGGTATGACCGTTGCGTTAAGCGACATCGTCGTATCTCCTAATACCGCATCCTTGGTTGAACAAGGTAAGATCCAAGAAGCACGCTTGATGGATCTTAGACAAACAGGACGTTTGACTCCTCGTGAGTGGGAACGTCACGTTACGATCTTGTGGGACCGTATCAAATCAGACATCGGGAAAGACTTAGAAGCTCACTTGCCTCGTAAGAACCCAATCAATATGATGAAGACTTCTGGTGCGCGTGGTAATGCGTCTCACTTTACTCAGTTGGCGGGTATCCGTGGTCTAATGGGTAAACCGATCTCATCGACCAAATCTCATCAAGCTGAAACCTCCCAGAATATGGAAGGCAAGAAGCGTGAATTCCGTAGTTTATTAAAAGAACACTATTTGGACTTCGCTTTGGAACCTGCAGAATTGATCTTGATCAAAGAACGCGAAGAGGCCATCAAAGCAGCTGAAGAAACCAAAAAGATCAAACTCTATGAATTGTATGAAGATTTCAAAGCTTTAGAATCCTACATTCAAATCAAACACCTTAATGCCTACGCTGCAGACCTCAACGTCAAAGCACGCAAAAAGGTCCAAGCGAATGTTGAACGTCTACAAAGTTCAGGCGAATTGGATCAAGAAACCGTCTTGACGATGATCAAGAATGACGCTGTCAAAGGCGATCATAACTTTACGATCACCACTCAAAACGAAGCCATCAAGCTCGCTAAGAATGAATTTGAACAAGGTTTCGATAAGCTCACCATCAACTTCATGGGACGTAACAGTACCGATGAATTGATCGTTCAACTCGATAAAGCCCTTTGGATCAAGGATCAAAAAGACAGTATCGCTTTACGTTTGGATCAAAAGAATCCGTTTATTATGGTCAAACTAGATGAGAAACAACTCAAACTAGCAGACAAGAAACAAGGACTCGTTGATTTGGCGAAGAGCTTATTGACCAATACCTTAACCAAAGAAGACTTGGCTCAAGCTTCCTTGTATGAAAATGTGAAGTTCCTATTGAAGAAACGTAATCCTATCGTATTGGCGGTCTTATCTGACAGAGAAAAGATCACCTTGACTTCAGAAGGCGATAAGCACATCGATGCGATCGCATTCGACGTCGTCGATGATAACCGTGTCTTCCAATCCATCAATAAGATCAAGATGCTTTCTGAGATCCCAGTCGTCTTGTTGGATCACTTCACCTTGGCTTCTAAGTTCGTAGAAAGAAATTTCTCCAAACAAGAAGTTGAATCCTTATTTAAAACGAAGGTCGCTTACGATGATCTCGTACGTAAGATCTTTGATGAAAAAGCAGACTTGGGTCTTATGAAATATGCAGATCCTCTTAAGAACTTCACCTCAGTATTGTCTGAAGATCTAAAAATCAAAACAGATGCTTTGTTGAGTACTTGTGATCCAAGTGTCTTGGCGAAAGCGAAGAGCTTATTAGAAACTGTGCCTTTGGATGAGTTTGCCTGGGATGAATTCGTTCAGGAAACCTACGCCAATGATAAACAAGCCATCGATAAGATCTATTACGCACCTCAATATGCGAAGAAACTAGGCGAAGTTCAGAAAGCCCTCAACGGTCTCTTTAAAGAAATCGTAAAACGTGGTCTGAGCCAAGAAAACGTCTCTGAAGCGATCAAGGTCTCTGCTTTGGGTCTAAATACCCAAGACATCAAGAACTTGTTTGAGACTGCAGAAAGCTTCTATACGAAGGCCATTAAGATTGCGGAAGACTATGTAGAAACACCTGAATCTTTCTTCAAATACGTTGCCTCTAAGAGTGTCGGCGAAGAGAAGAAAGATGATAAGATCGTTGGGAATGCCTTGAGTAATCTCTCTAAGGCAGAATCACGCTATATTCCTTCCGTCTTCGAAGTACCTATTTATTCCTCGTTCCGTAAGGGACTTAATGTATCTGAATTCTTTATCTCGACCCATGGGGTTCGTAAAGGATTGACCGATACAGCCTTGAAGACCGCTGAATCAGGCTATCTAACACGTCGTTTGGTGGATGTTGCTCAAGATGTCATGATCGTTGAAGAAGACTGTGGAACCGATACAGGTTACGTCATCGAAGACATCAAAGACAGAAAAAACAACACCGTCATCGAAGAATTGAAAGATAGATTGATTGGTCGCTACGCTAAAGAAGACATCATCAATCCTAAGACAGGTGAAGTCATGGTTGAAAGCGATGAATACATCTCTGAACCTATGGCGACCTTGATCGTAGAAGCTGGCGTCAAGAAAACCAAGATCCGTAATGTCTTTACCTGTAAATCAACCGATGGGATCTGTGTCAAATGTTACGGACGTAACTTAGCCACAGGTAAACCAGTTGAAGTCGGTGAAGCTGTTGGGATCATGGCTGCCCAATCTATTGGGGAACCAGGGACCCAGTTGACCATGCGTACCTTCCATACTGGAGGGGTCGCTGCCGCTGAAGGGGGAGACATCACACAAGGTTTACCTCGTGTTGAAGAACTCTTTGAAGCAAGACGTCCTAAACGTCCAGCCATCTTGGCTAAGATCTCAGGGATCATCTCTGCGATCGAATCCGTCAATACAGACTTCTTCGATCGTGAAGAAAACGATGCGAAAGAACTCTTGATCCGTATCGACGTTACCAATCAGAATACCAACGAAGTGGTTTCTCACTTCGCAAGTTTGACCCAACACATCCGTCAGGATCTTAAGAAGGGCGAATATGTCGAGGCTGGTGAAAACCTAACCGATGACCATATCGATCCTAAAGAGCTTCTGGAAGTCGGAGGCGTTGAATCCGTTCAGTTCTACATCATGAAAGAAGTCAAGAAAGTATATCAATCCCAAGGGATCGAAATTTCTGACAAGCATCTAGAAGTCATGATCAGACAGATGTTGCGTAAGATCGTCATCACTGATGGCGGAGATGCGAAACTATCGATCGGTATGCAGATGAGTATTTCTAGTATTACACGTTTAAATAAGAAGGCCTTACTGAGTGGTAAAACACCAGCAGCCTTTAAACCTCTCTTATTGGGTATCTCTAAATCTTCTGTAGAGACAGATTCCTTCCTATCCGCGGCTTCTTTCCAAGAAACCACGAAGGTCTTGACCGATGCTTCTATTAAAGGAAAAGTCGATCACTTAAAGGGCTTAAAAGAAAACGTCATCATCGGTAAACGCATTCCAGCAGGAACAGGTTCTAAAGTAGATCGTGAATCTTCCCGCTTGATCCAAGCGAAAGCCGCCGCATTGAGAGATGCGAGATACGCTAAAAACGCTCGTAGAGAAGAAGAACAGAATTCAATGGAAATCCTGAGAGATCAGGAAAAATCCGATAAAGGCGAATAATGAGATGAAAACGGCTGAAAACAGCCGTTTTTTCTTGTTTATCATTGACAAGTCCCTCTAAACGCTTTATCATATGAAGGCTTATCGATGAATGCGTTCCGACTAACGGAACTAAACTTCAATTACGAAAGATGGCACACCCGGTAATGTGTGCAAGAAAGGGGTACAAAATGCCTACAATCAACCAATTGGTCAGCCAAGGCCGTACAAACAAAGTGTATAAATCAAAATCTCCAGCACTAAACAGAGGTTTGAATACTTTGGAACGTCGTCCAACTGACATCTCATCTCCGCAAAAACGTGGAGTCTGCACCCGTGTCGGTACCATGACACCAAAGAAACCGAATTCCGCTCTACGCAAATATGCCCGTGTACGTTTATCCAACGGAATGGAAGTTACAGCGTATATCCCAGGGATCGGTCATAACTTACAGGAACACAGCGTCGTCATGATTCGTGGCGGTCGTGTCAAAGATTTACCTGGGGTTCGTTACCATATCATCCGCGGTACCTTAGACTGTGCCGGAGTAGACAATCGTAGACAGGGTAGATCCCTTTACGGTGCAAAGCGTCCTAAAGCGGCCGCTAAGTAAGAAAGGAACGACAGAACATGCCAAGAAAAGGTTTTATAGCCAAAAGAGACGTCCTGATCGATCCGATCTACAACTCTAAACTGGTTACTCGCTTAATCAATAAGATCATGTTGGATGGGAAACGCGGCGTCGCTTCCAATATCCTCTATGATGCCTTCGATATGATCGAAGAAAAGACAAGTCGTCAACCAATGGAAGTGTTTGAACAAGCACTCGCCAACGTTATGCCGATGTTAGAACTCAAAGCAAGACGCGTTGGGGGATCCAACTACCAAGTACCGGTAGAAGTCTCCGCTGAACGTAGATTGACTTTAGGTTTAAGATGGGTCGTTAATTATGCTCGTTTAAGAAATGAAAAAACAATGCAACAACGTTTAGCCAATGAAATCATCGATGCCGCTAATGGCACTGGTGCTTCCGTTAAGAAAAGAGACGACGTTCATAAGATGGCTGAAGCCAACAAAGCCTTCGCTCATTACCGTTGGTAAGACATGCGAAAGTGCTTAACTAAGGAGGTGACCCGCTAATGGCACGTGAATATTCACTAGCGAACACAAGAAATATCGGCATCATGGCCCACATCGACGCCGGTAAAACCACTACTACCGAAAGAATCCTATTCTATACCGGAAAAACCCATAAGATTGGTGAAGTGCATGACGGCGCCGCCACTATGGATTGGATGGCTCAGGAACAGGAACGCGGTATCACGATTACTTCCGCAGCCACCACGGCTCAATGGAAAAACAACCGAATCAACATCATAGACACCCCAGGTCACGTCGACTTTACCGTCGAAGTAGAACGCTCTTTACGTGTACTAGATGGTGCCGTAACGCTTCTAGATGGAAAGAATGGGGTAGAACCTCAAACTGAAACCGTCTGGAGACAAGCCACAAAATACAATGTCCCACGAATCGTCTTCGTCAATAAGATGGATGCGACTGGTGCAGACTTCTACATGTCGGCTAAAACCTTGATCACTCGTTTGGGTGCTAAAGCTACTCCTATCCAATTGCCGATCGGCGTCGAAAACTATTTCGATGGACTGATCGACATCATCGAACGTAAAGCGAGAATCTTCTCAGGTGATAAGACCAAAGAAGATACCTTTACAGAAATCCCAGCTGAAATGGTCGATAGCGTCGAAGAATATCGCGCTAAACTCGTTGAAATGGTTGCGGATTACGATGAAGACATCATGATGAAATACTTGGAAGGCGAAGAACTCAGCGTCGCTGAAATCAAAGCCGCCATTCGTAAAGCTGTCATCACTGGAGAATTCTTCCCAGTCTTGTGTGGCGCTGCATATAAAAACAAAGGCGTAACTGCCATGTTGGATGCAGTCATCGATTACTTGCCTTCTCCTTTGGATGTTCCTGCAATCATGGGCATCAAAGAAGACGGGACCCCTGATGTTCGTCACGCTGATGATAAAGAACCGTTTGCTGCTTTGGCTTTCAAAGTCATGACAGACCCCTTTATTGGAAGATTGACCTATTTCAGAGTTTATTCAGGACATATCAGTTCTGGATCCTATGTCTTCAATTCAACGAAAAACAACCGTGAACGTTTCTCTAGATTGGTTCAAATGCATGCCAATCATAGAAATGAAATCACTGAAGTTTACTCTGGCGATATCGCCGCAGCCGTTGGATTAAAAGATACCACCACAGGCGATACGCTCTGTGATGAAAAATCCTTCATTATCCTAGAAAAGATGGTCTTCCCAGAACCAGTTATCAACATCGCCATTGAACCTAAAACCAAAGGTGAACTCGATAAGATGGGCGTAGCTCTACAAAAGCTCGCTGAAGAAGATCCAACCTTTAGAACCTATACAGATCCTGAAACGGGTCAAACCATTATTGCGGGTATGGGCGAACTTCACTTAGACATCATCGTGGATCGTATGAAACGCGAATTCAAAGTTGAAGCCAACGTCGGTGCTCCTCAAGTCGCTTACCGTGAAACCATTCGTGGAACTGCGGAATGCGAAGGCCGCTTCATCCGTCAATCCGGAGGACGTGGTCAATATGGTCATGTTTGGATCAAATTTGAACCTAACGAAGTCGGTAAAGGATTTACCTTCGTCGATGCGATCGTTGGGGGAAGCATTCCTAAAGAATACATCAAGCCATCTATGGAAGGACTCGTTGCAGCCCTACCTAATGGATTGATCGCCGGATATCCAGTCATCGACATCAAGGCTACCCTATTTGATGGGTCCTACCATGATGTAGATTCCTCGGAAATGGCGTATAAGATTGCAGCTTCTATGGCTTTGAAAGAAGCCGGTAGAAAATGTAATCCGGTTATCCTAGAACCGATCATGTCTATCGAAGTAACAGCTCCTTCTGAATATTTAGGCTCTGTTATGGGTGATGTCAGTTCGCGTCGTGGACAGATCAAGGACCAAGTCGAACGCGGTAACGCAACGATCGTCCAAGCTGAAATCCCGCTTTCTGAAATGTTTGGTTATGCGACGGATCTACGCTCCTTTACACAAGGACGTGGTTCTTATTCGATGCAATTTGACCACTATTCAGAAGTGCCTAAATCCATTGCTGAAAAAATCGCTAAAAAGAACGCTGAAGAAAAGTAATGGCTTGATTTTGGGACTTGTTTAGAATAGAATAGAAGTGCTTACTAACAACACCATATTAGGAGGAGAACAACTTATGGCAAAAGAAAAATTTGACAGATCCAAGCCGCACGTAAATATTGGAACCATTGGTCACGTTGACCACGGAAAAACTACGCTTACTGCTGCGATCACCCGCTACCTAGCCAAGAAGGGTATGGCTAAGGAAATGCGTTACGACCAAATCGATGGCGCACCTGAAGAAAAAGCTCGTGGAATTACAATCAACACCGCTCACGTCGAATATTCGACTGCAGCACGTCACTATGCACATGTTGACTGCCCAGGACACGCAGATTACATTAAAAACATGATTACTGGAGCTGCTCAGATGGACGGCGCGATCTTGGTCGTTGCTGCTACTGACGGACCTATGCCTCAGACAAGAGAACACATCTTGTTGGCTCACCAAGTTGGTGTTCCACACATCGTTGTCTTCTTGAACAAATGCGACATGGTCGATGATGATGAACTCATTGACTTGGTCGAAATGGAAGTTCGTGAACTATTAAGCAAAAACGGCTTCGACGGAGATAACGCTCCTGTCGTACGCGGTTCTGCATTAAAAGGCGGCGAAGGCGATCCTAAGTGGGAACCTGCTCTGCAAGAATTGATGGACGCTGTTGACAGCTACATCCCGAATCCTTCCCGTGAAACAGACAAGCCTTTCATGATGGCGGTTGAAGACGTATTCACCATTACTGGTCGTGGCACAGTTGCTACTGGTCGTGTTGAACGTGGACAAATCAAAGTCGGCGAAGAAGTCGAAATCATTGGGATCAAGCCTACTCGTAAATCCGTTGTTACCGGTTTGGAAATGTTCCGTAAGTCGTTGGATTCTGCCTTGGCTGGCGATAACTGTGGAGCTTTGCTTCGTGGCGTCAACCGTGAAGAAATCGAACGTGGCCAAGTTTTGGCTAAACCAGGTTCAGTTAAACCACATACGACCTTTACTTGCCAAGTTTACGTTTTGAGTAAAGAAGAAGGCGGTCGTCATACACCGTTCGTTGCGAACTATCGTCCGCAATTCTACTTCCGTACTACCGACGTAACCGGCGTCATTAAACTGCCAGCTGGCGTTGAAATGGTTATGCCGGGCGACAACGTTCAAATGGAAGTCGAATTGATTTCCCCGATCGCTGTTGAACAAGGAACTACCTTCTCCATTCGTGAAGGTGGCCGTACAGTTGGTGCTGGTAACGTTACTACCATCATCAAATAATCATACAAACAAACATCAAAACAACTCATTAGTGAGTTGTTTTTTTATGTATTTAAAAAGGATCCAATGGATCCTTAAGATGATTCTCTTTCATGAATGACATAAGGTAGAAAGACTTCAAGTTTATCAGTAAACTTCTTATCGTTGATGCGTTTTTTTAGATACTCTAAGGATTGATATCCCAATTGAAATCCATTCACATCGACACTAGTTAAATTAGGTTGGACAAGAGTTGAAAAGATCGTATTATCGAAACTAATAATAGATTTATCTTGAGGAACTTTAAAACCTTGATCTCTTAATTCATCCAGTATTCCACATGCCATTAGATCAGAGGTCGCAAAGAAAGCTGTAATAGAAGGGTGTTCTTTTAGAAGTTCACGTGTCATGGTTCTTCCAGATTCATAACCAAAGGCATGCTCAGAAATGTCTTCGATGATTGGTTCTAAGTTATGTTTCTTTAAGGCATCACAGTAAGCTTGATACTTCTTCTTAGTAGAAACGATATCTGCTAGACCAGCATGGATGAAAGCAATATCATGATGACCTTTTTCAATTAGACGCTCAACAAGAGAAAACGCTGCTTGATAAAAGTCTATTGAAAAATAAGATGCATCACAATCAGGTAAGTATTCAACCACTTGAACTACAGGGTAGTTCCTATTGAGCTCATTCAATTCTTCACAGGTCAACGTGTTGGTGATCAACAATAGTCCATCAACAAAATGAGACTTGAGTAAATCTAGATAATGATTCTCTCTATTTTTATCTCCGTAAGTGGTACAAATCAAGACATTCATCCCATTGGATTGGGCAAAGTATTCTATCCCTTGAACGATAGGAGAGAAGAAAGGATTGTCTACACTATGAAGTAGAATCAATATCATTCCTGTATGTTCTTTTCTTAATAGCGCTCCCATTGCATTAGGTTGATACTTTAAACGTGCTATGGCGTTTAAAACGCGCTCTTTTGTTTCAGGAGAGACATTTGTGTTGTTATTGATCACACGAGAGACTGTTGCGACACTTACTTTTGCTAAAAAGGCAACTTCATCTATGGTACTCATGAATCTATTTTACCATTTCTGTCTTGAAAACGATTACACAATAAATAATTTGAGAAATGGAAGCGTTTACAGGTATAATAAACACATACAACAGGAGGGTAAAATGAAAAAACTGTTAGTATTATTATCTATGTTCATGGTATTGATCTCCATGACGGCTTGTGCTCCTAAGAAGGAACAAATCGTTATCACTTGGAAGCAGAACAAACCAGAAATCGACGCTGCGCTCCAGGCTTATGCTGCTGCTTATGAAGCAAAGACAGGCGTTAAAGTCATCGTCACTTCATGTGGTGGTAGTTCATGTACTTTAGGCGATGTACTGAAAGCGGATTACGCTGCCGGCACAATGCCTGACATCTTCCCAATTGACGGTCCTGAATCTTACAACGAATGGAAAGCCATTATCGCTGATTTGACAGGTTCTGATTGGGTTGCTCAGACAGACGTAGCTTACAAAGATGGCGACAAAGTTGTTGGTTTCCCAGTTGCTATCGAAGGTTGGGGTATGGCTTACAATGCTGACTTGTTGACACAAGCCGGTATCGATCCTAAGACTTTGACAAGTTATGATGGTTATGTAACTGCATTGGCTATCTTGGAATCCAAGAAAGCTGAATTAGGTATTGATTCTGTAGTTTCTATGGCTGCTGGTCCTGGTATGTACTGGGTTACTGCTCACCATAATTTCAACTCCTTGTTGTCCAATGGCTTGCCATATGGAAGCAAAGATGTTGCGAACGCATTGCTCGATGGAACCATTGATGCAACACGTTTATCAGAATATGCTAACTGGGTCAACTTATTGTTTACCTATGCTGATCAAACTGTCTTGACCACTGGGAACTATGATTCTCAAGTCGGCGCATTCTTGAATCAGAAATCCGTATTCCTACACCAAGGCAACTGGGTTGATGGAAACTTAAAAGACGCTACATTCGATATGGCTTTCGCACCTCACGGTTCATCCAAAGCTGTTACCGATGGTATCTTCGTTTCTGCACCTGCTTGGTACGTCGTTAATAAAGATTCCAAGAATCTAGAAGCTGTTAAAGACTTCTTGTCCGATATGGTATTTACAACTGAAGGACAAGACTACATCGTTAACAAAGCTGGTATGATTCCTGCTTTCAAAAACATTACTTTACAACCTGCTGGCCAGTTGAGCAAATCCGTTCAAGCTTGGGCTGCTGCTGGTAAGATCTATTCATGGAACCAATACTTGTTCACAGGAGATTTCCGTGACAGTACTTTAGGTCCTATCTACGACCAATTGGCTCAAAAAGCTGTTACAGTAGAAGAATTCACAACCTTGTTGCATGATGCTTTAGCAACATACGCTACAACGCACTAGTCATATCATTATTAAGTAAGGGGTAGGTTCGCCTACCCCTTTCTTCCCATTAAGGAGCAAACTATGAAAAAACTGCTAAACCTCTTTAAAAAAGATCCTGCACGAGGCCTTGAAAGAGATATGTTTATCCAGAGAATGGTATTCTGGATCTTCTTATTTCCGGCACTCTTCTCTTTCTTTATGGTTCAAATCATCCCTTTCTCGATTGGTTTGTATTATTCATTTACCAACTGGTCAGCAACGGCTCAACCTTCCATTGATTGGGTAGGATTTAAAAATTACATCGACGCGTTTAAAGATTTCAAATTCTTATATGCCACGATGATTACGAGTATCTATACAGTGCTCAATATCATTAGCGTCAATGTCGTTGCCTTTGCTTTAGCGATGTTGGCAACATCCAAACTAAAATATCGAAATATCTATCGTGCAGGTTTTTTCCTGCCGAATGTTATTGGAGGAATCATCTTAGGGTACATATGGCAATTTATTTTCAATCAATTTGTTCCTGGTTTAGCTACCGTAACGGGAATCGGCGCCTTAAGCAAGACGCTACTGGGTGACTCAAAGACAGCCATTATTGCCTTGGTTATCGTTTCTACTTGGCAATATGCAGGCTATGTCATGATGATCTATGTCGCGGCACTTCAAAATGTTCCTGCGGAACTTCTAGAAGCTGCTCAGATCGACGGCGCCAATGCTTGGCAACGCTTTAGAGCCATAACCATACCTATGGTTATGCCAGCATTTACGATCACCATGTTCTTAACTTTAGTCAATTCATTTAAACAATTCGATGTCAACGTATCGTTGACCAATGGTGGACCATCTACGATGTTTATGGGACAAGCCATTAAAGGAACTACTTTATTGGCGATGCATATCGCTGAAACAAGTAGTGTAGGATTAAATACAGCTCAGGCTCAAGCCAAAGCTATTGTCTTCTTCTTGGTCTTGGTGACCTTCTCACTGATCCAAGTCGTTGTGACTAAGAGAAGAGAGGTGGAACTATAATGAGTAATAAGAGAGCATATACCAATAAGATCATTGCTAAAAACATCGCTGAATTACTTACGTTTGGCTTAATGGCGTTCTTTATCGCACCATTGATCTTGGTTTTGATCAATGCAGCAAAAACAAACAATGAGATCATTTCGCATCCTTTAGCTCTACCTCAAAACTGGGGCATCTTGATCAATAATATTTCTTCTATTTTGAAAAACGTAAACATTAGATATTCTCAAGCTTTGGTCAATTCGACCATCATCACATTCTTCTCCTTGGCTGGGATCACAATCTTCTCAGCGATGGCAGCTTGGGTCTTATTGCGTACAAAAACAAAACTATCCACAGCGATCTTTATGATGTTCGTTGCGGCGATGGTTATCCCTTTCCAAGTGGTCATGTTTCCACTAGTTAAGTGGTTTGGTATTTTCCAACAGGTCACAGGTTTACCTATGTTACGTAGTTACTTTGGGATCATCGTGGCTTATATTGGATTTGGTTCATCTATGTCTATCTTTATGTTTCATGGGTTTATGAAATCTATTCCTCATGAGATCGAAGAAGCTGCTTATATGGATGGTTGCGGAAAGATCCGTACCTTCTTCTACATTGTCTTGCCTATTCTAAAACCGATCTATGTGACGATACTGATTCTTAATGGGATATGGATCTGGAATGACTTCTTATTACCGATGTTGGTTCTAGGAAAAGGAACTCCAGTTCAAACCTTGCCTTTGGCTGTCAATAACTTCGCAGGAGCCTTCTTGGTTTCTTGGGACTTAATGATGACTGCCATCTTGATGGCTTTGATTCCTGTTGTCTTCTTCTTCTTATCCGCTCAGAAACACATTATTAAAGGTATGGTAGAAGGATCGGTTAAGTAGTATGAAAGTATGCACCTTCGGAGAGTTGTTGGTGGATGTGACTCCTTATGGTCACTCCGATAAGGGCTATCCTGTCTGTGAATTCAATCCTGGAGGAGCTCCTGCCAATGTGGCAGTAGCGCTTAAAAATCTAGGGGTAAATGCTTCATTTGTTGGTCAAGTCGGAGACGACCATTATGGTCGTTTCCTTAAATCTGTATTGGATTCAAAAGGTGTGGATACTACAGGTTTGATCTTGAACCCTATGTATCCTACCTCCCTAGCGATCGTGTCCTTAGGTGAAGGCGGTGAACGTTCATTTAGCTTTTATCGAAAGAACGGGGCTGATGTCTCAGTAAGCTTCAATCCTTTATTCCAGAGTAAACTAGAAGAAGCGGATGCCTTCCATTGTGGTTCTGTCTCATTGAGTGATGAACCTGCACGTAGTGCTACCTTGGATATGTTGAAGTATGCCCATCATTTAGGAAAAGTAGTTAGTTTTGATGTTAACTTAAGAGCGCTCTTATGGGATGATCTTCATGAGGCTAAAAAGATGATCGAAAAATCTCTGCCTTTTGTGGATATCCTTAAAGTCTCTGAAGAAGAACTTATATTTTTAAAAGCAGATCTTTCTGAAGAAGAAGCTTTAGCTTCAATCTCTAAGGAACATCCTATCTCTATGATCTTGGTTACCTATGGAGATAAAGGAAGTGCTGTTTACTATAAAAACAATTTGATTAAAGTTCCTGCCTATAAAGTGGACTCTATCGATACGACAGGGGCTGGGGATGCTTTCTTTGGGGCTTTCTTAGCGAGCGTATATGACTCGAAGAAAACGCTTGAAGCCTTCACCACTATTGAACTGAAGCAATACTTGAAACGTGCGAACGCTTGTGGAGCGATCGCGACCTTAAAAAAAGGAGCCATAGGTTCCTTACCGAATTTAAAGGAACTTAATGCATTTTTAGAGAAATAAGATGAGAAAATCAAACGAACTAAAGACCTTATATTCACAAATCTACGGAAGCAGCCAACAAGCTCAATCTGACTATTCAGATCTTTTGGCTTTGATGGCTCAAGCGAAAGCGCTCCGTAAACCAGAATTAAGTCAAATGGATAAGCATCAAGTAAACTGGGTCTTTAGTCAAGATATGGTTGGGATGACCCTATATATTGATTTGTTTTCAGGTGATCTAAAACACTTGATCGATAAAGTTGAATACTTTAAAGACTTGGGTATTACCTATATCCACCTCATGCCTTTATTAAAACCTCGAGATGGGGAAAACGATGGGGGCTATGCGGTAGAAGACTATCGTCAAATAGATCCTCGTTTAGGAACACTAGATGATTTCGTTGAGGTATTAGATACTTATCGTCATCATGGGATCAAGATATGTATCGACTATGTGGTCAATCACGTCGCCAAAGAACATGAATGGGCCAAAGCTGCCTTAAACCATGACACTCAAAAACAAGACTATTTCATCATGTATGATACCGATGAGATTCCTAATCTCTACAATCGAAGCGTACCTGAAGTCTTGCCTGATAAATGCCCGGGAAATTTTACCTATTATCCTGAAATCAAGAAATATGTATTTACGTCCTTCAGTGATTTCCAATGGGATCTTAACTTTAAGAATCCTAAAGTCTTTAATGGGATGGTCGATAATTTGCTTTATCTTGCAAACTTAGGTGTCAATATGATTCGTTTGGATGCGATCCCATTCATGTGGAAAGAGCTCCATACTTCATGTAGAAATCTAGAACCGATCCATGACCTCTTAAGAATGTTTAATTTGATCAAAGAGGAAGTATGTCCATCCTTAGCAATACTAGGAGAAGCCATCGTTCAACCAGAAGAGATCATTAAATACTTTGGAAGTGAAGAGAAAACAGAATGCGAAGTCATGTATAATGCGAACCTTATGGTCGATATCTACCATGCCTTTGCATCAAGAGATGTTCGTTTATTAACCATCGATACAAATCGTTTCAGGATCCCCTCAAAAGGAACGTGGATGAATTACGTAAGATGCCACGATGATATTGGATGGGGATTCAATGAAGATGCGATTAGATCCTTTGGGATGGATCCTTATGCTCACAAACAATTCTTGATCAGATTCTATGACAATGAATTTGAAGGATCCTTCTCTAGAGGAGAGCCTTATCAATACAATCCAGTTAATCATGATGCGCGTACCAATGGCACCTTAGCTTCTCTTTTAGGTCTTCAACAAGCCACTGAAACCAAGGAAAGCTATAAACGATTGGAAGCACTTCGTCGAATCAACTTAGCTCATGCGTTGATCCTAAGCTATCGTGGAATGCCTTTGATCTATAGTGGAGATGAGATTGCGACTATAAACGATCAATCTTATCTAAATGATCCAGCGAAAAAAGCAGAGGGTCGTTGGGTTCATCGTCCTATCTTCGATTGGAAGAGAGCTGAAAGATCAAAACAAGCAGGGACTTCTGAATATGAAGTGTATCAAAGCTTGAAGCAAATGATCTCAATTCGTAAATCATTGCCTTTATTAGATGGACAAGCCAATCAAAAGGCTTTGGATATGAATTCTCATCAAGTCTACTGTCTCATACGGTCCCATGAGAATGAAAGCTTCTTTGCCTTATATAACTTCTCAGAGTTCAATCAAAAGATCAATGTAGAAGAGCTAAGACGATGGGTAAGGGGAACACATTATACAGATTTGATTCAAGGAAGACAGTTTAATCTTGAGCATAAGATTCTAGAACTTAGCCCATACGAAGTGGTATGGTGTAAAAAAGACTAACGCGAGTTAGTCTTTTTAATGGCTTTATTGAATACTTTAGCGAGTCTTTGGATACCAATATCGATCTCTTCTTTGGTTGAATTGGTGTAATTGAGTCTTAAGGTATTGATGCCTTCTCCATTGACATAGAAAGGATCACCTGGGACATATACGATCTTCTCATTCACTGCTTCTTGAAATAGGCTCATCGATGAGATGCCTTCAGGTAAGGTAGCCCATAGAAACATACCACCTTCAGGTTCAGTCGTTATGATGCTTGGATCGAAGTATTTCTTGATTGAACTAAGCATAGCTTCTCGTTGAGAGAGATACATGACTTTGATCTTTTTGATATGTTCATCGATGTCATTGTCTAGGAGATATTGAGTTAGTATTCTTTGAGTAAAGTAATTGGAGTGTAGATCAGAAGCTTGTTTAGCCATAACCAACTTATCCATAATGTCTTTCTTAGCGACCAACCATCCCATTCTCATACCAGGAGAAACGATCTTTGAGAAAGACCCTAACATGATGGTTTGTTCATCAAGAAGCATCTTAATCGGTTTATTGTCTACGCCTTTGAAACGAAGTTCCCCGTAAGGATCATCTTCAATCAAGATCGTATCCGTTTTCTTTAGAAGCTCTGCGATGGCTAAACGATTCTCAGCACTATAGGATAAGCCTGTAGGGTTTTGAAAGTTTGGCACCACATACATCAGTTTTGGATTGTCTTTTAAAGCCTCTTCAAGTTGTTTAAGATCTAATCCACTTGAGGTCAACTTCACTTCTTTATAGGAGGGTTCATAGAATCCAAAGCTTTGTAGAGCTCCTAAATAAGCAGGATACTCTATAACGACCGTATCGTTAACTTCTAAGAAGACTTTGGCGATCAGATCGAAAGCTTGCTGAGAACCATTACAGATCAAGATCTCAGAAGGATCTACTTCTAAACCAAAGCGTTTTTGATATCGTTTAGAGATGTATTGTCTTAAAGGAAGATATCCTTCAGATGAACTGTATTGAAGAGCGTTGGCTCCATCGGCTTCTAATACCTTAATGGCGGCTTCTTTTATCCCATCTACTGGGAAAGAGTTTGGATTAGGAAAGCCTCCAGAGAATGAAATCATCTCAGGATCTCCTAAAAACTTGAATATCTCTCTTACGAAGCTCTTTTTAGTCTTACTGATACGCCGTGCGAATCTAAGTTGCATATCTTGTCCTCACCTTTGTTAATGGGAATAGTTTAGCACAGAAAAGTATGATAGAATAGATAGGCTGGTAAATGAATCTCGATTATTCATCTAGACATTCGCAAATCAAAAAAAGGTTTGCTTTTTTATTAGGAGTTCTGTATAATATTGTAGCGCACGCAAAGAGATATGAGGTTGCTGACACACTGACAAGCGTTGTCATGAGCAGTGAGAAGTCAGGGAATTCATATTGAGCGAAATGAACGTTAAACGTTCAAGCGTAGTCCACAGGAGGAAATCATGGCAAAAAACAGTATTCGCATTCGTTTGAAGGCTTATGAACACACTGTCTTGGATCTCGCAACGAAGAAAATCGTTGAGACAGCCAACATGACAGGGGTCAAAAAAGTCGTCGGACCGGTACCGTTACCTACCGAAAGAGAAATCGTAACAGTCTTACGCGCCGTCCACAAATACAAGGACGCTCGCGAACAATTCGAGAAAAGAACCCACAAGCGTTTCATCGAAATCATTGGCCCGTCCGCGGCAACCATTGATGCGTTGAGCCGTATGGATTTACCAAGTGGCGTTGATATCGAAATCAAGTTATAGCAAGGAGAACACATGAAAGGACTATTAGGAAGAAAGCTCGGCATGACGCAAGTCTTCACCGTTGATGGAACATTGGTTCCAGTCACCGTCGTTGAAGTCTCACCGAATGTCGTACTTCAGAAGAAAACAATCGAGAATGATGGCTATGAAGCGGTACAGTTAGGTTATTCTGAAAAGAAAGCCCAACGCGCAACAAAGGCCTTGGTCGGACATGTATCCAAAGCAAACACCACTCCAAAACAATTTATTAAAGAAATTCGTGGAAATGGATTAAACCATTTCGAAGTAGGAGCCTTGGTTAAAGCAGATCTCTTCACAGCTGGAGAGATGGTGGATGTATCCGGAACCAGCAAAGGACACGGCTACAACGGAGCTGTCGTTCGTAACAATCAGCGTACGGGACCTAACTCACACGGTTCAGGCTTCCATCGCGCCCCGGGTTCTATTGCGACCATCGGTCGTAATAACGGGATCATCAATAAAGGCCGTACCATGGCCGGTCAAATGGGCGGTGTATCAACCACCAATCAAAACCTAGAAGTGGTATTGGTCGACACCGACAAAAATGTCATCTTAATCAAAGGTAACGTACCAGGTCCAAAACGCGGATTTGTCGTTATTAAGTCAACTGTTAAACCAGTTGCCAGTTTCCCAGCTAAAGTGCTTGTCAACCGTACACCGGTCGTCGTAGCGCCTGAAGTGGTCGCTGAAGCAGTTGAAGTCGTTGAAGAAGTTAAGGAGGTCTAAGCCATGCCTAAAATTCAAGTTATTAATCAGGAAGGCAAAGCCCTTCATACAATTGATATCGCCGATGCCATCTTTGGGATCGAACCGAATCAACAAGCCATCTTCGACACTGTTTTGATGCAAAGAGCTTCGATGCGTCAAGGCACTCATGATGTCAAAAACAAATCAGAAGTACGTGGTGGCGGCAAGAAACCTTGGCGTCAAAAAGGTACCGGCAGAGCCCGTACTGGTTCAACACGTAATCCTCATTGGAGAGGCGGGGGCAGTGCCTTCGGTCCTACACCGAGATCTTATGCTTATCGTTTAAATCGTAAAGTCCGTCGCTTGGCTGTCAAGTCGGTCTTATCCGAAAAAGTATTGTTGAATGAATTGATCGTTGTCGATGCCTTCAAGTTTGAAGGAATCAAGACGAAAGATTTCATCACAGTCCAAAACGCTATCCAATGCACAGGCAATACCCTGTACGTCTTCCACGGTGAAGAAGATTGGGATAACTCCTACATGAGTATGAGAAATCTTCCAAATACTTTATTCGCTTTGGTCGAAGACATCAACCTCTTCGATCTCATGAGAGTCGGCAAAGTGGTATTTACTGAAGCAGCCATTAAGTATGCTGAGGAGGTATTCGCCTAATGTCAAATGCAAGAGACATCATAATCCGCCCTATCGTCACTGAAAAGTCGATGAAATTGCAGGATACAGATAACAAAGTTACGTTCGAAGTCAAAAGAGGCTCCAACAAGACTGAAGTCAAGATCGCCATTGAAGAAATCTTCAATGTCAAAGTAGAGTCGGTCAACATCATGAACTGCCGTCCTAAAACAAAACGCGTCGGCAAGTATGTTGGTCAAACCAGCGCAGTCCGTAAAGCCATCGTCAAGGTAGCTGCCGGACAAAAAATCAACCTCATTTAATTGGTTGTGTGCACATATCGGATGAACTACGCGATATCCGGAAAAAATGCGTAAGGAGAACATAAGAAATGCCCATTAAGAAATATAAGCCGACTACCCCTGGCCGTCGTGGCATGACTGGGTTGACGTTCGAGGAAATTACCGTTGGTAATGAACCAGAACGTTCCCTGTTAGAAAGCTTCGGTAAACAAGGTGGACGTGGAAACACCGGCAAGATCACTACCCGTCATAAGGGTGGTGGACACAAACAACTCTACCGTATCATCGACTTCAAGCGTGACAAAGATGCCATCGTTGCTAAAGTCGCTACCATCGAATACGATCCAAATCGTTCCGCAAACATCGCCTTGCTTCATTACTCAGATGGCGAAAAACGCTACATCTTAGCCCCTAAAGGCTTAACCGTAGGTATGACCGTCGTTTCTGATAAGACAGTCGATATCAAAGTCGGTAACGCTGGTGAACTTGGCAATATGCCAGATGGTACCATCGTTCATAACGTTGAACTTAAACCTGGTAAAGGCGGCCAAATGGCACGTGCTGCTGGGGTATCCGCTCAGATCTTAGGTCAAGAAGGACCTTACTCGATCTTGCGTTTAGGTTCAGGTGAAGTTCGTAAAGTATTAAAGAATTGCCGCGCTACCGTTGGTGTCGTCGGTAATGAAGATCACAACTTAGTCAACTTGGGTAAAGCCGGTCGCAGACGTTGGTTGGGTGTTAGACCTACCGTACGTGGTGCCGCGATGAACCCACCTGATCACCCACATGGTGGTGGTGAAGGTAAGAACCCCGTCGGTAGAAAGCAACCGATGACCCCATGGGGCAAAAAAGCAATGGGCGTTAAGACTCGTTCACATAAACTGGCTTCCAACAAGATGATTGTTAGACGCCGTAACGGGAAATAGGAAAGGGAGGTAAAACATGAGTCGCAGTTTGAAAAAAGGTCCATTTTGTGATCAACACTTATTGGCCAAAGTAGAAAAATTAAATGCTTCCCGCAAAAGGGAAGTTATCAAGACCTGGTCGCGCCGTTCAACCATTTTCCCGCAGTTCGTTGAACACACCTTCGCAGTCTACAACGGTAAGGAACACGTTCCAGTGTTCGTTACTGAAGATATGGTAGGACACAAATTGGGTGAATTTGTACCTACAAGAAAGTATTCCGGACATGGTTCGGAAGATAAGAAGGCTTAATCATGGACGTTAAAGCAACCGCAAAAACAGTTCGTATTCAGCCTCGTAAAGTACGTCTTGCCTTGGATATGATCCGTGGTAAAGACATCAAAGAAGCTGCAGCGCTATTGAAGTTCTCACCCAATAAAACTTCATTGGTCGTTGGTAAAGTATTGCATTCAGCTGTGGCCAACGCCACAAACAATCATCAGTTGGATGAAACGAAACTCTTCGTTAAAGCCTGTTACGCTGATGAAGGGGTCACCCTCAAACGCTTCATGCCAAGAGCCAAAGGTTCTGCCGCATCGATATTCAAACGCACCAGCCACGTCACAGTGATCGTAGCTGAGAAGAACTAGGAGATCAACATGGGTCAAAAAGTAAATCCAATAGGCATGCGTGTTGGGATTATCCGTGACTGGGAATCCCGCTGGTATGCTGAAAAAGACTTCGGTTCATTATTGCTCGAAGATATCAAAATCCGTAAGTTCTTGTTTAAGAAATTAGACAAGGCTGACATCTCCCGTGTGGAAATCGAACGTAGTAAACACCGCGTCGAAATCATCATCCGTGCTGCTAAGCCGGGTGAAATCATCGGTCAAGATGGGGCTGGCGTTGAAGCTGTCAAAGCTGATCTCGCTAAACTCTTAAAAGATAAAGTCGTTAAAGTAACGGTCATCGCCGTAGCCAACCCAGCGTTGGATGCGATCTTGGTCGCTAAGAATATTGCCAAGCTTCTTGAACAACGTCAATCCTTTAGAACAGTTCAGAAGAAAGCCATTCAGAACTCCATGAGAGCTGGCGCCAAAGGCGTTAAGACTCTGGTCTCTGGTCGTTTAGGCGGCAATGATATCGCCCGTAGCGAAGGTTACGCAGAAGGCATCGTGCCTTTGCATACCCTAAGAGCGGACATCGATTTCGCGAAGTGTGAAGCTTCCACCACCTACGGAAGACTAGGCGTTAAAGTCTGGATCTGTAGAGGTGAAGTCAAACCTGGTGAAATGGTAAAAGATCCTGAAGCAGCTCCTGAACAGAACCGCGACAGAAAACCTTACAACAAAGACCGTCGTCCTAGACAAGACCGCAATGAAGCGCGTCCAGTAGAAGCGAAGGTTGAAGCAAAAGCAGAAGTTAAAACAGAAAGCAGCACAGAAGGAGGTAAGTAGTTGACATGTTAATGCCAAATCGTACTAAGTACAGAAAACCGCACCGGGTCAGCTATGAAGGTCGTTCGAAAGCCGGACGTGCCGTCTCTTTTGGAGACTACGGACTGGTAGCGGAAGAAGGAGGTTACGTAAGTAACCGCCAGATCGAATCTGCTCGTATCGCGATGACTCGCGAAATGAAGCGTGGCGGTCAAGTATGGATTAAAATATTCCCACACATGGCTTTCACAAGAAAGCCACTAGAAGTACGTATGGGATCCGGTAAAGGCGCACCTGAAGGTTGGGTAGCAGTCGTTCAAGCCGGCAGAATTATGTTTGAAATCGGTGGTGTTGATGAAGCGACCGCACGCGAAGCGTTGCGTTTGGCTTCTCATAAACTATCCGTTAAATCAAGATTCGTAAAGAAAGGTGAGGAAGAACTCGTATGACCGTTAAAGACATTCGTGAGAAAAGCAATAACGAACTCGTTAAAGACATCGAAGTCCTAAAAGAAGAGCTCTTTACCTTACGCTTTCAAAAAGCCACTGGGCAAGGCACCTCATTCTATAGAATGAAGGAAATCCGTAAAACGATTGCTCGTATCAAAACCGTCATGACTGAGCGCGAACTCAGCGGACAGAATTAAGGAGGCGCAACAATGGAAAGAATCGCTCGTAAAGTCTATCGTGGAACCGTCGTTTCCGATAAAATGGATAAAACCATCGTTGTTGAAGTTGCGACTTCAAAACGCGATCCAAAGTATACAAAAAGAGTAAAATACTCAAAGAAATACAAAGCTCACGACGAACTAAATGAAGCGAAGATCGGTGATACTGTAGAGATCATGGAAACAAGACCTCTATCAGCTACAAAGAACTTCCGCTTGTTGAAAATCGTTGAAAAGGCCGATGTGGTTTAAGCGGAGGACCTATGATTCAAAATGAAACAAGATGTAAAGTCGCGGATAACACCGGGGCTAAAGAAGTATTGGTCATTCGTTGTTTGGGCGGTAGTCGCAGACGCTACTCCAACATTGGTGACATCGTCGTATGTACTGTTAAAGAAGCAGCTACCGGCGGAACTGTAAAGAAAGGTGAAGTCGTCAAGGCTGTCATCGTTCGTACGGTCCGTGGTGTCCGCAGAGATAACGGATCCTACATTAAATTCGACGATAACGCAGTCGTCATCATCAAAGATGACAATACCCCCAAAGGCACCCGTATCTTCGGACCGGTCGCCAGAGAGCTCCGTGATAAGGACTTCATGAAAATTGTATCCTTAGCCCCGGAAGTACTGTAGGAGGACACCCATGAAAATCAAAAAAGGCGATAAAGTCAAAGTCATTACTGGTGCGTCAAAAGGCGCTACTGGTGAAGTCATCAAGGCTCTACCTAAAACAAATCAAGTCGTCGTAGAAGGCGTAAACCTCGTCAAAAAGAATTTGAAACCGACTCAGGCTAACCCAGATGGCGGCGCGATCGAAAAGGAAGCTCCAATTCACGTGTCCAATGTTTCTTTCTTGGAAGTCAAAGCTAAAAAAGCCACGAAAGCCAAAAAAGAAGTAAAAGAAGTTAAAGAAGAGAAAAAAGTAGCTAAGAAACCTGCCAAAAAGGCAGTTAAGGAGTAAGGAGGGTCCATGAACCGTTTACATGAAAAATATAACACGACTGTGGTTCCTGCCTTAGTCAAGGAATTCAGTTATACCACCGTTATGCAGGCACCGAAGTTGGACAAGATCGTCATCAACATCGGGGTCGGCGATGCGATTGCTGATGCGAAAGCTTTGGAAATCGCTGTTGCGGAATTGACCCAGATCTCTGGCCAAAAGCCAATCATCACCAAAGCCAAGAAATCCATCGCGAACTTCAAACTTCGTGAAGGGATGGAAATCGGTTGTAAGGTCACTCTACGCGGTGAAAAAATGTATCAATTCTTAGACAAGTTGGTCAACATTGCGTTGCCACGTGTCAGAGATTTCCGTGGCGTAAGCAAGAATGCTTTCGATGGTCGTGGTAACTATACCTTGGGCATCAAAGAACAATTGATCTTCCCGGAAATCAACTTTGACAAGGTTACCCGCGTCAGAGGTATGGATATCGTCGTCGTCACAACCGCCAGAACCAACGAAGAAGGCAGAGCACTGCTTTCCGGCTTGGGAATGCCGTTTGAGAAGAAATAAGGAGAACATCGACATGGCAAAAACATCATTAATCGTTAAAGCACATCGTACTCCGAAATTCGCCGTACGAGGATATACCCGCTGCGAACGTTGCGGTCGCCCGCATTCTGTTTTGCAGAAATATAAGATCTGCCGTATCTGCTTCAGAGAATTAGCCAATCAAGGCCAGATTCCTGGAGTTAGAAAGGCAAGCTGGTAAGGAGGAAAAACCATGATGACCATTACAGATCCAATTGCGGATATGCTAACTAGAATTCGTAACGCGGTTAGCGCCCGTCACGAAGTCGTGGAAGTACCTTCCAGCAAAGAAAAAGTAGAAATCGCCCGCATCCTCCAAGATGAAGGCTTCATTAACGGCTATGTCGTCACCGGTGATGTCCAAAAAGTAATCACCATTTCCCTGAAATATGGACCTAATAAAGAGAAGGTGTTGTCCGGTTTGAAACGCATCTCTAAACCTGGTCTAAGAGTGTACGCTGATGTCAACAGTATCCCACGCGTTCTAAACGGTTTGGGCGTTGCCATCATCTCTACCTCAAAAGGGTTATTGACGGATAAACAAGCCAAGAAAACTCATGTAGGCGGCGAAGTCGTTGCCTATATCTGGTAAGAAAGGGAACGTCAATGTCACGTATCGGAAATAAAGCGATTACCGTTCCTGCCGGCGTAGAAATTACGCTAGGTGCAGCGAATGAGGTGACTGTTAAGGGACCAAAAGGAACACTCAAGTTTCAATTCAATCCCAAAATGGGAATCGAAATCAACGAAGGTATCCTTACGGTTACCCGTCCAAATGAAGAAAAGCAATACAAACAGCTCCACGGTACAACCCGTGCGCTGATCGCCAACATGATCGAAGGCGTCACGAATGGATATAAAAAAGGTTTAGAATTGGTTGGTATCGGTTATCGTGCTGCAGTTGCAGGTAATGTATTGACCATTCAAATCGGTTATTCTCATCCAGTCGTCTTCCAAATCGAAGAAGGCATTAAAATCGAGACACCAGCTCCGACGGAAATCATCGTATCTGGTATCGATAAGCAACGTGTCGGAGAATGGGCAGCCATCATCCGTGCCGTCCGCAAACCTGAACCTTACCTGGGTAAAGGGATTCGTTATAAAGGTGAAGTTGTCCGTCGCAAAGAAGGTAAGACGGCGGCTAAGAAATAGTGGGAAAGGAGAAACAAGATGCTTAAGAAAGTTGCTAAAAACGCTGAAAGATTACGTCGTCACACTCGTGTACGCACCAAAGTATCCGGAACTCCGGAACGCCCACGCCTCAATGTTTTCCGTTCTAATGCCCACATTCATGTTCAGATCATCGATGATGTTGCGGGGGTAACCCTGTGTGCAGCATCGAGCGTCGAACTGAAATTGGCCAAAGGTGGAAACATCGAAGCTGCTAAAACCGTCGGAACCGAGATTGCTAAACGTGCATTAAAATTGAATATCAAAGAAGTTGTGTTTGACCGTGGTGGATACCTCTATCACGGAAGAGTCCAGGCCGTTGCAGATGCTGCTAGAGCTGCCGGACTGGTATTCTAGGAGGCTCCATGGAAAATAACACAAAGAAAAGCTTTAGACCTCGTGAACCAAAGGAATTTGAAGAACGCGTAGTCGTTATCAACCGTGTAACAAAGGTTGTTAAAGGCGGACGTCGCTTTAGATTCGCTGCTTTGGTTGTCGTAGGTGATAAAAAAGGTCGCGTCGGTTTCGGTACCGGCAAAGCCAATGAAGTACCTGATGCCATTAAGAAGGCCATCGAAGATGCTAAGAAGAATCTCTTCAAAGTACCAATGGTCGGCAAAACGATCCCTCATGATATCGTAGGTAACTATGGTGCTGGTTCCATTCTATTGAAACCTGCTTCAGAAGGTACTGGCGTTATCGCTGGTGGACCAGTTCGTGCCGTTCTTGAATTGGCTGGTGTCGAAGATGTCCTAAGCAAATGCTTGGGTTCTAGAACACCGATCAACATGGTCAGATCCACAGTCGTTGCACTGCAAGCTTTAAAAACCATCGATCAGGTGGCTGCACTTCGCGGATTAAAACGCGAAGAAGTGCGCGGATAAAGGAGACAACATGAAATTACATGAAATGAAGTCTGTAGAAGGAGCTCGCAAGGTCGGTGGTCGTAATAGACTCGGTCGTGGTCAGGGTTCTGGAAACGGTAAAACAGCTGGTAAAGGTATGAAGGGTCAAAACTCTCGTACTGGCGGCGGCGTAGCGATTGGTTTTGAAGGGGGTCAGACACCGTTATGGCGTCGTATCCCTAAACGTGGTTTCACCAACTACACTCGCGTTGAATATGCGATTGTCAATGTTATTCAATTGAACGACTTTGAAGATGGAACCATTATTACCCCAGAACTGCTCATTGAAACCGGCCTTGTTCGCAAGGAACTCAATGGGATCAAAATCCTGGGGGTAGGGACTTTAGAAAAGAAGCTTACGGTGAAAGCCCACAAGTTCTCGAAATCTGCACTCGTCCTTATTGAACAAGCAGGTGGAAAAGCCGAGGTCATTTAATATGATCAAGACGTTCATCGGTCTGTTTAAACAGAAGGAAATCAGAAGAAAAATACTCTTTACTTTAGGCTTACTGTTTATCTACCGACTAGGTGCAGGTATTCCTGTACCTTTGGTCGATATCACTAAATTGACCTCTACCGTCAGTGACAATGCCATCTTTGGCATGATGAACCTGTTGGGTGGTGGTGCGCTTCAAAAATTCTCCATCTTTGCGATGGGGGTTGGACCGTACATTACCGCTTCCATCATCGTTCAGTTGTTGTCGATGGATGTTATCCCAGCTTTGACAGAAATGACAAAGTCTGGTGCCAATGGTAAAAAGCAGTTGGAAAAAGTTACACGTTACTTAACCGTCGTATTGGCTTTGTTCCAAGCATTCACCTTAACTTATGCCTTCCAGGTGAATTATGGTATCCTTGTCATCGATAGTCTCTCAGTTATGTTCTACATTACCGTCGTTTTGTCGGCAGGAACCATGTTCTTGATGTGGATCGGGGACAGAATCTCGATGTTTGGGATTGGGAATGGTATATCCATCCTGATCTTCGCTGGGATCGTATCCCACATACCGTTTGACTTCTACTCAATCTTTAATACTTTAGTCGATCAAACCAGTGGAAATGCCGTCATGTTTGCCGGTATCTTCAACTTTGCGATCTACGTTCTGATGTATTTTGTCATCATCGTTATGGTAATCTTTACCTCTACGGCGATCCGCAAAATACCTATCCAGTACACATCAAGTAACTTGCGTAAGCAAAAACAAGATGTTACTTATTTGCCTTTAAAAATCAACTCGGCTTCCGTTATTCCAGTCATCTTTGCCTCAGCAGTCATGACAGCCCCTCAAACGGCACTCAGTTTCTTCCAGTCCAACACGACGGTAGCTTCTGTGTATACGTGGCTGAATACGACTTTGAGTTTCCAAACACCGACTGGCTTAGCTATCTATGGTGTATTGGTTATCGCCTTTACCTTCTTCTATACCAATCTTCAAGTCGATACTGAAAAGATTGCGGATGATTTGGGTAAACAAGGGACTTATATTCCAGGGATTAGACCAGGCAATGAAACGAAAGTTTATTTGCATAAAGTTCTTAACCGCATTACAGTTTTAGGGGCTGCTTTCTTAGTCTTTATTGCTGTCTTGCCTTATGCCTTACCGATGTTGGTAACTGCACTTCCTAATACCGTAGGTATTGGTGGAACAGGGATCATCATCGTAGTTGGGGTCGCTTTAGAAACCATGAAAGACTTGGAAGGTCAGCTGACTCAGAAGACCTACAAGGGATTCTTCGGTTAATATGAACATACTCCTTATGGGAGCTGCTGGTTCTGGAAAAGGAACCATGGCAGCGAGAATCATTGCCGATTATGACATACCTCACATTTCTAGTGGAAATATGTTCAGAGCCGCCATTAATGCCCAGACCGAGTTGGGAAAGATTGCCCAGACTTACATGGATAGGGGACATCTTGTTCCTGATGAGCTGACCATCGCTATGGTCAAAGAACGTCTCAGTCAGAAAGATTGTCAGAAAGGTTATCTATTAGATGGCTTTCCTCGGACACTAAAACAAGCTGAAGCGTTTGAAGATATCGCACGTGAAATCGGAAGACCCGTAGAAGCTGTCTTTAACTTGACAGTGCACTTGGAAGATCTGAAGCAGCGCGTCACCGGACGCCGCATTTGCGAAACTTGTGGAGCCATTTATAATACCGTAGGGTCAGCCCCTAAGGTACATGGCATCTGCGATCGATGTGGATCTCCACTGGTACATCGTTCAGACGACACCGTCGAGCAATTGGGTAACCGATTGCATGAACACATGGTCTTGACCCAACCGGTCTTAGACTTCTACCGTGAGAAAGCATTGGTGCATAACGTAGACGCTTCCCGTAAACCGGAACTCGTCTATTCGGACATTTACTCTATCTTGAGGTTATTACGATGATTTCATCGAAGTCTCCAAGAGAAATCGAATTGATGCGCAGAGCCGGCGAAATCGTCGCGCTCGCGCACCAAGCCGTAAAAGAAATGATCCAAATCGGTGTCACCACCAAGATGATCGACCAAGCTGTCGAAAAAACCATCTTAGCGAATGACGCTACTCCTTCTTTTAAAGGCTACAACGGCTTTCCTGCAGCGACCTGTTGTTCAGTGAACGACACCTTGGTGCATGGATTCCCTTCTACGTATGTCTTGAAAGACGGAGACATCATCTCAGTCGATATTGGCGCTTGTTACAAAGGATATCACGGTGACAGTGCCTGGACGTATGCTGTAGGGACCATTTCCAACGAGGCGCAACACCTAATGGATGTGACTCGAAACAGCTTATTTGAAGGGCTTAAATTCGCTAAGCCAGGGAATCATTTAACCGATATCTCTCACGCTATAGGCGAGTATGTGTACTCCTTCGGCTATTCCATCCCATATGACTATTCCGGACACGGGATTGGCTCTCATCTACATGAAGATCCAGCCATTCCAAACTTCGGACCAGCCGGACATGGGATCGTATTGAAGGAAGGGATGACTTTGGCGATTGAACCTATGGTTCATCGTGGCAAACCTTATACCAAAGTATTGAACGATGAGTGGACAGTCAAAACCAAAGATGGATCACTGGCAGCCCATTACGAACATACCATCGTTATAACCAAAGACGGGTATGAAATTCTGACAACATTACATGGAGGTAAAAATGGCTAAACAAGACGTTATTGAGATTGAAGGAGTCGTAGAAAAGGTATTACCTAATGCGACTTTCGATGTGAAATTATCCAACGGACATACGCTTAAAGCCCACGTATCTGGTAAAATCCGCATGCATTACATTCGCATTTTACCAGGCGATCGCGTTACCGTTGAAATTTCACCTTATGATTTATCACGTGGGCGCATAACATTTAGACACAAGTAAGTGTCAGGAGAACAAGTATGAAAGTCAGACCATCTGTCAAACCCATATGCGACAAATGCCGCGTCATCAAACGCAAAGGTCGCGTCATGGTTATTTGTGAAAATCCGAAACACAAACAACGTCAAGGAAACTAGGAGGAACATAAACAATGGCTCGTATAGCTGGTGTAGACATCCCAAGCAATAAACGCGTGGTGATCTCGTTAACCTATATTTATGGAATCGGCCGTCCTATGGCTGAGGAAATTCTCAAAAACACTAAAATCAGCGAAGATGTTCGTACGAAGGATCTTACCGATGACCAAGTCAATGCCATCCGTAAGGAAATCGACAAGATCAAAGTTGAAGGGGACCTCCGTCGTGAAGTCAACCTCAACATCAAACGCTTGATGGAAATTGGATCCTATCGTGGTTTGCGTCATCGTAAAGGCTTGCCTGTACGCGGACAAAGAACCAAGACCAATGCCCGTACCCGTAAGGGACCGCGTCGCACAGTCGCGAATAAGAAGAAATAAGGAGGCAAGAACATGGCAACAGCAAAACCCGCATCACGCAAACGCAAAGTGCGTAAGAATATCGCTAAAGGTGTCGCACATATTCACTCCACCTTTAACAACACCATCGTTACCATCACCGACGAAGCAGGCAATGTCCTCGCTTGGTCAAGTGCCGGTGCTTTGGGCTACAAAGGCAGCCGTAAGTCTACGCCATATGCCGCTCAGCAAGTTGCTGAAGCAGCAGGCAAAGCAGCTGCAGATCATGGGATGAAGACGGTAGAAGTCGTCGTTAAGGGCGTAGGTCCTGGACGCGAAGCAGCCGTAAGAAGCCTACAAACAGCAGGTCTAGAAATCACAGTCATCTCCGACGTCACGCCGATACCGCACAACGGATGTCGTCCGCCTAAGCGTCCACGTGGTTAGAAAGAAACTGAGGAGGGATATGTATGCAAAAATTTGAACGTGCTCATTTCGAGATTAAAGAATACTCTGAAGATAATCACTATGGCAAGTTCGTCATCGAGCCCTTCGAAAGGGGCTTTGGAACTACTATCGGGAATGCCTTAAGACGAGTATTACTCTCCTCTTTACCTGGCGCAGCCGTCTACTCTATCAAAATTGAAGGTGTCTTCCATGAATTTACCGCCATTCCCGGCGTTGTGGAAGATGTTACCGCCATCATCCTGAATCTAAAAGATCTGATCATGACGATCAGCGATGATGAAGTTTATACCTTACGTATTTCCGCTAAAGGCCCTAAGGTCGTTACTGCGGCAGACATCGAATGTCCAGCCAATGTCGTGATCCTAAACAAGGAACTCGTTCTTGCGACCCTTGAGAATGGTGCTCTCTTAGATATGGAAATGCGGGCTAAGAATGGCCGTGGTTATGTCTCAGCCGACCAAAACAAGTCTTCCCATCAGGGAGCTTTCCAAGGTATCGGAACGATCTATACCGACTCCATTTATACGCCAGTACAACGTATCGCTTACAATGTCGAACCGACACGTGTAGGACAAGATGCGAAGTATGACAGACTTGTATTTGAAATCTGGACCAACGGTTCTATTAATCCTCAGACGGCCATCTCCTTAGGCGCTAAGATCTTAATCGATCACCTAGGTTTATTGACCAATCTGAATGATCATGTCGCTCAAATGGGCAACTTGATCAAGGACGCTACCGGTGATGCCAGAAGCAATACCCAATTGATTATGATCGAAGATCTGGACCTCTCGGTTCGATCCTACAACTGTTTGAAGAGAGCAGGCATCCAAACTGTGGATGAATTAACTCAGAGAACAGAAGATGAAATGATGAGAGTTCGCAATTTAGGGAAAAAGTCCCTAAAAGAAGTCAAAGAGAAACTGATCGCCATGGGTCTCGGTTTCAAGAACTACGACTAACAAAGGAGACTGAACATGTTGAATCGTAAATTCGGCCGAAAAGCCGACCACCGTAAAGCTTTACTTAGAAACTTATCAACAAGCCTGATTGTCTACGGTAAAATTGAAACCACAGAAATGAAAGCCATGGACTTACGTTCCGTCGTTGATGAATTGATTACCGTCGCTAAGAAAAATGACCTACACGCTCGTCGTCAAGTCATGTCTTATGTAAAAGACGTCGTCGCTGATAAAGCAACTGGACAAACCGCCGTACAGAAATTGTTCGACGTCATTGCTCCTAAATATGCTGATCGTCATGGGGGATACACCCGCGTTTTAAAAACAAGAACCCGTAGGGGTGATTCCGCGGAAATGGCCACCATCGAATTGGTATAACACTAAAAGCACCGCAAGGTGCTTTTCTTAATGATGAACACATTCGACCAGATCAAAACCAAAGCTACACTAGATAAGATCCCATCGATGACACAAGATGGTCTTTTCTACTGTGAGCACTTGATCCTAAGCCAAGAGATCACATCGATCTTAGAAATAGGAACAGGTTATGGGGTCTGGTCGATCAGTATGGCTCTGTTGAATAAAGATATCCATATCACAAGTCTAGAACTTCTAGAGAAAAGAGCGAAGATCGCTGAATCTAATATTCAGATGATGGATCTACAAGATCAAATCACTGTAGAAAATATCGATGCCTTATCTTATGTCCCTAACAGACACTATGACTTCATTTTTATCGATGGGCCTAAGAGTCAAAACAAAGCGCTCTTCTTAAAATATTTACCATTTCTAAATCCTAATGGATATATCTTAGTCGATAACATCGACTTTCATGGGGAAACTAAAACAGAGCGATCTGATCAAAGTCGAGATCTAAAACAAATGGTTAGAAAGATCAACGACTTTAAAACATGGATCCTAAATGAAAGCGATTTAAATGTGATCGACTTAGAAATAGGGGATGGCTTATTGCTCATAAGCCGTAAATATTAGTGTTTTATGGTAAAATAATCATGCGAGGTTAAATGATGAAAACAAGAACTAAACTTATCGCTTTGGTAGGCGTTGCAGCGGCCAGTGCTTATGTCGTGAGTAAGATCAAACGTACCCAAGACATCAAGCCTTCTGTCACTGTAGAACTTCCTGAATCCACAACTGTTTTTCCAATAGTACCCCCTAAGAGTACTTTATCGAAATCATTGACTCAAAGTTATAGTACCCAAATCGCTGAGATGACTAAGACCTTAGATCCTAAGAAGAAAATTACCTTGGTCCAATACATCGCAACCGATGAAACCAAAGGTCCTGAAGTTGAAGTACTTCTGATCGCCAATGGCTATGAAAAGGTCGTAGGAACAGCTCGTATGATGTTTAAGAAGAAAGTAAAAGCAGATGCCCAAACGATATTAGACGCTGTTATATTTACAGCTGAGATTGCTAAAACACACAAACTGAAATACTTAGGCTGGGATTTTAGCGAATAAAGGTGGAGAAGATTTGAACCCTATTAAAGTAAACCATTTAAAATTTTCCTATGATTTAGAAACAGACGTCGTCAATGACGTCTCTTTTACGGTTGAGAAGGGTTCTTATACAACTCTTATCGGGCATAATGGATCAGGTAAGAGCACCATTGCGAAGCTTCTTATCGGTCTATTAGAGAAAGGATCTGGAGAGATCCTCATCGATGATCTGGAACTCACCGAAGCCAATCTAGATGTCATTCGTCGTAAGATCGGCATCGTTTTTCAAAATCCAGATAATCAATTCATAGGCGCTACAGTAAGAGATGATATCGCATTTGGATTAGAGAATCATCAAGTAGATCCTGCCTTAATGGACGATATCATCAATAACTATGCGGCAAGAGTCGATATGAGTAAGTATCTTGATCAAGAACCGACCCGCTTATCTGGTGGACAAAAACAACGTGTAGCGATCGCTGGTGTTTTAGCGATGAAACCGGAGATCTTGATCTTAGATGAAGCCACCAGTATGTTGGATCCTGAAGGCAAGTCTGAAATCAATGCCTTGGTTAATGCCCTTCATAAAGAATATGGGATGACCATTTTATCGATTACGCATGATATCGAAGAAGTTAAGAAATCTGATCATGTCTTGATCATGTTTGAAGGGAAGATCGTTAAAGACGGATTGCCTTCTGAAATCATGATCGATGAAAAAGAAATGATCTCTCTTAAACTAGATGCCCCATTTAGTGTAAAACTAGCCAATGCCTTAAAACGTAGAGGTATCGTTTTAAAAGAGACCTTAGATACGGAAAGGATGGTGGCTGAACTATGCCTATTGCGTTCGAAAAAGTAAACTTTAAATATGCCCCAAACACTCCTTTTGCGTATGAGGCTCTTAAGAATATCGACTTGGCATTTGAGATGGGAAAAGTAACTGCCATTATCGGTCCTACAGGCTCAGGTAAAAGTACCTTAGTTCAACATCTCAATGCTTTACTCTTACCATCAGAAGGAACCGTATTGGTTTTAGATCGAACCATCACCAATAAACATAAACCTAAAGAACTTAAGTCTTTAAGACAAAGAGTAGGTCTTGTTTTTCAGTTCCCAGAATACCAATTGTTTGAAGAAACCATTTTAAAAGACATCATGTTTGGACCTTTAAACTTTAAAGTTCCTGAAGCTCAAGCCAAGGTCTTAGCGATGAATGCGCTAAAGCTGGTAGGTCTAGATGAAAGCTTCGCAGAGAAGTCACCTTTAGATATATCAGGAGGACAGAAGCGAAGAGTCGCGATCGCAGGTATTTTAGCGATCGATCCAGATGTCTTGGTTTTAGATGAACCTACTGCGGGTTTAGATCCTCAAGGATCTAAAGCCATGATGGAGCTCTTTTTAAGACTCAATAAAGAAAATGGGAAAACGATATTGATCGTAACCCATGATATGGAACATGTCATCAACTATTGCGATAATGTGGTCGTCATGAAAGACGGAGAAGTTATCAATCATCAAAGAGTGACCGATTACTTTGAACGAAAGACCCAAGTCGAAGATATACAGATGAATCTACCTCAGCTCTTATTATTCAAAGAAGCTCTACTTGATGGAGGCTTTGAGTTTAAACAACCGATGCGTTATCTAGAAGATCTTGCGGAAGCCATTTCTAAGGAGATCAAACGATGAACAACATCGCCTTAGGAAGATACATTCCTTTAAATACCTTTACCCATAAACTCGATCCACGATTTAAGATCCTAGGGATGCTTATATTGATGGTGTCGGTATTTTTCCCATCTGGATTTATTGGATATGGGGTCATTGCGGCTTTTGTCTTGATTGCCTTGTTGTTTACGAAGATCTCTCTTAAGATGATCTTGAAATCGATGAAGCCTATGATCTTTATGTTGAGTTTCTTGTTTGTGATCAATTCTTTGGTCATAAGAACAGGCTATGTCTTATTCAACATTTATGGTTTTACCTTGTATAGTGATGCTGTATTTCAAACCTTATACATTATGGTGAGATTGACTCTTATGATCGTTATAACGACCTTATTAACGGTTTCTACTAAACCTATGGATCTTACCTTGGGTATTGAAGATCTCTTAAGTCCTTTTAAAAAAATAGGTCTACCATCTCATGAGATCGCGATGATGATTTCCATTGCGTTACGCTTTATACCTACACTTATCGATGAGACCAATCGCATCATGAAAGCTCAAGCGAGTCGAGGAGTAGATCTTAAAGAAGGCTCATTTAAAGAGAAGATCATGGCCATCTTATCCTTGATCGTTCCTTTGTTTGTGTCTAGTTTTCAAAGAGCTGAAGAATTGGCAGATGCTATGGAAGCCAGAGGTTATGTAGTGGCTCAACATCGTACTCGTTATAAACAATTAAAACCTACCTATAGGGACACAGTGATGATGGGTGGGGTCTTATCCTTATTGGGAGTAATCATATGGTTAAGCCTCTAAAACGCGTCAAATGCACTGTAATGTATCATGGAGCTCATTATAGTGGTTGGCAAGTCCAAAACAACGTTACAAGTATCCAAGGTCTATTAGAAGACATCCTTAAAACCATGCATCAACGTGATGTCCAAGTCGTAGGTTCAGGAAGAACTGATGCTAAGGTCCATGCGTTGGGGCAGGTTTTTCATTTTGATACAGAGCTCAATCTAAACGAAGCAGAATGGATGAAGGCCTTTAATCGACAATTACCTATGGATATCAAAATCATAGAGGTATTGTTTGTTTCTAAACAATTTCATGCTCGATATTCAGTCGTGCGTAAACAATATGAGTATCTTATCTATCAAGGAGAGATCCAACCGTTCAACTATGAAACTCATGCGTGTATAGAGCCTCATCTACATCGAGACAACATGCGTAAAGCGATGAGCGTATTTATAGGTACCCATGATTTCAGTGCTTTCTGTGGAAATAGTTATGCGGAGACACCTAATCAAGTAAGAACCATATTCCGTTTTGAATTAGAAGATGAAGGAGATGTCTTACGCTTTACGATCGAAGGCGATGGCTTTATGAGACACATGATCAGAATGATGATGGCGTGTATCATCGATATCGGTAAAGGTAAGCTTAAGATCTCTGATGCAAAGAGAATTTTAGAATCTAAAGATAAGACAGCGTATAGTGGTGTAGCTGAACCCTGCGGTCTTTATTTGACGGAAGTCGAATACCCGGAGGGCCAATGATCACCACCAATTACCACACCCATACGATGCGTTGTAGACACGCTGAAGGCACAGATGAAGACTATGTATTGAAAGCACTTGAAGCTGGTTTAAGTGAGCTCGGTTTTAGTGATCATAGTCCTTGGCCTTATCATCCTTTAGACTCTAGAAACATAAGAATGGATATTTCTCTTATGGAAGACTATGTCCATCATATCAATGCCTTAAGACGTCAATATGCGAGTAGAATCAAAATCTATCTAGGAGTAGAAGCAGAGTATTATGAAGGTCGAATGGATCAATTAAAGAGCTTGATCGATACCCATCAACTGGATTATGTCGTATTAGGCAATCACTTCCATCTCTTTGAGACCAATGGGAGATACTACGGCCATTATAACGATACAGAGAATCTCTTAAGAGATTATGAAGCAGATACGATGAAGGCATTAGAAAGTGGTCTCTTCGATTACTTTGCCCATCCAGACATCTTCGTAAGAAGTATGGATAAATGGACCCCTGAAGCCACTGAGATGAGTATTCGTATCTTAAAGAAAGCGAAAGAGCTCAATATACCTGTGGAATATAATTTAGGAGGTATACGTAATCAATTCGATCGAATGACCTATCCTTATCCTAAGTTCTGGGAGCTCGCAGCGAAGATACAAGGACCTGTGATGATAGGGGTTGATGCCCATTCACCTTTAGATCTCGTAGATTATGAGACGATCGAAAAAGCAGAGCACTATTTAAAAAATTTAGGGATTAGTCCATTAAAAGAGCTTAAAATGCCTAGAGTTCATAAATAAGTCAACTTAACACAGGTGTCAAGAAATAACCCTTGACACCTTTGCTTATATTGATTACAATGGTAATCGGCACTTTATGCCAATGTAGCCCCGGAAACTACAATGGTTAGGAGAAAAAACTATGCGCCAAACTACGATGGCCAAACCAGCAGAAGTTGTACGTCAATGGTATGTTGTTGACGGAGCCGGATTAACATTAGGAAGATTAGCAACTGAGGTTGCTACAGTATTAAGAGGCAAACACTTGCCTACATATACCCCGAATGTGGATACCGGTGATTTCGTGATTGTCATTAACGCCGACAAAGTTGTCGTTACTGGAGATCAAGAGTTTAAGAAAAACTATTATGCTACCTCACAATGGGCAGGCGGCTTACGTGTAAGATCTACCAAGATTATGCGTGAACAATATCCAGAGGAATGGGTCACAAAGGCCGTTCACGGGATGCTTCCTCATACGAAACTGGGTGACAAACAGAGACTGCACTTATTCGTTTACACAGGCTCTACTCATCCGCATGCGGCTCAACAGCCAAAAGAAATGAAGATTAAGGGCTAGGAGGAAAAATGGTCGCAAAGAAAAAGAAAGCAGCTGTCCAATATTTGGGCACCGGCAGACGTAAGACATCCATCGCTCGTGTTTATATGACACCGGGCACTGGTATCATCTCCGTCAATGATAAAACTTTAGATGAATACCTCCCGTTAGAAACCCTCAGAATGGTCGTCCGTTCACCGTTAGAATTGACTGAAACGCTTAACAGCTTCGATGTCTTGATCAACGTTATCGGTGGTGGTTATACCGGTCAATCCGGTGCCATGAGACACGGCATCAGCCGCGCACTCTTGGAAGCCAGCCTTGATTACCGTCCTGCCTTAAAGGCAGCTGGATTCCTAACACGTGATTCACGTGGTAAGGAACGTAAGAAATACGGTCTCAAGAAAGCCAGAAGAGCTCCTCAGTTCTCCAAACGTTAATGGATTTAAAAACCTGTATATTTTATACAGGTTTTTTTATATCTTCATAAAGTATTTAAAAGTCATGTGTCTATGAGTGCGTACATGTGGTGAGATTAAGGTGAGGGAACCTATGAGCAACAATAGCAAGCTAAGGAAGGCTCGTAATCAGTACATCATAAATAAGGTAAGAGACTTATCAATACCTGAGTTTAAGCCCTATGATGAAGTTCGGATTCTTTGTTTATTCTCTGGTAGGCTTCAACATCGTGGTCTTCGTTTAGAAACTGAACATCTCGTTCATCGTTTAAAGCTTACTGGATTTATTAATAATAAACCCTCAGGTGAGATCGAATTAGAGATCCAAGGACCAGAAAACAAGGCCAATTATCTTATTGAACATATCTTAAATATCAAACGTATCTCGATCAAAGAACACAAACAAGAAGTCATCCCAATCGATCCTAAAGAAAGCACATTTGAATTGATTTAGCGTATTAAAAATCGATAAAAAAATAAGAAGGCTCAAAGCCTTTTTGTTTTCACACTTATTTATAGACAAACATCGCTTTTTATTGACATCATTTAAGCATAATGTTAAACTTATAAAGCATTCGGTTGTGGTATGGGCCTGTAGCTCAGGTGGTTAGAGCGCGCCCCTGATAAGGGCGAGGTCGTTGGTTCGAGTCCATTCAGGCCCACCATCGGATTCGGGGTTTTAGCTCAGTTGGGAGAGCACCTGCCTTGCACGCAGGGGGTCAACGGTTCGAGCCCGTTAAGCTCCACCATTTTCTACGAAAACCACGAAGTTGTGGTTTTTATCTTATAAATAAGGAAAATATGATCAATCTAAAAGGCTTTAAAGAAAACAAAACATTTTATCTCCGTGTCTTAGCATTAGCGGTGCCTTTTATGCTTCAACAATTGATTGGATCCAGTGTCAACTTACTGGATAATCTGATGGTTGGACAGTTAGGTGATGCGGCCATCGCTGGAGTTGCTTCCGCCAATAAGTTCTATATGATCGCCATGTTTGCGATCATGGGTCTTTCTGGTTCAGCAAGTATCTTTATCGCTCAATATTTTGGGGCGAAAGATGAAGAACACGTTAAACAATCTTTTAGATACTCACTTATCGCAAGCTATGTGGTCATCTTACCTTTTGTTGTGCTTGGGTTTCTTTTTCCAGAAGCCATCCTTCGTTTCTTTACCAGTGATCTTGCGGTCATTGAACAAGGCACAGCTTACTTAAGATTGGCCTTGTTAACCTATATCCCTATGACTTTCTCAATGGTGGTAAGTAGTGCTTTACGTTCAGTTGGCGAAACAAAGATTCCATTATATACCTCCATCGTAGCGATATTGACCAATGCTTTCTTTAATTATTGTTTAATATTTGGGAATTTCGGCTTTCCTCGTTGGGGCGTACAAGGGGCTGCGATTGCGACCATTATTGCGCGTGTCGTTGAAGTAATCGTTATAGCGGTTGTCTTAAAAAAGAAACACTTCATCTTTAACACTAAAATCAAAGATCTGTTTAAGATCTCAGCTCGTTTAGAAAAAGCCATTACCATCAAAGCTATCCCATTAACCACCAATGAGATCTTCTGGTCAGCAGGGATGGGACTCTTATTTAAGTTCTATTCAACGCGTGGTACAGAGGTTATGGCGGGAATGTCTATCTCTAGTACGATCGCAGATATCTTCTTTACTTTATTTGGTGGGATGATGGTGGCTACAACTGTCGTTATTTCCCAGGCATTAGGTGCGAATAAACTTGAAGAAGCGCGTAAGGATGCCTATAAGCTCATCCATTTCTCTCAACTATTGGCCATCCTATTGGGTCTACTTATGTTTGGGG
>JAAXXT010000037.1 GCA_013334325.1 Erysipelotrichaceae bacterium | reverse complement strand
GTGATGAACCAGCTTCTACTTTTGAACTCTATTCTTTCGCCAAAGCTATGGGCTTTGAAGTCTTAGTGGCTGGTAAAGGAAAGAATAATAAACTACGTACCAATGCGAATCCTGATACCGTCGCTGAAGAAGCTAAAGAAAGAGGCGTAGCGCCTCATATGTTGGCTTCATTTGCCGATGGGACAAAGACGATGGCAGAAATGACCCTCTTGTCTAATGCGTGTGGATTTAAAGCCGATATCACTGGGATGCATGGAGTATCTGGTCATCTAAAAGAAACCGTTGCCCAACTTCGTTTAAAATCCGAAGGCGGTGTTTTGAATAGTTATGGTGTCGTTGAATATGTCGATGGATTAGCACCTGGTGTCTTCGTCATCGTCAAAGGCAAGTCAAAAGGCGTTATCGATCAAATGAACTATATGATGAAAGTTGAAAATGATCATCAGATCTTATACAGACCTTATCATTTAGGCTCATTAGAAACTCCGTTTACGATCGCAAAAGCTGTCCTTAATCATGAATTCTCTATCGCTCCTTTAGCAGGTCCTACTTCTGACACAGTATGTGTTGCGAAGAAAGACATCAAAGCAGGAGATCCAATCGATGGGATCGGTGGATACTGTGTTCGTGGGGTCATTGAATCTCATGTCGTTACGAAAGAAAAGAAATATATCCCTATTGGTTTGATCGCTGGTAAAGTCTTCGCTAAACGCGACATCGCCAATGGATCCTTCGTCACAGAAGACGACATCCAATTGGATACCAATACTACCGTTTGGAAACTTCGTAAGCTTCAAGACGAAATCTACGGGTAAGCTTGATGAGCACGATTAAATCCACTGTTTTAGAAATCGGTGAAATGGCCTATTTCGAAGATTATCCTATATTGATCTTGTTTAATAAGACTGCCCCAGATGGGATCAGAGAAATCTCAGTCATTCATGAATTCCAAACAGAGCCTAATGAAGCAATGCTTAAAAAAGGTTCTAAGATCTTGATGGGTGGCACTGCCTATACAGTAGAAGACATCGGTTATGTGGCCAATAAGACCTTATATGAATTAGGTCATCTCTCCATGTATTTCAAACTCGAAGAAGGCGCAGAGCTCTTGCCTGGATCTGCCTTGCTTAGCCCAAATAAAGTACCTCAGTTAAAAGCTGGAGACGTCATTACTTTTATCAAATAGACAAGATGAACCTTAATCGGTTCATCTTTTTATTAAGTTAATCTAGGCTTAATATAGACTCTGTTAAAATGTTCAAGGTGCGATTATGCCAAAAGGAACTTTATGAAAAAAACAGTGTTAAGTCTATTGATTGGTTTGTTGGTTTTAAGTGGATGTGCTAAGGCAACTTATGATAAGGAAGATCTCGATAAAGCCATCTTGGCGATCAAAGAAGTATATGGAGAAAATTATTATCCTTCTATGACGATGGATGCAGCCTTATTAGAAGAAATCGTTAAAGTTAAAGCAGAAGATGTGGTCGAGTTTTATGCAGAAGGACCTATGATGAGCAATCAAGTAGATACATTGATCGTCATCGTCGCTAAAAAAGACAAAATCGAAGACGTCAAGAAAGCTTTAGAAGACTATAAATATTATCTTGAGCATGATGCCTTCAATTACCCTATGAACATGCCTAAAGTCAGTGCTTCTCAAGTCATCGTCAAAGGAAACATCGTTGCCTTTGTATTGTTGGGGAAATATGATGAACGAACTGAAGGTAGCGAAGCAGAATACGCAAGCTATGCTCAAGCACAAGTCCAGTTGGGTGTAGATGCCTTACTTGAAGCTCTTAAGTAATCATGGTTTTTTCTAGTTTGATCTTTGTCTTGAAGTTTTTACCGATTGCCTTATTTTTGATGTGGATTACGCCTAAATCGTATAAGAATGCAATGCTCTTGTTGTTGAGCCTTGTGTTTTATACTTGGGGCGAAGTTCGATATGTCATCATTATGTTTGTTTCTATTGCGATCGATTATACCTGTTCTAATGGGATAGAGAATCATCGAGATGATCCTAAAAAGACCAAGATGTATTTACTTCTGTCTGTGTTTGGGAATCTATCTATCCTATTCTTTTTCAAGTATACAGATTTTGCGATTACGCTTATAAACGGAGCTTTTCATACACAGATACCTCTATTGAACTTAACTCTACCTTTAGGGATCAGTTTCTATACCTTTCAAACGATGTCCTATACGATCGATGTATATCGAGGTCATTTAAAGGCAGATCGTAATCTCATCGATTTCGGGGCCTTTGTATGTTTATTCCCACAGTTGATCGCAGGTCCCATCGTTACGTATGGACAAATCGCTAAGGAACTTAAGAAACGTGTCATCACTTTAGATAAGTTCTCTGAAGGTGTTCGTATTTTTATCGTAGGCTTATCTTCTAAACTTCTTCTCGCCAATAGTATAGGTCTATTATGGGATGATGTCTTAACACTAGGGCCAACTCGTATTTCTACACCTTTGGCTTGGTTAGGCTTGGTTGCTTTTGGATTTCAAATCTATTTTGATTTTAGTGGTTACTCACTGATGGCGATAGGGATGGGCAAGATGCTGGGTTTTGAATTCCCTGATAACTTTAATTATCCTTATATATCATTAAGTATGACTGAGTTTTGGAAGCGTTGGCATATGACTTTAGGCTCATGGTTTAGAGAATATGTCTATATTCCATTAGGAGGAAATCGTAAAGGTTTAGCGAGACAGATTTTTAATCTTCTTATTGTTTGGTTTCTCACAGGCTTATGGCATGGGGCTTCCATCAACTTCATCTTATGGGGTATATACTTCTTTGTTTTATTGGCGAGTGAGAAACTCTTTCTACTGAAAACTTTAGCTCAACATAAAGTAATTGCTCGAGCTTATTTCATCATAGGGATCTTAGTAGGTTGGAGCATCTTTGCGATCACGGATCTACATGTATTGTCGCTTTATATCAGTCGTTTATTTGTGTTTAAATCCGGAATAGATTGGATCTATTTCACATCGAACTATGGTGTCATTCTATTGGCTTGCGGACTCTTCTCAACACCTTTCATCGCTAAGATCAAAGACATCAAATTAGTAGCTCCTGTCTTAAAGTTATCTACCGCTTTACTCTTTATCATCAGTATTGCTTATCTAGTGGATTCTACTTATAATCCATTCCTGTACTTTAGGTTCTAACATGAAAAACATTACTTCTAAAGCATTTATCGCCCTTTTGGCGGTTCTATTTATATCAGACAACTTAGATCCTCATCGAGCGTTTTCAGAGTATGAGAAGCGTGTTTTAGCATCGATTCCTAAGTGGGATCTAGATGCCTTGATCGATGGATCATTGACCCTAGATCTTGAAAGTGCCATCAATGATCAGTTTATAGGAAGAGATCTATGGATCCAACTTAAAGCCAAACTAGAAAGTAGTTTAGGTAAAGTAGAGAATAATGGGATCTTATTAGGTAAACAAGGTGTCCTCTTTGAGAAAAGATTGACTCTTAATCCTCAAGCATTGGATAACGTTAAATACATAAAAGAATTCTTAGAGATGGTCTCTGATCTGAAAGTCACTACAGTTTTGGTTCCTAATAAAGAAGCCATCAATCCTGAGCATCTACCTACTGGATTTCCAATGTTGGATCAACTTGAGCTTCTTAATGAATGGAAGAAAAACATCTCTTTACTCGATATCAGTGATGAATTGAAAGCACAATCAAGTCAAGATCTCTACTATAAAACAGATCATCATTGGACCTTAAAGGGCGCTTATGTGGCGTATGAGACCTTAATGAAAGCGTGGGGATATGAAGTTAAATCATTCGAATCTTTCTCACCTTATACGGTAGAGGGTTTCCTTGGGACCTATTATAATCGTTCCCGTTTTGACTTCATTAAGGCTGAATCTTTAGCCATCATAAATCCAGACATCATTTCTTATGAGACAGATGGGAAGACCTATACAAGTTTGATCAACACAGAGGCATTAAAAGGCAATGATCCTTATGGAACATTCCTCTATGGGAATCATGGATATGGACATATCGTCGTAAAAAACGTCGTGTCTCCAAGAAGACTTTTGGTAATCAAAGATTCATATGCGAATTCTTTGATTCCAATGATGACAAGTGCTTTTGATGAGATCGATGTGATCGATCTTAGACAATACAATGGATCATTACAAGCCTTACTTAAACAACAGACTTATGATCAGATCCTTTTACTACAAAGCTTCAATCAATTCAGTGATGAGATCAACGAAGCTAAATTAAGGTATTGAGTTATTTCATTAAAAACATACATTATAAAAGGACTGTCCTCTAAGACAGTCCTTTTCTTCTTCATTTATAATCTATTCTATTAGTCTTCTATTTCGATGAGATTGAATACTTACCTTCTAAGCTGGCTCCTTTTTCGACCCCAATGACTGAACTATATAGATCACCTTTAACGGTTGCGGTCGAGGCTAAGGATACGGATTCTACAGCTCTGATTTCACCAGTGACTTGTCCAGAAATAAGTGCGATACCAACTTTGAGATCCCCAGCGATGACTGTTTCTTGATTGGTCTCTAAGGTTCCTTCACAATTGATATTGCCTTTGACGTCCCCGCCGATCAACTTGATCGATTTTGAGGTGATGTTGCCTTCTACACTGCCATTGCTTGAAACTTCGATGTGATCACCACAAACGATGTTTCCAATTACTTTTCCAGCCAATAGTAAAGGTGTATCAACGTTGATATCGCCTTTGATGACCATCAGTCTACTAATGACTGCACTTTCATCACGATTAGAATTTACTTGAGGCTCAAAATTGTCATTATTTCTCATATGTTCTCTTTTCTCTTCCGAAGTGATTTTTTCACTTTCATTTTTAGGAAGACTTCTTTCCTCTTTTTTAAGTCCTATTAACTGCCATACACTAAATTTACGTTTCTCAGGTTGATGGTTAGGGGTCTCGTTGATTTCATTAACTTCTTGTTGAAACGAGGCTTCTACGTGATATTCGTGATCAGAATATTGCGATAACTGCGGATCGGCCTGTAAATGTAAGATCTCATGATCTTCATTCTTATCACTCAGTTGAATGAGGTTGAGTGCGAATGAATCCCCACTTGAATGATTGATTTTGCTTTGCGAATGGTTGGCTATCCTCTGCGGACTGGATTTGTATTTTTTCATATGATCTCTTTTCTTTTGATTGATACCGGCAATTGAATCAATGAATCTTAACACTCATAATTATGGTTAAAATCCATGTTTAGAATAAAAGTAAACCATAGCTCCCCTGCTCATATGAAACATTATGATAATCATTCTCTATTCTTCATTATTTTAGGATAAAAGATCATTCAAACTGAATTATATAATGGTCTCTTATCGTTGATTGGGTCTCCTTTCATACATTGGAAACTATTTAAAAAAAGAACTCAATTAGGAAACTGGCTGCCATTTCAGGCCCTATAGTGTTGCGTCACCCGTTTTCACGTGTTTTGCCTTTACAAATCTTGTTTTTATCTACTTAAAGTTTAGTCTTTACATCATTTATTGTCAATGTGTGTTTGTGAAATACCTTAACAAATTAAAAAAGAACTGATTTTTCAGTTCTTTACTTAGAGACATCGTTCATCGTTGTGATCTTGATGTTAGAATAGTTACCTTCTACGATCTTGATTTTTACATCTGTGAATCGTTCGATCAATTGAGCATCATCGGTAGCATTGAAATGATCCGAGATTGCCTTATGATGTGCCTTGACCAAGATCTCTGTATTGAAAGCTTGTGGGGTTTGAGCATGCATCAAATGATCACGAGCGATCGTTTGGGTAATGTAGCCATTCTCTACGACCTTTACGGTTTCTACTTCAGGTACTGCCAAGATGGCCGCATCTTCAGTTCTCATGGCTTTTAAGAGGTCATCGATGGCTTCTTGGGTACACCAAGGTCTAGCCCCATCATGAACCAAGACGACAGCTTGATTCACTGCCATAAGGCCATTAAAAACACTCTCTTGACGTGTTTTTCCCCCATTGACGATAACGATCCGTCCTCCATGGATATTGGATAGACGATGCATATCATCGGGATTGGTCGCGATGATGATCTGTTTACAATTCTCATCGTTTTTAAATAGATTAACTGAAGTCTGTAAGATGGTATGACCATTACTTAAGGTATAAAACATCTTGTTATAGGACAAACCCATACGTCCGCCATTTCCCCCAGCGGCAATAATAACTGAATAATTCATAGTTTCCTCATGGTGCTAAGTCCCCTTCAAAAACGTTCCAAACCCACTAAGGAACATCTGATGGTGGAGAGCACAAGCTCAAGCTTGAATAAAGTATATCATATCTTTTTTACAAGATAGGAATTGCGACAATTTCACAAAATTAAAAGAACTCTTTTCAGAGTTCTTAGTCTTTATGAATCAAGATCGCAATCAATGTTAAGACTGGAATCAGTCTATGTATCCATATCCAATAGCTTGGTCTAGGTTTCTTCATCAGATAAGTTCCAACAAATCCAACCAAGACTTCAGCACCCATAAACGCAGCCGCTATCAATCCTGTATTGCTTAAGAAAGCAAAACCACTGGTTTGAATATACGCGTGAACAATAATCGTAACGAGGATAAGATATCCAAGCCATGGGTGAAAGAGCTGGTTCATTTTCATCGATTTCAAGAGAAGTGGATGAAACTTCGTATTCGTCTTGATCCATTTTCCATAATAAACAAACACACGCTTCAACAAAAATCTAAATGCCTCCAGTATAAACAAGAAAATAATCAGATTGCCTAGTAATTCTCCAAATTCTTCCATTATAGTGCTCCTTTTTACAATAAAATTATATTTAATAATATGAGTAAAGAGCAACAGAACTGCTTCATAAGCAGTCCCGTTGATCCACTATTTCAGATCTGCATCACACCTAGCAGCCTGATTGGCAAGCTCTCGACTAGTCGAGAGATTTGGATACTGAATACTTACCTTCTAGGAAGGCGCCTTTTTCAACGCTAATCGAAGCACTATACAGATCGCCTTTAACAACAGCGGTCGAAGTTAATGATACGGATTCTTTAGCGCGAACTTCTCCAGTTACTTTTCCAGAAACCAAGATGACAGCGGCACTGATATCGCCAACGATAACGGTTTCTAAGTCTGTTTCTAAAGTACCTTCGCAGGTGATGTTTCCTTTGATGTTTCCGCCGGACAATTTGATTGAATGGGCAGTGATGTTGCCTTCAACGACGCCGTTGCTGCGGACTTCGATATGATCTTCACATTCAATGTTTCCAACGACTTTACCGGCTAACAAAAGGGAGGTGTCCAATTTGACATTACCGGTAATGGCCATCATCTTACTGATGACAGCATTAGGTTCTTTGCTGGAAACGGAATTCAAATCTGGGTATTCGTTTGTTCTCATGGTAACTCTTTTCTCTTCCGAAGTGTCTTTGTTGCTTTCTGTTAGTGGAAGGTTTCTTGGTTCGGGTTCTTTAGCTTTAAATGCTCCCCATAATCTAGACTTAGCTTTTTCCTCATGTTCTTCAACAGTGAGATCTTCTTTCTTCTCTTCAACTTCTGTATGACCCAAACGCTCTTCGATCTTCTCTACTTTAACTTCCACTTCTTCTATCACCGGTTCTTCAATAGGAACTGGTTTAGCTTTAGGTTTTTGTTTTGGTTCAGGTTTGACTTCTTCAATAATAGGTTCAACTTCTTTTAAGACGACCTCTGGAATTACTTCTTCAAGTGGTTCAGCTTCTTGAACAACTTCAACTGGAGTTTCAACCACTAAGCTCATTGCGGCTTCTTCTTCAGCCTTTAAGTCTGCTTCGCTGATCTCATATAAAGGAGCAACTTCTTTTGGTGCTTTAGAACCAAACAGTGACCATAACTTAGATTTAGCTTTTGGAGCTTTATTCTGCTCATCGTCACTGGTGAGGTTTTCTTCAAAAGGTTTCTCTTCCACCATGTCTTGAACTGATTCTATAATCAACTCTTCATGGGAAGACTCATCTGTAACTTCTATTAGATTGGGCGAAAAGGAGTCAACGCTTGATTCGCCAAGATGTCGGTCACTGGATTGGGTGTGTTTTTTAGTAGGACTCGGTTTGTACTTTTTCATAGCATCTCGTTTCTTTATATCGTTATCTAGGCTAAACTAGCCCCATTATTCCCCTGCAAATCAGTGTGATTATAATTTTCCCTTAACGTCTAAAATCGGCTTGTTTTACCAAACTTCTTATAATTTTTTCGTTCGTGTTGCTTTTTCATTGAGTCGCTTTAGATTAAATCCCCCACCTAAAGAGTGATCTGCTCCAGCGAATTTGGTCTCCTCTCATCTTTTATCAAAACATTTACTAAGAAAAAAGAACAAGCTCAGGTAATTGGCTGATATTCAATCCCACCGGTTAGCATCGCAATTAATGTGAATTTGCCGATCACTGACTGTTCTTTACCTGCACAAATTGTAGTATATTATCATTCCATTGTCAATATATGTTTATTTAGCATAATAATCTTTATTTTTCACAGACAGCGTATTTTTGTCCTAGATTGTGTGCATCCTAATCATGAAAAAAGTCTTATTCTATCTATCTTTTATCAAGTTCCTAAAAAATATCACATAATATTCTAAATATGCTCATAATTATAAAAAGACACGATTTTGATCGTGTCTAGCTATGTTCTTATTCTCTCAATAAAGTGTATAACTTATGGTTTCTAAATCATGAAATCAAAGCGTATGGGATGATTTATAAAACGATGATTTTACTTCTTTTTCTCCGCATTTCGTTTATCACTGATGATCTTCATATGAGACTCATCGATCAAGGTCACATTGTTGGCTTTTGCCCAATCGATGCATTGGGTCAATACGACCTTTAAGAAAACACGAGGGACCTTAGTCACTGTTTTACATGCACCTTCAGTAAACTTGACGACAGGATCGATTCTATTGGCTGCATACATCACAGATTGGATGTCTGCTTCTTTCCCAACAGGGACTTTTTCAGCGATAGGACGTCTGAATTTGGTATACCAGAAATTGGTGGAATCGCGATATCCATAGTCGACAGGTACTCTTGGGAAGGTCGACGCTTTGACCCCATTGATGATGGCATCTCTAAACTTTTCTTTCATTAAGATCTTGTCTATTTTTAAGATGAAGTGACATCCAAACTTAGATGTGATCCCATTGAAGTCATGATAAGGAGGTTCTATCCCTTCTAGTTGACCTGTACGTAAACGATCACCTTCTGCGTGATCCAGATGATCATCCCATGTACATTCAAAGACTTGGTAAGCTTTTGTGACGATGAGTGGACGAGGACCTTCCGTAAGATCTGCCTGTCCCTCTTCGAGTTCAAATTTACACTTCGCCATTTTCTCTGCGCTTGTTTCTCCAGGGAATCCTAAACGAACAGCTTCTTTGAAATCTTTACGATTATCTTCGATAAAGTTAAGGGCACATTTCCCTGTCCTTAATAGATTTTGAGCCGTATTGGATGAATTACGACACTCTAGGATCATCGCATAATAAGACTTCCCTGCGATATAGTAAGGAAAGCACAATGAATAGGATCCTATGGTTGTTGAGCCATCACTCGCTAAGGTAGAAACCAAAATCGTAGGCATAGGAAAATAGGCTGAAGTTTGATAAAAATTATCGACGATACGCAAATCCTTAAAGGAACTCATAGGACTCTCTTTCTTAGCCATCATCAGGGCTTATAGGTTAACTTACACTTGTCTTAAACAACACGCCATCACCTTCTAATCGGCTAATAGAGCTCATTTTAGACAATATACAGTTAAGTTCGTTAAGTATATTTTAACACATAAACCAAAGAAAAATGCCCAGTTGATGGGCACTTATTTAAACCAAAGTTTTAACTCTTTTTTAGCGTTTTCATCAGAGTCTGATGCGTGGATCAAGTTTCTTAACATGCGACCTTCTAATACCGATTTCTCCATCGTATCAGTTGCGTATTTTCCTCTTATAGAGTTAGGATCTGCTTTCGCTGGATCAGTAGCGCCAATCAAGGTTCTTACTTTCTCTACGATGTCATGATGATGATAACCTAACTCAAAGATCTTTACTGTCTTATCGACAAATTCATTTTTAACTCGGGATGAGAAATCAGGTACTCTATCTTTTAATCTTTCAATGACTTCTTCATAATGTTTTAGGATGAGTTTTTCATCTACAACGACGGTCTTCTTTCTAAGCACTGTGATCCCTTCTTCTCTAAAGATATCTAAGATCTTATTTTCTAAATGCGCTTCTAAGGCATCTGGCTTAAGCATGATGAATGTGGTATGGTCCATACTGTCCTCCTGTGCTCAATGAGGGTTCCCTCACTTGAATTATATGACAGATTTCTTAAGAAGTGGAAACTGTGTGATAAATTTTCGATCCTTTAATAGACCTATTGACTTATATTTAAAAGCCAGCGAGTTTATCGCTGGCTTCATCTCTATTCAATGGTTTGTTTTCTTTTACTACTTAAAAACGCTAAGAGAATACTTATCATTAATAAGAGTACACCACTATTAGATTTCGCTCCTGTATAAGGTAGTTTCGTAGTCGCAGATACTAATCCAAAGACAGAGAATTCATTCGTCTTAAAAGTAATCTCATGGGTCTCTGAATTATATGTGTACTCCAATTCTGTTAAACGTGTTACACCTTCTGAATTCGTATGAAGTCGAATCAACTTGAATTCCTTTGTATACAGAGATTCGGAAA
>JAAXXT010000036.1 GCA_013334325.1 Erysipelotrichaceae bacterium | reverse complement strand
ATATCTTGATATAGGATGATCATGGTCCCATCTGAAAATAAACAAATATCATCAAACTGGATCACATCCCGATCAAGATTAAGTCTATGCTCAGACGAACTATATCGAGCCAGTAGATAAACGTTAGCTGGATTATCACCTAAGGTGCTTAAATAATAGTCTTGAGGCAATATCCCTATAGGACCCAAGCCGACTGATTCGAATTCTCGAGAACTTTGAAAACTGTCCCATACTTTCTGTAGACTCATCCATCCAATGATACATAGTAGAAGGATACATAGGGCTTTTGAGGTGAACCATACCCAACCCCATAAAGGTTTATGGACTTGATTCAATGCTTTTCCGATTTCTATTGGATCTCCCATTTCTAGGATGGCTTTTGATTTAGCGAGTTCTCGATCTTGAGTTGATTCATAGTAATAGGATTCCAATTCTAAAAGATGATCTTCAAGTTCAAGGGCGATAACTTTACGATCAAAAGGAAAACGAATTTGTTTTGTGACAGTGCTTATAAACTCACTCTTGGGTTTGATTGACATATTTTTGACCACCTAAAACCTTAACGATCGAATTCTTATAGGCTTCCCAGGTTTGTTTCTCTTCAGCGAACTGTTGAAGACCCAGTTGGGTGATCATGTAATATTTTCTTTTTATATTATTTTCTGTCAGTGTTATATAGGAACTGACCCATTTCATGTTTTCTAATTTATGAAGGATAGGATATAGTGTCCCTTCCTTAAGTTGAAAAGACTGATCAGATAAGACTTCTAGTTCTTTGATGATTTCATAGCCATACATATCTTTTCGACTGATCAAACTTAGAATCAATAAGTTAGAATGACTCCCCATAAAGTTTTTATCCATACCTAGACCTCCTATGTTCATTATACATAGAGTATCTATGCTTATCAAGACATATTTCAAGGTTTATATTTAATGTTCACTATAAACACCGTTGAATAAATCCAGTCTTGAAGATACAAGAGATATTTTCTTTGATATACTATAAACTAGGTTCACATGAAAAAAAAGATCACCCTTTCAGTCTTAGTATTAAGTATCCTCAGTCTTGTTGTTTTTTTTACTCTACAAAAAAAGGTTCCAGTCATCAATCCACCCATTGATGAAGAAGATAAAGAATATGATCTTAATCCTGAGGTTCCTTTCGTAATCGTCATCGATGCGGGTCATGGGCCATTTGAAAGTCTTGATAAAGAACCCAATGCACCTGGTTCAACCGATATGAAATACAAATCTGTCGTAGGAGCCACTGGAAACATTACCCGTGTCTTAGAACGAGACATCAATTTAACCATTGCTCTACAACTTCAAACTTTATTAACTGAAGCTGGTTATACTGTCGTTATGACGAGAATCGATAATTCTGTCAACTTAAGCAACATCCAAAGAGCGACAATCGCCAATGAACATCACGCTGATCTTATGATCCGTATCCATAATGATTCATCATCCAATCATGAGAATCATGGGGCTTCAGTGTTGGTCCCTGCGAATGTGGGTTATGCGGGTCCTATTGTAGCCATTAGTGCTAAGTATGGAAAAATCATATTAGATACACTTATTTCTGAAGTTGGTATGGCCAGTCGAGGTGTAAAGACAAGATCTGATCAAACAGGATTCAATTGGTCTAAAGTTCCTGTGATGACCGTTGAAATGGGTTTTCTCTCTAATCCAGAAGAAGAACAGAATCTAGTTAACACAAGCTATCAGACAAAGCTCGCCAATGCCTTATTTAAAGGGATAGACAGCTGTTTTGATGGATATAAATGGTATCCTCTAATCTATTAATTCAATCAACTGTGAGCCTCTCACAGTTTTTTATTTCATACGCTAGTTCACATAAAACCGTTCAACAAGAAAGGATAAACCATGGACCCGCTCAAAGAAAATCAATATCATCAAGCTTTGATCATCGTTACTTCAAATTTAAAGAACTGTCTTAATTTTCAAGACAAGTTTCCAGAAGGAAGTGCTCAAGCATCACTATTAAGAAATAGAATCAAAGCCTTATCTGTAGCTCAAATCCTTCTTAACCAAAACTTAGATCTTTTTGTAGAGCCTACTATTTCTAAAGATGATCTCATTGAGTCTCTACCTCCATTAAATTCGATCAAAAATAAATGTGAAAAAGCTATGTCAAAATCTAAACCTGGCAGTTCAAATGAACTTAGATTATCAAGATTAATCTTTGCGATGAATATATGTATTAAGTTGATCAACGAAAAACTATAATTCTTTAATTCGCTACTTTTTGATGAAATTGAGGTGAATCCATCGACAAAGGTAAATACACCGCATTGATGGATTTTAAGTATTCAATGATATGAGGCAAAGCTAAGGCAGAGTTTTTATGATTAGGTCCATCATGCATCAAGACACAATTGGCTCTACCTACTTTAATCCCATTGATCACATTGTTGAAGATGCTTGTTTCTGTATTCCCATATGCTGTATCACCTGAAGATACATTCCAATCAAAATAATGATAACCCTTCTCTTGTACACTTTGGGTCAAGGTGGTCATGATACCTCGATTGAACCAACTGACTGTATTAGAAGATCCTCCAGGAAAACGAATGATCGTAGATCTGATCCCTGTTAGATTAAAGATATAATCTGAGATCGCATTGAGATCATAATAATACGCTGTTTCAGAGGCATAGATAGAGCTGTATTTATGAGACCATGAATGTAGCCCAATCGTATGACCTTCTGCTGCTTCTCTTAAAATAACAGGTCCAGAATAGGATCTATGATAAAGGATAAAGAAAGTTGCTTTAACTTCGTACTTTTTTAATGTATCTAGAATACTAATGGTATCTGAAAAAGGTCCATCATCAAAAGTAAGATAGACCGTTGTTTGAGGAAGATCCTCTACTTTGACGATACGTGTGATCGAGTTCGTATTTCCACTGGCGTCTTTTACACTGTAGGTAACAGTGTATTGGCCAACGATATCAGGATCGATGGTTTTAGATACTTGAAGCGATTTTCTAACGTCACCACAATTATCCGAACTATTGATCCCAAATTCATAATAAGTGCCTCCCTTAGCCATTGTGACCGTTGAAGGACCTTTTAAACTGATCGATGGTCTTTGGGTATCCTTGATGGTAAAAGAGCGAGATATCTCACTTAAATTGCCTGAGGAATCACTGATACTGTATTTTATACCTGAGGAAGTTTTCGTGATGATGACCTTATCACTAAGTTCTCCATCGACATTATCTACTGCACTATACCCTTCCTCTTTAAAACTATTCTCATTACACAATATTTTTGATAAAGACCCAACCAAAGATAAGACTGGCGCTATTGTATCGACCACAATAATAGTTCTCTCAAGCGTCTTTGTTTTGGAACCTGTTTTTGCGGTATAGGTAATTGTATAAGTACCTGGCACTTCAACATTCAAACTGCTTTGTATATCTACTTCAGTATTGCCTTCAAAGAAATAACCTGGTTCTTCATAGTTAGAATTGGCTTGGATCGTAATCGATGATTCTCCTAAAAGCTTGAATTCTTTTTCACTACACCCTGTATTAAACAAAGTGATCGCAATGATTATAATAAGTTTGATAATTTTCTTTGTTATTTTCATAAAGGATTCCCCCCACCATTATGAAACAAACTTATATCTAAGTCTACACTCGATAAGTGTAGTTTTGTATGATTTAAGGTCTAAATTCGATTTATCGATAATATCACTTAATTTTAACTAATTTTCCCCATAAACTCTAACTACACTATCTTCGTTATGAAAACACAAATTACTTTGGCTCAGCTTAGTACTACCATCGCTGTTTTGGTCTCATCAGGTATCTTGATCACAGGATCTCTTCCTAACTTCAAGATCACAAGCACTCAATATGAAGTAGAATCTTCTAAGATTCCTTTATCTTTTGATGGCTATAAGATCGTTCAAGTATCAGATCTTCATAATGCCTCGTTTGGGAAAAATCAAAGAAAATTGATCTCATCGATCAAAGCAGAAGATCCTGATCTGATCGTTTTTACTGGAGATATGGTTGGTTCATGGATCCCTGATTATCAAAATGCCTTGATTCTAATAAGAGAAGCAATTAAGATCGCTCCTGTCCTTGTGGTCGATGGGAATCATGATGCTCGACTAAAGACTTACCCCATTCAAAAACAAGCCATGATAGATGCTGGAGCGATTATCTTAGAAGACGAAAGTTATCCCATCACGATTATTGACTCATCTATCCAAATATTAGGTCTAAAAGAACGTTTCAAGGTAAAAGATCGAGCTAGCCCAATCAAAGATCTAGTAGATTCAGATACATTTAGTCTCTTACTGGCTCATCATCCTGAAAACTTCTTAGATTATGTCCAAGCGAAAGTAGATTTGGTCTTAGTGGGACACACTCATGGAGGTCAATTCCGTTTCTTTGATCAAGGGATATATTCACCTGATCAAGGACTCTTTCCTAAATACTCTGATCATCTTATTACCCAAGATTCTACATCGATGATCATAAGTAGAGGACTAGGAGAAAGCGTTCTTCCATTACGTTTATACAATGGACCAGAATTGGTTATCATTACCTTAAGAGCTAAAAAAAATCCCTAAATGGGATTTTTTATATGAACTTTACGGTTTCTGATAAAGGTCTTCGTTGATCATGATATTCAAAAGGAACGCTTTTTGGATCGATATGACCTACTGGGATAAGGGCTAAAGGAATGATGTCTTCGGATAGGTTAAGTTTCTCACATAAGACTTCTGGTTTAAACATTCCAATCCAAATTGAACCTAATCCTAGATCCGTTGCCTCTAACATCAAATGGGTCGCAATGATACTTGCGTCCCAAGGTCCGCTTTCTGCCCCATCTTTTCTTTTCCAACTTAATCTTCTGTCATAACAGACCACAAAGACCACAGGAGCGTTGAATCGACCTCGTGTGGCTTGATCAATGATGGCTAAGCCTTCTGGAGATTGAGCTACATAAATCACTTGAGGTTGATTATTATGAGCTGTAGGCGCATTTTGAGCGGCTTGAAGTAGTGAAGACATCTGTTCATCACTTAGTGCTTGATCTAGATAGGCTCTTACCGCATATCTTTTTTTACTTAGGGTTAAGAAATCCATAGTTATCCTTTCATAATGGTTTTCATTATTGTATTCTAGGTCTATTATAAAATAAGATCATCTAAAATACTTTAAACTAAACAGTTTAAATTGATCTTGATCACAACCCTCTAGGAGAACCATGAAACAGATCCTCTTTAACGGAAAGATTTATCTTAATCGAAATAGCTTTACCTCTGCGATCCTCATCGAAGATGGCCTCATCTTAAAAACAGGCTCAGATGATGAACTTTTAAAATTGATAAACATAGAAGATGTAAAAATAGATCTTAAGGGTAAAACTGTCTTACCTGGTTTTCATGATTCTCATCTTCATTTATATGGAAGCGCCGTTGCCTTTCAAAGTGTAGAGCTTTATGGCTTAAGTTCAAAAAAAGAGATCATTCAAAAGGCAAAAGATTTCTTAAGGGATCATCCCATAAAAGATAATCAGACCCTAATCGGAAGAGGTTGGAATCAGGATCATTTTATCGATGATAGTACTCTTCTTAATCGTTTTGATATAGATAATATTAGCACAGACTTCCCTATTGTATTCTCCAGGGCTTGTGGTCATGTGGTCAGTGTCAATACGAAAGCGTTATATGTTTTAGGGATCACTGAAGAAACAGATCAAATAGAAGGTGGTCACTTCGATCTCGATCAAAATGGACATCCTAATGGAATATTCAGAGAAAATGCGATTGGTCTATTAAGACCACTTGATATTTCTTTATCTGTAGAAGATAAGATCCATTTGATCCGTCAGATCAGTCAGATCGCCAATAAATATGGGATCACCTCTGTCTCAACCAATGACTTGACCCTTGGGAATAAAGAAGCACAAACACTTGAAGCAGCTTACCAATTTATCTCAAAAAATAAACCTTCACTTAGAGTGACTCATCAAGTATGTTTCTCAGACCTTGAAGATTTTAATGAAAGGATCCAGAAAGTATATCATCTCAATGAGAATGAGTTCAATTCTTATGGTCCACTTAAGCTTTTCATTGATGGATCTTTAGGCGCACGTACAGCCAATATGAGAACACCTTATAAAGATGATCCTTCTACATCAGGCATCCAATGTATGAGCGATGATGAGCTTAAACAGTTTGTTTCCTTAGCTGATCAAAATGATATTTCAGTAGCGATCCATGCGATCGGTGATCAAGCCATGACCCAAGTCTTAGATGCCTATCAGAGGGTAATCCATAAGGAAAACAGATTACGTCACGGGATCATTCATTGTCAGATCACAGATAAAGCATTGCTTCATCGATTTAAAGAAATGGATATTCTTGCCTATGTCCAACCCATCTTTTTACACTACGATATGCACATCGTAGAAAGCAGAGTAGGCAAAGATTTAGCTTCTACCTCTTATGCGTTTAAAACGATGGAAGATCTTAAACTTCATGTCTCCTATGGGACAGATTCTCCAGTAGAAGGTCTCAATGTCTTTCAAAACATACACTGTGCCATCCATCGTCAAGATCTAAAAGATACTCCAGTCAATGGTTTTTATCCATTAGAAAAAGTAGATTTAGAAACAGCCATTGATAATTACACTCTTGGGGGAGCTTACGCCAATTTCCAAGAAAAACATTTAGGTAGACTTCTAGAAGGTTATAAAGCAGATTTAGTTATCATAGATAGAGATATCTTTACCTGTGAACCATCAACCATTAAAGATATTCAAGTAGAGCTTACGATGGTGAATGGGCTTATCGTCTATAAAAAGTAAACAGAAACCCTTTGGTTTCTGTTTACTTTTTATAGATTCTGTAGACTAAAGCTGATCAGTAGAATCACTTGAAGACAAAAGATAAACGGAACACCTACTTGAAAGAGTGGTTTTCTTGTCTTATGTCTAAAATAATGCATTCCTATAAAGATACCCAATGATCCTCCAAGTAGTGCCAAACTTAAGAGAAACTGTTCAGAGATCCTCCATGCCTGTCTTTTTGCGTATTCTTTGTCTAGACCCATAAGTTTAAACGCTAGAATATTTATGACTAGGAAAACCAGTAATAAACTTAGTGGATCATTCATGGTTTCTTCCATAGATTTGATCCATTAAAGTCTGAGTTTGACCTTTTAATTTACTTAATTCGATTTTCGCCATAGGATCTTTCTCATAATGTTTCATCATAAGTTGACCTTCTATTTTACATAGTTCATCGTGAAGAGGAAAAACTTCTCGCATTAGAAATAAAGTATACATCACCCATTCAAAAGGACCCACAGGTTGAGGAGATGAATTAGGAATATCTTGGATTGCGACACTGCGACATGACTTTATCGCATTCAGGAGATCTTCCTTTTGAGATGACTTTGAAAATACTACCGTATAGAACCATCCAAACAAATTGTTGAAACAACCATGCGCATCACTTACACCTACGATAGGAACTTCTTTTCCTTTAGCTCTTTCTTCATAATAACGAGCGATCTGAAGAGTATTGGATTCTTGTTCATAAGGATGATAACCTCCGATGACTTCATAGGCATCATAAGGTTGATGTTTAAGCATATAGCTCGTGACTTCTTCAGAGATATAGTAGCCAGAACCAATCTGCCAATAAGGATGACAGAAGATGCCTAAACCTTGGCCTTCTCTGATCTTATCGAAGATGACCTCACTACAAGCGATCTCAAAGCGAGACTGTTCATCGTTTACACCTTGGATACGATTCTTTTTAATCTCAATGGCTTTTTCGAGCTCAAGAGGATGTTCTCTCATCCATGTATTTACACTAAAATTGCCCCCAAAGTTTATGATATGGACCGCATTATTTTTCCCATGGACTTCTTCTCCAGGAAACATTTTTAGATCTAAATGAAGATCTTTATAAAGATCTATGGCTTCAAGTGAGGGTTCATACTGCCCATGATCAGTGATGGCCATAAAGTCTAAGCCAATTTGTCGACACATCGATGAGACAAAACCTGGTTCTTCTCTTCCGTCAGATCTCGTCGTATGCATATGAAGATCCCCTTTGAAAGGATATAAAGACCAGAGTTCTTTAGACAATGAATAGATCCTAAATTCTATGGTTTCTTGATTGGGGATGATCAACTCTAGTTTATGTTCCTGTTGACCTTTACACTTAAGTTCTAAGGATACAATGCCTTTAATAGGCATCAGCACCTGATCTAGTGAAGCCTCATAGGATCCTTGATAATTGTCTCTTCTTAATGAAGATAAACGAATCAATACCGCTTGATCATCGTTTAAAATGATGTCTTTACTTAATGAACGAAGTTTAAACTGAGTGACAGTATTACTGATGACGACTTTTGGGAAAAGCTCAAAACGATGATCCATGGTTTACCTCACTGATGTTGATTCAATTATATCATGAGACCCTCAGTTCATTTGTCGTGCTTGGAAGGATAATGCTATAATTAGACATGCTTAAAAAGGAGCTCTTAATGAATGAACCTCTCTATTTGACCCCTGCTGAGATCGCTGAAACAACGATACAGATCGGGATAAAGAAAACAAAAAATTCAAGTTTAAATCTATTTCTATTAGGTATCTTAGCTGGAGTCTTTATCGCATTCGCATCTGAAGGATCCAATATGGCTGCCTTCAATCTATTTGCGAAACCAGAGACTTATGGTTTAGGTAAAGCTTTAGCGGGAGCGATATTTGGGACTGGCTTGATGCTGGTGGTCATTGCGGGTGGAGAGCTCTTCACAGGAAATACACTAATCTTTACTGGGGTTCTTGATAAACGTATCTCTTGGAAAGGGATGTTTAGAAATTGGTTCTTTGTTTATTTAGGAAACTTCGTTGGATCAGTTTTCATTGCTTATATGATGAATGAATCTGGCTTGTTTAGTAGTGGAGCCAATGTCTTAGGCGCGGTAACCATAAAGATCGCAACGTATAAAGTAGCCTTAACTTTCAGTCAAGCTTTCTATTTAGGGATCATGTGTAATTGGTTGGTATGTTTAGCCGTATGGATGGCTTATGGGGCTAAAGATATGTCTGGTAAGATCTGGGCCATCTTCTTTCCTATATGGCTATTTATTACCTCTGGTTTTGAACATTCCGTTGCGAATATGTATTATATCCCTGCGGGAATCTTCGCAAAAACCAATCCTGCGTGGGCTCAAGCTGCTTTAGCTTTAGGCGTAAGCGAAGAAAAATTAGCTCATTTGAATTGGAATACTTTCTTAGTCAACAATCTACTTCCTGTGACTTTAGGGAATATCGTAGGAGGCGCTTTGTTTGTAGGGGGTATCTATTGGTTTGTTTATCTACGTAAGCCTTCATTGGCTAAGAAACACTAAGAGGAGCTCTATGAAACACATCGCTTGGATTGGAACTGGAGTCATGGGACACGCTATGGTGAGTCATCTCATCAAGGCAGGCTATCCTATCTCTATCTATACTCGTAGTAAAAACAAAGCCATGGATCTTTCCTCAAGTGCTCAAGTGTTTGATTCACTAGAAGAAGCTGTCAAAGACGCAGACATCATCATCACGATGGTAGGTTATCCTAGTGATGTAGAAGCAGTCTATACTCAAGTCTTTAAATTCGCTAAAAAAGGAAGCTTATGTATCGATATGACCACATCTTCTCCTTCATTGGCTCTCTCTTTATATAAACAAGCCAAACATCATGGGTTTAGAATGATGGATGCGCCTGTTTCTGGAGGCGATATTGGGGCTAAGAATGCGACCTTAACCATCATGGCTGGTGGAGATGAATCAGATTATCAAGAAGCATTAGAGCTCTTTAAACATCTAGGTAAAACGATGACCTATGTAGGAACGGCTGGTTTTGGCCAACATTGTAAAATGGCCAATCAGATCGTCATCGCAGGTAATATCGCTGCTGTCAGTGAATCGCTTCATTATATGTTGTCAACTGGTCTTGATCCTCAAAAAGCTCTTAGTGCTATTGCGGGTGGTTCTGCCAGTTCTTGGCAACTTCTCAATAATGGACCTAAGATGCTTACTAAAGATTTTGAACCTGGATTCTATATCCATCATTTCGTGAAAGACTTAGAGCTTATTGAACAAGAATCTCATAAAGTAGACATCGCTTTACCTGTCGTTCATCAAGTCTTAGCGCTTTATCGTCAGTTGATCGAAGATGGTGATCGTGAACTGGGTACCCAAGCCATCATTAAAGCCTATCGAAAAGAATAAAAGAAGCTCTCGCTTCTTTTTTAGTTGGTTTGACTATCATAGCTGATCATCCAAGTCCCAAATACAGTATCTTGTCGACCTTCTATGATGGAATAACGGATGATCTTATATCCTAAGCCCATGTATTCTTTGGTTCCCCCATCTTTATACGTCACCGTATTGATCGCAAAGATTGGTGCTTTATCCACTTGAGCCAATGAATAATCCGTAAACACAAAAGAGAAATATAGAACTAGACCCAATAAGAACCACTTAAGATTCTTTTTCATCTATGAACCAAACCCCACATACAATAACTTTTGAATCGTCTCAGTTTCCTTATAGGTCATCTGATAGACGGCTTTCTTTGGGTCATACTTAATGATCCCATTTGTACTAAGTCGATCTATTTTTAAGTTAAAGGTAATGGTTTCATTCTCAAAAGTAAAAATGACTGTAAAGATACCTTCTTCTTCAGGATATGAAAGCAAGTTGGTTGATATCTTCCCAAAGAAGATCGTTTTCAATTCTTCCATTACTTCTGGATCACTGGTCACAAAATCGATGGTCGCTCTAAAACACTGATATGGACAAGGTGGTTCCATGATTTCTACAGACTGTAGAGTTCCTTGACCGATATGATCAAAATTGGTTCTTGAAATCGTTATACTCATAAGC
>JAAXXT010000049.1 GCA_013334325.1 Erysipelotrichaceae bacterium | reverse complement strand
ATCAAACCGATCATCATGGAGATGAATGCCATAAACGGCAAGACGTTTTTGATAACGATATCGATGGATTCACGGCCAGCCTGATAGAATACGCCTACGACTCCGCCAACAGCACGCCCGATTGAGCTGATTGCTTTAACGAAAGGATTTTGTTTATTATTAGCCATTTCTTTTTTAGCCTCCTCTTTTTTCTTTTCGACGACTTTTGTAACTGCTTCTTTTTTAACTTCAGGTTTAACTTCAACTTTTTTTGCATCTGATGCAGGCGCTACAAACGGTACAACGACCGGAGCAGATCCATCAGCCATAGCGACATCATTTACGGTGACGCCAGAGCAGAAGTTTTCTTCATTCATGAATTTGATGAGTGGTCCCGACGGTGAGGTCGCGATGATGTCGACGGTCTTTACGCCAAATTTTGGGTAAACGCCGCAACGTGCTGTTCCGCCGCAGTCGATGACCGCACAGATCATTTGACTTGGTTCTACTTTAGTTGAGAAACCGTCAACGGCTTGAACGCCTAAATAATCTGCGATCTTCTTTGCTACCGGGTGGATGCCGCCGCCGGTAATCGATGCAACGATCTTAAGAGTTTCCGTTTCCTGTAGTAGGAACGGGCCTCCCCAACCGCCTTTACCTTTGGAGACTTTTACAACTTTTTCAGCCATAAATGATCTCTAGTCTTTCCACATCAGCTTGGTTAAAGTTTCAGTGACAATCCCTCTAATTAAAATAACGATGACGCCGACGATGAAATAGTACAAGGCCAATGGAGCAATATCGAGACCTAAAGTGGTGATCCCAGAAGCGATGCCTGTCCAGACGAACAATTCGCCGGCATTAGCATGAGGGAATAAGCCCAAGATAGGATGAACGAAGGAAACTGCTGCGTCATAGAAAGCTGGTTTTTGTTTTTCTTCAACGAACTTACCGAAGCTATAGCACATCGGATTGGTCAAGAAGAATACGGCGAGGACTGGGAATACGGTGTAACGTAAAACGATGTTTTTTGTCGCGAATTTTGCGAAGTTTAGAACACGTTCTTCACCGATCAAAGCGATCAACGCATTTACGAAAGTCAACAGAACGATAAGGGTAGGCAAGATACCAGTGATGAGTCCAACTAATGTGGCTCCGCCGGCATTGAAGATTCCAATAAAGCCTTTAGCTAAATTTTCAAAGAAAACCATAATTCCTCCTTTTAATTGTTAATTAATTCAATTTTTGTAAAACCATTATTCACGCGCTCTTCGTTAATCTTTTCAATGGCTTGTTGAAATGTCTTGAGCAAACGTTTATCAGTGATCTGAGACTCCACATCTTTGGCGCTCATCCCGATAAACTTTTTTAGCTGCTTGAATCGAGCCATGACGGAATAACCGGATAAGGCTTGAAAATCTCGTACGATTCCATTTATGTCGGTGACGACGATGACGATCACACCTCTACCTGCGTTAAACTTGGCTCTGGTCAAGCCGATACCTAAGTGATTGCCTACATTGTTGTTTTTCACATCGACGAATCTTTTTGTCATTGCTTGACTTTGAAAGAATGTAAATATGAACTGCAGGATCCATAGGCCAACCACTAAGATCACTAAACCCAAGTAATCCAACTTTAATTCCCTCCTCTCTTAGGAAATGGCAACTTAAAGCTTGAAAGCGCTTCAGATGCCCTCTTGTCGCTTATAATAAAGTAAACTGAAAGCGGTGTCAATTGAGTTAGTCCCATAAACGAACAACCTTCACATTTGTGAATTTAAGCCACTTCATCACTTAAACTCTCACACAATTCACACAAACTGTCACATATGTTATATTTTACTATATAAATTGACAATCGTTCAAACAATCGACTATTATCTACTTGAAACATTTACAAAAGCAGTAAAATGCGACAAGGAGAACACATGACGATTTATCAACAACTGAATGAAAGAGAATTAAGCGGCAATCCTATTAGAGTCGGAGTTATAGGCGCAGGCCAGATGGGTTTCGGTATGATTTCACAGATCGCAACCATTCCAGGAATGACCGTCGGAGGCATAAGCGACATCCGTTTAGAGAATGCCCAAAAAGCAAAAGAAGCTTACTTAGCCGCATCTGCTAAACCAAATAGTGTACTGGCTTCTACCAGTTATAGAGAAGTCATCAACTCTCCAGAAGTCGATGTCGTCGTTGATGCGACAGGCGTTCCTGAAGTTGGAGCGAAGATCTGTATGGAATGTCTATTGGCTAAAAAACATGTCGTCTTATTAAATGTTGAGATCGATATTACAATTGGTACCTTGATGTATAACATGTTCAAATCTGCTGGACTTGTATATTCAGGATCCGACGGTGATGAACCTGCTTCTACCTTTGAACTCTATTCTTTCGCCAAAGCTATGGGCTTTGAAGTCTTAGTAGCTGGTAAAGGAAAGAATAATAAACTACGTACCAATGCGAATCCTGATACCGTCGCTGAAGAAGCTAAGGCAAGAGGCGTAGCCCCTCATATGTTGGCTTCGTTTGCGGACGGAACCAAGACGATGGCAGAAATGACCCTCTTATCCAACGCATGTGGATTTAAAGCCGATATCACTGGGATGCATGGAGTATCTGGTCATCTAAAAGAAACCGTTGCCCAACTACGTTTGAAATCAGAAGGTGGCGTGCTTAATAGTTATGGTGTCGTTGAATATGTCGATGGATTAGCTCCAGGCGTCTTCGTCATCGTCAAAGGCAAATCTAAAGGCGTTATCGATCAAATGAACTATATGATGAAAGTTGAAAATGATCATCAGATCTTGTATAGACCTTATCACTTGGGTTCACTAGAAACTCCGTTTACGATCGCAAAAGCTGTCCTTAATCATGAATTCTCTATCGCTCCTTTAGCAGGTCCTACTTCTGACACAGTATGTGTTGCG
>JAAXXT010000014.1 GCA_013334325.1 Erysipelotrichaceae bacterium | reverse complement strand
GGTCCTATCGTAGCGATCCATCCCGATAAAGTTTTCTACAGTCATGTTACCTTAGGCGATGTCGATGAGATCGTCAATGAACATCTCTATAAAGGAAGACCAGTTAAACGTTTAGAAATCACCGACATCGATGAAGAAACCAAAGAAGCTATCTTTGAGTTCGAAAAAATAAAATTCTATGCGAAACAAAAACGCATCGCTTTACGTAACTGTGGTTTGATCAACCCAGAAGACGTCACTGAATACATCGCTTTAGATGGATATCAAGCCTTAGCCAAGGTCTTAATGACCATGACTCCTCAAAACGTCATCGATGAGATGAAGAAGAGTGGTTTAAGAGGAAGAGGCGGGGGAGGATTCCCTACTGGTAATAAGTGGCAATTTGCGGCCAATCAAGTCAATGATGAAAAGTATGTCATCTGTAACGCCGATGAAGGCGATCCAGGAGCATTCATGGATCGCTCCATCTTGGAAGGCGATCCTCATTCAGTCATCGAAGCCATGACCATTGCGGGTTATGCGATCGGGGCTCATCATGGCTATGTCTATATCCGTGCTGAATATCCTATCGCCGTTGAACGTTTAAAAATCGCCATTAAGCAATCTGAAGAATATGGGATGCTTGGGGATAATATTTTCAATACTGGATTTAAATTCAATATTGAGATCCGTTTAGGTGCTGGTGCTTTCGTATGTGGAGAAGAAACAGCCTTGATTGCTTCCATTGAAGGAAGACGTGGTATGCCTAGTGTTAAGCCTCCTTTCCCAGCTGTAAAAGGCGTATGGGGAAAACCAACCATCATCAATAACGTTGAGACCTTTGCGAATATTCCTGCGATCATCAATACAGGGGCCGAATGGTTTGCCTCGATTGGGACAGAGAAATCCAAAGGAACCAAAGTTTTCGCCTTAGGCGGAAAGATCGTCAATACTGGTCTCGTTGAAGTTCCTATGGGAACGACTTTAAGAGAAGTCATCTATGAGATCGGTGGGGGTTGTCCTAACCATAAGAATTTCAAAGCCGTTCAAACTGGAGGTCCTTCTGGAGGTTGTCTCACTGAGGAACATCTAGATACACCTATCGATTTCGATAATTTGATCGCCTTAGGATCCATGATGGGATCTGGTGGGATGATCATCTTAGATGAAGACAATTGTATGGTAGACGTTGCCCGTTTCTACATGGATTTCATCGTTGATGAATCTTGCGGTAAATGTACACCTTGTCGAATTGGGACAAAGCGTATGTTGGAAATGTTGATCGATATCACTGAAGGAAGAGGTACTCTACAGACCTTAACAGATCTAGAAACCTTGGCCTTGCATGTTAAAGACAGTTCCTTATGTGGTTTAGGTCAAACAGCTTCCAATCCTGTCTTATCGACATTGAAACACTTTAAGGCTGAATACTTAGCTCACGTTATCGATAAGAAATGTCCTGCGAAAGTATGTAAAGCACTCTTGGATTATACTATCGATAAAGATCTGTGTAAGAAATGCGGTCTTTGTGCGAAAGGTTGTCCTACGACAGCCATTAGTGGTGTCTTAGGTAAAGAAGCTTATGTGGTCGATGCGGCCAAGTGTATCCGTTGTGGAGCCTGTGTCCAAAACTGCCCATTCGGCGCGATTGAAAGAGCGTAGGTGAACTCATGAACACTGTTAAAATCAAGATCAATAATAAAGAATATGAAGTAGAATCCAATCAGACCGTTCTTCAAGCGGTTCGTAAGGTTGGGATACAAGTCCCTAGTCTATGTTTCTTAAAAGACATCAATCAATCTGGGGCTTGCCGTGTTTGTGTCGTTGAAATCAAAGGTCTTAGATCTTTGGTTACTTCATGTAATTATCCTGTGACAGAAGGGATGGATATCCAGACCCATTCTAAACGCGTCATCAATTCTCGTAGAAGAACAGTAGAACTTATCTTATCCAATCATAGTAAAGATTGTTTAAGCTGTGTACGTAATCAAAACTGTGAACTACAGACTTTAGCTCAAGAAATGAATGTGAGACATACCTATATTAGAGGTGCTTTATCGAAACAGACCTTAGATGAAGCGGCTCCAGGCATCATCCGTGATACATCTAAATGTATCTTATGTGGAAGATGTATTGAACAATGTAAGAAGACCCAAGGCTTAGGCATCTTAAACTTCATCAATCGTGGGTTTGAGACTAAGGTAGGCCCAGTCTTTGATCGTAGTTTCAACGATGTCAACTGTATGCAATGTGGACAATGTGTCAACGTATGTCCTGTTGGCGCACTAAGTGAAAAAGAAGAGATCCATGAAGTCATCGCAGCTCTTAATGATCCAACCAAAGTGGTCGTCGTTCAAACAGCGCCTGCAGTTAGAGCATCTTTAGGTGAAGAATTCAATATGCCTATTGGGACAAGAGTTACCGGTAAGATGGTTGCGGCTTTACGTCTCATTGGATTTGATCGTGTCTATGATACCAACTACGCAGCTGATTTGACCATTATGGAAGAAGGCACTGAGTTTATTCAACGCTTCTCCAATAAGGGAACATTACCACTACTTACTTCCTGTTCACCAGGATGGATCCGTTATATGGAATTTGAATATCCAGATTTGATTCCTAATGTATCTACCTGTAAGAGTCCTCATATGATGTTTGGGGCTATCTTGAAATCTTACTTCGCTCAAGCTAAAAATATCGATCCAAAAGACGTTTACGTTGTATCGATCATGCCTTGTACAGCTAAGAAAGAAGAAAAGACAAGAATCAATCATACCTCTCATATGAGAGATGTAGATGCAGTATTAACTACTAGAGAATTAGGACGTTTGATCAAGCTTTATGGGATCGATTTTGAAACCCTTCCTGATGAAGAATTCGATCAAGATATGTTTGGGGAATACACAGGCGCTGGGGTCATCTTCGGGACCACAGGCGGTGTTATGGAAGCTGCCTTAAGAACAGTTACCGAGATCCTCACTAAGAAACCTTTAGAAGATGTCAACTTCATGGCTTTAAGAGGTCTAGAAGGCGTCAAAGAAGCAGCCTTAGACATCAACGGAACAACTGTAAGAGTCGCTGTCGTTCATTCGATGAAATCAGCGAAACCTCTTCTCGATGAGATCAGAGCGGGTAAATCACCTTATCATTTCATTGAGATCATGGGTTGTCCAGGTGGATGTGTAAACGGTGGTGGTCAATCGATCGTCAACGCCAACATCCGTAATGTAGTAGGGAACTCCTATATGAAAGTTAGAGCCAATGCGCTCTATGATGAAGATCTAACACGTACTCATAGAAAATCTCATGAGAACAAGCAGATCCAACAGCTCTATACGAATTTCCTTCATGAGCCAGGAAGTCATGTCGCTCATCAATTGCTTCATACGCATTATAAAGCTAAGCCTAGATTTAAGACTCCAGAGTCTGAATAAAAATGAACCCCTGAAATTTCAGGGGTTTTTTCTTGAGGTAAATTAGGATATAAGACTTGGGATTATTTCGTGATGAGGTTGACGTCAATATTACCACTGGTCATGTCTATTGTATAGGTTGGTCCACCTGTTAAGTAAGAGTAAACATGTCCGTTTTTAATGGTGCTGAAGTGTGTATTGAAATCACCAGATAACTGTTCAACCTTGAAACTGAAAGGATTTGATCCATGAAGTGTGAGTTCCACATCCCCTGAAGTAACATCGATATTTAAGGTGGTTGGTAATTCGTTGAGTAGATTGATTATCGCATCACCTGAGGTCATATTAGCGCTAAAACTACTAGATTGAGCTGAGAAATTAAGTTCTCCTGAGGTCATCTCAACGGTCGATGATAAGAACTCAGAATCCATGATTGTCACATCTCCACTTGTCAGTGATAAAGACAATACACTTGAGGAAATGTTTCGGAGATTTAGATCACCTGAAACTAAGCTGATCTGTGTCAAATCTGAATAGACCTCTTCGATACTATAATCTCCAGATACACTGTTGAGTTTGATCAGCTTGAAACTGGTCGTGATGGGTAGATAGACTTCTAAGAAAGTACCCGTGTTTGCGAATCCAAAGAAGTAGAAGGTTGATTTGTTTCTCGTCTTAAGGTTTAAACTAGACCCATTTACTGTGACTTTAACTTCTTTATCCTTATCGATGATTTGATAGGATTTCTCTACGATACGCACTTTGGAATCAATCGTAGGTATGATCTTAACTCCGCCTGCGATCCATTCAATGGTGACACTGTCGATGTCTTGATCTAAGGTGACATCGCTTAAGATATTAGTAGGTTCACCTGTATAGACTGGATCGAAGTTGATGCCTCCGTTTTGAGCTGCTGAATAGAAGAAATAGGCTCCAATCGATCCAATAAACAACCATATTAGGATAACGATAAGATTCTTCGTTCTACTTCTCATGGTCATGACGGCTTATGTTTAGAAAAGCCTTGGCGATATTAGAGATGGCAGAAGCGATGATGAAGATGATCCATGAGAAGGACCACCAATGATAAGTGAAGCTTACATAGAAATAGATGGCCAAGACGATAAGCCAGAAAGCTGAACTTAAGGCATCATACAGAGCTTTGTCTTTGTCTCTAGATGATTTCCATTCTTTGAAATCTTCGATCATGGTGTCGTCTTCTTTAAGATATTTAGGTTTACTGTTGAAATGGAAGACCAAGAGACCTGTCGCTACAGCGATCATCCCAAACATGATCATCAATCCCATTACTTCTTGATTCAATACTTCAGAACTGAAGATCAAAGCCATAGGGCTCATGATGTAGATCATGACTGCACCTGAGATAAACAAAGCGCTTGTTTTACGATCTTGAGCACTTGGGGCAGATAAGACATGTCTTTCTTTTAGACTTTCAGTGAGTTCACTTAAGTCTCCAATACCTGCGATGACAGCTGTATAGGCTTCGTCTTCGCTTTTGCCTGATCTGAGTTGGTCGTTGAATTTCTCGATAAGATTACTGATAAGTTCTTCTTGCATATCTGTGGATTTCTTTGTTTTAGGGACATCCTCGAATGCACGGTTGATGTAGGCTCTAATTTTTGTGATCATGATTTCTCCCTTTCTAGATCAATGTTTCGATCAATGTTTTCGCATCTTCCCAATCTTTACGGTTTTGCGAATACAGATTCTTGCCTTCAGTTGTGATGGCGTAATAGCGTCTTCTAGCTCCTGTTTGCTCATCTCCCCAATAGGATAGGATGAGTCCAGCATTCTCTAGTCTTCTGAAGGCAGAATAGAGGGTAGCTTCTTTTAATTCATACTGATTGTTTGTTTTCTCCTGGATGGCCTTGTTGATCTCATAGCCGTAACTGTCTTTATCAAGTAGTTGGCGTAAGATGATGGTCTCGGTATGACCACGCAGGAGTTCTGAGGTAATGTTCATAAATATCTCCTTCCATAACCCTACTCTAACATTATATACTTCGCCTGTCTAGGTATATATTAAAGTAATGTAAATAATTTTGTAGAGTATATATTTATAATGTAGTAACAGTGATAAGGAAAGGGGTATGTGGACATCTCAATGAGAGCTGCTTGTTAAAGAAGGGTGTTTTTGTATGAGATCTAAGCAATTTTTAAGTGGGCTCACAAAGTGTTTGAAAACATTTGTTATTTTATTAACAAACTTATTGACAAGATCAAAGCCATCTTCTACACTGAATATGAAAGGTGATTCATATCTCATAAAGGTAAATAATTATGTTAAAAGGAATATCGATTCAAGACTTGAAGTTAGGTCAAAGTTCATCCTTTACCAAGCAAATCACTAATAAGGATGTTCTTTTGTTTGCGGAAGTTTCAGGTGATGATAACCCAGTTCACGTAAACGAAGAGTTTGCTCAGACAACCATGTTTAAAGGACGCATCGTTCATGGTGCTTTGGTAGCGTCTTTGTTCTCTAAGGTTTTAGGAACACAGCTACCTGGAATGGGCACCATCTATTTAGGACAGGAATCTCGATTCATGAAACCTGTTCGCATCGACGAAACCATCACAGCGACGGTCACCATCATCGAGATCATCGCTGAAAAGAATCGTGTCATCTTAGAAACCATCGCTAGAAATAGTGCTGGTGAAATCGTAGTCAGTGGTAAGGCAACAGTCTTAGCACCTAAGGAAGAGGCATAAGATGGATTTCAATCTTTCTAAACGTCATCTTTTACTTCAGAAGTTGTATCGTGATTTCGCAGAAAAAGAAGTTAAACCCATCGCACATGCGATCGATGAAGAAGAACGCTTTCCAGTAGAGACCGTTGAGAAAATGGTCAAGGCTAAAATGATGGGGATCTGTTTCCCTACTGAACTAAATGGAGCAGGTGCGGATACCTTGGCTTACATCTTAGCAATCGAAGAACTGAGTAAAGTATGTGGAACGACAGGCGTCATCCTAAGTGCGCATACTTCATTAGGAGCTCATCCGATCTATCAATTTGGAACGACTGCCCAAAAAGAAAAATTCTTGACGAGATTATGTAACGGATCTGCGCTTGGAGCTTTTGGATTAACCGAGCCTAACGCAGGTACAGACGCTGCTGGTCAACAAACCGTTGCGGTGAAATATGATGATCATTATCTGATCAGTGGATCTAAGATCTTCATCACCAACGCAGGATACGCCGACATCTACATCATCTTTGCGATGACAGACAGAAGCGTAGGAACCAAAGGGATCTCTGCCTTTATCCTAGAGAAAGATATGCCTGGCTTTACAGTAAGTCCAAAAGAACTCAAATTAGGGATCAGAGGATCATCAACCTGTGAACTCGTATTTGATAAAGTAAAGGTTCCTCTTGATAATCTATTAGGAACTGAAGGAATGGGCTTTAAAATCGCAATGAGTACCTTAGATGGTGGTCGTATTGGGATCGCAGCTCAAGCTTTGGGTATTGCCCAAGGTGCCATCGATGAGACTGTCAAATACGTTAAACAAAGAAAACAATTCGGTAAACCGATCTCAGCTTTTCAAAATACTCAGTTTAAATTAGCGGATATGACGATGAAGACAGAAGCTGCTCGTTTATTGGTGTATAAAGCAGCGCTACTAAAAGACAGTGGTAAACCCTATTCAACGGAAGCCGCTATGGCTAAGTTATATGCATCTGAAGTTGCGATGGAAGTCACGACTCAAGCAGTCCAGTTGTTTGGTGGATATGGCTATACTCGAGATTATCCAGTAGAGCGTATGATGAGAGATGCTAAGATTACAGAAATCTATGAAGGGACATCAGAAGTTCAGCGCATGGTCATCAGTGCTGCTCTTCTTAAATAGGACAACACAATGAACATACTCTGTTTGGTTAAACAAGTTCCGGATACCACGGAAATGAAGATCGATAAAGTCACAGGTACTTTGATTAGAACAGGGGTACCTAGTATTCCTAATCCTGATGATATGGCAGGAATAGAAGAAGCCTTGAAGTTGAAAGATAGATTCCAAGCTCATTTAACGGCAGTCACGATGGGTCCTCCTCAAGCTGAAGATATGCTAAGAGAACTCTTAGCGCGTGGTGTAGATGAAGTGGTCTTATTGAGTGACATGAAATTTGCGGGAGCTGATACATGGGCTACCTCAACGACACTAGCGGCTTTTCTTAAGACCTTGCCTTATGATCTGATCATCGCTGGTAGACAAGCCATCGATGGGGATACTGCTCAAGTAGGACCTCAAGTCGCAGAGAAGTTAGGCATACCTCAAGTGACCTACGTTGAAGAAATCATGGACTATCAAGCTCCGATATTGACCGTTAAGAAAGCATATGAAGAATACAGTGAGATCCTAGAAGTGACTTGTCCTGCATTGATCTCGACCTTGAATACGATGAATACGCCTCGTTCAATGAACGTTACTGATGTCTGGAATGCCTTTGAGAAGCCTATAAGAAGAATTGGTTTTGCGGATCTTAATCTATCAGAAAAAGATGTAGGTTTAAAAGGATCTCCTACCCAAGTCAAGAAGACATTTACCAGAACTCTTCAAGCCAATGCCTTGAAGAGTGATCTAAGTGCACCAGAAGCAGCCAAACTCGTGGCTTCTTATCTCAGTGCCTACATCGAGTAAGGAGAACCATGAACACCAAAGATATTTATGTATATATTGAACAACGCGATGGCGTCATTCAAGATGTAAGTTATGAACTCTTAAGCGAAGCCAGAAAACTGGTTTCTGCGATCACCCATGTCCACTTCGATGTGGTAGGCATCTTGATTGGGAAAGACATCAAAGGCTTAGCCCAAGATGTCATCCATCATGGGGCTGATAAGGTCATCGTCGCAGATTCTAAGAGTTGTGAACACTATTCAACCCAATACCATACCGACATCATCGCTGACATCATCAAAAAGAATTCTCCGGATGCCTTATTGATTGGGGCTTCGGTTATCGGTAGAGATCTCGCTCCACGTATCGCTGCTCGTGTTGATACAGGACTAACAGCGGACGCCACCAAGATCGAGATCAATCCTAATGAAAGTAATTCTACTGAACTATGGATCACCCGTCCTGCCTTTGGAGGTAATCTATTCGGTACAATCGTATGTCCTAATCATCGTCCTCAAATGGCGACCATACGACCTAAAGTACTGGACGCTGATTTCTTTGATAAAGATAGAAAAGGTGAAGTCATCGATTATGCGTTTACTCCGAGTTCAATCGATAAAGTTGTCTTTAAACAACGCATCGTAAAAGAAACTCATGGGATAGACATCTCCAAAGCGAAGATCATTGTCTCTGGAGGAAGAGGCGTCATCGATCACTTCGATCTACTTCAAGAGGTCGCAACTCAATTGGGTGGAACTGTCGCCGCAAGTCGTGGTGTCGTTGATCGTCATAGAGCTCCTAAAGAGATCCAAGTAGGTCAAACTGGAAAGACCGTAAGACCAACTCTATATCTTGCGTGTGGAATCTCAGGTGCTGTTCAACATACTGCTGGTATGGATAAATCTGAGTTCATCATCGCCATCAATCCAGATGCTTCTGCGCCGATCTTTGGGATCGCCAATGTCGGTATCGTTGGGGATGCGATCAAAATATTGCCTTACTTAATAGAAGAAATCAAAACTCTAAAAGAACACCACGTGGCCTCATAAGCCCTCCTAAAAAACATTTCTCAGGAAATGTTTTTTATTGTTCATATAGGTGTATTTTAGCTCGTTGACACAAGGGGTAGGGGTGCTATAATTAAGTCGTAAGTAGACTCAATTACGTTCATAATTCATTGTCTTTTTGATCCATATTTTCTTTCAACAAGTGTTGACACAGGAGATCATCATGACCACATCATCCAAACCGCAGATTGGACCACAAGCAGCTAAACCAAAGGAGACCCTTTCCTCATGGCTATCTGTTCTTTTTAAAGCCGCTTTAAAAGAACTCCCAAAAAGAGTCAAGTCATTGGCAATCCAACTAGGCATCGTTTTACTCTTTCAATTTACTTTTTGGTGGAGCGCAATCAGTCAATACATCCCTAGTTTTATTGCGGGTCCAGTCATCTTCTTAACAGCGACCTATAATGATATCTTGCCTAAGACCATCTATTGGATCATCATCTTTACCTTTGGGAAAAGATTGTTTAAGAGTATTCAAAAGAACGGTTTAAAAGAAGCCTTTAGACCCATTAAACAATTAAAACCAGAGTTATTGAATTCACTGAGTGCCCTAAGACAGAAAGCCAATGTGTATTTATGTATAGGGGCTGGGGTAGGTCTTATCATCGCAAATAATTTTGCGTCTTATAGTCGCTTTAGTGGGGCTCGTAATAAGTTCGATAAATATTTTATTGCCTTAGTCATCTCGTTTACGATTTCATATCTTTTAGGAGAAGGTCGTAAACATTGGATCTTTAAAGCCGCTCGATTGATTTTCTCTGATCTTGCGAAAGCACTAAAATTGAAATATCGATATACAGATTTCCATACTTATGTGATCTTAAGTGGTTTTATCTTAGGGCTATTATTGGATGCCCCACTTATCTTTATGCAGATTATGTATGGAGGCTATATCTGTGGTTTCATATTAATTGGGATTGGACTTCTCTTAAATTTTACCTCCACAAAACCGGTCGTTAAAAATGAAAAAGCGTTGGGATAGTAACTATCGTTATGCGGTCTTCTTTGATCCACAAACAGGAAAAGGAGCGCGTAGTAATGTCTATACTGATCAGATGTTAGACACAGGTAAAGACCCTTATCGAAGTAGTTTTCCTGAATTATTGGATATAGGGATCATGGGATCTTGCGATCACGGAAACTCTGGGCTATGTCTATCTTCTGGGGTAGAGTGTTATCAAAAGGGTGGTGAGATCCAAGAGGCTCATATGTCTTATGAGACCTTCACCAAGATCATCGATCAAGCTCAACACAAGACCTTTCAAGTAGCTTTAGGTGGAAGAGGAGATCCTGATCAACATCCAGACATCATCAAGTTTCTTGCCTATGCCCATCATCATGGGATCACACCTAACTTTACGACCTCTGGGTATGGATTAAATCCTTCTTTACTTCCCGCCATCAAACAATACTGTGGGGCAGTCGCAGTGAGTTGGTATCGAAATACTTATACCTTAAGCGCTATAAAAATGTTGACTGAGTTTAGGATAAAAACAAACATACACTATGTCTTATCGAATTCCTCTATCGATGAAGCCATCGATCTGATCGAAAAAGATGCTTGGCCTACAGGCATCAATCGAGTCATCTTCTTGCTTCATAAACCAGTTGGTTTTGGATCACTTAGTCAAGTCTTAGACATCAAGGATTCTAAAGTAATTCATTTCTTCTCTTTGTTTGATCAAGCAAAGATCGCCAATAAAGCAGGCTTTGATAGCTGTTGTGTTCCAGCGATTCTCAATTTGACCCAACAGATCGATCCAACATGTATAGAAGCTTGTGAAGCAGGACGATTCTCAGCCTACATCACCCCAGATAATAAACTGGTCCCTTGTAGTTTTGAGAAAGATGAAAGCTATGCAGTATCGCTTGATCAGTTCAGTATCGAAGAGGCATGGGAATCAGAACCCTTTGAACGTTTTAGATCCAAACAGAATCATCGTTGTGTGGGATGTGGTGATCAAGAGTCTTGTTTAGGAGGTTGTCCCATCGTAAGTAATATTACCTTATGTGATAGGGTCTCTAAGACCTTTCAGGAGAGCACAGTATGAAAATAAAAGTAGATCACGTAACCAACTCTTCCAGTGAAGTATTTGGGGTCGTCTTAGCGGATAGTGCGGTGACCGTAGGTTTATTGTTTATGCTTGATTCGGTAACCAATGGCTATCGTTCTTTATCATCAGATCAAGTCCAAGATAAACTCTATGATGATATGCTCTTAGAATCAGAAAAGATCGCATCTCGAATCACAGAAGGTGTTTTAGAAGATGCTCGTACTCAAGAGAAGATCGTCAAAGATGCCTACACAGAAGCCTTATCTACACTAGATAAAGCATCTTCATCTTTATCTCAAGAAATGTCTCAAGTTAAAAAGAACTGGGAAACTTATGATAAGACTGCGGATAAAACAAGCAGTGATTATACATTAGCTCAGAAAAAGAATGAAGATTATTTAGAATATCTAAAATTCCAACTCAAACAACTTGAACTTCAAAAATCATCAGTTGAGAAAAGTCGTCAAGAAAAGACAGCTTTGATCAACTCTAGAGATGCCTGGATCCAACAGAACCAAGCAGATCTGATTACTTTGAATGAACAAGAATCTCTCTTAAATAATTTGAACGCAGCGTATTATAAAGTCACAGGTGATGAAGGTCTATGGCTAAGATCACCAGAAGAAATGGATTCACGTAAGGCAGAACTCAATGAAGCACTATTAAGTACCAATGAGACCTTATCTTATAAAGCTACTTCTAAAGATGAACTTCACTTAAGTGATGAGACTACTTTATTGATGAAGCAGATCGCCAGTGAACGTAAAGCCTTTGAGTTAGAAGTATCAAGCCTCAACGAAGCAGATAAGCTCAAGATGATGGAAGCTTATGAGAAAAAGACCTCTAAGATGAGATCTGATCTGATCAATGCGACACGTTTTGATTTATCGATGAATGCCTCAACTTCACTTAAGTATGGAACTGAAACCGCATTAGAAGGTCTCTCTGATCTTGCGGGACCACAATTTAAGATCGCCTACAGTGCCCTTAAAACCATGGTTACAGGAATCAAAGATGCGAAGAAAGATTCTAAGAATAAGTCTAAACATCTCGCAAAGGCTTTAATAAGCGTTAGTGCGAATGCCTTAAAGGGTCAATTATCAGAAACACCTTGGGCTCAAGATGCGACAAGCGTATTGAATACTGTACTCCAAGGTTCATTAAGCGCATCCATCGCAGGGACCAGTACAGCCAGTGCGATAGGAACCAGTTTAACCAAAGGCATCTTTGAGGTCGGTGCTGAAAAAGGTATTGCCTCGCTTAAAGAAAGCACTTCTAGTGAAAAGAAGGCCATCGAATCTAACTTTGAGATGATGAGTGTAGAAGAAGTCTTAACCGATAATCCTTTAACTCAAACCTTAAATGGGGCCATTAAGGCGGAGATCATTTTCGTTTAATAAAAAAAACATTTCTTCGGAAATGTTTTATTTTGCAGCCATCAACTCGTTGACCTTATTGATTAAGGCAAGGTATGCTTCTTCAACATCTTCAATCTCAATAACAGTTGCCTCCATAGGACACATTCCGGTCTGAGTCGCATTGACCACATAAGGAACCAAGTTTTCATAGGTCACAGGAATCATGTGTTTTTCTAATAAGGTTAAGGCGTGTTGACTTAAGGTAATCGCGTGGATACTTTTTATCTTTCCTTTGATGAGTAAAAAAGCTGCAGACTTGCCTATGATACGATCGATAACGACGGTATCTTTAAAGAAGTTAGGGTTTTCTCTTAAAGGTTTCAATAAAGGTTTTAGACCTTTATCGATACTGATGTATTCAAATTCGCCTCTTGTAGCGATACAACTAAGGTGTTCATTTTTTAAACGATCGATTGCTTTTTGAAGAAGGGTCATATTTTCCTTTCGATTCCTTTTAAAGAACTTGATTTGATGACGAATATAGTGTTCAATTAATTATAGCGAGGTTACACCCATGTACACAAGGAATATTAATAAATTAAACGTTAGTCCGTCGATCTTGGGCTTTGGTTGTATGAGATTCCCTACTTTAAGTGATGGGAAGATCGATGAAGCCAAAGCAACAGAGATGATAGAGAAGGCAATGGCCAATGGGGTAACCTATATTGACACAGCCTATCCTTATCATAACGGAGATAGTGAACCTTTTGTAGGTAAAGTGCTAAAGAATCATAAAAGAGATTCATTTATTTTAGCGACGAAGTTACCTGTATGGTTGATCAAGACAAAAGCAGATGTTAGAAGACTCTTCTCTGAACAACTTAAACGACTTCAAGTCGATTATGTAGATTTCTATATGCTTCATGCGTTAGATGGAGATCGATGGGATCAACTGGTTAAATTAGGAGTACCTGAAGAAGTCGCTGAACTACAAAAAGAAGGTAAGATACGCTTTATGGGTTTCTCGTTTCATGATGAATATGCTGCATTCGAAAAGATTGCGACCTATCGTGATTGGGATTTCTGTCAGCTTCAATATAATTATCTTGATACAAATATCCAAGCAGGAAGAAAAGGTTATGATTTGACCGTTAAGCTCGGTATACCTTTGATCGTTATGGAACCTATTAAAGGAGGTACCTTAGCCGCTTTACCAAAAGATATCGCTGAAGTCTTTAAGAACTATGATCCTAAAGCATCATTATCTTCATGGGCTTTACGTTGGGTTGCCCAACACGATAACGTAAAAGTCATCTTAAGTGGAATGAGCACGATGGAACATGTCGATGATAATCTGAATACTTTCAATAACTATAAGGCCTTAAGTCCTGAAGAAAATGCGATCGTCGATGAAGTTACCTCGATCGTCAACTCAAGAACGAAGAATGGATGTACAGGTTGTGAGTATTGTATGCCTTGTCCATTTGGGGTGAATATCCCACGTAACTTTAAGATATGGAATGATTATGGGGTCTATAAGGATCTACAGAAAGCCAATCGAAGATATTGGATCGATATGAAAGCTGAAGAAAGAGCTGATATGTGTCAAGCTTGTAGCGCCTGTGAAGATGTATGTCCTCAACATCTACATATCATCGATGATCTTAAACAAATCGTAAAAGATTTACCTAAGCCTATTTAAAGCCCAATTGGGCTTTTTTATTAACCAATTCTTAACAATCATTTCATTTAATAAAAATAAAGCCTTGTTATAGTACTGGTGTATTCAAGGAGGAAAATTGAATGAAAAAGAGTTTAGCCATTGTTGCAGTATTAATCGCAGTTCTATTAACAGGTTGTACACCAAAAGAAGTTAAGACCACAGGTAATATCAGTGTTTATACACGTGACGCATCCTCAGGGACACGCACCGCATTCTTTGAATTTATTTCAGTTGTTGAAGCTACACCGTTGACCGCAAGTGCGATCGAAGTAACCAGTGCTGCTGATATGGCCACAAAAGTTTCTGCTGATGAAAATGGTATCGGATATACAAATATGGAAATCGCTGCTGCGAATCCTAGTCTATTAGCACTTAGCTATAACGGCGTTGCTGCAAGTGAAACCAATGTCTTGAATGGAACCTATAAATTAGCTAGACCGTTTAACTTAGTTACTCGTGCTACTGGGACCTTTAGTTCTCCTGAACAAGAACAAATCGTATTAGCTTTCGTTGATTTCTTGATGAATTCTACAGAAGGTCAAGAAGTTGTTACCTCAAAAGGTGGCATCGTCGAAGCTGGAAAAGATACAGCTTGGGATACACTAAAAGCTAAATATCCATTATTGGCTGGGGATGTATCTACATACACCATCAAAACTGGTGGATCTACATCCGTTGATTCTTCAGTCAAAGCAGCTTTGGAAGCTTTCCAAGCTTTGACAGGTGTTAAGTTTGAGATGAATCATACAGGTTCTAGTGATGGATTCAAACGTACCTTAGGTGCTGATAAAGATTCCGTCAACGCAGTTGATGTAGGATTTGCTTCCAGAGCGTTCAAAGCTGAAGAAACTGTTGCCTTAGGCATTGTTTCTGGAGCATATTGTGTTGATGCGATCGTTGTAGTTGTCAATGCTAAGAACACTGTCCTTACAGATGCTACTACTGAAATGATCCACAACATCTACACCGGTGTAACAAAGACATGGGACGAATTAGCCAAGTAGTTCATACACAATTAAATATAGTAACCTTAAAAAAGCTTAGCCAAAAGGCTAAGCTTTAAGTCTACATAAGGAGTCCCATGAGAACTGAACTAAGCAAATACAAAAACAGTAAAAGATATAAATCAAAGATAAGGCAAGATCTCTTCTTTAAATCGATCTTTCAATTGAGTGCTCTATTATCTTCGATGATGATCGTAATCATCATCGTTTTTATCCTTGTAAAAGGTTTACAACCTTTTATCGCAGGGTATCAATATGGGACTCGTAACTTCTTTGAATTCCTAGTTGGTTTGGTTTATCGACAAGACCAAGGTATTTATGGGGTAGGCTTTATCGTCGTCAATACCCTGATCTCAGGCTTTGGGGCGCTTCTTATATCCTTTCCATTAGCTGTATTAACAGCCTTGTTTATCGCCAAGATCGCACCTAAACGATTGGCGGATGCGATGCAGACAGTCGTTGAACTGTTGGCGTCTATTCCTTCAGTAGTTTATGGGGTCTTCGCTGCAGGAAGTATTACTGTTATGGTTAAAAACTTAGGTGCCATGCTATCGATTCAAACGGCAGGAGGAAGTTCCTTATTGGCAGTTATGTTGCTATTAGCGATCATGATCTATCCTACGATTACATCCTTAGCCATCACATCGATTCAAGCAGTACCTGAAGACATTCAACATGCATCTTTAGCTTTAGGAGCAACTACCACTCAAACCAACTTTAAAGTTGTCTTAACATCCGCAAAGTCTGGGATATTCGCTGGCGCTATCTTAGGTTTAGGAAGAGCTTTTGGGGAAGCTACTGCGGTCAGTATGGTTGCAGGGAATAAGCTCTTTGGGCCAACGTTTAATCTCTTCGATATTACTCGTACTTTGACAAGTACGATCTTGACAGGCCTCAAAGAAACCACTGGTGTCGATTATGATATTCGATTCTCGGCGGGGATCGTATTGATGATCGTTATATTGATATCTAACTTATCCATCAATCTCTTAAAGAACAGGATCGGATCACAGAAATGAACAGAAAAAAACTAAGAGCATTAAAAGATCGTCTATTAAACGGCGTAACCTTTTTATCCAGTGGGATCTCGGTTGTAGTATTATCCTTGATCTTTATCTTTGTTTTCTCTAGAGGTTGGAATACTTTGAACTGGAATTGGTTTACTAATGATTATTGGTCAGTTAATATGTATTTAGCACTTCCTGAAGGAAGCCAAAGTTCATATAATAAGCCATCTGATTTAAGCAATACTGTATACTATAGTAGTAAATATGGCTTCGCAGTAACAGACTACATCGATGAACAGAAGATATCTCAAATCAAGATCGTGTATATCGATCCAAGTTCACCTTTACTAGACGCTTCGATCTTAACCAATGGACCTGATTTTGGGAAAGCCAATCCGATCAAGGTCAATATGTTGGTTCAAAAGTTTACTTATATGGATGACGTAGGAATCTCACATTCAGCAGGTTCCATCATCAAACAAAACGCTGCTCAGTTTATAGATACCTTAGAAACAAAGTCTATCTCGATTAAAAGCACTTACGTTCAAACGATAGGTGGAGGCATTAGAGGATCTCTTATCGCAACCTTATTATTGATCCTACTATCTCTATTGATTGCCTTACCTATAGGAATCATGAGTGCCATCTACATCAACGAATATGCCTCTCATGGGAAACTAACCCCATGGATAAGAAGCAGTATAGAACTCTTGACAGGGGTTCCTAGTATCATCTTTGGGCTGATGGGAATGCTGGTGCTTTATCCGATCACAGCCTTAGCAGGAGCCAATGGGACAAGCATCCTATTAGGATCGCTTACCTTATCGATCGTGCTTCTTCCTACCATCATTCGTTCAACTGAAGAATCCTTAAAAACAGTTCCTGATCATTTCAGAAGTGCATCCTTATCACTAGGTGCGAATATGTCTCAGACCATCTTCAAGATCGTCTTGCCTTCTGCGATCCCTGGGATATTGACAGGCGTCTTATTGAGTATAGGTCGTATCATTGGAGAATCTGCTGCCTTGATCTATACGATGGGAACCTTCATCAACGATGATCCTTCTATCTTAAAAGGAAGTACTTCCTTAGCAGTTCAAATATGGTCTGTTATGGGAGGGGAACAACCCAACTTCCAATTGGCTTGTGCTATATCGATCGTCATCTTAGCCATTGTCTTATTTATGAATATTTCAGTGAAGTTTATCGCAAATTCTTTGCGTAAAACCTGGTAGGAGAACAAAATGGAAAATGCCTTTGAAATCAAGAATCTTAATCTCTATTATGGGCAGAATCATGCCTTAAAGAATGTTAATATGGAGATTCGTAAGAATGCAGTCACTGCTTTTATTGGACCCTCTGGATGTGGTAAGAGTACCTTATTACGTTGTTTTAATCGAATGAATGATTTGATTCCAGAATGTCGTATCGAAGGGGAGATCTTAACTGAAACAGAAGATGTTTTAGCGAAGTCTACCAATGTAGTTGATCTTAGAACGAAAGTCGGGATGGTTTTTCAAAAGCCTAATCCTTTCCCTATGAGTATCTTTGAGAATGTGGCTTATGGATTAAGATGCCAAGGCATCAAAGATAAAACGGCTCTTAAGAGCTCTGTCATGGAATCTCTTAAGAAAGCAGCCCTATGGGATGAAGTTAAAGACCGTTTAAACGAGAATGCCTATAAACTATCAGGTGGTCAACAGCAACGTTTATGTATCGCTAGAGCCATCGCTATGGCTCCAGAAGTCATTTTAATGGATGAACCTACCTCAGCTTTAGATCCTATCGCAACAGCTAAGATCGAAGAACTTGTCCAAAACCTTAAACGAGAATACACCATCGTCATCGTTACCCATTCTATGCAACAAGCCACTCGTATATCAGACGATACAGCCTTCTTCTTAATGGGAGAAGTTATCGAAAAGAATACGACAAAGGTCTTATTTACGATCCCAGCGGATAAACGTACAGAAGACTATATTACTGGTCGTTTCGGTTAAGACAAAAAGTGTCGTGTAGTTTATAATAAAGATACAGAGGACCTATGAGCAAAGTGTGTTTCGTAGACGATGAACAAAATATCAGACGACTGGTTGCCTATGATCTTAAACAGGCAGGCTATGATTTTACTCTGTGTGAAAATGGACAAGAAGCTTATCTAAAAAGTAAAACTGAAGCCTTTGATGTCTACATCATCGATTGGATGATGCCTGAAATGGAGGGGATCAGTTTGGTTAAAAAGCTAAGATCTGAAAACAATGGATCGATCATGATCATGTTGACAGCGAAATCTGAAGAAGAAGACCTCATCGATGCCTTTGAAGCTGGTGTAGATGATTACCTTACGAAACCTTTCTCCTCAAGAGAACTCTTGGTTAGAATAAAAGCTCACTTAAGTCGAGTTCAAACAAAGCCTACATCTACTTTAGTTTATAAAGATCTTCATATCAATCTGATGAATAGAAGTGTAACGCATAGTGATAAACCTATTGAACTTACTAAAACTGAATTTGATCTCTTGATCTATTTTACTCAAAATCCTTCTACGGTCTTATCTCGAGATCAGATCTTAACGAAAATATGGGGCTTTGAATATGATGGGGATACACGTATCGTTGATGTCCATGTGTTTAAACTAAGATCTAAATTAGAGAATACCCCCTTAGAAATCAAATCAGTTCGTGGGATAGGTTATCTCTTGGAGATCAGTGTATGAATAAGAAAAAACTCTATTGGATCTTACTTCTAGATTCTATCGCACTTATATTTGGATTATTGTTTAAGGAACAACTGATCATTACCTTTGTGGTTACGATCCTATGTAATTTGATCTTCATCTATGATTACAGTACAGACGCTATAAAAGAGCATCTCGTAGCATTACAACAAGCCAAAGCAGTCAGTGAACAAAAAGAAAAAAACTTCCAAATCAAATCGGTTCAATTAGAAACCATCGTAACGAATTTACCCTTTCCGATGAGCTTAGTTGATGGACAAGGCAACATCATTTTATCCAATCTCTTGTTTCAACAGTTCGCCATCAATACTTCAGGTCCTCTAAGTTTCGATACAAAAAACTTCTTACCTGAAATCAAGTCGTTTATTAGAAATACCTACATCAGTGAAGAAGCTACTCAAAAAACTTTAAACATCAACACCATCGATTATCAAGCCATCTCAGTTCCGGTGTATGATAAAGGTCGCTACTCAGGTTGTCTGGTCATGTTTCTAGATGTGACCCAGATCTTAGAAGGAGAACGTTTCCAAAAGCGTTTCATCGCAGATGCGTCTCATGAATTAAAGACGCCATTATCATCCATTACTGGTATGATACAGATCCTTAATCGACCTGACTTCAACGATGAAGAAACTCGTAAAGAATTCAGTCATCAGATCGAAGAAGAAGCCCTTAGAATGGACTCCATCATTCAAGATCTCTTGACCTTATCTAAGTTATCTTCTAAACAAGTCTTACTTGAACTAGAAAGAATCCAGCTTTCAGAACTCATTAAAGGAGCCTATAGTCCTCTAAAACAAAAGTTCAAAGAAAAGAGTATCACGTTTATCAGTGAGATCGATGAAAGCATCATCCTCACAGTAGATCGTGATAAGTTCCATCAAGTCATCACTAATCTATTGATCAATGCCTTGAAGTTTACAGAAAAAGGATCCGTTACGATCAACGCCATTAAACAAGAACTCTTCTGTATCCTTACGATAAAAGATACAGGAGTAGGTATCCCTAAAGAAGATCAAAAATACATCTTCGAACGCTTCTATCGATCAGATACCTCTAGATCAAGACAAAGCGGAGGCAGTGGACTAGGGTTAGCCATCGTTAAATCATATCTTAGTGCCCATAAAGCAGATATAGAAGTGAGCAGTGAACTTGGTCAAGGTTCTACCTTTACCTTAAAGATTCCTATGGGTCATTAACCTATGGATCACATAAACCTCGCCAATCGGCAGATCAGGAGAACATCATGGTAAGAATCGATACAGAAATTCAAGTATTCAAAGAAGAGATCCTATTAATGAGTCAAAGAGTAAGAAAGATGTTTGTGATCGCCATTGAAGTCTTACACACAGGCAATAAAGAAAAAGCCTTAAGTGTGGTAGAACTCGATGAGTATGTCAACAACGCCAACGAAGAAATCAATGATAAGGCCGTGGAGGTATTATCACTTTTAGCTCCAGTGGCTTCAGATTTAAGAATCGTCATCGCAGGCATCAAGATCGCAACTGATCTTGAACGTATAGGGGATTACGCCAAAGCAATCGCTCGTTTCGTCATCAAAAACGATGATCTTGATCAACAGTTGCTTAAGAATGTCGATACCATTGGAGAAAAATTCATTCAATTCTTTGATGAGACGATGAAAGCTTATGCAGACCATGATGTGAAATTGGCCTTGGATCTACCATCAAGAGATGATGAGATTGATGCGGCTTTTAAGAGTTTGATCAATCATATTGAAGATCTCTACAATCAAAAGAAAGATATCTCTCATTTGGTTCCTACGATTGGGATGTTGAGAAATATTGAAAGAGCAGGAGATCATACTAAGAACATCTGCGAAAATATTATCTATGAAATAAAAGGCCAACATTACGATTTCGGATAAAATTTTGGGCACTACTTAAGTAACTTAAGATTAAATTGGTATAATCTAGACGAGAAGCATTTAATAACTCGTCTTTTTTTATCTCATAAAGAAGTTAGGGGAACTTATGACCATTAAATCAACACAAGTCTACAACGCCTTTGTTTCAGGTGCACAATCACTCATCAATCAAAAAAGGATACTCAATGAGATCAATGTTTTTCCTGTCGCTGATGGGGATACAGGATCCAATATGGCATCTACGATGCAAGGTCTTTTAAGACAAAGCAGACAAAGCGACTCTATGTCTGAAACGATGAATTCGATCGCTGAAGCAGTCAGTATGAACGCCAAAGGTAATTCAGGAGCCATAATGGCTCAGTTTATTATAGGATTTTCTGAAAATGTACCTGATCATGATCTTTCCGATAATGACTTCATCGATGGTTTAAAAGTAGCTGTTAAGAAAGTCTATGGGGCTTTAAGTCATCCAGTAGAAGGTACTATGATTACGGTCATGAGATTATGGGTAGAAGAAGTTGAGACACTATATAAGAATTCTCATGATTTTAAGAAGGCTATAAATGCCTCGCTTAATAAAGCTTATGCGGTATTAAAGGATACACCTAATCTACTTTTGGTTTTAAAAGAACACCATGTGGTAGATAGTGGCGCTAAAGGCTTTGTCCATTTTATTGAAGGATTTATTAAAGGATTATATACCACAGAAAAGATCAAGATCGAAGAAAGCATTGAAGATCTTGATTCAGAGATCCATATTCATCAAGGTGATGAGATCATCAACTATAGATATTGTACAGAAGCTTTAGTGTATACATCAACTGATGCATCAAACGAGCTTAGAAACACATTAGAAGCTCTAGGAGACTCTTTATTGATGGTCAAGAGTAGAAACTACTTAAAGATTCATCTTCATACAAATACCCCCTATAAGCTTATGGAAGCATTAAGACCTTTAGGACCTATCATTCAACAAAAAGCAGAAGATATGATCCTTCAACATAAGGATCTACAACCTAAAACGAAGATCGCTTTATTGACAGACTCAATAGCGGATCTACCTCAAAGCTTCATCGATGAGGCACAGGTTCACGTCTATCCTTTAACCATCATGATCGACGAAGCACCTTATCTTGATCGTCTGACGATGACATCTTCGATCTTCTATGACCAACTGTCTCAATTTAAGAAATATCCATCTTCATCTCAGCCTAATCTAAAAAGCATCCAAGATATCTATTCTAGCCTTCTTGAGCACTATTCCCAAGTCTTGGTGGTATCTGTCTCATCTAAAATGAGTGGAACCCATCAAGTTTTTGAGAAAGCGGCAGAAGGATTAGAAGGGAAGGTAATGGTCGTTGATAGTAAACAAAATTCAGGTGCACAAGGACTACTTGTGACCTTAGCTCATCAACTTATCTTAGAAGGACACTCCATAGAAGTCATCAAAACTAAACTAGAGGAAGCTTCTAGAAACACTAAGATCTTTGTCTCTGTCGATACATTGAAGTATATGGTTAAGATGGGTAGAATACCTCCTGTCTTAGGTAAGATCGGGAAATGGACCAATATGAAGCCCATCGTAACGATCGACTCAGAAGGCCATGGGAAAACCATGGGTTCAGCCTTCAGTAAGAAACAAACAGAAAAACGAATGATCAATGAAGTTATAAAGATGACATCAGAAAAGAAACTGATCAATTATTGTATCGTTCATGGGAATGATTTAGAAAGAGCCCAAAGATTCTCTGAACTATTGACTCAGAAATTAAACAAAGCTCCTTTATACATAGAAGAAGTGTCCTCCATCGTGGCGATGAGTGCTGGACCTAAAACGTTTGCGATCGCCTTACACGTGGAGGAACTCACATGAGCACAGTTTTAATAACTTTAGTACTATATTTTCTATTTGCCTTTACCGTTGGGACAGTTAAAAAGAATCACGGTTTGGTGGATATCGCATGGGGAATGGGCTTTGTGGTCAGTGGACTCGCAGCCTTGTTTACCCATGAGATCACAGTAGTTAAGCTTTTAGGATTTGGGATGATGTTGATCTGGGGATTAAGATTAAGTATTTATCTCTTTATCCGTAATTGGGGAAAGACTGAAGATAAGCGTTATACTGATATGAGAAAGCGTTGGGTCAAACATCCTTACCTCTATAGCTTTCTAAATGTCTATGCCCTACAAGGTGTCCTTCTGTTTCTTATCAATCAACCTTACTATCAATTGGCTTTCTTAACTGATCCTCAGTTAAGTCTACTAAGTTACTTCTCGATCTTCTTTTGGGTCATAGGGTTCATATTTGAGGTCTTAGGCGATAAACAACTCTCTGATTTTAGAAAGAATCCAGAGAATAAAGGTAAACTGATTACGAGTGGGCTATGGTCGATCACACGTCACCCTAATTATTTCGGTGAAGCGTTAATGTGGTGGAGTATGGCAGCTTACAGTGTCAGTGTAGGAGCTCCAATCGCTGTCCTATTAAGTGCTTTACTAATTACATTATTTCTTAGATATGTCTCAGGAGTTCCACTCTTAGAGAAGAAATATAAGGATAGAGAAGATTTTAAGATCTATGCGAAAAATACCAGTGTGTTTATACCCTGGTTTAAAGGAAATAAATAAATGACAAAAGTTAAAGTAGTAGCATGGTTGGGTGCTTTGATTATGGCTGGTATGATTGTCTTCTCCTTAGTGACAGGTGATTTCTTTGGGGAAGGATCGATCCTGTTGGGTATGGTTTGGGGACAGATGAGTATGGTGGATCTCTATGTAGGATTCTTTCTCTTCTATCTTTGGATCTTACGAAGAGAGAAGGATCTACTCACTAAGGTCATCTGGTTTCTCTTATTGATGACAACAGGAAGTTTAGCGACAGCCTTGTACATCCTCAAAGCAGCCAATGAATCAAAAACAGAACTAGAATTCTTCTTAGGAAAGTAAAATAGATATCACCTTAATGGGTGATATCTTTTATTTTAGGCATAAAAAACGGCCCTGAGGAACCGTTTAGTAAACATTTCAATTATTTAGGTATGTATTACTTCAGATCGAGTACTGCATCAACCCCGCCGGTCATTGCACAAGAGAAGTTTGTAATAATATTTGCATCTTCATCAGCGTCAATAGTGAATGTTACTTTACCAACAGCATCACCTGTTTCGTATGTTAAAGCTTGATCAAGTAAAACTTGCAATGAAACTTCAGCATAAACAGCACGACAATTTGCTTTATTGGCAGCGTCTTGAGCCTTTGCAATATAACCAGTAACAGCAGGAATCAAGATAGCAGCCAAGATGGCCAAGATCGCGATAACAACGATCAATTCAATAAGTGTAAAGCCTTTTTTGTTTAATTTCTTCATTTTTTCTCCTTTTGAAGTTCTTTTGATTTTTTGGACTAAAAGTTTTGGAGTAATCGTTTCAAAGCCTCAGGATTTGAAGTATTCTCCATAGCGGTATCCAGAGAAATCAGGTTTTTTCGGATCAAGTTAACCAAGGATCCGTCCAGGGTGCACATGCCCAACTTCATGCCAGTTTGAATCGCAGAGTTGATCTGAACGATTTTGTTTTCTCGTATAAGATTCGCAACGGCGTCTGTCATCAATAAGATTTCATGAGCTGCGATTCTTCCGAGGCCACCTTCAAGAGGCAACAGATCCTGTGAGATGACACCCTGAAGTGAGGATGCCAACTGAGTTCTGATTTGACCTTGTTGGTGGGGTGGGAATACGTCTATGATACGATCAATCGTATTTGCTGCCCCTGTAGTGTGGAGGGTAGACAATACGAGGTGCCCGGTTTCCGCGGCAGTAAGAGCTAAGGCGATCGTTTCATGATCACGCATTTCTCCTACCAAGATCACATCCGGGTCTTCTCTAAGCGCAGAACGTAATGCAGAAGCAAAATCGTTTGCATCAGTATGGATCTCACGTTGATGAATCATCCCTTTGTTTGCGGTGTGGATGTATTCGATGGGATCCTCTAGCGTCAGAATATGAACGGATCTATTACGATTGATATGATCAATCATAGCGGCTAAGGTGGTGGACTTACCACTTCCAGTAGGACCTGTTACTAAGACTAGTCCTCTAGGAAGCATTGCCAGTTTACCAAGAACATCTGGCATTTTCAACTCTTTAAGAGTTGGAATAGTGTTTCTTAATAAACGGATCGCAATCGCGGGTACACCGCGTTGACGGTAGACGTTAAGTCTGTATCGATTATTGAACTCATCGGTATAAGCTGCATCGACATCTCCACCCAAAGTGTATAGTTCACTGTGTTTGGTGTCGATCAACTGGTTGACCAATGATAAGGTATCTTCTGAACTCATTATATCATCAGAATAAGAAAGTAAACGGCCATCTTTTCTAAACAGAACTTTCTCGTTTCCTGAGATATGAATGTCTGAACATTGTTCGTCTTGGGCCTTTTTAAGGATTTCTTGTAGCATATCCATTCCTTAATCGACAGAATACAAGATTCTTAGACCTTCTTCAATGGTTGTGACCCCTTGTTCAATAAGGTCGGTAATTTCATCTTTTAGCATTCTCATACTTCTAGATTTAGCATGAGCTCTTAATTCTTCCATAGATGCATTGCGAGTAATTAATTCTTCGAAAGTAGCATCAACAACAAGAACTTCATGAACTGGTTGACGTCCTAAATAGCCTGTAAACTTACATTGTTGACATCCTTTGCCTACATAACTTTGATTGACCTTAGTTTGTAAAAGGCGTCCTTGTTCAACACTTACTTCTGCTTTAGCTTTGCAATGAGGACAGATTTTCTTGACTAACCGTTGAGAAACAACGCACTTGACTGATGAGGCTACCAAATAAGGTTCGACTCCCATATCAGTTAGTCTTACTATGGTTGATAAGGCATCATTGGTATGGATGGTGGATAAGACCAAGTGACCAGTAATGGCGGCTCTTATCGCGATTTCTGCGGTTTCAGCATCTCTTATTTCCCCGACCATGATGACATCTGGATCTTGACGAAGGATGGATCTTAGTCCGGAAGCGAAGGTAAGTCCTGCTCTAGGATTGACTTGAACTTGAGTGATATTATCGAAACGACGTTCAATAGGATCTTCTACGGTTACGATATTGATGGTAGGTTTAGTAATGCTACTTAACATGGAATACAAGGTGGTTGTTTTACCTGATCCAGTAGGACCAGTTACTAAGATGATTCCATTAGGAATATGAAGTGATTTCTCAAGAAGACCTAAAGTATGGGCAGAAAGTCCTAAGGCTTTCATATCATAGTCGATGGCTCTATTGGCTCCCAATAGACGCATAACGATCTTTTCTCCAAATGGAGTAGGTAAACTAGATACACGCATATCAACATGGATATATTCTGTTCTGATGTTGAAACTACCATCTTGAGGTACACGTTTTTCAGCGATATTCATCCCAGAGATAATCTTAATACGAGTGGTCAATAGACCGTGAATGTCTTTAGAGAAAGTTGAGTGTTCAACCAAGTCACCATCTATTCTAAAGCGTACTCTAGTGCGTGTTTCTTCTGGTTCGATGTGGATATCAGAAGCGTTTTCTTGATAGGCTTCTTGAACTAGGGAATTAACCAGTTTAACGATAGGCGCTGAGTCGACACGTTCGACGATGGCAGCTTGTTCTTCCTGTTCAGGATTTATTTCGATATTGATGTCACCATATTCAGAACGGATGTCTTCAATGATCTCATCAGCGTTTCTACGTGTATAGACACGGTCGATGGCTTTATCGATTTCTGATTCAGTTGAGAGAATAGTATGAACTTCCATTGAAGTGATCATACTGATGTCTTCTAGACAAGCAAAGTCTAGAGGATCACTGGTGACGATGTTTAAGTGTCCTTCTCTGATGTTTAAAGGAACGATTCGATATTTTCTAGCGAATTGCTCGGGGATGAGCTTAACGGTTTCTAGATCGATTGAGAAAAGAGGGGTTTCTAGGAAGTCGACTTTTAGACGCCTAGCTAAGGCTTTCATAATGTCTTTTTCTTCGACGATACCCATTTCGATAATCACGGCTCCTAATCGTTTCTTTGAAACTTTTTGTTGTTCCAAAGCTTGATTAAGCTCTTGTTCGTTGATTACCTTTTCTTCGAGTAAGATTTGACCTAAGGGTAATGATTTCATAGTGATCGCTCCTTTTACTTTGGCTTCTGTATAGTTTTTATCTGATCCATGAAGTAAGTCGTTTAACTAAACTTTTCGGTAAGAAAAACTTAAGGTTGAGGTTCAGGTTTGGTCAACGTATAGATGTCGATGTTGATGGTTGCTGTACCAGTGGAATTCTCGCGGTTAGCAGAAGATACATAAATAGTTGAATTGAATCCTGCGATGGTGTCTAACAAGCCTGTATAGACTAAGTAAGGACTCTTGAAAGTTAAGATGATGGTGGTTTTTACCAATTCTGTTTCTGAAGAAGGAACATTACCAGTAGCAGTATTGATTTGACTATAACTATCAAGTAACTCTTGAAGTTTAAAGATCAAGTTTGTTTTCTGAAATACAGGAAGGTTAGGTTTAGAAACAACTGGTTCGTTGGCATTCCATGACAAGATTTGAATATCATTGGTTACCAGATATGGTTGAATTCTTAATTCAAATTCTTCAGCATTGATCGGAGATTCGATTTTTGCGAGTTCTAAGTTTACATTTTCTAAGGCTTTGACCAATTTATCATCTAAACCAGCTCCATTTAGTATCTGTGCATCTACTAAGGTCTTTTGGTCATTCAATGTAAGATTTAGTGTTTGTTGGGCATCAATCGATTTTTGTAAAGGGAAGATGACCAACATCAAGAATGCTACGATTACACCTAAAGTAGATAAAGCATAAAGTAAATTCACTTCACGGTTTGAAAGTTTCATCTTAGTTTCCTACCTTTAAGGCAATCTTCACAGATCCAATATAAGCAGTTTTTCCTGATGTGTCTGTGGTATAGCCGTTATAAACGATGTCTTCAAAGAGTTGAGTATTTCTTAAATTTCTAGCGAATTCAGAAGGTCTTAGTAGATTAGATGAAGTGGTTTGAATTGATATCCATTGCCCATCAAAATCAACCATTAAGATCTTTGTATCAGGAGGAATACATGCATTGATAGAATCGAGAACCTCTGTTCTTAAAACTGGCATTGCAACAAAAGCAGCATTCAATGATTTCAATTCGGTCAATATCTCAGTTAAATCAGACAATTGTCTTTGTTTAATTGATATGACTTGGATTTTGCCTAGGATTTCAGTACTAGAGGTATAATCTTGAAGATCTTTATTGCTGGCTTTTAAACTTGAGTCTTGTAAGAAGAGGGTAAGTGAATAAGCAGAGAGAAGTAGAATTGCAATAAGTAAAATTGCGATAAAGTTAAGGGGTTTTGTTCCTTGGTTTTTACGATTTTTCTCTATAATTTGATAATGTTCAAGAAGATTGATGTTTTCCTTTTTCATGTTTATTTCCTCAGCGCTGCTCCAATGGCATTCAAATATGGTAAGTAGCTCTCCTCTCCTCCAGACAAGAAGTCAGGTTTTGGATACAGGGAAGTTTCAACGGATAGATTATCTTTGACTGAATCTTGAATTTCATTTATGAGAGGATGATTCCCAAAGAAGAAGACCTTTTCCACGCCTGTATGAGATTCTCTTGTGAATTGATATTGAAGCATCTTATTGATGTTATCTTCGATGTCACTGATCCAATCAGCTTTCTTGCCATCTTCAATCTCATTTAACTTTGTATTACGTATCAGGATGTATTTCTTATGTTCAAAAAGATACAATCTCATAACATCCTTTTCGACATCAGCTACGATAATAGGCTCACCCGCTTTAGTGAGATCAGATTTCTCAACGAGTTTTATGACTGAACTAGTAGCAGTGTCAATTACATCAGGTCTTAACCCAAGCTTCATACATAAATCTACATAGCTTCCTAAGGCTTTTTGAGCGATCGCTACTGCGAGCACACGTAAGTTGGTCTTATGCCCATCTGTGACTTCTTCAAGGATAATGAAATCTACGAGATGGTCTGTTGTTAAATCCAAAGAAGCAATCATTTCACTTCTTACAATAAATGGAATACGTTTATCTTCAACCTTTGGAATAAGGAGTTCACGATAAATAACAGAATGGTTGTTGATACATAAGGTGCATTTCTTCTCTTTGATACCTCTGCTTTCTAGAGCTTGGTTCAAAGCAAAGACAACAGCGATTTGATTTACAATACCCTTCGCATCGACCCACCCCTCTTCTAAATCAACACTAAATGTGTTTTTATAGTGCACTCGGTTCTTAGTTACCGTGGTTTGCACTACTTGAAGCTGTCTCGTACGAATCTCAATAGATAGTGGCATATTTCTCCCTCTTTCCCTTTATGAATTCCCTAGTGTGTTATACATTGTAAAGATCGGTTGCATAATCGATATAACGATGAAAGCAATGATGACACCCATGATGACCAACATCAGTGGTTCTATCAAAGCGATCATACGTTGTAGGGCTGTTTCAGATTCCCCATCAAAATAGTCTGCTGTTTTTAATAGGATATCTCCTAAGGAACCGGATTCTTCACCGATATAGAGCATAGAACTTAACATAGGGTCAAACGATTTTGTTTCAGCGATGGCTTTAGAGATGAATTCTCCTCGACTTACTGAAGTGATGACTTCATCAAACCGCTTAACTAGAAAACTATTACCCAGTACTTTTCCTGTGATTTCAATCATATCAAGTGCTTGAACTCCACTTAAGTAAAGTGAGGCAAAAGTACGTGCGCAACGAGCTGAATAGATTGTTCGATTAAGTTTTCCTATGATTGGCATATGAAGTAGGATCCGATCATATTCATATTTGAATGCAGGCATACTGAATAATAACTTAATACCAACAATCAATACTACCAAACCAATCAAGACAATATACCATTGATGGATCAAGAAACTACTGACACCAATAAGGAACTTCGTGGTAGGTGGCATTAATTTAGCATCAAACATATTGGTTATCGTAGGTAGAACGAAGGTTACTAAGACTAAAACAACCAAGACAGATATAACCGACAAGATGACTGGATAAACAAGGGCTTGTTTTATTTTATTCTGTAGTTTGTTTTCTTTATCAAAATGATCAGCCATACGATTCATGGCAGAATCTAAAGTACCACCAGCTTCACCAGCAAGAATCATATTGACCAATAGATTAGGAAACATCCCCGGTTGAAGTTGCATCGCAATGGATAATGAATTACCCTTTTGAACATCTTCATAAAGTTGAGAGAAAACTTTCTTAGCGCGAAGATTATCAACTTTATCTTGGATCAAATGTAAAGCAAGGGATATAGGAATACCCGCATTTAGCATGGTTCCTAATTGTCGACAAAAGATAACCAAACTCTTCGTGTTTAATTTCGCAGCGGTAGCGGTATTGACACCGATTTCCTCATAACCCATACAGAACAGATTCTTAGCGTGAATTTGAGCCATGAGATGTTCGGGAGAATCAGCACTTAAAGTATCAGTGATGGTGTTTCCAGAACTGTCTACAGCTGTATAGCGGAATTTGTTTGGCATATGAATCGCTCCTTTCCCTTGTGAGCAGAATATATACGTTGTAAAACTATAAAACCTCAACTATTCTTCTTTTCATTTAAAAAGATTTTGCGAAAAAATTTGATGATGTGGATCTTCTTAAACTAATAGGGCTACTAACTTATTCGATTCAGAGTTAAACTAACTTAACTCAGACAAAAAAGCGAAAAACCTTCGCGATAGAATCATAGACTAATGTAAGTCCCACCAAACTTGTGATCATTTAAAGTCTACGCAGGTTTCCTTTCTGGAATCAAATAAAACCTAATAGTGCAATTGGCCGATCATAGTTACATGAACCTTAGACGCCGAACTTTGTGTCCCACCCTTTCGGATGGTTTACCAAGAATAATTTAATCAAATATCTACGATTATTATAGCACTATTTTTAAATGTCAAAGGAGTAAACACTATAAACAAGGGGGTTTTATCGTCTATTTGCATAACTAAACTCGATTTTTGAGAATAGTGTACTTTTTCAATAGTAAGCTGCTTTAGGGTGTGATGATTTTAATAATTTTCACGATTTAACGATAAATTCAGATTTTATATACAAGGATATACTTTACAAGATCGACTATAAATAATAATCAAGGATCATATAAGCTAAGTAAATTTTGTCTTTATTAAAAAATATATCAATATAATTAATTATAGTATTTAATATATCAATAACAATATTGACATAATCAATTTTATAAGATACTATAACTTATATATTAATTCAAATAAGGGTTGAAAAGAATCTTTAATCAACTAAAATGAAGAGGAACCATGGAAAAGAAATTAGAAAATAAAAAATTATGGAATAAAAACTTTATATTGCTTTGGCAAGGCCATTCTGTAAGTGTCTTTGGGGATGTCCTTTATAGTATCGCAATAGGGTTCTGGGTCTATCATGAGACTGGATCTACAGGTTTAATGGGTCTTATGTCTTCGATAAGTATGTTTGTGGCGATGTTTCTTATTCCATTTACAGGTGCTTTGGTTGATCGAATCAATCGAAAGTCAGTCTTGATTATAGCGGATATCGTAAGAGGACTATTGATGTTAGGGGTGGGATTCTTAGCGATCCAGAATAATCTTAGTGTAGAACTGGTCCTATTTACGGCCTTTATTGCAGCTCTATGTGGATCGATGTTTTCTCCTGCTTCGATGACAGTGTTTGTAGACTTGGTTCAACCATCTGATTTAGTAAGAGCTCAGTCTTTAACTTCAGGAACAAATAGTCTGATCAATTTCTTTGGGAAAGGTATTTCTGGAGTTTTATTGACTTTCTTTGGGGTAGGTCCGATGATCATTCTCAATGGTCTATCCTTTCTATTTTCTGCAGCTACAATTGTATTTATCTCAGTTCCACGAACAGTTAAACAAGATCAAAATCAACAAATTACCGTTAAACGTATTCTAGAAGATGTGGTCCAAGGGGCTAAAGATGCAATCGCTACACCGGGTTTGAATGTGTTGATCGTGTCAGCTTTGTTGGCGAACTTCTTAGGTTCTGGTTATTCTGCACTTCTACTTCCTTTGTCTGAAATGAAGGGCTTAACGTTAACGGAATATGGCTTCTTTGTTGCGGCAAGTAGTATGGCAGCTGTATTGGCTATGGCACTTATGGGTCTCTTCAAAATCCCAGCTAAACTAAAGATGCCTATCTTTATCTTCTCTTTTATGATCAACACTTTGTTTATTGTGGTTGGTTTGATGGGATCTGGGTTTATTTGGCTTACCATCTTCTTCTTCTTAGGAGATTTCTTTATGGTTATCGGGAATGCTTTATTGAACGCAACGATGATCTTAGCGATTCCACGAGATAAACGAGCGACTGTTTTTGGTTTCGTTTCCTCGTTTTCTATCGCAGGGGTAGCCTTATCGATGTTGGCTTATGGTTATTTGGCGGAATCGATCGATTTAAGCCTCTTATCCATCATAGGAACAATCTTAGGATTTATTGCCTTATTACCAGCCCTCTTTAATAAAGGCATTTCTAAAATGATGACTACTGAACAAACAGATGAAGTTTCACCCGTTGAAACTGTATAAGATATGAAAGTAAACTGGGGCATATGAAAAAAAGAAAGAAAATTAGTTTTATTGGCTTGGTTAAGGCAAGTGTCATACTGGGCATCATCGGTCTACTTGGTTTATTTGGTTTAAACTATTTAGTGATGTCGTCAACTCAAAGTAAGATCCTTTCGCTCAATGAAGCAATAGGTAGTGATGTCGAGTGTATATTGGTCTTAGGGGCAGGTGTTGGGACTAATGGTGTGCCTAGTCCAATCTTGAGAGATCGCCTTGATAAAGGGTTAGAATTATATCAAGCTAATATTTCAAATCGACTTTTAATGAGTGGGGATCATGGCCAAGTCGACTATGATGAGGTCAATGTGATGAAGAACTATGCGATATCGATGGGGATAGACTCATCAGATATCTTTATGGATCATGCTGGATTCTCGACCTATGAGAGCCTATATCGAGCGAAAGTGATTTTTCAAGTAAAAAAGGTATTGATCGTTTCTCAGAAGGAACACCTTTATCGAGCCATCTATATCGCAGAAGCTTTAGGCATGGATGCGATTGGTGTAGCTGCAGAAGATATCCAATATGGGGGAGATGAAGCACGAGACCTAAGAGAGTTCTTGGCGAGAGTCAAGGATGTGTTTACGCTTATGATCAAACCAAAACCAAGCTATCTTGGAGATCCTATACCCATTGATGGGAATGGGGATAGTACCAACGATTAAGCACTAAAATTTCAGTCAATAGATGAGTTAAAGTGACGATAATAAAGTAGGATTAAGAAGAAATCTTAAAATAAAGGAGAAAATATGAAAAATCTAGTTCAGTATGGGGTTGTATTAGTGGTATTCTTTACGATCGATATGGTTTGGTTGGGTGTCGTTGCGAAAGGTATCTATTCCAAATACTTAGGTTACTTAATGTCACCTAAAGTAAATTGGGGAGCAGCCTTGTTGTTTTATCTGTTGTTTATCCTAGGTTTACTCGTCTTTGTCATCCAACCAGCTTTAGAGCTTAAATCTGTTTCTGATCTATTACTTAAAGCTGCTCTCTTTGGTTTGGTGACTTACGCAACCTATGATCTAACAAACTTGGCTACCATTAAAGATTGGCCGGTAGTAATCACTTTGATCGATTTGACTTGGGGAATGACCTTGTCTGTTGTCGTAAGTGGTCTTAGTTATTTCATTATCAATCTTCTATAAACTTAAATAACAAAGTTAAAAACGACAACTATTTCACTTGTGTCGTTTTTATTTACCATTGTTTTTAAAAAGGCGTGATACAATATGTCCACAGAGGTAAAACCCATGAGAATCATTACAGACAGTGGCTCCCTTATTAGTCTAGAAGATGCTAAAAAACTAAACATCAGTCTATTACCCCTTCAAGTCGAAATCAACGGAAAGAATTTCCGCGATTACTTTGAGATCTCTACAGAAACTTTCGTCGAGATGATTAAAACCGCAGTTCCAAATTCATCTCAACCAGCGATCGGTGAAGTTATGGTTGAGTATGAGAAACCAGAAGAAGCCTTACACATCGCTATGACCAAAGGATTAAGTTCAACCTATAATTCTGCGATGGGGATCTTAAGTCAAATGAACGTAAAACACATTACTTTATTTAACTCTAGAACCTTAGCTGGAACCCAAAAGTATCTGGTGGAGTTGGCAGTTCGTTTATCCAGTAAACATACAATCAATGAAATCGTAGATCGTATGGAAAAATGTGTGAGTGAATGTCAATCCTACTTGGTACCTATTGATTTCAATTTCCTAAAACGCAACGGAAGATTAAGCCCAATGGCTGCGAGCTTAAGTGGATTCTTACATATTAAGCCTATCGTTACTCAAACAGAGGGCTCAGAGAAATTAGAAAAATTCGGAGTTGCAAGAACATGGCATATCGCTGCGGATCAAATCATCGATTTTATGATCAAGCGTGGTGTTTCTGCGAAACATAAGATTTATGTCTCTCATGCACTTAATCAAGACGTGGCTAATCTTATGATTCAACGAATCAAAGAAAAGATTGCTTCTATCGAAATTGAATGTCTAGCTTTATCACCAGTTATGGTAACTCAAGGTGGTCCAGGTTGTGTTGCGGTTCAGTATATTTTAAGAGATGATGAAGAGTAAATTCTAGCATAATAACAAATTAAAATTTCTAAAAGGTCATGTCTTATGACCTTCTTATTTATTATTGGGGAATAGAATAGATATGACTTGAATCAGAAAACAAAAATATGCATTAATAACATATAAATCGAGAACATTGCGTGTTAAAAGTCTTGGGTGTATAATGCGGTTAGGTATGTCTTTCTTATGCTAATGCTCATTAAGAGGTGATTGATATGAACAAATATCGAAAAGTTTTAGACAATCGAGGTGTAACGCTAGTATTTGTGTTGGCAGTGCTTTTGATTATGAGCACTTTGTCAGTGGCGATTTTCGCCTTGTTTTCAAGCAACATGAATGAAGAACAAATGCAAACAGATGCAATTCGGGCCCATTATGTGGCCCAAACTGGAGTCGATGTTGCGTTTGGAGCTTTACTTCAAAACAATCGATCTTTATTAACAAGTTATTTCGATAAGGCAACCACGGTGGTTATAACACCATTGTCAGACACAGTCACATTAGATAATGGAAGTGCTTCGATCGTAGTAAGTTCATACGTAGAAGGCACAGAAAGATTTGTATTGATTACTTCGACTGGTAGTATTTCTAACTCTAGTGTAACTCAAGTGAGTAAGATGAGTTTCAATGTCAAGTATCCGCAGATACAGAAGTGGGAATAAAGTAGGAAATACTTAGGGGAACACATATGAAAAAAATGAATAGAAAAGGATTTACACTGGTCGAAGTCATGACCGTCCTTGCCATAGTTGGCATAGTATTGACAATGATCTTTAGTTTATTATTCTATGGCTTCGATGTATTCAATATGACCTCCGCAGAATATCAGGTCCAATCAGGTACGCGTTTAGCCCTTCAACAAACGGATAAACTGGTTCGTTATTCAACGGCAATTTTTGCGGTACCAGATACCACCTATATGGATCCTGAATGGAATTACATTGGGATGAATGAGGATCGAACCGAAATCATCAATTATAAGTGGGATAGCACTTCACAAACTCATATTGAAGAGATCATGGCTGGTCCATATCCTGATGTTACTTTTAATATTGGTTTTACCAAACAGAACAATCTATCAACAGACAATTCTTTGAAATTATATTTTGAAACCTACGCTGCAGATGGAACTACAAAACGATACAACATTGTAAGTGGTTACGAAGCTTTGAATGCTTTACAGGTTATCAATTATGGAACCGTAAGTCATCCTGCGACCGCTTTAGCCTATCGTGATGAAACTGCTTCTTATGAGAATTATAAAGTCATCGTTAATATTGCGTTGGTTTTAGATACCTCAGGAAGTATGGCCAGTGCCATCAATGGGAATAACGCAACGACAAGCAACCCTAGTCGAATCAGCATCTTGAGGACTCAGGTCGCTGCTTTGGTCGATAATTTCGCATCCAATACAAATAGTGATGTCTCAATCAATATCTCATTGGTTCCGTTTGCGACTTATTCTCCAACGCCGAGCAGTTTCTACGATATTAAAAATACGACTCAGAAAACCAATTTAAAAACAGCCATAAGTAATCTTGGGGCGAATGGCTATACGAATACAGGGGATGGCTTAAGAAGAGCTTATTATCAACTATTAACCAAATCGACAGCGGATGCATCATCTGCTACGATTGATACCATCATTAAGAACTATACGATTATTTTGGTCGATGGTGATTCGAATACACATTCGATGTCGAATACGAAAACGATAACTCAGGTGTGTACAAGATATAACAAAGATGGATCATGTAGAACATATAAAAGTACGACATCTTGGACTCAAGAATATTATTCTTCCAGCGATACCATTGATAACTGTACCTTCACACCTACACAGACCACATGTACCCCTGGTTATGTCACGAACACATCAAATTCATCACTCGCTGACAATTACGTCGCACTTATGGGGGCGAATTTAAGTGATCCTGACTTTACATCTAATTATGTCATTTCGTTTGCTCGAGATACGACACCTTCTCAGATCGTGTTTATCGCTGATTCAACAAATACACCTAATGATGCAGACCATATCTATGCGGCTACTAGTGCAGATGAATTAGGCTTATCTTTTACTCAGATCCAAATGTCTATTACTAATGAATTATGGCGTTTCTTAGGACCTAAACTGGCCGAAACGAATTAAGCTATCATGATAAAACTAAGTAAAAAAGGATTTACCCTTATTGAAGTACTATTATCTATAACCATCTTTGCGATCATCAGTATTGGCTTTTTATCTATGTTTTCTACTGTATTTATCAATATGTATCAGTCTAAAGCCATTACAGAAGGTGCTTTTCTCGCACAAGAACAAATTGAACAAAGCATTGTTGATGTAAAAACCACTTTAGAAACAGGTGGAACACCAACTGGATTTACAACTCGTACCATCACTTTGTTTTCAGGAACCAATGCGAGAAGCGTTTTGGTTTATGATGTTACCCAAACTACGACGGTAGGGCAGAGTCTACAGACTTTTGTATCTGCTGTTCGACCTCCTGTGCTTTTGACCCCTGTTATTACAAGTGGCGTAACCATTGCGGTATCTTCGAATTCTGTTGTTCAAACCTATCCAAACATCGCAATGCCGAGTTTATCAGTGGATCTAAGTACGGACTTGGTGGTAAATAACCCTGGTTTGTTGATTCGTTATGTCTATTACTGGTATATTTCTAAATCCAATCAATACATCCCTACGAGTCCCCCTGTATTTCCGGATGAATATGAGATCATAACTGATCATACTTCTCATTTGATTTCGACTGTTCCTAGCACTTATGCGGGTAGATTCTTAAAACTAGTCGTTATTCCTGTAGGTGAAAAAGCCCAAATGGGAACAGCTGTTCAAAGTAATGACCTTTATATCTCGCCTTTCCCAGTAAATACTGGATCTTTGATTCACGTCGATGCCTCATACATTAATCCAGCAGATACAACGACTCAAGTTCGTATCGTAACTGCAGGGACTTCGATCAAATACTATGTGAAGAATTGGACGGATCTTGATAGTACAGCGGCTAACCTTATTCAAGCCACAACCGCGAATCAACCAATTCTATATAACTTTACTTTGGGAACGGAAGAAAATACTCAGTATGTCCAAGGTATAACTGGAATCGCTGGAACAGCGACCTCTTTGATGGCCAGTACACCATCTATGGGGTCTAAGACGAACCTAAGTGTTTATTTCGCAGCGAAATTCGATGATGACTACCCAGTCAGTACGACATTATTTCAATCTAGAGCTGTAACAACTACAGGTAACCGATGGGAACTTAAGACAGACAACAATGGTGATCTAGTCTTGGTTCGTTATACCAACAGTGCAAACACGACAAGCTTCTCAGTGACATGTACAAATGCTTCATTTAAAGGATCCGTGTGGAATGTGTTTAAACTTTCCATATTCCAGGATACTCTAGACATCGATATCAACGGGTCTAATGCTTGTACCTTACCGATCACCACAACTGCGACTTTGCAACTCACTGAATTCAAAGTGAATTTCGATTATAATTTCACGCTTGGTGAACTGATTATCTACGATGCCAAACATTTGAGTAGCTCAGCTGAATCGATTGCGATTACCCAGTATCTTCATGATAAATTTCAGCCTTAAGATTGTATATCAATAAACCTAAAAGAACGCATCTGCGTTCTTTTATTTGGGTTTAGTTCCTTGACTTTAAGGGTCCTTTTAAGTAAGATGGACTACATATTCAGGAGAGCCCCATGAAATACGGAATGCCTACTTTATTAGAGTTTGAAAATCTAGAGACTAATGTAAAATACGCTCAGTCTTTAGGTCTGGATTTCGTTGAGATCAATTGTAATGTGCCTGAATTTCAAGTGGACGCAATGGATCCTTTGGCCATAAAAAAGCTAAGTGAAACCAGTGGTATTGCGTTTACTTTTCATCTGGATGAATTTATGTCGATCACAGATCCAAACACAAAAATATCAGAGGCATATATACAAAGCGTACTCAGTTCGATTGAGTTTGCGAAAAAGGCAAACATCGATAGTTTAACTATGCATTTCATCAACGGGGTAGTCTTTACCTTACCTGAGAAGAAAGTCTATGTCTATGAGAAATATACTGAGTATTACTTAGAAAGATTAAATGTCTTTAAGACTAAAGTTACACAAGCCATAGGTGATAGTAAGGTAAAGGTCAATATCGAAAACGTAGGAGGCTTTGAGCCTTATATGAGAAAAGGTATTGAGTTCTTATTAGAAAGTCCTGTCTTTGGGTTAACCTATGATTGTGGACACAATCATCGATATGATCATAAAGATTGGGATTTCTTACAGAAGCATTCCTCTCGTATCAATCATATGCATGTCCATGACTGTAAAGGAAAAAATGATCATCAACCTTTTGGGACTGGGGATCTGAATATTCCGCAAGAAATTGCTTTCGCCTCACAGTCTGCTTCAAAAGCAGTCATTGAAGTCAAAACAGCTTCAGCCTTAAGTGAAACCGTTAAAACACTAAGGATCTATCAATCATCTCATCTAGTAAAATAGTCTCTTGCGAGACTATTTTTTTAATTCATTCATAAAGGCTTCCATTCGATCAAGTGCTTCTTGGATATGTTGAAGGGAATAGGAATAAGAGAAACGAATATAGCCTTCTCCAGCTGCCCCAAAGGCATTGCCTGGGATAACTGCGACTTTCTTGGATTGAAGTAGAGCACTACAGAAATCCATAGAACTTAAACCTGATGAGCGTATATCTGGGAAAGCATAGAAAGCACCTAGAGGTGTTGCGCAAGGGAGTCCCATCTTATTGAGTCGATCAATGACAAGACGTCTTCTCATATCGTATTCCTCACGCATATGATGGATGTCTTCATCCCCATTCTTAAGAGCTTCTATTCCCGCAAACTGAGAAATCGTTTGAGGACATAAGATCGCATTAGAGTGATAAATAGAAATATTTTTTATGATTTCAGGCGTTGAACACATATAACCTAAACGCCAACCTGTCATCGCATAAGCTTTAGAGAAACCGTTGATTAGGATGGTTTTTTCTCTCATCCCATCACATTGAGCGATGGACGCATGGGTAACCCCATAGGTTAGCTCACTATAGATCTCATCAGAGATCACCACGATTTCTTTTAAACGTAAGATCTTTGCGATGGCTTCATAATCCTCATGGGTCATGACGCCTCCTGTAGGATTGGATGGATAATTAAGCACCAACAGCTTCGTCTTATCAGTGATCGCAGCGTTAAGCGCTTCAGGTGTTAGTTTAAATCCATTATCAGCGCTCGTAACGACAGGAACTATAGTTGCCCCACACATAACGATGATAGGGACATAAGTAATGTAGGCAGGGGTGATGATGATGACTTCATCGCCTGGATTAAGTAGGGTAATAAACGCTGCTTCTAAAGCTTGAGAAGCTCCTACAGTAACGATGATCTCATTTACAGGATCATATTCTAGATGATGTTTACGACTTAAGATCGAAGAGATTTCTTTTCTAAGAGATAAGAGCCCTCTAGAAGGGGTATAAAAGGTCTTGCCTAGTTGAATAGAATCAATGGCAGCTTGACGAATATGAAAAGGGGTCGGAAAATCAGGTTCTCCTACACTTAGGGATAAAATGCTTGGATCTGTCGCTAATTCCAGGTATTTATGCAGCACACCTTCAGGAATCTTAGACAATCGTTCATTAAATTTAATGGGACTCATTCGCTTTTTAAAGTAGAACGTATATCTTGAGTGCTGCCATCCTCAAGTATGATCCCGTCTTCTTTGTATTTATTGAGAATAAAATGAGTGTTTGTCGATAGTACGGAATCTAAAGTTGCCAATCTTTTCGCAACGAAAGTCGCTACTTCTTGCATGGTCTTGCCTTTAACGAAAACAGCCAAGTCATAATCTCCAGCCATTAGATAAACACTATCTACAGCTTCTAATGCGACCACACGATTTGCGATGTCTTGGAAACCCAATTCTTTCATTGGGACAACTTTTAATTCGATCATGGCATGAACAGGAGCATTCTCTATTTTTGATTCATTGCATACAGTCAAATAACCTTTAATGATGCCTTCTTTTTCAAGTGCCTTTACTTTAGCAGCGGCTTCTTCTTCAGTGATGCCCAACAACACAGCCAATTCACGATTGCTTAGTCTTGCATTGTTTCTCAGTAAACTTAGGATCTTTTCCATAGTGGACCTCTTGATTCTGTCTTTATTATATAGGAAAAACAAGCCCTTTACATCTCTAAACAGGGTTAAAAAGTCTATAGATGAATACAAGTTATCGTTTAGTTGAACGCTTATGGTTAAGACTTGAGTTCTTTACGCTATAATATTAGGGATATGAAACATAAAATGACAGAACAGCGCATGCTGGCGATTAACATCAGTTCACGATTTGCTGCTTATGCAGTTAATATAGGGGTCCAGTTCTTCTTAACACCTTATATCGTTATGGCTTTAGGTGCAGCAGAATACGGCTACTTAGGTTTAGGTCAAAACTTCATCTCTTATCTCGATATCTTTACCTTTGTGACCGCAGGGACCTTATTTCGCTTTGCGATGATTTCGTTTACACAAAAAAACAAAGATGATGTGAATGCATACTTTTCTAGTTCTGTATATTCTACGTTAGCGTATTTACTGGCGTTGATCATTCCTGTGTCTTATGCGATTTGGAGACTTAAAGATTTTATTAAGATCAATCCTAGTATCGTTCAAGATGTTCAAATCTTATTTATCTTATTGATGATCAACTTTGTCTTTAATACCTTCTTCTTGATTTTTAGAACAGGGACCCAGATGGTCAATAAGTTCTATCTGATATCAATAAGAGATTTCTTCTCGGTTATATTAGAGACAGCACTTCTTCTAAGCATGTATATCTTCTTTGAACCTAAGATCTACTATTTAGGGATCTCAGCTGTTGTCTTATCAGGATTGACAATGATCTATGATTTTGTCTTATTGAAGAGATTTATTCCTCATCTAGAGATAAGACTCAAACACGTAAAATGGACCAAGCTTAGGGATATTACATCATCTGGTTTCTATAGCATGGTTAAACAAACCAGCAATATCTTATTGGTTGGGTTAGATCTCTTATTTGCGAATACGATGGTATCTGAAATTGCGATGGGACAATTATCTATAGGTAAGATCTTGCCTAAGGCAATGCAAAGCTTTTTGACGATGGCAATAGGATCCTTTAATGTGATGTTCACAAAACTATACGCTCAAAAAAGAATGGATCATTTGTTGGTCCAAGTCAAACGAGGTATTAAAGTATTGGGTACAGTAACGATGCTCCCAAATATCATATTGATCGTATATGGATTACCATTTTATAAACTATGGATACCCCATCAAGACGTTCAATTGATCTATATCTTATCTGTATTAACAGCCTTGGTGTTGGTCATGACAGGCTTGATGTCTCCTTTACAATCGATCTTTACGATCACCAATCATCTAAAAGTAAATGCGATCGTTCATTTGATCTATGGGTTGATTTCAGTTCTAACAACCTATCTCTTCTTAAAATATACAAATTTCGGAGTATATGCGATCGCAGGGGTCTCTACCTTTTATGGGATCTTGTTGCCCTTTGTCTTTCAGATGCCATATGCTGCTTATTGTCTAGATCTTCCTAAGTTAACCTTCTTCCCTTTGATGTTTAGAAGTATCCTTACTTTCTTAGTCTTGGTCTTGTTTGGATTTGGGATGCGTCAAGTCATTATGCCTACGACTTGGATACAACTGATCTTATCTTGTGGGATCTTAGGCTTAGTTGGAGTAGGTGTTATTTATCTTATGTATTTTACAGCTGAAGAACGAGTTCATATCTTGTCTATCTTTGGCGTAAGAAAATGATTGACCGATTAGTAATACAGAATAAAATTGATGAGATAACCTTAGCTCAACGCGTACCTTGTATCGCTTTGGGCTTTTTAACATCTTCTAATGAAGAGACTTGGATCTCAGGCAACAGATCTTTAGTACCACATATCGAGAAGCTCACCCTAGATACGATCTTCGATATGGCTTCTTTGACCAAGGTCATCGTAACCACTACCTTGATTCTAAAGTTGATTGAAGATAAACGCTTGAGTTTAGACACAAAAGTATCATCGATCTTAGTTGACTTCAAACACACAGAGATTACGATCCTTCATTTATTGACCCATAGCTCAGGTTTAGCTGCGGATCATAAAGGATACAAAGATCATTGCGGGAAAGAAGCCTTAAGAGCTTTCATTATGGATCTACCTTTAACTGAAGTTCCAAATACGAAAGTCATCTATACAGATTTTGGGTTCATCCTTTTAGGATACATTATTGAAGTCTTGATGGGACCACTTGATCTATGCGCAAAGAAATATATCTTTGAACCTTTAGGGATGACAGATAGTGGTTATCGTCCAATTGATCGAAATAGATGCGCACCTACTGAAAATAATCCCCAAAGAGGTTTGATCAGAGGTATCGTTCATGATGGGAAAGCTTTTTGTCTAGGTGAAGTCAGTGGTAATGCGGGAGTCTTTTCAACTCTAAAAGATACTATGAGCTTTGCGAAGATGATCCTATCTGATGATGAGCGAGTATTAAAAAACTCAACCAAAGCACTTTTACATACCACCTATACTGCTTCTTTGGATCATCAAAGAACTTTAGGATGGTATCGTCATGATGAGTCCTGTAGTTTTGGGACAATGGCTTCTCAAGATGTTTTATACCATACAGGATTCTCAGGAACTTCGATTTATATCGATTTTGAGCGTCATTTGGCCATCGTTTTATTGACTAATCGTATACATCCTCATCGAGACAATGATCAGATCCAAACCATTAGATCACTGATCCATGACTTGCTTATAATGACACAATAGGCAGCGTTGTCTTGATGGAGTATTAAAAACTGTGTAAATTAAGGCTATTTTGCGATATTTAAGCTAAAAAATTGCTTGTATTGTGTTTTCGTTGGGGTGTATAATAAATATACACACTTTTAGGGGAACACGTGAATCCATTGCTGTCTGGAATTTTTGCCTTCTTTGTATTGACGATGTTTGACTACAATAAGCTAAAAATGCTTCACCCTCTTTTAAATGGATTATTCGCAGTTGGTGTAGGTCTATTGATCATCGCTACTGCTCAGATCCTAAGTGTTGATTTGCCCTTATTTACATTTACATCTCTACCTATTTTATGGGTCATCTCTGGTTTAGGCTTTATCGAAATGATTTATGCCTTATTCTTCGCTCTCCCATTTAGTAAGACCTACGTTAAAACATCATCGAATTCAGACATCATCACGACAGGTCTTTATGGTCTTTGTAGACATCCTGGTGTTTGGGGTTTCTTCATCTTCTATCTATTCGCAGCCTTAGCGACTGGAAATGGAAGCTTACTTATCGCAGCGCTTGTTTGGACAGCCATGGATATTCTTCATGTTTGGATCCAAGATTCCCTATTTTTCGTCAAGACCCTACAAGGTTATACTCTATATAAGAAGACGACCCCCTTTCTATTCTTTGGAATCAAAGAACTTAGAAAGTTGATAAAACCATCTGAGGAAAAAGCGAATGAATTTTGATGAGCTGTTGAAGTCTAAAAAAACCAATGAAATCTGGGATCGCTATTGCGGTTTCTTAGATTTGTCTACTAAAGGTTTTATGGAGATCCAAAACAGTTTATTGATGGAACAGATCGGTCTTTTCAGTAAGTCAGAATTAGGTAATAAGATTCTCAATGGAAAACATCCTAGAACCATCGCTGAATTTAGACAGATGTGTCCTTTAACAGAGTACGATGATTATGCGGATATCTTATTAAGTAAAGATGAAAAAATGTTGCCTTCCAAACCTATGGTTTGGATAGAAACCACCTGGGAAGGTGGAAAGGCTCCTATAAAAGTAGCGCCTTATTCAGAAGGCATGGTTGAGAACTATAAAGATGCTTGTTTAGCGTGCATCATTTTAGCGTCTAGTAAAGGTAGAGGACAATTCGATCTTCCTTTAAATGCGAACTTTCTGAATGGGATGGCACCAATGCCTTATCTAACAGGTTTATTACCTGATGTATTAGAAGGCGAATATACGGTTAATTTCTTTCCTCCTGCTAAAGAAGGAAATGCGATGAGTTTTAGCCAACGTAATAAAGAAGGCTTTAAGATGGGTCTTCAACAAGGGTTAGATCTTTTCTATGGCTTATCCAGTGTCATCGTACGTATGAGTGAACAATTCATCGATGGTAGTAAGAGTTCATCTAAAGCTAATCTTGGTCAATTTAAAGTTAGTCGTCTAGCGAACTATGGGAAAGCCAAAGTCATCGCTAAGGCTCAAAATAGACCTGTTTATCCAAAAGATGTCTTTAATCTAAAAGGCTTTGTATGTATTGGGACAGATACTTTACACTTTAAAAAGAAAATTGAACAATACTGGGGCATTCGTCCTTTAGAAGTTTTTGGGGGAACAGAAGTCACCTGTATCGCCATTGAATCTTGGGTAAAAGACGGTTTGATCCTTTTGCCTAATGTTTGTTACTACGAATTTATCCCAATGAGCGAATTCTATAAGAACTTAGAGAATCCTGCCCATCAGTGTAAGACCTATACAATGGATGAGATCAAAGAAGATGAATACTATGAACTCGTCATTACTACCTTTAAAGGTGGAGCTTTTGCGCGTTATAGAGTTGGCGATATCTTTAAGTATGAAGTTGCCTCAGAGAAAAATGATGGGGTAACCTTACCTCATTTCCGTTACATCGATCGCGTTGATCCTGTCATCGATTTGGCTGGGTTTACTCGTATCACTGAAGCAACCATCAGAGAAGCCATAACCTTGTCTCATTTACATATCGATGCCTGGTTTGCGAGAAAGTGCTATGACACACAAGCAAGACCTTACATCAACTTGACCATAGAGGTCAATCATCCTCAAAATGAACCTGGGATCGATAATGCGGATCTTATTAAGGAACAACTAGAGATCTACTTTAAATACATCGATAGCGATTATGCGAACCTTTATAAGATGCTTGGAATTGAACCCTTAAAGGTCACCATTATCCCATCAGGCACTTTGGCGAAGTATCAATCAACGATTGCCCATCCTATGCAGAAAGTCAATCCTAACCATTTCGATGAAATCGAAGTGATGAAGCTTGCCTTTGGGTCAGGACAGCGCTCATGATGGATCAAATCTACATCTACATCTATTGGGGTATCCCAATTGTATCTTTAATTCTCTCATTCGGTATCTTCGTTATTTTAGCCTTGTCTAAAAAAGATAAAACCATAGCGACATTTATGTTGATGGTAGCTTCGATGACAATGTGGAGTTTCTCGACTTTGATGATGAAGATGAACATCACTCCAGGGACCCTCTTCTGGCAACGTACGATGGTTGCGGCTTTGATGCTTATCCCTTATACAGGCTATATCTTCTTTACAGTGTTTATTCATATGAAACGTTATACTTCCTTGTTCTTCTGGGGCTTTTTAGAAGTCTTGATGCAAGTCGTCAATATCTTAGGCTATACAACGATCTCTGCTCAGATGGTCGCAGTGCCTTATTCCCCATTCATCGAACTTCAATATACCTTAGGCTTAGGTGCCTATGTCTCGTATGTCTTGATCTTTGCCTTGTTGTTGATGTGCTTGTTCTTGGCTCAAAAAGAATATCGTAAGTCTAGATATATGGGTGGTCTTAAAAACATAATGATCGCCTTGTTTATCATCTTTATCGGGATCGGGGCGAATTTAGCGCCTGTCATCGGGAAATGGCCTTTGGACTTCTTTGCGGGTAGTATTGCCTCCGTCTTCATCATGTATGCGATCTATCGTAATCGTGTCTTGGAACTGAAGTTCGTTATTACGAAAGCTGTTATCTTTACGATGTTGTTGACAGCCATTACGATTGGTAGTATCTTCGCTGTCAATGCGCTTATCTCTGTCTTTGAAACCTTAAATACAGGTCTAGATAATAACTTGTTTATCTTGATCGTTACCTTTGTTTCGTTGTTGGTATTCCAACCTTTGTTTAAAGTCATTTATTCCTTAGTTGATAACCTATTCTATAAAGAAGAAAAAGGAAGAGAAGAACGCATCAGTAGCTTTACCCATCAGATCGCCAATAACCTTGTCTTAAGTAAGATCAGTGAAAGCTTAATGGGAGCTGTTGCGGATGTGAGTGGTAATCCACGTAATTATCTATTCTTGAAAGATGCGGAAAGTGTCAATTATTCTTTCTATGCTTCTAGTCGTAAACTTGAAAGTGTATCCTTTGAGATCAGTCCTACTCATCCATTTGTCTTATGGTTCAATCAATATGATGAACTCATCAACGGAAAAGCTTTAGATACCAATGCCTTCTTTAAGACGATGTGGGATCAAGATCGTAGAGCCCTTAATGGGATCTTATTTGAGACTGCGCTTCCTTTAAAATCCAATGGGAAACTGATTGGGATCTTACTGATGTGTCATAAGGATACCCATTCGATCAGAGATATACCTCATACTGATCAAATCAATATGATCTGTATGACAGCGTCAATCGCGATCGCCAATGCTATCTTGTTTGAAAAGGCTAGAGAAGAAGCCACCATCGATGCCTTGACCAATACCTATAATCATCGCTATTTTATGGATCAATTGATTGAAGTTACCAGTAAATCAAAGACAAACAATGTCTCCTTGGCTTTGACTGGTATCGATATGTTTAATGTATATAATGACCTTTATGGTCACTATGCAGGGGATACAGCCTTAACCAAACTCGCTTCTAAAGTAAAACAAATCGTAGGCGATAATGGGATCGTATGTCGCTATGTAGGAGATATCTTCGCTGTTATCCTTCCTAATACAGATACAAAGAAAGCTTATGATCTGATGGAAAGAATAAGAGTCGTCATTGAACAGACCTCTGTTTCTGCCCCTGATGAATCTGCGAGATCTCTCACAGTTAGCTGTGGATTATGTACCTATCCTACCCAAGCCAATGATGATAAACTCTTACTAAAGAACGCAGGATTGGCTTTGATTGAAGCGAAGCGTGGTGGACGTAATAAGACGGTCCTCTACAATTCAACGATCTCTGAAGATACTAAAGAAGGCATCGCTTTAGATGAAAATCAATTGGCGACAGTCTATGCCTTGACCGCAACGATCGATGCTAAGGATCATATTACTTTCGGTCATTCTCAACGTGTCGCTAAATACGCAACAGCCATCGCTGAAGCTACTGGCGCTAAACCTTCTGAGATAGAGATCATAAGATTGGCTTCCTTACTTCATGATATCGGTAAGATCGGTGTTCCTGAGAATGTCTTAACGAAGACTTCTCGCTTGACCACTGAAGAATATGAAACCATGAAGAAACATGTGGATCTCTCGATTACGATCATCAAATACTTGCCTTCATTCTCTAAAGTTATTCCTAGTGTCATCGGTCATCATGAACGATGGGATGGGAAAGGCTATCCTAGAAAGATCGCAGGTGAAGCTATTCCGTTTGGGGCAAGATGTATTGCCTTGGCAGATGCCTTCGATGCGATCACCTCAGATCGTCAATATAAGATCAATATGGATACAGAATACGCCATCAATGAGATCAAGCGTAATTCTGGGACACAGTTCGATCCTGAATTGACTGAAATCTTCGTAGAATTGATTGCGAGTGGTAAGCTCATCGTAGAACCTACTCGTACGAATATTTATACCATCGACAGTTTCTTAGAAAGACCCGTAAATTAACGGGTCTTTTCTTTACCAAAAAAAAAGACTTTTCAGTCTTTTTAAGTTAAGGCATTTAATCTAACGATCTCAACGATCGTCTCAACAGCTTTCTTCATCACATCCAATGATACATATTCATATTTCCCATGATAGTTGGCACCACCTGTAAATAAATTAGGAGTAGGTATTCCCATAAAGGAGATCTTAGATCCATCTGTGCCTCCTCTAATAGGAGATATGTTGGATTCTATCCCAAGATTCTTCATCGCTTTAAGTGCTAGATCAACAGAACGCATATCATTTTGAATCACATCTTTCATATTGTAGTATTGATCACTTAGGGTCACACTGAATCGTTCTGCTTTATATTTATCATTTAAATACGCTGCGTTTTTTAGGATCTGTTCTTTTCTTAAGTTGAACTTGGCTTTATCGTGATCACGAAGGATATAGTGCATAATGCCTTCTTCGATCTCTGTAGACATGGCCGCTAAGAAGTAGAATCCTTCTCGTCCTTCTGTATGTTCAGGGACTTCGTTTTGAGGTAATAAGGCATCAAATTCCATTGCCAGTTTATTCGCCGAGATCATTGTATCTTTTGCGCTTCCTGGATGAACGGAGACCCCATGAAGCTTAACGGTAGCCTTAGCTGCGTTGAAGCTTTCATATTCTAACTCTCCTAATGTTGCCCCATCCATCGTATAAGCGAAAGCAGTATCGAAATCTTTGACGTCGAAGAGATCAGCACCTCTTCCTATTTCTTCATCAGGTCCAAAGGCAATCTTGATTCTTCCATGTTTGATTTCAGGATGTTTCATTAAGTAGATCATCGCTTCTATGATTTCTACAAGTCCTGCTTTATCATCAGCTCCTAATAGAGTGGTCCCATCGGTTGTAATCAAGGTATGACCCTTTAAATCAAGTAGACTAGGAAATACACTAGGGGATAGGATGATGTTTTGAGCTTGATTTAGAAGGATATCTTTTCCATTATAATTCTCTATGACTTGTGGCTGTATGTTTTCTGCGTTGAAATCAGCTGTATCAAAGTGGGCTATAAAGCCTATTGGATCTACTGAGGCATCCACATTAGAAGGCAAGGCTGCACTCACGAAACCATTCTTTGGATTGATTTTGACTTCTGATAAACCTAAAGCTTTTAAATCACTTTCTAATAGTCGTGCGAAAGCAACTTGGCTCTGTGTAGAAGGAACAGTGGTGCTGTTTTCATCTGAGCGGGTATTGATTTTTGCGTATCTGATAAATCGTTCTAAGAGTGTTTCCATAAGATCCTCATTTCACTGTTTTCATTATAAGAGAAAAGATAAGGTAATGAAAGTGTTTTGACATAGGGAGTCCTTGTTTATCTGTCCAAAGAGTTGTACAATAGAAACAACGTAAGGGGATCATCATGAGGTCAAACGAAACTAATTTAAAGTTAGAAGATCAAGATGTTTTACAGAGCACAGCGGGGAAGAATCAGCTTAAATTATTAAAAGTATGGGATATCTTATCTAAACACAGTGATGATCAACATCAACTAAGTGTAAAGGCTATTATGAACATGCTTTCATCGGAAGGTATCTCAACCGAACGCAAGAGTATTTATCAATACATCAAGTTACTAGAAAGCACTGGTGTCGATATCATTACGACACGAGCCAAACAAAATCTATACTTTATCGGAGATCGTCAGTTTGAACTTCCTGAACTCAAATTATTGGTCGATGCGGTCTTGGCAGCCAAGTTCATCACTGAAAGAAAAAGCCAAGAACTGATTGGGAAACTGGTTACCTCCAGTGTTAGTATCTATGAGGCACAAAAACTTCAGCAACAAGTCCTGGTCACCAAACGTCCTAAGACAGACAATGAGAAGATCTATATTTCTGTCAATGAGATCCATCAAGCCATCAGCGAAAAACGTCAGTTAAAATTCAAATACTTCGATATCAACACTAAAAAAGAAAAAGTCATGCGTAAAAGCGGAGGCTTTTATACTGCGAACCCTGTATGTTTGATCTGGGACGATGATAAATATTATATGGTTGCGTACCATGATAAACATCAAGAATTTACTTCTTATCGTATCGATAAGATGGAACAGGTTTCTCAATCTGAATATAAAGCAGTTCCTGTGCCTGTTGAACTGAATCTCGAAAATCACATCTCTGGTATCTTTAATATGTATTCTGGTCAAGAAGAAACAGTGACTTTAAAGGTTAGAAATGATCTCATAGGCGTTATTCTTGATCAATATGGGAAACAGATCGAGGTCATTCCCTTTGATGATAAACATTTCTCTGTTAAACTAAATATACAAACTAGTCCTACCTTTTATGGCTGGTTGTTTACCTTCAGTGATCAAATGAAGATCTTATCTCCTCAACACGTTATAGATGACTATAAGAAACTATTGGAGCTCAATCTAACTCATCACCAATGAATCAAAATCAACTTAATCGACAATTGGCCATCAACTACGCCATCCTAAAGAAGCTTGTTCAGGATGATCAAGAGGTCAATCGCTTTATCACTAAAGATAATTTACTTGAACTCTTAGACGTTCAAACTTTTTACCATACACATTTTTCCGCAATGAAGTTTGTGGAATTCTTTCCTATGGTTTATGGCTTACTTAGACGAGAAACAGAGGCTTCTTTCGCTCAACTCAAACCACGTATAAGAATTTATAACCGATATGAGAAAGAATACCCTATTAGTTTTTTTCATGATCTAGGACAGAATGCACCTTTGTTTATCTATACCTGTGGAGACATCGATCTCTTTGATCGTAAATTACCTAAATTGGTTTTAGTAAGTACTATGGGAAAAACGGATCAGATGATTCAAGCTTCTTTAAACTTACTTGATCAATTTGATGGATCTAAAGAGGTCTTGGTTCTATCTCAACAGACCCCACTCAATCATATCGTTTATTCTAAGATCCATACCCTATCTGTTTCCAGCATCGTCTTCGTTAATCATGCGTTGAATAAATCTATTTTTAAATCGACTTTCTTCCCATGTAATCAAACCAAAATCAAGCATCTCTTGATTTCAGCCATATCACCTGATGAATCTAATCTGGATCAACACCAACACCTCACCGATACCTTAGCTGTATCGATGTCTAAAGCAGGGGTCTTGCTTAGTGATCAAGCCTCTGATCTTAAGCTAGAAAGTTGCCTTCGTTTACTCAGCTCACATAAGCCCATCATCGTACCTTTCTTCGAATATGCACGTCATGAATTGATTTTAACCTTAAGACCAGAACACTTACGAGAAAACATCGATTCGATGTTGCTTCATCCACATTCAAAATAAAGCCGCAATCATGTCATAATTCAGCCATGATTGCTTTTTATAATGTGTTTAGACAAACAAAAGTCTAGGAGCTTCTCTTATGAAAAACAAGCCACTTAAAATAGTCATCGTTGGTTTATTGGTTCTGATCACACTAAGTGCTTGTGGAACTACCACCGATACAACTGCAGGTTCTACAAAAAGAACTGCGCAGACCAATTAACCTTTCCACAGTTTGAGGTGATCTATCCTAAAACAACTTGAGCAGGAAGCTGTGCTAGGTAAGAAAACTTAAAATCTGATTGCCCTCCCTTCATTGTATTTCCCCCTTAAAAAGAGACCTTCGGGTCTTTTTTTGTGAAAAAAGTTAATATTTTATAAAGTTTAGAGAATTTTCACAAATTCGTAAGTTTTTAATCATTTTTACTTGTAGAAACACTTCAAAGTGACTAAACTATCTATGGACTATCTTTACATGAAAGGGCACTCTAAAATGAAAAAAATTCTTATTGTTGGGGGCGTCGCTGGTGGTGCTACCGCAGCAGCCAGACTTCGTCGTTTAAATGAAGAAGATCAGATCATTATGTTTGAAAGAGATGAGTATATCAGTTTCGCCAATTGTGGTTTACCTTATTATATCGGTAAGGTCATCACTGATCGCGATGATCTATTGGTTCAAACTGTCGATGGGATGACTGAACGCTTTAAAATGGATATTCGTAACTTCTCTGAAGTCGTCGATATCAATCGCGCTGATAAAACTGTCTCCGTTAAAAAAACCAAAACAGGAGAAATCTATACAGAGTCTTATGATGTATTGATTCTCTCACCTGGGGCTAAACCAATAGTGCCTCCATTAGAAGGTCTAAAAGAAGCCACCAATTTATTTACACTAAGAAACATTCCTGATACCGATGCGATTTTCCATTTCATCGAATCAAAACATCCTAAGAAAGCAGTCGTCGTAGGCGGAGGCTTCATTGGGGTAGAAATGGCTGAGAACCTCGTTGAACGTGGGATCGAAGTTACCATCGTTGAGAAGATGCCTCAAGTTATGGCACCTATCGATTTTGAATTGGCTCAACTCGTTCATCAAGAACTTAATACACATGGAGTACACCTTGTCTTAGGAGATGGCTTACTTAATTTCTCCAATCAAGGTAAGAATGTCAATCTAGAATCAGGAAAGACCATTGAGACAGATCTCATCATCTTAGCGATCGGGGTCGTTCCAGAAAATACCTTAGCGAAAAAAGCTGACTTGGCTGTAGGACCTCGTGGTCATATCGCCACAACTTCTAAACTTCAAGTCATGGATGGGAAGACCAATGAGATCGTCGATGGGATCTACGCCATCGGAGATGCGATCCAAGTTAAAGATGCGGTCGCACATGTGGATACAGCGATTGCCTTGGCTTGGCCAGCGAATCGTCAAGGTCGTTTAGTAGCCGACATCATCAACGGAAAAGACGTCCAATACAATGGATCCTTAGGGACTTCCGTATTAAAAGTCTTCAATTTGACTGTCGCAGCGACAGGAAACAATCAACGTATGGCTGAAATGAGAAAGATCCCTGTTCAAGCGATCCATGCTCATAGAAACAATCATGCGTCCTATTATCCTAACGCAACCAATATCGCACTTAAACTTATCTATAACACAGAAACCTTAGAAATCGTAGGGGCTCAAGCTGTTGGTCAAGATGGGACAGAGAAACGCATCGACGTCATCGCAACAGCGATCAAATGTAAAGCCAAGGTCACTCAATTGTCTGATCTAGAATTGGCTTATGCGCCTCCATTCTCTTCCGCTAAAGATCCAGTCAATATCTTAGGTTATATCGCAGAAAACATCATCGATGGGGAATACAAAGTGGCTTATCCTAGTCAAATCGATGGATTAGTGACTTCTGGAGCTTACTTCTTAGATGTCCGTACACCTATCGAATTCAGTACAGGTCATATCACCAATGCGATCAATATCGAAGTCGATGAATTACGTGATCGTTTATCAGAAATCAAAGTCTCAAAAGACACTGCCATCTATGTGAATTGCCAAGTTGGTTTACGTGCTTATGTGGCTATTCGTATCTTAAAAGGCAATGGCTTCACCAATCTATACAATGTATCTGGAGGCTATAGTTCTTATAAGTCCTTCAAGTATGTCTTGAATTCAGCCAATCGTACTTCAAAAGGAGCCGCTAAAGTGGACGAAACAACAGGTCAAGCTAAAGTAGTCGCAACAGGAAAAGTAGAAACCGTCGACGTGACAGGGATGCAATGTCCAGGTCCATTATTGGCGACCTATAAAGCTGTTCAAAACATCGCTGATGGCGATACCGTTAAGATCATCGCAACAGATCCTGGTTATTCTATGGATGTTGAAAACTGGTGTAAGACCAATGGTCATACCCTTGTTTCACTAAATCTTGAAGGCAATAAGTACATCGCTGAGATCTTAAAAGGCAAGAAAGATCAAGCTACCTTAAGTACAGGTGCTAATAATCAAGAAAACGCCACCATCGTCTTATTCTCAGGTGAACTTGATAAGGCCTTGGCTTCGATGATCATCGCTCAAGGTGCTGCAGCTCAAGGCAAGAAGGTCACCATCTTCTTTACCTTCTGGGGACTCAATGTCTTACGTAAAGCAGCTCATGTTAAAGTTAAAAAGAATCTTATTGAAAAAATGTTTGGCTTTATGATGCCAAGAGGCACTAAGCATCTTCCTTTATCCAATATGAACATGTTGGGAATGGGTCCTGAAATGATCAAGTTCATCATGAAACAAAAGAATGTAGATTCTCTAGATCTAATGATGAAGAGCTGTAATGAATTAGGCGTTAAGTTCATTGCGTGTACGATGAGTATGGATCTTATGGGAATCAAAGCAGAAGAATTGGTAGAAGGCGTTGAATTGGGTGGTGTTGGGACATACATCTCACACAACGAAAACGTTGGTACGACATTATTTATCTAAACACGGTTCACACCGTGTTTTTTTATGAGAACTTGTGTGTCATAATTAAGACACAATCTGTTGTTAGGATAAGGATGAGGTAAAATTATGAAAGTTCTATTATGCGATGATGAACTCACTGTACGTGAAAGCTTAAGTCTCTATTTAAAAAGAGAAGGCTTTGAAGTGATCTTGGCTGCAGATGGTCAAGAAGCACTTGATAAATTTAAACAAGTATCCCTAGATTTTGTGATCTTAGATTTAATGATGCCTAAAATACAAGGGACAGAGGTGTGTAAAGAGATCCGTAAGACATCTGATGTTCCTATCATTATGTTGACCGCTAAAGGTGAAGAAATCGATCGTATCATAGGCTTTGAATTAGGTGCGGATGATTATATCGTAAAGCCTTATAGTGCCAGAGAAGTCATGGCTAGAATAAAAGCCATCTTAAGACGAACGAAGGAACAAAACGATGGCCAAATCAAAAGCGTGATCCAAATCAAAGATTTGATCATCTCTTTATCGAATTATTCAATTACTTATTTAGGTGATCACGTTCAAGCGACCCCTAAAGAAATAGAGATCTTATATATGTTGATGAGTCATCCTTCTCAAGTCTTTACACGTGAACAGATCCTAAATCGCGTATGGGGCTTTAGTGACTACATCGATGATCGTTCTATCGATACCCATATTAAAAGAATTAGAGCTAAATTGCCTGAAAGCTATAGAGATATGATCAAGACTGTGTATGGGGTAGGGTATAAGTTTGAGAAAGATCTATGAAAATAAAAGGTAATAAATTTAGACATAGTTTATTTTTAAGATTGTTGATGATGTTTATAACGATGAGCGTAATGGCTCTGGTTTTTACATTTATGGTTTTCATACCAGCAGGACGCTCTTTTATCACCAATCAGAAACAAGTAGAAGTCGCTCCAATTATGGATTCGATGTCTAATATCATTGAGTCTTATTTAGAAGGAGATATCACTGAAGACAGTATGATCCATGTCTTATCGACTCAACCTGTCCCTAAGAACAGTCAATTGTTGATTTCAGATACGACAGGAAAGATCATATTTGCTTCTCGTGCGATCGATAATCATGGGGGTATACCCAACGATCCGATGAACAGTGTCGATTATACAAAGAAAGTTGATGCCTTACTACTTCAAGTGATCAAAGGTCAAGACATCTCTAGGATGGTCAAGATCGATGGTTTATCTTTTGAAAGTCTATTCGTAGGAAAATCGATTAAAGTTGATGGTGAGATCGTAGGAGCAGTTGCGATCATGGTTCCTAATTTTGAACTCGATGATTCCTTGTTTACTTTAGCGAAATCTTTGATTTATTCTATGTTGTTGGCGATGGCGCTTATGACAGTCGTTGTCTATTTATTCTCAAGACGCTTTACGAAACCTATCCATA
>JAAXXT010000013.1 GCA_013334325.1 Erysipelotrichaceae bacterium | reverse complement strand
GTAGATCAAGTTTCTCCAGCGCTGATGAACCATATGCCTTCCATAAGTATGAAGTAGAACATACCCAATCTAAAATAAGAAGAGCACATCAAGCTGGCGCAAAAGCTTCGATAGAAGTCTTTCATGCGGGTCAATATGCACGAGTTAAAGACTATGCGGTGGGTCCGATGGGTTTCATTCGCGAAGATGGAGTTGAAGTTAAAGCGATGACACTTGAGATGATGGATCATACAGCCAATTGTTTTGCATCTGCTTCAAAAGAAGCTAAAGATTTGGGTTTTGATATGATCTTTCTTCATTTTGGTCATGGCTGGTTACCTCCTCAATTTTTATCTCCTTTGTTTAATCAAAGAACCGACGAATTTGGGGGTTCTTTAGAAAACAGATCTAAATTTCCTTTAATGATATTGGAGAGAGTTAGAAAAGCAGTAGGACCTAATTTTCCCATCGATATGCGCATAAGTGCGATCGAATGGGTTAACGGATCCATCACTTTTGAAGATACCTTATCTTTCATTAAAATGGCGGAACCATATATCGATACCGTTCAGATCTCAGCAGGTTTAGATATCAATCATGAAGCCAATGTCCATATGGCCACGACCAATTTTTCTGATCATATGGTCAATGCGGATTACGCTGCCATCGTTAAACAGAACGTAAATATACCAGTCTCTTGTGTGGGAGCAGTGATGAATCCTGATCAAGCTGAGATGCTTCTAGCGTCAGGTAAAGTTGATTTGATAGGTTTTGGGCGTAGTTTTATTGCGGATCCAGATTGGCCAAATAAAGCTAAAGATGGACATGAAGAAGACATCGTACCTTGTTTACGTTGTCTACAGTGCTATCACATTTCAACCAATCGGCGTAATGTTGGTTGCGCTGTTAATCCTCGTTATACTAATACTGATTTTATCCCTAAGAAACTGATTCCCGCGGATGTCATTAAAAACGTGGTTATCATTGGGGCGGGTCCTGCGGGAATCAACGCAGCACTAACGGCTTCTCTAAGAGGTCATAAGGTGACTATACTTGAGAAAGAGAATCATGTCGGAGGAGCTCTTCACTATATCTCAAAGGAATTCTATAAAAAAGATATTGCGGATTATCTCGTTTATCTTAAAAAACAACTTGCGAAATCTAAAGTAAATGTGTGCTTGAATACTACCGCGACACCAGAGTTGGTGAAAAATCTCAAACCAGAAGCGATTATTGTTGCGATTGGGGCATCTGCAATCATTCCCCCAATTCCAGGCATCGATCTGCCACAGGTCATGGGTTTCTATGATGCCTTAAGCCATGAGGAAAAGATAGGTCAGAAAGTCGTGATTATCGGTGGAGGTTCAATAGGAGCAGAGATTGGACTTGAATTATCTGAGCTTCATCATAAAGAGGTTACGATTATTGAATTGACCAATGAGATCGCTGTTCAAGGCAATATGCTTTATCGTATCGCTTTAAGACAAAAAATGGAAGCAGTATCCAACCTAAAGACTTTGATGAATTCGGCCTGTCAATCTATCACCAAAGAATGGATCATCGTCAAGAGTACTGAAGGTGTAGTATCACTAGAAGCAGATACGGTGATCATTGCGACAGGGGTTAGAGCCAATAGTAAGCTCGCTGAAAGTTTCTATCATATTGTCCCTGATACCTTTACGATCGGTGATTGTAATAGCGCTCGCAAGATCATGGAAGCTGTGTTTGAAGGACACACAATTGCTTGTAATATTTAATGGGATCTTTACCAGATAATTTTTTATGGGGAGGGGCCGTTGCAGCCAATCAATTGGAAGGAGCATGGGATGAGGACGGAAAGGGACCAAGTACATCGGATTATACGAGTGCTGGTTCTAAATACGTCAAACGAGAATTCACACATGGTTTAAAAGAAGGATTTTATTATCCTTCTCATACAGCTATTGATTTTTATCATACCTATAGAGAAGATATTGCCTTATTCGCTGAGATGGGTTTTAAGTGTTTTAGAACTTCTATCAATTGGACAAGGATTTTTCCGAAAGGTGATGAACTGATCCCAAATGAAGCAGGTTTAGCGTTCTATGATCGAGTCTTCGATGAGTGTCTTAAACTAGGGATAGAGCCAATAGTCACTTTAAGTCATTATGAGACCCCTTATGGTTTGGTTGAAAAGATTGACTCATGGAGATCACGAAAGATGATTGAACATTACGTCAGATATTGTGAAACAGTATTTATGCGGTACAAGCATAAAGTAAAGTATTGGATGACCTTTAATGAGATCAATGTGATCCTACTTCATCCGCTCATGTCGGCAGGCATAGAAATCAAAGAGGAGGAATCTTTTAAAGAAGTTATCTATCAAGCAGCACATCATCAATTGGTCGCCAGTGCAATGGTAGTAGATATAGGTCATATGATCAATTCTGAATTTAAAATTGGGATGATGATGCTTTATCCAAGTTTCTATGCGGAAAGTTGTAAACCTCAAGATCAACTTAATACTCAAAAAGCTATCGATGATCATCTGTACTTTTCAGATGTCCAAGTACGTGGTGCTTATTCAGAGAAAGCTAAAGCATACTTACTAATGAACAAGATTTACTTGAAAACCCTGCCCCAGGATGATGCACTCCTAAAACTTGGGAAAGTTGACTTCATCGGATTTAGTTACTATAACTCCAATGTAATCACTTCACGAAATGAAGTTGAATTTACAGGAGGAAATATGTTAAATACTGTAAAGAATCCTTATCTTAATGCTTCAGATTGGGGTTGGTCGATCGATCCAATAGGGTTAAGATTGGCGATGAATCAACTTTATGATCGTTATCAAATCCCCTTGTTTATCGTGGAGAATGGCTTAGGAGCTGTAGATGTTCTAAGTGAAGATGGAAAGATTCATGATGATTATCGGATCCAATATCTTAGAGAACACATTATCGCAATGAAACAGGCTATCCTTGAAGATGGAATCATTTGTATGGGTTATACCGCTTGGGGATGTATCGATTTAATATCTGCCGGTACAGGTGAAATGATGAAACGTTATGGCTTCATCTATGTTGATAGAGATTCAGATGGTAAAGGTACTTTAAAAAGATCTAAGAAAGATTCTTTTGAATGGTATAAGAAAGTTATTAGTTCTAATGGAGAAGTACTTTAAAAAGAAGCCAATTATTTTTGGCTTCTTTTGTCTTATAATGAACTGTCTGGGATAAGATCCAAGGTCTTCTCAACTAAATCGGTAATGGATGATACACAGCCTTCTTCGAAAGGTGATTTTAGATTGGCTGTTTTGATGAGGCCTAAGAAAGATTGGGTGCCTCCTACTTTACACAGTTTCATATAATCATTCCACATCTGTGGATCTTTATCTTGAGCCCGTTTGAAGAACTGTAGAGCACATATTTGAGCTAAGGTGTAATCGATGTAGTAGAAAGGGGATCCAAAGATATGGCCTTGCTGAAACCAGAAACCTCCTCTTTCTAAGAAATCATTACCTGTGTAATCTTTATGCGGTAGATACTGTTTTTCTAAGTTTCTAAAAGCAGTCTTTCTTTGAGTTGGAGTCCAGTTTGGATTCGCATAGATCTCGTGTTGGAAATGATCGATGAGGACCCCATAAGGCATAAAGGTCATCGCTGAAGATAAATGACTGAATTTAAACTTATCTGTGTCTTTCCCAAAGAAGAGGTCCATCCAAGGCCAGGTGATGAATTCCATACTCATAGAATGGATCTCACAAGATTCTAAGGTTGGCCAAGCACATTCAGGGACATCGATCCAACGAGACTGATAGGACTGAAAGGCATGTCCTGCCTCATGGGTCAAGACTTCGACATCGCCTTGTGTCCCATTAAAATTAGAGAAGATAAACGGAGATTGATAATCGTTGATGAAGGTACAATAGCCTCCGCTTTCTTTACCTTTTTTTGCGACGAGATCTAAAAGTTCTCTATCGATCATGAAATCGATGAATTCACCGGTTTCATGGGACAGCTCATGATACATCTTTTGACCTGCTTTAAGGATATCTTCAGGAGTTCCTATTGGTTTAGGATTTCCGTTTTTAAATTCATAAGCTAAGTCATAATAATGAAGTTGATCTAGTCCTATACGTTTGGCTTGTCTTGCGTAGAGTTTTTGAGTTAAAGGGACGATGTCTGAAAGGACTTGTTTTCTAAAGACGGAAACCATATCTGCGTTATAATCGAGTCGATTCATACGGATATAGCCTAGTTCGATGAAGTTTTTATAACCAAGTTTACGTGCGATCTGATCTCTAAGCTTGACCATCTTATCGTAGATTTCATCGATGGCGGCTTCGTTTTGAGTAAAGAAAGCACTCTTGGCTTCCCACGCTTTTTGTCTAATAGCACGATCAGGATGGATCATATAAGGGCTTAGTTGAGCCAAGGTCAAGATCTTCCCATCAAAATCAATTTGAGCTGAGGCAATCAATTTCCCATAAGCACTGCTTAGTTTATTTTCTTCTTGTAGATCCGTAATGATCTTAGGGTCAAAAGCTTTCAAGGCATTCTCAGCCAATTGAAAGAAGGTCTTTGGGATCTCATTCTGTAATTCTTTAAGAAATGGTGACGATAATACAGCTTTATAAAGTTGGGTATCTAATTCAGCCACAAAAGGATTCTGATTGTCCCAGTAGTCGTTCTCGGCTTCATAGAAGGCATCTGTGGTATCGATAGAGTGTCTTATCGAACTTAAGGTACTCATCGTAGAGATCTGAGAGCGGATCTTATTGATGAGTTTAAACGCTTCAAGTTGTTGGGTCACATTCTGACTTGTTGAGAACGCTTTGAGTTGGGTCTCAAGTTGAGTTTTAACTTGATCGAAATCAGGTCTAATGTAGCTATAGTCTTTAAATTTCATAGTTTACTCCTAGACCCATCACCTAGATGGGCTGTGTTATACTTATTGTAGCATGACCTTAAAGGAATCCCTATGAAACACAAAAACACTTTACTTAGTTTGGTTTTGATACTCAGTCTAAGTTTGACTGGCTGTGCTTTTCTTGAAAAACCATTTGAAGAAGTCATTACGGATTGGAGTCCTGAGACGACCTATTTCGGAGATGATCGTGTTTTTCAGAAAGTATCTCAACCCTCTTACGTAAAAGAAGATGTGGTCTATCAAGTCGATTCTGATATGGAATTGGCACTACTCGCTAAGATCCTCTTCGATGAAGGAACCATGATGTTTTATGTTCAAGATGGAGAATTCACGATTGGTAAGACCTATGCCTATCTAGATGCCTTGATGATTCATGCGTTTAAGTTCAGTATGGGAACCAAGACTTATTCTCAAGGAGATTCTATCGTTAAATCCTTAGATTACGTTAAGATCGAACTTTATAATGATACTGTCGATGAAGTCAATACATCCATTGAGACCTTCATCAATGATAAGGTTGAAGTGGTATCTTATAATGTGACGCTTATGAAATCTATTCATGATGAGTTGATCTTATCGACTCAATACGATACTGCTGTATTAGATCTAGATCTAAAAAATATCGTCGATCATACACCTTTTGAAGCTTATGGTCTATTCATCAATCATAAAGCGGTATGTAGTGGCTATGCGAAAGCCTTTATGGGCGTCGTACAGAAGTATAATATCCCTGTCTTAACAGTCTCTAGTAATAAAATGAATCATGCGTGGAATATGGTTTATGATGGACTGGAATGGAAGTATGTCGATGTGACTTTTGATGATCCTGTACCTGATAAAGCAGGAAGAGTTGTCGATACTTACTTTATGTTGAGCTTGAAAGATATGACCTATGGGACAGCTAAGATCAAAGCCCATCTCTATGATGAATCTTCAGAAACGACCTTAGATTCAGCTGATTATATCGAGTTTGCATCCTATGTTTTTCCTTCTACGAAACGCTAGTGCTAAACCTAAACCAATTAGTGCCAAAATTTTAGTCTAACGGCTTGTATTTTGGCAACAATAGATTACAATGAAGATACAAACACAGAACAGTGAGGTAATGATTATGGGCAGAAATTTTCGTGTCCACTTCGTAACACAAACCAAAACGGGAACCCCTGTCTTTGTTGTTTTGAATAAGATTGCTATTGCCTTTTAAGATGGACTTAACTCGTTCATCTTTTTTATTGTTTGAACACAGGAGGAAAACACATGGATCAAACAAATCAAGTATTCTGGGAAGCGGCAGCGGCAGGAGATCTCTCCAAGGTCGTTGTGGCAGTGAACCAGGGCGCTGACGTCAACGTCAGAAACGCAGAAGCCCGTACGGCTTTGATGAGAAGTTCCAAACGGGGCTTCGAAAAAGTAGTTCGTTATCTCATCGACAACGGTGCCGATGTGAATGCGAAAGACAACAATGGGAAGACCGCTTTGATGGGAGCCGCTAAAAAAGGGCACTCAGATGTGGTCAAGATGCTATTAGAAGCTGGAGCGGATGTGAATGTAAGCGATAATAAAGGTAAAACTGCCTTGATTAGAGCGAGTTTCTTAGGTCAAGGTGAAGTCGTAGAACTCTTGATCAAAGCCAAAGCCGATGTAAATGCTCAAGATGATATGGGGCGTACGCCTTTAATGGAAGCCTGTACTGCCTTCAAATTCGATGTCATCAAGAATCTATTGGCCAATGGATCAGAAGTCAACGCTGTCGACGAAAATGGTTGTACAGCCTTGATGAGAGCTGCTTATAGTGGTTATCAAGAAATGGTCCAGTATCTACTAGATCATCATGCAGATAAAGAAGTCATCGATAAAGGCGGCAATAAAGCTGTCCATTATGTAAGAACAGAAAGTTTGGCTGAACTTAAGCCTTTACTCAAATAGGAGCCACAGCACCATGAAAGATTATGCCGCATTAGACATCCGAAACATTGTATTACTGGGTCATTCCGGTGTAGGAAAGACCCAACTCGTTGAAAGTATGCTTTATTTTACCAAAGTAACTGATCGTATGGGAAAGACCATCGATGGGAATTCTGTCATCGACTTTGATCAAGATGAAATTAAAAAAGGCTTATCTATCTATACAGCTTTGGCACCTATCGAATGGAAAGATCATAAGATCAACTTCATCGATACCCCAGGGTACTTCGATTACGCTCAAGAATTAGAAGCAGGTTTAGCGGTTGCCGATAATGCCTTGATCGTAGTCAGTGCGAAAGATGGGATCCAAACAGGAACCATTAGAGCTTGGAAAGCAGTCAGTAAACGTAAACTACCTACCATTTTCTTCATCAATAAGATTGATGAAGAAAATACATCATTTGATAAAGTCTATGCCCAACTGAGAGATCATTTTGGGAAATCCGTTATTCCATTTGAAATGCCCATCATCGAAAATGGAAAAGTCGTAGGATCAATCAATATCTTAAAGAATAAAGCTTGGTATCTTACAGACAAAGCCAACGCAAAAGAAGTGCCTGCTAACTTAAAAGGTCAAGCTGAAGAATACTTGAATATGATCACAGAAGCAGTCGCAGAAACCTCAGATGAGCTTTTAGATAAATTCTTCTCTGGTGAACCACTAACTGAAGCAGAATTGATCCAAGGGGTCAGAGCGGGCGTTAGATCAGGCGATATTCGTCCTGTCTATTGTGGATCAGCTACTCAACAGATCGGTGTCGAAAGACTCTTGGATCTGATTGGGGAATACTTCCCATCCTATGGGGAAAAAGGCTTAATTGAAGGTAAGAACCTTAAAGGCGAAGTCATTAAGCTTCATACCGATGAAAGCGAAAGCTTCTCAGCCTTGGTCTATAAGACCATCATCGACCCATTCGTAGGTCGTATCTCCTACATCAAAGTCATGACAGGTGTCTTGGCTTCAGACTCCGTGATTTATAATGTCCGTGAAGAAAAACCAGAAAAAGTCGCTCAGGTCTTTATCGTTAAAGGTAAAAATCAGATCGCCGTTGGGAAACTCTTTACAGGTGACTTAGGCTGTGTCGTTAAACTACAAGCCACTAAGACCAATGACACTTTATGTATAAAGGGCCATGAGGTCACTTATGAACCTATCGTATTCCCAGAAGGCCTACTGGCGATGAGTATCTTCCCTAAGAGTAAAAATGATGAAGATAAGCTCAGTTCCTCCCTGCAGCGTATCGAAGAAGAAGATCCATCCTGTCAAGTCATCAAGAATCCTGAGACCCATGAGATGGTTCTGTATGGATTAGGCGATCAACATCTAGATGTCATCGTAAGTAAACTAAGAAACAAATACAAAGTCGATGTAGAACTCAGAGAACCACGTATTCCTTATCGTGAAACCATCAGAGGAACCGTTACCGTTGAAGGTAAACATAAGAAACAATCCGGAGGCGCAGGCCAATTCGGAGATGTCTTCATTACTTTCGAACCTTGCGATTCGATCGAAATGGTCTTCGTTGAGAAAGTCGTTGGGGGTGCTGTTCCTCGTCAATACTTCCCAGCGGTTGAAGCTGGTTTAAGAGAAGCCATGGTCAAAGGGGTCTTAGCGGGCTATAAAGTCGTTGGGGTAAAAGCTACCTTGATCGATGGAAAATACCATGAAGTTGACTCAAAAGAAATCGCATTTAAGATGGCTGCTCGTTTAGCCTATCGCGCAGGTATGCCTTTGGCTAAACCTGTCTTATTAGAACCAGTCGTAAAAGTCCAAGTTACAGTTCCTGATGAATATACAGGCGCTGTCATCGGTGATTTCAATAAACGTAGAGGCATCATCTTAGGTATGGAACCTAATGAAGACAATGATCAAGTCGTTATGGCAGAAGCGCCTATGAGCGAAATGATGCGTTATTCAACTGAACTAAGATCGTTTACTCAAGGTCGTGGTGTCTATTCTCAGCAATTCGATCGTTATGAATTCTGTCCTCAGATCATTGCGGATAAAGTCATTGCGAATTCTGCGAAAGATCACGAAGAAGAAGAATTGGAATAATACAATTAAGGCACTGAAAAGTGCCTTTTTTAATGTCAAACTCAAAAAGTGTCTTTACCCATTCTAGTAGTAAATATTTAATAATATAGTATTGACAATAGTGTATGATATACAGTATAGTATGTTTGAGGTAGAACTATGAATGATGAATCGATCTTATCCAATTTAATCGCAGAGCTACGTCGAGGGACTCAGGTCTTAGCTGTATTAGGTCAGTTACACAAAGATCAATATGGCTATTCTTTACTTCAAGATCTTTCAACCAAAGGCATAAAAATCGAAGCAGGGACTTTATATCCATTACTTAGACGGCTCGAAAGTCAGGGATTACTCGTAAGTCAATGGGATACCCAAGAGACACGTCCGAGAAAATACTATACACTTAGCCCCTTGGGTCTAGAGACTTACACAAGCCTAGTCAAAGAATGGCAGTTGTTGATCGAAACGATGAATCAGATTCTAAAGGAGGAACAATGATGAATCAATGGGTAGAACGCTACATCTATGCAGTATCCAAAAAGCTTCCTGTATCGATGAGAGAAGATGTGAGTAAAGAATTAAGGGCTAATATTCAAGACATGATCGCAGATGAACCCCTTAAAGAAGAGGATATTTCTGATATCCTTCATAAACTGGGACATCCTAATCAACTCGCCAACAGTTATCGTGGAAAAGAAAGATACGTGATCGCTCCTGAACACTATGACAACTATATCAGTGCCTTGAAATTATTTGGGGTCATATTCGTCATCGTTGCGGTAACAACCATTCCTCTAACTGTTTATGTTGATGGATGGAGAACAGTGGCGAAAGAACTGTTTAGAAGTCTTTCAGAAGGCTTATTAAATACGTTTACGTGGACTACGATTGGGTTTTGGATCATTGGGTCCTTGGGTAAAAATGAGGCAAAAGAAACTTGGAAGCTAAATGATTTACCTGAACTCCCTAAACCGAATCAAAGCAAGATTAGTCGTGGGGAAACCATATTTGAGATTATTTTCGGTGTTTCTTTCGGTTTGATATTTATCTCTTGGATGCAGAATGGTTTCCCATTCTTCAATATGGATATCGTAGGGCCATTCTTGATTTTCTTCTACATAAGTGTCTTGTTGGATTTCTGTGTTGGGATCGTAAAGCTTATTTATGGTACCTGGTGTATCCCAGTGGTTATCGTTTCGACCATTGAAAAGATCTATAGTTTGATATTCTCCTATTTCTTCTTAAGATCTGATTTCTTAAACCATGAGATCTACACTACGATTGCTGATAATTCAGAGTATTCAATAGAGACCATCAAAAACACAATTGATCTTTCAAAAGAGATCTTGTTGATAGTTATCGTAGTAGGGACCACAGTGAGTATCTTAACGATGTTTTATAAAGTATATAAAGTAAATAGAAAAGCTTGATTCAGTATCCGTTTAAGCATAAAAATTAAGTAAATTAGACTCGAATGTTTTAACCTAGGGCCGAATGTGTTAAAGTTATTAGTGTTAAGGCCCGTTGGAGAAACGGTTAACTCACAAGCCCCTCACGCTTGCATTTACGGGTTCGAACCCCGTACGGGTCACCAATTGAAAAGATAGGAAAAGCACTTAGTATGGGTGCTTTTCTTCTAAGATATTTTTCACATCGGTATCCCATGATTTCAAGTATAATTAAACCAAGAGAAAATCAAGATGCTTCGATGATTGATTTATCTTAAGTCTTAGGCTAAGAGTTAATTAGGAATCATTATGCTTAAGGCAAAGGAGTACAAGATGTACGACAAATGTGTTAAATTATTAGAAGAAAGAGGCGTAAGTCTAGATGATATCGTAGACTTGGTCCTTTATCTTCAAGGCAAATATCATCCTGAAATATTAAAGGATGAAATATTGCTTAGTGTACAAAGTGTCATCGCTAAACGAGAAGTCCAACATGCGATCTTGACTGGGCTTATGATCGATAAGATCGCTGAGTCTGAGATCGATATGGATCCTCAATTAAGGGCCATACTTTTGGCCGATGAATCTTTATATGGGATAGATGAAGTGTTGGCGTATGGGATATGTAATTTATATGGATCGATTGCTTTAACCAACTATGGCTTTATCGATAGAGAAAAGCCTGGTATCTTAGAAAAAATCAATCAACATGGATCTCAATGTAACGTCTTTCTAGATGATATCGTTGGGGCCATCGCAGCCAGTGCGGCAAGCAAGATTGCCCACCACCATGGAAAGTAGGACCTTATGAAAAGAATGTTACTTGTAGTTTCTTTACTCGCTGTGCTTTTAACAGCCTGTTCAGATGGAATCCCAGAAAAAATCAAAGACAAAGCAGGCAGTATCACTGAGATCACTCAAGTAAAACCAAGCTATGTCGTAGAACTTTATGACAGTAAAGCCAGTTTTATTTACTATTATGGAAGCTCTGTTTGTGGAGCGTGTTTGTTTATGAAAGACATCAATTCTGAAGTCGTAAGAAGAACAGGCATCCCTATGTATTTTATTGAGATCGATAAGACATCTAAAAATCAAATGAAACTGTTGGTGCCTTATTTAGCTCAACCTACATCTACTCCGACCTATGTCATCGTCTTAAATGGTGTCGTCAAAGAAACCTTTACGCCTGAGATCTTAGTAGGAGATGATACGGGATTTGTGAATGAACACATCAATCTATATACTGTTCATTTCATCTCAGTGCTTAGAGAAAAAGGTTTATTGGTCGACTAAGATTTTAGAAAGCAAGGAAAAAATATGAAGAAAATACTCGCAGTGATTATGATCAGCCTCATCTTTCTATCAGGCTGTTCAAGTATACCAGCAAGCGTTAAAGACAAAGCAGCTAGCACAACCAAGATCACTCAAGTTTTACCTAGTTATGTGGTCGAATTGATTGAAGCTGATGAAAGCTTTATCTTTTACTTTGGGAATTCATGGTGTGAATCGTGTCAGTTTATGAAAGCTGTCAACAATGAAGTTGTTAGTCGTGGAAAGATCCCGATGTATTATATCGAAATGGATAAGACGTCCACCAAACAACTCAATATGATCTATCAATATGTGATCAAGCCTGTGGCGACACCTACCTACATCATCGTACTTGATGGGGTCGTCATCGAATCCTTCTATCCAGAAGTTTTCGTAGGTGATGATGAAAATTTAGATGTGGCCCATGTGAGTCTCTACGCCGATAATTTGATTGCCTTGCTTAAGACGAAAGGTCTCATCAACTAACTTATGTTTCCAGTGACCCTTGAAAGTGCCAGCTCTTTCTTCAGATCTATGGGTTTGAAAGAAGGGGATATCGTTGAACTTCATGGCTCACTTAAAGCCATAGGTTTGGTGTCCGGAGGACCCAATACCATCATTGATGCTTTACTTAAAGTGCTTTCCTATGAGGGCACTTTACTAATGGCTGCACAATATTCAACCAATACAGAACCTGCCCATTGGCAGCATCCTCCAGTAGAAATCGAAAGCTTTAAGTTGATAAGAGAAAGCCATCCTTCCTTTAAAGGAAAAGAAAGCTATCTCAATTGGATGGGATCCTTAGCTCAGACTTTACAACTTAAAGATCAGACCATGTTTTCAGATCATCCTAATTGTGCTGTGATGGCTTTAGGTAAACAAGCCAAATGGTTGACGATGAGTTCACCAATAAGCCCTGCTTTTGGGATAGATTCTCCATTAGAGAAAGCCATTCAAATGAAATCAAAAGCCTTACTGATTGGGGTAGATTATTCCACTTTGACAGGAATGCATGTGGCAGAGACTTTATCGAATATGCGTCCCTATTACTTAGAATCTGCCACCATTAAAGTCAATGGGAAAGATAAAAGAGTTAAGATCTTAGATGTGGATACAGACTCAGAGATCTTTAATCAAATCGGAGCTGAATATGAATTGACCCATGAGGTCAAGACTTTAAATTTAGGCAATGCGACTGTTAAACTCATCGAGATGAGTTCTCTTCATGAGTTTACGATAAGTTACTTTAAGGAGCACCTATGAAAAAAAGCGTACCTTTCTTAGACCGCTATCTTACCGTGACAGGTGATGAATCTGTCATCACATTTCTAGACATCACTGAAAGTGATGAATCGACAGGTGTTGTATCTGGTGAAGTACTTAAGGCATCCATTCAACTTAATGAATATGCCTTAGGAAAACGAAAGACTTTTGATTTAAAACTAGATCCAAAAGGAACAGTCTTTCAAAAGAAAGTATGGATTGCTATGCGTGAGATTCCTTATGGGGAAACTAAGACCTATGGAGATCTGGCCAGAGCTGTAGGATCCCCTAAAGGTTTTAGAGCTGTAGGAGGCGCATGCAATCGTAATCCGATCGCCATCGTTCAACCATGTCACAGAGTGGTAGGATCAGATGGGAAGCTTACAGGCTTCTTCGGTGGTCTAGATCTAAAACAGAAATTATTAGATTTTGAGAAAAGATAAACAGGTCATTGACCTGTTTTTTTATGGATAAGGGTCATGTTATAATAAACAAGTCTTATGAAATTCAACTCTATTAAACGTATTCCTTTAAATAAAGGATGGTCCAGTGATCGTAAATTTATTCTTAAAAGCTCCAGTGAAACTGTGCTTTTAAGAATACTAGATTCAACGAAATTTCATCGTAAGATCCAAGAGATAAACTATCTTCAACAATTAGATTTAGCTCCTGTTCAATTCAGTCAAGGATTAAGTGTTGAACTTATCAAAAATGAGGTTCATTATAAAACATCCTATCTAGTTGGACAAGATCTAGAAGAAGTCATAGATTCTTTATCTTATGAACAACAGATCGAATTAGGACATCAAGCAGGCTATGCCCTAAAAGCAATCCATTCTCAAGTCAAGATCGATGAGACTCTCTCTTGGGAAATGCACTATGGATCTAAAATGGATCGAAACATAAAAGCGTATAAAGAATGCGGAACACGATTTATAGGTGATGATCTTTTAATCGATAAATTAAATGAATTAAGAGATCTCATCAAAGCTCGACCTGTAAGCTTTCAACATGGAGATTATCATATCGGTAATTTCTTACTATGTGAGGATGGCAATCTAGGGATTCTAGATTTTGATCGATGGGACATAGGAGATCCTTGGGAAGAATTCAATCGAATCGTATGGACACGCGAAAAAAGTCCTCTCTTTACAAGATCCATGATCATGTCTTATTTCGATGATCAGATCCCTGATCATTTCTTTGATTTATTATTTCTTTATATAGGCGTCAATTGCCTTGCGTCTATTCCTTGGGCTACTAAATACAATGATGAAGAGATCAAGGTGATGTTGAAACTGATCCAGCGATTTGATGAAGATACACTTCATTTTACTCAAACAAAACCTCTTTGGTTTTACTAATATAAGCCTCATTTAAATCCACTACAAAACAAAAACACTCATGAGGAAACCCATGAGTGTTTATTTTATGATGATTAATCTGTCTTAATATATAAGTATTTCTTTATGAGGCAAACATTTTATCTTCTTAGAGAGTTCCATCTTTTTAAGAGAACGCGAGACTGCTTCTCGACTAGATCCTAATCGATTGGCCATTTCTTCTTGACTAAGAGGATTCCTAACTATTCTTTGAGTATTTCTTATCTCTCCATAATCTACTTCTAAAGACTCAAGAAGGGCGTATAAACGATGATCTAGTCTCTCAACGTGTACACGTTTAAGTTCCAGTTCTAAGCTCTCAACACGAGAGGATAGGCTACTAAGAAGGGATAGAGCTAAGTCTGGTTCTTTCTTAACGAGATCTTGCATAACATAGGCAGGTATCGTACAAAGATTCCCGTCTTCTACACATTCGATCGTATATTGAATATTCATAGGTTTGAATAAACTGGTTTCCCCAAAGAAATCTCCTACTCGATAAAAGTTAAGAACTCTTCGATGTCCATCTTCAGAATCACTATACGCTTTGAATCTTCCTCGATTGATGACTACAAAGGAAGATAAAGGATCTTGCTCATGAAGAAAGATCTCGCCTTTTTTAAAAGGTATCCTAACTACATTGGCGATGATCAAATTACGTTGTCTAACACTTAGATTTCCAAATAGAGATAAGTGAGAGATACATAAAGGTGCTTTACAGGTACTACAGTTTTCCATGCGTTAATTTTATCACAAGCGCGCATAAGTCTCAATCAAGCAATAAAAAATCCCATTGAAGGGATTTTGTTTATAAGATCTGGAAACTAACCAAGGCAAGGATCACTAGACCTAAGGCGATACGATAAAGTGCGAATGGGGTAAAGTTGTGCTTTCTAACGAAATTCATCAAGAGCTTCATCACAAACAAGGAAACAATGAAAGCAGTGATGAATCCTACAGCGAGTGTAGCCCATTCTAATGGACTCCATATAAAGCCTGCCTTGATGAACTTGATGCTTCCCCAACCTAGAAGAACTGGAATACTCAACATAAACGAAAACTCTGCCGCAACCGTTCTACTTAAGCCTAACCATAAAGATCCAACGATGGTCGCTCCGCTACGTGAGGTACCAGGAATGATCGCTAAGGTCTGAAAAGCCCCGATCGCTAAAGCTTGAGGGAAACTGATGTCTTTTAAATGACTGACCTTTACTGGTATCTTTTTACGTTCAACATAAATAAACAAGAAACCATAGATGATCAAGGTCGATGCGATCACGATCAACATGTATCCACTCATGGCTTGATCTACTAAATCATCAAATAGAAGACCTATAACCGCTGCTGGTAAAGACGCCACTACGATCTTGACCCATAATAGAAGGGTATTCTTAGAGCCTTCTTTACTCTTACCTAAAGGATTTAAGATTTTAAAGAAAAGCAAGAGGACAGCTAAGACAGAGCCGATCTGAATGAAGACAATGAATAGATTGGTGAATTCTTCAGTTGAAGTCATTGGCCAAAACGCATTGAAGATCTTCATATGACCAGTAGAGGATATCGGTAACCATTCGGTGATCCCTTGGATCACCCCTAAAATAAACGCTTTAATCAGTTCGATGAAATTTTCCATAGGTCAATTATACACCCTGTCATTGTGAGAAAAGAGATTAAAGTGTATGATTAGAACAGGGAAAATGTGACAATTGTCTAAATTTGAACTTGTCCCTTAGTTAAAAAATCGGAGGCTTGTATGAGAGGCGTATTTACCACAGTTAAATTTCTTAGAAACGAAATCTTTAAAAACATTTCTGCGGCAGCTTATGAAGGCTGGACCAAAGAAGAAATAGAAGATATTCCTTTTCAGATGATCGAAGAAGGAAAACCTCTCTATCGTGATTCTATCGAACGTGAAAGAGAGATCGTAAGAGCTCGAATCAAGCTTGCGATGAATATGGAGATGGGGACTCGTTTCGATAAGGAATTTATCGATGAAGATCTAGAAGTTTTAAAGACAAAAAAAGTAGGATCTTCTTTGGTGAGTGTTATTCCTCAAGCGTGTGAAGCGTGCGAAGAGAAAAGCTTCTTTGTGACCAATGCCTGTCATGGATGTTTGGCTCATCCTTGTGTAGAAGTATGTCCAGTAAAAGCAGTTAGTATGCAGAATGGTCAATCGTTTATCGATCAGGAAGCCTGTGTTAAGTGTGGACGTTGTTTTGATGTCTGTCCTTATGGTTCCATCGTTAAAAACGAAAGACCTTGTAATGCAGCCTGTGGGGTCAATGCCTTTACGAAGGATGAAGAAGATCGTGCGGTCATCATCACAGAGAAATGTGTCAGTTGTGGAATGTGTATGGTGAGTTGTCCTTTTGGAGCCATCATGGATAAATCTGAGATCTATCAATTGATTGAAGCGTTTAAAAGTCCAGATGAGGTATGTGCGATCATTGCCCCTGCTTTTGTAGGTCAATTTGGAGATAAGGTATCCCCTGAACAAGTCGTCGAAGGATTACTTCAATTGGGTTTCGATGATGTGCGTGAAGTAGCGTATGGGGCCGATATCACGACGGTCGATGAAGCTCGTCATTTTCTTAAACATGTCCCTGTCGATCAACCTTTCCTTGCGACCTCGTGTTGTCCTGCTTGGTTAAAAGTAGCCCAGAAAGAATTGGGCGATAAGAAATATTGTGTATCGAATTCTTCTTCGCCTATGGTAGAAACAGCCAATTTCTTAAGGAAACAATTTCCTAAGACAAGGATCGTTTTCGTAGGTCCGTGTTCAGCGAAGAAATTCGAAGCAGCTTATATGGATACTCATCAGAATGTAAACTTCGTTGTGACCTATGAAGAAATCAATGCGATGTTTATCGCAAGAGGCATAGATTTAGCTTCACTGACCCCAACGAAGACCTTAGATCACGCTTCTGTCGATGGTCGTGGTTTCGCCATAAGTGGAGGGGTTCTAAACGCTGTCGAGAATGTTATTCGTCGATTGGATCCTGATCGAGTCGTTAAAGTAGAACGTGCAGAGAATCTTCATAACTGTCGTAAGATGCTTCTTTTAGCGAAAGCTGGTAAGAAGGATGGATATCTATTAGAAGGTATGGCTTGTCCTGGAGGATGTGTAGGTGGGGCTGGTACTTTGATCCATCAGAATAAAGCTGCCGCAAACGTCACCAATTTCGCTCGTTCTTCCGATAAAGCCTCCGCTTTAAAAACCTATGAAGCCTTTAAAAAGCAGGATTGACCTGCTTTTTAGAAAGAGAACCTATGAAAATACTAATTACTGAACTTTATACCTTGCCTACTGATGTGAAAGAACGCTTTGAGAATGCGGGTTTTCCGGTAGATTATACCGATGGCTCATCTGTGATCGATCCTACCCAATACGATGTCATCTATGGTCAACATCCCTTTAAGACATATCCATATTCTGCTTTTACGAATTTGAAATTTCTTCAATTAAGTTCAGCGGGAATAGATCATTTACCAGTAGAGTCTTGGCTTAAAGATAAGGTGCTGATCTCAAATGCGAAAGGTGTCTATAGTGCACCTATTGCGGAAATGATCGTGATGAGTATCTTGATGGGACTTAAACAGATCCCACAGTTTATGAGCTCTCAAAGAAACCATGAGTGGAAGAAAGAAAACACAAGAGAGCTTGGTTTTCTAAAGGTCTTGTTTTTAGGCACAGGCAATATCGCTTCAGAAGCAGCCCTAAGATTGGCTCCTTTTGGACCCTTACTCATAGGCTTGAATTCTGATGGAAGAGCGATCCCTCATTTTAGTGTCACAGGTAAATTAAGTGAACTTCAAGCTTACTTACCAAGCGCAGACATCATCGTGAATACTTTACCTTTAAGTCAAGATACTACCCATCTTATGGATGAGAAATTCTTTAATGGACTTAAAGAGAAAACCATTTTCGTCAATATAGGAAGAGGGAAGTCGGTCGATGAGGCAGCTTTGATTAAAGCCTTGGATACTGATCAATTATCGTTCGTTTATCTCGATGTCTTCGAAGAAGAACCTCTTAAAAAAGAGAGTCCTTTATGGGCTCATCCTAAGGTCTTGATCACACCTCATAATTCAGGTTATGGTCAATTGATGTTTGAGAGAAACTACAGTTTACTGCTCAATAATATTCAACACTATCTATCCCATGAAGCTTTGGAGAATCAACTATGAACGATGAAGAACGTTCACTATTAATTAAACTGATTACTTCCTATGAAGATGATTTTCTAGGGGTAGATCAAACCAGTCTATTGGCTTGTTTAAAAGACATCCAAGCGACTTTTGGGCTTATCCCTGAGGAAGCTTTAAGTTTGATGAGTACTCAACTTAAGACCTCTCCTGCGATCTTAAGAGGTCTTATCTTAAGAAGTCCTTCCTTAAGAACTGAAACCAAGGTTCATACGATCACTTTATGTAATGGGGAAAGATGTAGTAATAGAGGATCAGAAGCATTCATACGAAGTGTAGAGAAAGCTTTAGGGATATCTGTTGGATCTAAAACCAAAGATGGAAGATTTGAGCTTAAGACCCAACGTTGTCTACATCGATGTGAGTTTGGGATCAATGTGAATATCGATGCGAGTGAACATACTCAAATGACTTTAGAAAAACTCTTAAGTGAACTTAAAAAAATCTAAGAAAAAGGCAAGTTTGATGAACTTGCCTTTAATTTACGCTTTAACTGTTTTTGAACGAAGACGTTTGATGAACCATACGATGACGATGACTGCGATGATCGCAAAGACTGCGAAGGTTAGATCTTGATAGGTTCCTAAGATGGAGACAATGGTGTGCCAATTGGCACCTAAGGCAGCTCCCGCATAGACAAGTAATATATTCCAAATCAAGGTCCCAATGACGGTATACAGTAAGAAGAACTTGAAGTTCATCTTCGCCATACCAGCAGGAATAGAAATCAATGAACGCAAGACAGGGATCATACGACAGATAAATACCGCTAAGTATCCACGCTTCTCAAACCACTTGTCGGCTTTTTCGATGTCTTCTACTTTTAATCGTAAGATATAGCCCCACTTCTCAATGAACCTTTCGATGACTTCTACGTTGAATTTATACCCTATCCAATATAAGACCACAGCGCCTAAGACAGAGCCCAGTGTCGCCGCTAAGATGACCCCTAAGGCATTCATCCCATATTCAGGAACGGTAGTAGCGAAGCCCCCAAAAGCCAAGATGACTTCTGATGGGATAGGAGGAAATATATTCTCAACGAAGATCAGAAAGAAGACTCCAAAGTAACCAAATTGACGCATTAAACTGATGATCCATTCTTCCATAGTGAGCTCCTTGCTTTCTGTACGCTCTGTATTTTCCCATGCTTAAGCTTATAAGTCAAGAAATCACCCTATTGAACAATCTCTTAATCAAAAAAAAGCGCCTAAGCGCTTCATTTATCATACTCGTTGTATTTAAGATTTTTACCTTTGACTTTATCGATTGGATACTTCGCTTCGTTTTGGATCATCTTCTTTTTAAGGGCCTCTTCTAGATCGATGTGATACAGATCAGCGATCCTTAGAAGATAATAAAACACATCAGAAAGTTCCTCTTGGACCTTTAAAGGTTGAGCTTTATAATAGGCATCACATTCTTCATTCGTTTTGAATCTAAACAACTGAAGTAGCTCATTGGATTCAGTAGAAAGCCCAATCGTGAGATCTTTGAGATTATGAAACTGGGTCCAGTCTCTTTCTTCAGAAAAATCTGAGATGAGTTTTTGTAGAGTTTCTAGTTGAGTCATAGAAGATCAGGATTAACCTTTTCATATAAGACAAAATCTCGCCACTCCCCAAAGATCTTTTCATTTTGTTTTAAAACTCCAACTTTCGAATATCCTGCGTCTAAGGCAGCCAGTTGACCAGGTTCATAAGAAACCAAGAAAGTCATGGTTGCTTTTCTAAACTGATATTCATGAAAAGCCAAGTTGGTGGCTCTGTTTAAAATGGGGACATTGTAGCCTAAGCCTAAAAGTGTCTTATCGATAGAGTAACTTATATCACAGATCTGTTGATGATCATCAAAGATACGTGTGATCTTAACGACCCCGATCATTTTACGATCTTCGGTGATGACAGAAAAACGGAAAGCGATCTTACGATCAGCTTCGATGATGGATCTTAAAAGACGAACTCGTTGGGATTGAAGCGAAAAATCCAGATCGCCTGAATCAAAAAGTTGTTCGTGTTGAAAACGATTTTCGTTATAGTATGTAAAAACATCTTCTAAAGTCATATCGTGCATTGGCACTAAATAGAAATTCTCTAAATGTTTCCCCATTATCGTATCCTTAACTATCTCTATTGTAGCCTATTGTGAGAATTACGCAAAATAATTCGACCATAAGATTGTCACTTATTAAAATGATGTCCATAAGTGTGGTCAATGGCTGTGCTTATACGCTATAATAAAGATAAGTGAGGAACCTTTTATGCTAAATACGAACCTAGCCATCCATGTGACGGGGCACAAACATCCCGATACTGACTCGATTTGTTCAGCCTTAGCCTATGCTAATCTAAAACGTAAACAAGGTTTAGATGCGATTGCTTGTCGTTTAGGTGAAGTTAACCATGAGACAAGTTACATTTTAAATCGTTTTGGATTTGAAGAACCAATGGTTCTTAATGATGCGAGAATGACCTTATCAGAGATCGATTTGGATGAGCCTGTTACGATCTCACCAGAGACGACCATATTTGAAGCATGGCAGATCATTCAAGATGAAAAGAAAGCTTTAGTTGTCGTTGATCAGGATCAACGTGTATTAGGTTTCGTAACCAATAGTGATCTATCGTCTATTGCGATGGGAGATACCGCAAAAAGCATTGAGCTTCTTCAGAAAACTCCTATAAGTTATATCGCCCAAACCTTAAGAGGCACCTTGGTGTATGAACCAGAGAAACCTCGTTTAAACGGAAAAGTATCCATCATCGCAGTCGCTGAACATAAACTAGAGAATTATGAATTGGCCGATAGGACCGTTATCTTAGGCAATGATACTGAAGCTCAACTTCAAGCCATTGAGAAAGATGCGGCTTGTTTGGTTGTCGTTTGGAGCGAAAAGATCAACGAGAATGTCATCGCTTTGGCGAAAGAAAAAGGCTGTGCCATCATCATCTCAGGTCATGGGACCTTAAATACTTCACGTTATCTGTATTATTCAACACCAGTACGTTTTATTATGAGTACTGATCTTTTGACTTTCCAAAGAAGCGAATACGTCGATGATGTATTAGCGAGATTAGTGAAGACACGATTTAGATCTTATCCTGTCTTAGACGAAAAGAATCATATTTATGGCTTGATCTCTCGCTTTCATTTACTAAACGCAAGAAAGAAGAAGATCATCTTAGTCGATCATAATGAAGTCTCTCAATCAGTAGATGCGGTATTAGATGGAGATCTTATGGAAGTCATAGATCATCATCGTATAGGAGATATCACGACTTCTAAACCGATCATGTTTAGAAATCAATTGGTGGGATCGACTTGTACGATCATTGCCCAGCTTTATGATGAAGCACGTGTTCCACTGGATGGGAAAATGGCAGGGCTACTATGTGCTGCCATCATCTCAGATACCTTGAATTTTAAATCCCCAACGACCACTCAAACCGACATCAATACTGGTCAAAGATTGGCTCGTATCGCTCAGGTCAATACTGAAGACTTGGCGAAAGATATCTTCACCAATGGTTCTGGTCTAAAAGACAAATCCATCGAAGACATCATTGAACATGACATCAAGGAATTTACTTTAGGTAAATACAGAGTCATGGTTGGACAAATGTCTTTATATGACCCTAATGTCATAGAACCTTTAAGAGTCGATCTGGTGAAAGCCATGAAGGCCTATGCGGCTGAAAAGAGATTGGATCTACTTATGCTTTTGTTTACTGGTCTAGAAAACAATAAATCTGCAGTGCTCTATGCAGGTAAAGAATCTTGGATCGCAACGGATGCCTTTGATAAGGTATCCAATGATGCCTTAGTCTATTACGATGTTATCTCAAGAAAGAAACAAGTCATGCCGAGATTATCGGCTGTCGTGGAAGGAAGTGGAAGATAAGATGAGACTCGCTACTGTTGGGACTTCATTCATCACAGAACACTTTATTGCGGCAGCACTAAAAGAAGGTTCATTTGAGGTAACGACTGTCTATTCAAGGACTTTGGATAAAGCCAAGGTCTTAGCTGATCAGTTTCATATTCCTTTGATTCAAGACGATTACAACGCTTTGATTCATGATCCTTTGATAGATGTCATCTATATCGCTACCCCAAATGATACCCACTATAAACTCGCTAAAGAAGCTCTAGAAGCACATAAACACGTCATCCTAGAGAAACCTTTTGTGTCTCATCATAAAGAATATAAAGAACTTTTAGAGATCGCAAGACTAAATGATCGTTATGTATTCGATGCGATCATCCCTATGCATCTTCCTAATTATCAGATCTTAAAAGAAGCCATCTTAAAAGTAGGACAGCTTAATCTCTGTAATCTATCAATGGTTCAAAGATCTTCTCGTCTTAATGCCTTATTGAGTGGTGAAGAACCAGCCATCTTCTCTTTGAATCATTCAGGTGGTGCCTTGATGGATCTTGGGATCTATCCCATCAGTATCTGTGTTGGTCTTTTTGGGAAACCATTAGAGGCAACTTATGTATGTCATAAGTTTAGTAATGGGATCGATCTAAGTGGGGCCATTACGATGCGTTATCATGATTTCATCGTCGTCGCTACCATCGCGAAAGATTCTACAGGGCTTAATTTTATGACCTTTAGTGGTGATAAGGGACATATCTTAGTTGATAAGGCACCTTCTTTGATTTCTTCTATTTCTTTCGTTGAGAAAGATAAGAGCTCAGAATTAGCTCATCCTCAAGATGCTTCTCCTATGATCTATGAGATCAAAGATTTCTATGAGGTCATTACTCTAAAAGATACTGAAAGATATAACGCATGGATGAAGCTTACGTCAGATGCCTTTGAAGTAATAGATGAATGTCGAAAAAAGGCTGATTTGGTCTTTGCGGCAGATCGAGAGAACTAAAATGAAACTGGTTATTTCTAAAGACGCTCAACATTGCGCAGCGATGGTTGCCCATCTTATTGAAGGCCAACTGAAGCAGAAACCTGAATCTTGGATAGGATTGCCTTATAGTCCTTCGTTTAAGAAAGTCTATGAGTATTTAGTTGAAGCTCATAGTGATAAAGATGTCGATTTCTCAAGAGCTCATTATATTGGGATCTCTGAAGTTCAAAAATGTGAATCTTGTTTCTCATTAAAAGATCAGATCACTAAGCGTTTCTTAAAACCTTGTGAGATCGATGAGGATCATATCCATTTCTTCGATGAGAATGATCTAAACAATACAGGCAATGTCTTCAATCAATTCTTAGATGCGATCGATGGATTGGACCTTATCGTAACGACGATAGGCACAGATGGTCATATCGCCAATAATAATCCTTCAGATGCCTTATATCCTCGTATCCATATGGATTCTATTTCAGATGCGACAAGACAGACCCTTGTGGTGGATTATGATGATCTCAGTGAAGTACCTACTCAGATCTTGACCATAGGGATACAAGATCTACTCAATGCGCGTAAAGTTGTCGTTATGGCTTCAGGTAGAAACAAATCTTCGGTCGTTAAGACCTTACTAAGCACTAAAAAAATATCGACGTCTTTTCCAGCGTCGATGATCCTACTTCATCCTAATGTGATCTTAGCGATCGATGCGGAAGCCGCAAGTGAGTCAGATATAAAAATGCCTACTTTTGAATAGGAAAATAATCTTTGAGTTGATCGATATAAGCTAGATTATGAGGAATCCAATCGATAAGATGGAGCTCCTCTTTTTTTATGAATTGTATCTTTTCATAGATGATGGGTTTAAAAGGACCATCGATGAGTGTATTGAACCAAGTTAAATGAAGTTGACCTTGTGGGGTAGAGACCTCATAGTCAAAGATCGCTTTAGCACTGATCACTTTGACTTTGCCTTCTTCATCGATCTCTCTTACCAAGGCTTCACTTAAGCTTTCTAAAGCTTCTACCTTACCACCAGGACATTCCCAATAACCTTTAAAAGGCTCACTACAACGTTGGCCTACTAGAAGTCCTTCTTCACTAAAGATCGCTGCGATCACTACTTCTCTCATGGGTTAAGCATAACAGTGTTTGGCCTCTTTCACAAGGATATGGTAAACTGAAAACGAGGAAAACATCGATGAAAATTGCACTACTGTATGATTTTGATAAGACCCTCTCTGATAGAGATATGCAAGAATATGGATTTATAGAAGATCTTGGTTTTAAAGACCCGTCTGAATTTTGGGCATTAGTCGATCAACAAGCTAAAAATAACAGTATGGATCATATCTTAGCCTATCTCTATGAGATGGTAACTCAATCTAAACTTAAAGGGAAATCTTTGACTCAAGAGGATCTTAAAGCCTATGCCTCACGTGTTCAATTGTATCCTGGGGTGAAGAGCTGGTTTGATTTGATCAATCACTATGGGGAAACCATGGGTTATGAAGTAGAGCACTATATCGTTTCTTCTGGGCTCAAAGAGATCATCGAAGCTACACCAATCGCTAAGTACTTTACTAAGATCTATGCCTGTGAATTCTTTTACGATGAGCATAAACAAGCCATATGGCCAAAGCTCGTGGTCAACTATACGATGAAGACCCAGTTCATTTACCGTATAAACAAAGGTGTCTTAGACATCAACAACGACGAAGATCTCAATAAACATCAAGCCGATGAAGATAAACCGATTCCGTTTACCCATATGATCTACATCGGAGATGGATTGACGGATGTCCCATCGATGAAGTTGATCAAAAACAGTGGTGGTCATTCGATCGCAGTCTATCCTCCAAACAAAGAAATCAAAGATGTGACGAAAGATCTTTTAAGCTATGGACGAGTTGATTTCGTAGCGCCTGCGGATTATACCCAAGGTTCTCGTTTACACCACATCATCTTGACGATATTTAATAAATTGTATGGGGATGATTGTTGCGATAAACTTCCTAGAAATGGATCAGTATGACCCTTACTTCAAATTCAGAGCGCTTTTTAACGGCTTTTAGTTCAATCGAAGCCGATATGAATCGACGTGTAAAATCAGACAGATACATCTCCTACGCTGAGTTGGTTCGTCGAATGTCTACCCTAGATAAGGGCTATCATAAGTTTCAGCGTTATCTAGAAGAATTAGGTGATCTTCGTAATGCGATCGTTCACGAAAGAATCGATGGGGAAGTCATCGCAGAGCCACATCTTAAGATTGTTTTAGAGATAGAACAGATCGCTTCTGTCTTGACTCAACCTGAACGTGTCAAAGATCATTTTCTTAAGAAAGTCGATGTGGTCTCAGAAGAGACCTTACTAAGTAAAGCAGCTTTACTTCTAGAAAACTCTGGTTATTCTAAAGTCCCAGTCTATGATGTAGATCATCGTTTCAAAGGTCTATTGACCACAGATGCGATCACGCATTATCTCACTAAACAATTGAGCACTCCTGGCTTTGATTTCAATAATGTAAAAGTATCTGATGTCTTATCACTAGATACCAAAGATAGAAATGTTTCTTTTGTCTCTGAAAACGCGACTCTTCTTAGTATCATCGCAGAATTTGAGCGTGCTTTATCTTTAGGTAAACGACTTCAAGAAGTGATCATTACCCAAGACGGAGCCCTTAATCAAAAGCCTTTAGGCATCATCACCGTCGCTGATTTGACTTCTATCTATGAGAAGATCAATCGTAACCTCATCGTTTAATAAACTAGAAAAAAGGAAGTCAATATGAACTTAGGTATTACATCAGTTACCTTTCGAGATAAAAACATCGATGAGATAATCGACCTGATCAAAGAGGCTGGTTTAAACTCGATCGAATGGGGATCAGATGTCCATGTGTTAGCGGGTGATTTAGAAAAAGCAACTGAAGTTAAAATGAAGTGTGATAAGGCGGGAATAAGAATCACTTCGTATGGGTCATACTATAAAGGTGGTCCTTTAGAAGAATTTACGCCACTGCTTGAAAGCGCAAGAGCTTTAGGGATAAAAGTCATACGTATCTGGGCTGGTAGAGAAGCACCAGAAACGATCAGCGATGAGAACTTTCATATCTTGGTTGATCATCTTCAAAAAGCCTGTGATCTCGCAAAAGCGAATGATATAGTTTTAGCTTTAGAGTATCATCGTAAATCGATGACCCAAAGTAAAGAAGGAAGTCTTCGTTTACTCAAAGCTGTCCAAAGAGATAATCTTAAACTCTATTGGCAACCGAATCCAGAACTATCTTTTAGTGAACATCTTTTAGAAATCAAAACCTTAGCGCCTTATATCATTACTTTTCATGTGTTCAATTGGGATAAAAACAATGAACGCTTTCTTTTAGAAGAAAATCAAGGGATCGATAAATGGAGAGCCTACATAGCCCAAGCCCATAAGTTTGGATCTTTCCCAAATGCCTTGATTGAATTCGTAAAAGAGGACAGTGTCGAGAATTTTATGAAAGACGCTTTGAGTTTAAAATTCATTTCTAGTAAACCTCAAGCGACTCTGATGGGTCATCCTGAAGATGTGAAAAGAGTATACGTTGATAAAGTGATCGATCAGATCAAACTTTTCTATGACTTAAATGAAGAAATCATTACTTTAGATAATTGGGATGAATCTTTTGAGATCTTATCAAAAACTGAAGTCATATTTTCAACATGGGGTATGATCAAGATCGATGAGGATGCCTTATCTTTACGTTTACCAAAACTCAAAGCTGTATTCTATGCGGCAGGTTCGGTCCATAGTTTCGCAAAACCACTCCTTGATCAAGGTGTCCGTATATTTAGTGCGGTCAGTGCGAATGCGATCCCTGTCGCAGAGATGGTGAGTTCACAGATCATTCTCGCCAATAAAGGTTTCTTTCATTGTGTCACTCCTGGTGATGCGCATTCCTTTAAACTTCTAAAATCTAATCTTACAGATTATCCGGGGAATAAAGGGGTGAAGGTTGGGATCTTAGGGGCAGGAGCGGTAGGACGCTTGGTGATCGAAAAACTAAGGTCTCTAGATTTAGATTTGATGGTATATGATCCTACTTTAAGTGAAAATGCGATTGGTGATCTAGGTGCTCAAAAAGCAGATCTAGAAACGATATTTAGGGAGTGTCAAACCATCTCCAATCATATGCCTGATCTAGCTTCCACTAAAGGTATCTTGAATTATGATCTGTTTTCATTGATGAAACACAATGCGATCTTTATAAATACAGGAAGAGGCGCTACGGTGAGTGAAACTGATCTGATCAAAGCCCTCATTGAACAACCTCTTAGAATGGCCATACTCGATGTGACTTCTCCTGAACCACCTGTTGAGAATAGTCCTTTATATACTTTATCCAATGTGATCTTAACCCCACATATCGCAGGAAGTAGTGGAAATGAAGTCATAAGATTGGCTGAAATCATGGCTAAAGAAGCAGAGAATTTCTTACTATTATGTGAAACACCGACTGAAGTCGAACTAAAAAACCTAAACATCAAAGCTTAGGTCATAAAGTGTTATATTTTAAATAATCCTGTTAAAATGTGTCTTGTGTAAATAAGGAGAAACTATGAAAACAAATGTACGTTTTCTAAGAAGAGGCTTGGTTATCTTTATGGGATTGATCCTAGTAGCGGTCAGTATCATCCAAATCGTCAATAATGAAGGTCAATTATGGTTGAATGTGATCTTCGCTGGATTAGGTGTCTTTGAGATAGTCTTGGCCATCTTTATGATGAGACTAGACATCAAGACTTCTAAAGAAAATCTAAACAGCTAAAGGCAATTGGACGATCAAAGTGAATCGTCCTTTTTATAGACTAAACAAGAAGAGAATTAACAGTAAAAGAAGTGCCGATCACTCGGCACTTCTTTTATTACATCTCAGCTTTTAAGATAGGATGTCTTGCGGCCAAGACATCATCGACTCGCTTGATAGGAGTCGTATAAGGCGCATTCTTTAGATAATCAGGATCACTATAAGCTTTATCTTTCAGCTCAAGTAAGATCTTAATGAATTCATCCATGGTTTCTTTGGATTCTGTTTCTGTAGGTTCTATCATGAGTGCCTCATGAACGATCAGTGGGAAATACATCGTTGGGGGATGGACCTTATAATCCAAGAGCCCTTTACAGATGTCTTTCGCAGAGATCCCTGTCTTGTCTTTGAGATCTTGTAGACTCAAGACAAATTCATGCATACAAGGTCCAGGATAGGCTACAGTGAAGGCTTCTTTAAGTTGGCTCATCATATAATTCGCATTGAGTACGGCCATCTCTGAGGCTTCTTTTAAGCCATTGGATCCTAGAGATAAGATATAAGTATAAGCTCTTACATTGACTAAGAAATTCCCATAATAGGAGCGTACTCTTCCTATGGTTTTTTCATTCTCAACGAAGTGTTCATCGATGATGGTTCCTTTTGGTAGATAAGGCATCAAGTGTTTCTTGACTCCTACAGGACCTGATCCAGGACCTCCTCCACCATGAGGTGTAGAGAAAGTCTTATGTAGGTTAAGATGGACCACATCGAAACCCATATCACCAGGTCTTACTTCACCCATGATGGCGTTTAGATTGGCTCCATCATAATATAGTAGACCTCCTGCCTTATGAACCAAAGCAGCGATCTCTTCGATATTAGGATCAAATAAACCTAAGGTATTAGGATTGGTCAACATCAAGGCAGCGACTTCATCGCTTAGGACGCCTTTTAAAGCTTCAACATCTACGCCTCCTAATTCATTAGAAGGCACATTGATGATCGTATAACCAGCCATATTCGCAGAAGCAGGATTGGTCCCATGGGCTGAATCAGGAACGATGACTTTGGTTCGTTTAAGATCCTTACGATCACTATGATAGGCATGGATCAAGAGTAGTCCAGTAAATTCCCCATGAGCTCCAGCGGAAGGTTGTAGAGTAAAACCATCCATTCCTGTGATCTCACACAGGGAAGTACTTAGATTGCTTAATAAACTCATGGCACCTTTTACAGTAGAAGGATCTTGAGTAGGATGAATCGAATTAAAGCCTTCTAAAGCTGCAGTTGTCTCATTGAGCTTAGGATTGTATTTCATCGTACATGAGCCTAATGGATAGAATCCATTATCTACCCCGAAGGCATATCTAGACAATTCCATATAATGTCTCACCACATCGACTTCAGCCACTTGGGCTAAGCGAGGTGAGCTAGAACGGGCATATTCATGATCCAAAATAACCTCAGGACAATCAAATTCAGGAAGGGTAATGCCTCGTCTATTCTTGACGCTTCTTTCGAATATGAGCTTACTCATCGTGCGACCTCCCTAAGATAACCAAGGACTTCATCGAGTTGAGATTTCGTTGTGGTCTCAGTGACACACCATAAGATCTCATGAGAGGCAATATCTAAACCACTTAAGATGTTGTATTGAGCTAAATGACGTTCTACTGCTTTCGCAGCTAAAGGAGATGTCGTTACGAATTCATTGAAGAAAGGTGTATCATTTTTAAGTTTAAAGCCGATCTTTTCTAGTTCTTTTTGAAAATAATGAGCTCTTCTTAAACCGTGTTCAGCGACTTCTTTGAGCCCTACAGGACCCATCGCAGCCACATAGACAGAAGCGGTAAGTGCACATAATGCTTGATTTGAACACAGTGAACTAGTCGCTTTTTCTCGACGAATATGTTGTTCACGCGCTTGAAGGGTCAAAACGAAAGATCTTTTACCTTCAGTGTCTACGGTCTGTCCTACGATACGACCTGGTAATCTTCTGATCAATTCATTGGTTGTGGCCATATAGCCTAAATAAGGTCCCCCAAAAGCCATGGATAAACCAAAGGCTTGAGCTTCCCCAACTGCGATATCAGCCCCACACGCTCTTGGACTTTTAAGGACAGCTAAGGTCAAAGGGTTAGAATACACGATCAACTTAGCGCCTGCTTCATGGGTCAAACGAGAAAGCTCATCGACTTTCTCAAGACAACCAAAATAATTAGGATTTGCGATCATTAAGGCTGCGGTATTTTCATTGAGATTTTTCTTTAAGACATCTTCTTGAAGGATACCGCCTTTTGTCTTGAGGACTTTAATGGTGGCATCTGAACAGGTCGTATAAGTCATGATGGTTTCTATGACTTCAGGCGAAACAGAATCCGCAATCAAGATCTCTTTTCGATTTCTTTCTAGAACCATTTGAATGGATTCCGCTGCGGCACTTGCCCCATCATAAACGGAGGCATTAGATCCATCCATCCCAGTCAATTCACAGATGTCTGTTTGGTATTCAAAAATAGACTGAAGGATACCTTGAGAGAACTCTGCTTGATAAGGCGTATAAGCACTGACGAATTCTTCTCTTGAGGAGAGTTGTTTAACCACTGAAGGAATGAAATGATGTTCAGATCCAGCGCCTCTTAAGATGATCGAATAGACCTTATTTTGATTCGCTAGGGAAGTCAATTTCGCTAAGACTTCCATTTCACTTAGACCTTTAGGTAAATCTAAAGATCGTTTCAGTTTAAGCTTAGTGGGTATCGAATTAAAGAGATCCTTCTTTTCGATCCCGATGGCTTTCAACATCTCTGCTTCTTGAGCTTTGGTGTTTAAAAGGTATGAGGCCATATTAATGATCCTTATCTAATGCGAGATACGTAGCTTCATCTAAGAGCTCAGCTTCATTGACACTACCTGAGACCTTCATGATCCAAGTATTTAGAGGATCAGAATTCAATAGTTCAGGGGCATTGAGTAGAGCGTCGTTTACAGCCACAACTTTACCACTGACAGGTGAGATCAAATCAGAGACAGCCTTTACAGATTCAACGTCCCCAAAGCTTTCACCTTGAGTTACTTTATCGCCTAGACTTGGGCTATTTACGAAAACGATGTCTCCTAATGCGATCTGGGCATAATCTGAGATGCCTACTACGAAATCTTTGCCTTCTTCAACGATGACCCATTCATGTGTGTTTGCGTACAGTCTTTTCATTTTGTGCTCCTTGTTTATTTTTTATAGAAAGGCATCTTCGTACGTTCTGCCTTTAATAACCTTCCTCTAACATCGATCGTAAACTCAGTCTCATTAAACAGTTCTGCTTTGATGTATCCCATCGCAATGGCTTTACCTAAAGTAGGAGACATGGTTCCTGAACTGACTTCTCCTACGATTTCTCCATTAAATAGGATTGGACAATGTTCTCGTGCGATACCTCTATCGATCACAGTTAACCCTATGCGTCTTTTTAGGACAGGTTGAGATAAAGCCTCTTGAGCGATAAAGTTTGGTTTATCGAGTTTAGTAAAGATCTTTAATCCTGCTTCAAAAGGTGTCGTATTATCGTTAAGCTCATGGCCATATAAAGGCATGGCTGCTTCTAAACGTAAAGTATCACGAGCACCTAATCCACAAGGAACCAAGCCATCTTCTTCACCAACTTTAAGTAAGGTGTTCCATAGATGAGTGACCTTATCGCTAGCACAATAGATCTCAAAACCATCTTCTCCGGTATAACCTGTGCGACTAATAAGACAAGGTATTCCAGACAGATCGACTTCTTGGATAAACGAATAATAAGCTTCAGGGATCTTATCTGTAAGCTTTCTTAAGATCTTCTCTGAGAGAGGACCTTGAAGGGCAACTTGACCCCACTCATCGCTTTCATTATGGATGACGGCTCCACCTGATAGATTGTTCGTAAAATACTCAAAGTCTTTGTCTGTATTAGAGGCATTGACGACGATCCAATAATCATCTTCATCGATATGATAGACCAAAAGATCATCCACGGCAGTTCCGTCTTTTCTCACCAAGACCCCATATCTGATTTTACCTAAAGCCAAATCGGTAAAATCATTAGAGATCAAGGCATTGAGATTACGCAGAGCGTCTTTACCTGTAAGATGAAGCTCTCCCATATGAGAGACATCAAATAGACCTGCTTTTTCTCTTACTGAACGATGTTCAAACAGGATGCCTTGTGGATACTGTACAGGCATCAGATAGCCCGCAAAAGGAACCATAGTGGCGTTTAGGTCGATATGAGCTTCGTATAAGGGTGTTTTCTTATCCATTCATTTTCTCCTTTATATAAGAAAGGCGCTTGAAAAAAATCAAGCGCCTTCGTCTGTTTACCTGAAAGATTCTCCCTAGGGATTGCTTCTTCGGTGTGTTGTCTCTCTTTTCGAAGGTTTGTCCAAAACCGGTCCGTTTGCCTGAGCGTTTGTGCGCACTTCGCCTTCGGCGTCCAATGATAAGGATCTCTCCCGGTCTCTTCAATCAAACATCTATTACTAGTATAGACCTTATGTCTTCTAAACACAATTGAGCAGAGCTAAAAAGCACTATGAAAATATGATTTAAACATTTTTTAGGTCGGTGATTTAAATATAGATTTGCTATAATGAGTTTATAGATGAGATGTATGACTTAATAATATTCGGCGAAGAGTAAGGGGAACATACGATGAGCCAAAAAAAAGAGAATACCGCTTCGTTTAAGTCTCAGGATTTAAATCAAAAGGAAAAAAACAGACGATCTGAGCTGATTTTAGATGCATGTCTAGAAAGCCCAAAAGACATGATCATCTTAGCGCTTGATCATGATTTGAACTATCTCTATTTTAATAAGACCCATGAGAAGGTTATGAAGTTTGCCTATGGGGTGGATGTTAAGATAGGGATGAATCTGATTGACTGTGTTAGCTCTGAAATTGATAAAGTGAATTCAAAAGAAAACTATGGAAAAGCATTAAAAGGCATCTCTCATTCAACGATCCAAGAATATGGGGACAAAGAGATCCGAGTCTATGAATCTTTATATAATCCTATCTATGATGATCAACATAACATTATAGGTTGTACAGCTTTTGCGCGAGACATCACCGATAAAGTAATGGCTGATCGTAGTTTAAAAAACAATCAGATCTTAATGGATTCATTGATAAACAGTACTTCAGACTGTATCTTCGTAAAAGACATCAATGGGAAATATATCCTAATTAATCAGAATTTTGAGAAACTCATAGGAAAAGCAAGAAAAGAGATCATCGGTTACGATGATTACCAATTGTATCCCGAGATCATTGCGAAAGCCATTGTACAGAAACAAAACGATATCATTAGTTCTTCTGAAATCGTAACTTATGAACAACAAAATATGCTTGAGAATGGGAGCTCAGGTTATTACCTATGTACAGTGGGTCCTCTCTATGATCAAGCCCATAAGATTACTGGGACCTTCGGTATTTTTAGAAACATTACTGAACGTAAAAACGCTGAACTTAAGCTTCAAGAAAGCGAAGAGAAGTATCGTTTACTCTATACCCAAATGGATCAAGGCTTGGCCCTTCATAAGATCATCGTTGATAATTCAGGGAGACCCATCGATTATACCTTTGAAGAGATCAATGAAAGTTACATCAAGATCGTAGGTTTGAATAGTAATCAGGTAATAGGCAAAAGAATCAAAGAAATCATGCCTGGGGTAGAACCCTATTGGATCGAAGAGTATGGGAAAGTGGCCCTAACAGGCAAAGCAAGCTATTACGAGAATTTCAACGCCGCTACAGGAAAATACTATTCCGTTCATAGTTATTGTCCTAAGGTTGGTTATTTTGCGGTCTTGGTGACAGATATCACCGAAACCAAACGTCAACAAGACAATATCCTATACTTAAGCTTCCATGATCAATTGACAGGATTATACAATCGTCGATTCTTCGAAGAAGAGCTTTCAAGGTTAGATAATTCTCGTAATCTTCCATTGACCATCGTCATGGGAGATGTGAATGGATTGAAGTTGGTCAATGATTCATTTGGTCATGCGACAGGGGATGAGCTTTTGATCAAGGTCTCTCAAGCTTTAAGAAAAGCAAGTCGCGTCGATGACATCATTGCCCGTCATGGTGGAGATGAGTTTATATTGATCTTGCCTAAGACAGATGCTGAAGAAGCCAGTCGTATCATCAATCGCTTCAAATACTACTTAAGTCTAGAGAAATCATCGACCATAGATATCTCAGTTTCTTTTGGGACCCAAACGAAACAAAGCATAGATGAAGACATCCAATTGATCATTAAGAAGACTGAAGATGATATGTATACCCATAAGGTCTATGAAAGCTCTTCTATGAGATCTAAGACGATAGATCTTATTATGAAGACCTTATTTGAGAAAAACAGTCGAGAGATGCTTCATTCTAAACGAGTAAGTGAAGTATGTGGAGCTTTAGCTAAAAAGGCAAGATTAAGTAAAGAAGACATTAAGAAGATCAAATTGACAGGACTGATGCATGACATAGGTAAGATCGGTATCAATGAAAAGATCCTTAATTCTACAGGTAAACTAGATAAAGATGAACTCAATGAGATCAGAAAGCATTCTGAGATCGGTAGTCGAATCTTAGGGGCTTCAGGAGAATTCATAGAGATCGCAGAAGTGGTGCTTCAGCACCATGAACGATGGGATGGTTTAGGTTATCCACGAGGTTTAAAAGGAGAAGATATCTCGCTTAATGCGCGTATCATCGCCATTGCCGATACTTATGATGCGATGGTCTCTGAAAGAGCTTATCGCCACTCTTACTCAAAAAAACAAGCCATAGAAGAGATACAGCGTTGTTCTGGAACTCAATTCGATCCTCATTTGGTAAAGTTATTCACTGAAATGATGGATGAAGAACCTGTTCATATCGAAGAAATCAATTTGAAAGAGCTGAAATGAAAAAGAAAGACGAAGAAGCTTCCATCTTAGAGAATCTTTTTGAAGGGGTATATTTTGTTGATCAAGATAGAACCATCACATCATGGAATAGTGGTGCCCAGCAGATCACCGGTTTTTCCTCATCAGAAGTGGTTCATCGCCACTGCTACGACAATATTTTAAATCACGTCGATGAGAATGGTTCAGCCTTATGTTTCGATGGATGTCCACTACACGCAACGATGGAAGATGGGAAAGCACGCTCAACGAATGTATATCTTCAACACAAAGATGGACATCGTGTACCTGTCATCGTAAAAGCTTTGCCTATTCATAATAATCAAGGTGATATTACAGGTGCCGTAGAAATCTTCACAGAGATCCAAAACGAGAAATCTTTTAGATCAAATTTTGAACGTCTTCAGAAAGAAGCCTCAGAAGATGCCTTAACCGGGATCCCTAATCGAAAATATCTATTGGCCCTTATCGAATCTAAACTAAGAGAATATAAGGCCGTAGGAGTATCTTTTGGCTTATGTTTCATAGACATCGATCATTTTAAAAACATCAACGATACCTATGGTCATGAGACAGGTGATGAGATCTTAAAGTTATTGGTTCGTACGATCAGCCTTAGTTTAAGAAAAAACGACATCATAGGTCGTTTAGGTGGAGAAGAATTCGTTGTCTTGGTTTCTGATGTCCAAGCTGAAGATCTAATTAAAGTATCAGAAAAGATAAGAAGCCTAATCGAAAACTCTAAACTAAGACATCATGAGCATGAGCTCAGTATGACCATTTCTATGGGATCTACTTTAGTAAATCCTAAAGACAACACAGAATCGATCCTACAACGAGCAGATCTCTTGATGTATCATAGTAAGAACACAGGCAGAAATAAGGTTAGTCTAGGTTAAATGTAAAAGTCCGATCATTGATCGGACTTCTTTATTTTATCAGCCAATTCGATGATGTCTTTAGGAACCCCAGGACCGAAATAGAGATTGAAGCTTCTTAAGGCAGATGCCCAACTGGTATTGCCTATATAACTGTTCGCACAGTTTTCACAGTAGACATGATTAGGTGTTTTAAAAGGATTCATTCGTAATGGTTTTTGACACTCATCACATAGCTTATTAGGTAAGAAAAGATAACTTACTTTTGAGGCCTCATCTTTATACCAGCCTTTTAACGCATCGACGAGTTGTTTCATCGAAGATGATCCTAAACATCCAGTTAGATCGACTGGGGTCTCAAAGACTGCTTCTGCGATCGAGAGTTGCCCAACGATGACTTGATAGACAGCTTTTTTAGCGCCTATCCCAAATACACCACTGTTCGCAGGACTAATTAGTTTACCTGTCTTTACGATCTCAGGCGGACTGATCAAAAACTTAGCTTCTTCTAATGCTTCCTTTAAAGTTCCAGGCACACTGACCTGAAGGGTCCTATTGGTGGCGTGAACGGTAAGCTTCTTAGAAATGACCTTAGCGTTTCTAGGAAGTTTGGTTTCAACCTTACGTATGGCGATCTCATCTGAGTCACCACTTTCTTTGAGGGCTTGCAGACCATAGTCGGATCGATAATAGGACAAGACTAAAACATGATCACTAGGAACCATTTGGGTTAATTTTTCTTTGGCTTCATCTAAGGAAGCACCAGATGCGGAGATCCGAGTGAGATAGTCGATAAAGGGTCTCCTTTCATTCGAAGGGATATTCTATTCACATCATAAAACGAAAGTGTTTAAATATCAACCAATCATCCTAAATAGCCTTATTTAGAATCTATATAGATACTTAAAATAAGAAATCCACTATTCAGAGGATTTCTTATTGACCGTTTTTTCTTTTCTACGTTTAAGCATAAGTTGCTGACCCATATTTTGCGGTTTCTTAGAGGTCTTTGAGTAAGCGTAATTGTAATAATCGTAAAGGTTGCCCCAATGACTTTCACTCCATATCTTTCTAAAGAGTGAGCGCATGTTTAGCATGATCGCGTTAGGTCTGTTCACTGGCGACAAAAAAAACTAGCGATCCGCAAATCATTCGATCGCTAAAGTATCTGTGACAGGTATTACTGGAGCAAAATCCATGTAATAAAGTCATATTGATCTCTTAATCAACTTTGACATATTGAATCTACTTGGTAAGATCGAAATCATCGGTTCCAATTTTAAGCAAGGCATAGGTCAAGCCGCTTCGTTTAGACTGATCAAACAGTTTATGGACATCGGGTATTCTTAGATCAGCATCGATCAATAAGACCCTCTTTTTACGTCCGGCCGGCACATAAGTAAGGTTAACCGTGGTCTCAGTTTTCATTTCGACGGAACCCAATGAAGAAACAAAGACATTGATGTCACTTGAGATGCTGGGATATTCAATGTTGGTTCATAATTGACGATAAGGTTCTTTTATTTCCTTGATGTACTTCTCTTCAGTATGTGGTTTTTAGAAAAAATATAAGGTATTATTAAAGTGAGGTAAACGCATGGATAAATCACAATTTGACATCGATGAGCAAACGACCTCAGGACTAGAGCTCAGTATCTTTGAGAAATTGGCCTTACTAAGAAGAAACCTTAAACAGATCCTAATCTTTCCTCTGCCATTACGAATTAAGTGGTTTCTGTCTTTATCACCAAGGTCAATTCCGACATGGAACTAGATAACCTAAAGATCGTCGACACAGCGACATCCAACATGATCCCTATATGTCCTGCTTCTTTAAGAAACTGGATCATTGGGACTTTGATTGGACTCATGTTGGCCATAGGGAATATCTTAATACCTTATCTCATAAACAACACCTTCATGAGTGCTCAAGAAGTTGTACACTACCTCGGCCTAACGGTCTTAGGAGAGATCCATTTCACAAAATAGATTCATAGATACCCATTGCCATGGGATCCCACAGGTAGATGATGGGGTTCAAAGCGAAGAAAGTGCTTTGCTTCTCCTATCTCAAGCGATTGAAAGCCAAATAGCCTTGATTTTTATGACACCTCATATCATATATCACGGGAAGTTTTTTACATCGAAAAGCCTTCTAGAAACTAAACTAGAGTATTTAAGAAATTTAGCTAAAACCAATAATCTAGACATAGAACTTAAACTATCTTGTGAGATCATGATGAACGAAGATGGGTTAAGATACATCCAAGAAGGTAAGTTTTGGGGCTATCAGGACACCAATTATGTCTTAATAGAGTTCATACCTCCTTTCGATGAAGTTCTCATCACTGAAAGCCTCAATGAACTTCAAAGACAAGGAAAACGAGCCATCATCGCTCATCCTGAGCGATACTTCAGTGATCCTGAGATCGCGATCAAAACCGTTAAACATTGGATCATGTGTGGTGCTTCTTTACAAGTCAATAAGACCAGTCTCTTTGTAAATCCTAAAGCTTCTACACGAGAAGTCGCCTTAGCTTTAATAGAACATAATCTGATTTCGTTGATTGCTTCAGATGCGCATCATGCGCCTGGAAGAAGAGAAGCACGACTATTAGAAGCCCATCAAGAACTCATTCGTCTATTCGATTTGAAAACAGCTGATCTCTTATGTATCGATAATCCTTCTCATCTCTCTAAAAATGAGACTTTGGTTTCGACGAGTGTCTCTCAAGGATGGTTTAGGTCTCATTTAAGACACCATCGATTCAAACAAAAGCTCTAATGGTTCCTCATAGGGGGTTTTTATGAACAGGTGTGCTTGTGAATAGAATACGTTGTATAAAATAGTGAGTGAAGTAAGCAAGATAAGTTCTTAATGTTCACGCTCTGTCTAAGTAAGGAAATTTCCAAAAGGAAGGGACCTTTATGAGAGTGCAGAATGTGATTTATGAATCACTTGTTTGGTATGTGCGAAAAGCAGTTTAGGAAGAAATCGACCATAAGAGAAATGAGTTAGAGCAGGTCACAGCTTATTTGCCGCGTAAGACAGAACTCTATAATAGATAAGGCAAGATCGCTAAAGTGAATGATATTTTTTTAAGTCGTAAATCTTCATCGAAACTTTTTCTTTATCTCTTATGAACAAGGATCGTTTAATAGAACCTTCCATTGCTTTTGTAGAAGGAGATAAAGACATCATTGTCTCATGGCCTTTGTTGGAAAGAAACATAGAGATGAAGATTCTCTTAGAGTTTATCTATAAGAACGATTAAAACATAATAAGGTTTTGTAAATTATTGCATAAAATATGGCAAATCACACTCATAGTGTGTAGCATTTAAAAATATATCGAATTACACTTATTAAGGAAGAAGTCTTTCAAAGATATAATATGGATGATTTCGGAATATTCTCAAAAAGTCTTTGACTTAACGATAAGACTGATCTACAAAGTGCCATAAACGAAGATAGAAATAAACCTCTAGAAATTGATGAAAATCCTTTTTCCAAGGCATAGAATAAGTGTATAGGAGATTTACTATGATTGAAAGTAATAGTCCTGTCTTTGGGAATGGTTATTCTTTAAAGTACTTTAAAGCTTTGTTTATTCTCTTTATACCAATGTCTATTTTAGAAATATTCATTGCGTTTGGATCAGTGACTTTAAGATTCTTTATGTCTGGAGATAATGAGTCTCGCTTTTATGCCTATCTTTCTGTTCAGGCTCAATTGATGCTTAATTGGTTCAATCTATTATTGATCATACTTGCTTCTGTATTTATATTCCTAAATAAGAAGAAGATTTTCTCTTTAGTATTTCTATTGAAGTATCCTTTGATCCTTCTAGGTGAAGGATACATATTCTATTTAAAAACTGTTGATTTCCCTTATGATCCTGCCTATTTGACAGGATACTTAGGAAGTATAGTTTCCTTTCTATTTTTCTATGTACCTCATTTGATTTATCTTGGTGCTAGAATACGATCATCTCATGATCGTAGTAGTGAATAGTCCTCAACGAAGTCACTCATTCTAAATTTACATCCCTTAGTTAATATGTTATGTTTATTTAAATCAAATAGTGTGAACTCCTAAAGGAAACTTATTTATAAAGATTTTACGATTAAGATATGGAAAGAGGTAATTTAGTGAAAGATGTGTTAAAAGATTTCAAGAACTTAATTAAAAATCGTTTTTTTCTTTGGCCAGTTTTACTGGCTTCCTTTTTGTCTTATTCATATACTATCGTTAATCCATCGATCAGTCTCGATGATACCGCTATTGCGAGATATGTCTTAGGTGGAGAACTGATTGCTCAAGGAAGATTTGGGATGGTGTTGATCGCATCATTGTTTCACTTCACTAGCTTTACCCCATACATTTTTGATACTTTAGCTGTGCTTTTCCTAATTGTCTCAAGTATATTGTGGTGTATACTTCTAAAACGTGCCTCAAATGATAAGCTTCATTGGGTGACCTATACTGTCTTTGCGATCACTCTAATAAGCTATCCTTTGATCAACGAAATATTTATTTATATGGGGATGGGCTTGTTTATAGGCGTATCCTATTTTCTTACTGCAATAGCCTTACTACTATTCCAAAATTACTCAAATAAGAAAAGTATTCTAAGCTTTGTCTTAATGGCGTTGATCCTTGGTTTTGTCTTTTCTACCTATGAATCTTTCACAACCGTATTCTTATCAGGTATTTTAATCCTTATGATCCTAGAGAAGTTGTATTCTCCTTCAGTGTCATTTAAATGTCTCGTTGAGAAGCTTTTGACTGCTTTAGTGCTGATTGTTTTAGGGGTCATACTTAAATATGGAATTACCGCATTACTGATGAAAGTGTATGGACTAATCCCGAGTACTCGTGCGGATACAGGTATAGTGTGGTTTCATCAAAATTTTATACTCGTAATAAAGGAAATTATTATGGGCTTTGGTTATTATTTTGGTATTGCGAGTTTATATTATTTTCCTATCTCTATGTTTATTATTTCTGTTGGTGTTGGGTTCATCTTGTTTATTAAATTCTCTCTTCAAAAAAAGAGCTTTATCCTACTTATCCTTTATGTGTTATTGCTTTTATCTCTATTCTCATTAACTGTCCTTCAAGGTAAGATCACACCTTATCGTGCTTCTCAAGTTATCGGGATCTTTGTGGGTTTTATGATGATGATTTTTACTCAGTTTATCCTTACTCAAGTTCATAAGAAATGGATAAAGAATCTTGCCTTAGGTTCGATTTCTTTTCTGATGTTGTTTCAGATCATAGATATTAATCGAGGGTTTATTGTAGATAAACTGCGCTACGATGAAGAAAGCGCAGTAATGATTTCTGTGTGTGAGTATGTCGAAGATAAGTATGGTTTAAGTAAACCCATCATATTTACAGGTCGCTACGAATTATCAGACAATATTAAACAATACATCTATCTTAAGAAAGATAGTTTTGGTGGTTATCTTTATAGTCTATATAAGAAAAACCCTAGTTCAGATGGTTCTTCTAAATATCTTATAAAGTTTACCCAAACCAATGGCTTGTCGTTTATAAACTATGGAATCCATGCTTTTGGGGAAGTCAATACTGAGTTATTAAACTACGCTAAGTACTTAGGCTATGACCTTATCCAAGGCACTGATGCGATGTATGAAGAAGCTGTGGAATTCTCTAAGTCAATGCCTAAATGGCCTTCTGAAGGCTCTGTAATCGAGCGAGATGAGTATATACTGGTTCACTTTTAATTTGTGTTAAGAAATGATAAGGGAACTTCAATGATAAATTTGTTTAAGATGTATTTTAATGAAAAACTATCCAAACTTAGAAGCAATCCTAAACTTGAACCTGTGGTTCAGTTTATATTGTTTGGTTTGGTAGGCGTAAGCAATACTTTGATCTCCTATCTTATCTATGTCTTATTTGTCTCAATGAATGTCCATTTTTTAATTGCGAATGGGATAGGGTTTATAGTCAGTGTACTCAACTCGTTTTATTGGAATAATCGATATGTCTTTATAAATAAGACGGGTAAAAAAAGATCAGGTTTAGTTACTTTATTTAAGACTTTTATCGCTTATGGGTTTACAGGGATCCTATTAAATTCACTATTATTGATCGTGCTTGTTGAAAAGGTACAAGTTTCTAAATATGGTGCCCCATTGATCGTGCTACTTGTTACTATACCTCTTAATTTTATCATCAATAAAAGATGGTCTTTTAAAGTGAATGACTAAGTAACTTAAGATGATTTATGCTTAGAACCCTAAAATTCTATGAGATAATTGTTTCGTAGGGTTATACCATAACACTATAAGATAAGGGAGTAATAAAATGAAAGTTGTCATTTTAGCAGGTGGGTTTGGAACTAGAATAAGTGAAGAAAGTCATCTTATACCTAAACCTATGATCGAAATAGGAGATAGACCTATTATTTGGCATATCATGAAGTATTTCTCCTCTTATGGGATCAATGAATTCATCATCTGTGCTGGATATAAACAATATGTCATCAAGGAATATTTTTCAGATTATTTCCTTCATATGAGTGATGTTACTTTTGACTTTACTCAAGGTAACAATGAAATGATCGTGCATAATAATTCCTCTGAACCTTGGAAAGTAACCATCGTAGATACAGGTCTAAATACAATGACAGGAGGTCGAATAAAGCGTATCTCTAAGTATCTTCAAGATGAGCCCTTTATCATGACCTATGGAGACGGTGTCTCAGACGTCGATATCAATGCCTTGATCACTCATCATCAAACTTCTGGTAAACTCGCTACCTTGACTGCCATTCAGCCTGGTGGTCGATTTGGGATGCTAGAGTTATCAAATGATAATCTTGTTGAACAATTCAAAGAAAAATCTGTAGAAGATGGAGGCTGGATCAATGGAGGTTTCATGGTCCTTCAACCAGAAGTATTAAACTACATCAAAGATGATAGTACGATCTTCGAAAGAGATCCTTTAGAGACCTTAGCTTCACAAGGTCAGCTCTCAGCTTATAAACATTATGGTTTCTGGCAATGTATGGATACCTTAAGAGATAAAGAACTCTTAGATAAACTATGGAAATCCAATGATACCCCTTGGAGAAAGTGGTAGACATGAAAGATTTCTATAAAGGAAAGAAAGTCTTTATTACAGGACATACTGGCTTTAAAGGATCTTGGCTTACAAAGATCCTTACTGGCTTTGGAGCTGAAGTCACTGGCTACTCATTAGAAGCTCCTACTCAACCTAACTGTTTTGGATTGTTAAATTATGGATCTAAGCTTCATCATACGATTGGGGATATTAGAGATTATAAATCACTCTTTAAAGCTTTCGAAGAAGCTCAACCAGAGATCGTATTTCATTTAGCGGCTCAACCCATCGTAAGAGAGTCTTATAAAGATCCTCAATATACCTATGAGGTCAATGTCATGGGTACAGTCAATATTCTAGAATGTATTAGAAATACATCTTGTGTAAAATCAGTAGTGATTATAACGACTGATAAGGTCTATAAAAACAATGAATGGATCTATGGATATCGTGAAACAGATATCCTAGATGGTTTTGATCCTTATTCAAACAGTAAGTCTTGTGCAGAACTTGTAACTGCATCTTATACTCGTTCATTTCTAAAAGAACAAGGCATTTCTGTCTCTACTGTAAGGGCAGGCAATGTCATAGGCGGAGGAGATTTTGCCTTTGATCGTATCATTCCAGATTGCTATCGTGCGATTGAAAATAAGACCACGCTTAAAATTAGAAATCCATATTCTACGAGACCTTATCAGCATGTCTTAGAACCTCTTTTCGTTTACTTAATGATCGCTCAAGTACAAAGTAAAGATCCTTCTAAAGCTGGACAGTATAATGTTGGTCCTAATGATGAAGATTGTGTCTCTACAGGTCAATTGGTGAAGATCTTCTCAGAGACATGGATGAAACATTCTAAACAAAACTTCAATTATGAGATCTTAAGTAATAATGGTCCTCATGAAGCAGGATTCTTAAAACTAGATTCATCACTTCTAAAAAGTACTTTTGGGTGGCATCCTAAATGGAATGTGACTATGTCTATTAATAAGACCATAGAATGGATGATGGCTTATCTTAAAAAAGAAAACATCGATGAAGTCATGACTAAACAGATCGATGAGTATTTAAACCAGTGAGGAACCCATGGGAAAAGATCTAAGAAACGAAATACTTGAAAAAGTAAAAGAATATTATAAACAAGAGCTTCATGATAAACAGTTTCAGTTTGAAGAAGGCAAAAATGTCGTACCTTTCGCAGGACGTGTTTATGATGAAGATGAGCTGGTTAATTTAGTAGATGCCTCGTTAGATTTCTGGTTGACTTCAGGTAGATACGCTGAAGAATTCGAAAGAGATTTCGCTGAATATATGAACGTAAAATACTGTCTATTGGTCAATTCTGGCTCTTCTGCCAATCTTTTAGCACTGACCGCATTTACATCCCCTAAGTTAGGCGAAAAACGTTTAAAACCAGGCGATGAGGTCATAACAGTGGCTGCAGGTTTTCCTACGACCATTAATCCTATCGTTCAAAATGGTTTGATCCCAGTGTTTGTGGACGTTGAAATAGGAACCTATAATATCAAAGTTGATGAACTAGAAAAAGCCTACTCTGAAAAAACAAAAGCCGTCATGATCGCCCATACTTTAGGCAATCCTTTTGACCTAGATGCGGTATTAGCCTTTACGAAAAAACATGATCTCTATTTGATCGAAGATTGTTGCGACGCAGTAGGTTCTACCTATAATGGGAAAATGGTCGGTACCTTTGGCCACGCCTCAACGGTAAGCTTCTATCCTGCTCATCATATGACCATGGGAGAAGGCGGAGCTGTTTTAGTCAACACTAGTTTATATAAAGTCTTGGTCCAATCCTTTAGAGATTGGGGAAGAGATTGTTTCTGTGAACCTGGATCCAATGATACTTGTGGTAGAAGATTCTCTATGCAATTTGGTCAATTGCCTAAAGGCTATGACCATAAATATGTCTATTCCCATATTGGCTATAATCTAAAAATCACGGATATGCAAGCTGCTGTAGGTGTAGCCCAACTTAAGAAACTACCTGGTTTTGTAGAAAGCAGAAAGAAAAACTTCGTTGTGTTAAGCGAGGGTCTAAAACAATTCGAAAAGTTCCTTGTCTTACCTTACGCTACAGAAAAATCAGATCCTTCTTGGTTTGGTTTTCCTATCACTGTTAAACAAAATGATAAGTTCACTAAAAATCAGATCGTGGATTATCTAGAGAAACATAAGATCATGACCAGACAACTTTTCGCAGGAAACATTACCAAACAACCTGCCTATGAACATGTCGAATATAGAGTAGTCGGAAGCTTAGAAAACACAGACTATATTATGAACAATACTTTCTTTATAGGGGTATATCCAGGATTATCTCCTAGGAAATTATCCTACATCCTAAAAACATTCAATGCTTTCTTTGAGGGGATCTAATGCCTATCGTTAGTCAGTGTACAGTGATCCATATTCAAGATCTTAAAGAAGGCTTAAAGAAATATACTTTAAGACCTGAAAGACCTACTTTTTATGAAGCTGGACAATATCTACAATTGACCCTTGAGAAAGTTTCTGCTTCTGATTATTGGCCCATCTCAAGACCTTTTAGTATTGCTTCATACTCTAAGGATAAAAAGAGTGATCTTGAGATCATCGTTAAAAGTAAAGGTGGATATTCTAGTTTAATCAATACAGAGTTAAGAGTAGGATCTGAGCTAACGATAAAGTATCCTTATGGAGATTTTATCTTACCTGAACTTGATGAACACACTAAGATCGTAGCGTTATGTAGCGGAGTAGGGATAACCCCACTGTTAGCGATCATAGATTACTTGTCTTCTATAGATGCCTTAGCTCATCTACATCTTCATTATTCTGTGAAAACCATGAGTGATCTACTCGAAGCTAAAAGAATCAATCTCATCGATAAGGATCATTTACACCTATATGTCACCAGAGAAGTAAGTGAAGGTTCCATAAACAGAAGAATAGAAAGCGTTGATTTAGAAGAGCGCTATGATAATAAAGAATCTTATTTCTATATCTCTGGATCAAACGAATTTATTGCGGATATGAAGACAATGGTTGAAAGCTTAGGGTATGATAAGATCATCGTTGATTCATGGAGTTAATGGTAAGGAGCGTCAAATGAAAGTTTCAGACTATGTGGTAGACTTCTTGGTCTCAAAAGGCATTACTGATGTCTTTGGTTATCCTGGAGGTATGCTTACTCATTTTATGGATTCTCTCTATAAAAACAAGGAACTCATAAGATCCCATACGAATTATCATGAGCAAGCCAGCTCATTTTCAGCTTGTGCCTATGCCCAAGTCACTGGTAAACCAGGCGTTGCCTTTGCGACAAGTGGACCAGGGGCTACAAACCTAGTCACAGGTATTTGTAATGCCTATTTTGATACGATCCCTACGATCTTTATCACAGGCCAAGTCAACACCAATGAATCTAAGAGTGGCCTAGCTGTTAGACAAAAAGGTTTCCAAGAAACAGATATCGTGTCTATGGTCAAGGAATGCACGAAATATGCCGTTTATGTCAAATCCGCAGATGATATTCGATATGAACTTGAGAAAGCCTATAGTCTATGTATGTCAGGTAGAAAGGGTCCTGTCTTGCTTGATATCCCAATGAATGTATTTAGACAAGACATCGATCCTACAACACTTAAAGGATATCTTAATGAAACAGATCTCGAATTAAGATCTGTTGAACTCGAAAAAATGATGAGCTTGATTTCTTCTTCAAAAAGACCTTGTATCATCGCAGGATCTGGTCTTAAGATAAGTAACCAAGTCGAAGCTTTTAGAACCTTGGTTGAAAAACTACAGATACCAGTGGTCACCAGTATGTTGGCTTTTGATTGTATGAGATCTGATTCTAACTTCAACTATGGTTTTATAGGTGCTTATGGTCATCGCTACGCTAACTTTATCGTAGAGAAAAGCGATCTGATCATTTCTTTAGGAAGTAGATTGGATGTAAGACAAGTAGGCGGTAAAGTAGAAAACTTTGCCCATCAAGCGAAATTGATCAGAGTAGATCTCGATCAAGATGAGTTCTCAAATAAAATCAAAAATGATGAGCTTCAAATCAAAGCTGATCTTAAAGACTTGATTCCTCTACTTAATGAATTTAAGTCTTTTCCTTCTAAGAAAATCCAGTGGCTTAAAGTATGCGATGAAATCATGGCTAAGCTTAAAGACAAAGATCTACAAAAAGCCAATATCATCATCAAAGAAATAAGTAAATCTATCCCTGATAAGGTCATGATCACCACTGATGTAGGCCAAAATCAAGTTTGGGTCGCTCAATCCTTTATCACAAAACCAAATCAAAAAGTTTTATTCAGTGGTGGTCACGCCGCTATGGGCTATTCATTACCTGCAGCCATTGGTGCTTATTACGCCTCACAAGGTCCTGTGTTCTCATTCAATGGGGATGGTGGGATCCAAATGAATATCCAAGAACTACAATTTGTATCTAGAGAGAAATTACCGATCAAGATCTTCATCCTAAATAATAGATCTCTAGGGATGATCACTCATTTCCAAGAAATGTATTTTGATTCAAAATACGCCATGACCACAGAAAATGAAGGGTATTCAACCCCTGACTTTGAGAAGATCGCTTATGCGTATGATCTAAAATATACTAAGATCGCTTCGTTGAGTGATGTAGGGTCGCTTCATTTATCTGATGGATTACCTGAAATCATAGAAATCAAGTTAGATAATCTTACCTATGTCTATCCTAAACTAGAGTTTGGGAAACCTAATCAAGACCAAGAACCACGCATAGATCGTGATCTTTATAATTACCTCATGAGTCTATAAATGGGAAAGCTTATGGTTAAAAAAAACATCCTTATCACTGGATCAACTGGCTTTATTGGTTTAAAACTCGTAAACAGACTTTTAAACGAAGGAAACCAAGTCTATTGTATCGTTCGCCCTGATTCAAAAAACAGTGATAAGTTACCTCATCATCCTCACTGTATCGTCATAAGAGCTAAGCTTAGTGATATAGAAATGATCACCCAATCCATCGATCAACAGATCGATATGATCTATCATCTTGCGTGGGATGGGATAAGATCTTTTGATCGTGAAAATGAATCTCTACAGAATCAAAACTATAAAAACGCTTTGGCTATAATGGATCTAGCGATAGTGCTCAAAGTCAAAAAGTTTATCGGGATAGGATCTCAAGCAGAATACGGAATAAAAGAAAACATCGATGAGACGACCCATGAGGATCCACTTAGTGCTTATGGGATCACTAAACAAAGAACTCATCATGAACTAGAAGAAATAGCCTCTAAGAATAATATTCTTTTCTATTGGGCTAGAATATTCAGCGTTTATGGGCCAGGTGATGATGAGCATAGTTTGATCAACCAATGTATCAAACTGATGTTTAAAAATGAAGATGTACCTTTAACACAAGCTATTCAATCCTGGGATTATCTACATATCGATGATTGTGTTGAAAGCTTGATGAGTTTTGCGTATTATGAGTGTGGAAGTGGTGTCTATAACATCGCTTACGGAGAATCAAGACCTTTATCAGAGTATATTGAACTCATTAAGGATTTGACACATTCTACAAGTCCATTACTTTATGGAATTATCCCTTACTCAAGTCATGGACCTGTAAACTTGAAAGTTGATACGAGTAAGACAAGAGAATTATTACAGTGGAACCCTAAAATTAGCTTTGAACAAGGTATAAAAGATCTCATCATAGACATCAAAAAGGGGAAGATATGAAAAAAATAAGTATCGTCATTCCAACATACAATGAAGAAAAAAATGTTCGATTGATCAGTGAAGAAATAAAGAAAGTACTCCAAGAATCCTGTGGATCTTATGATTATGAGATCATATTCATCGATAATTTTTCCAATGACAAAACGAGAGATGAATTGGTCTTGTTGTGTCACTCAGACAAACATATCAAAGCGATCTTTAATGCGCGTAATTTCGGTCAATTTAATTCACCCTATTATGGTTTGACCCAAAGTACAGGAGACTGTACCATATTGATCGTCGCTGATTTTCAAGATCCTGTTGAGATGATCAAGGACTTTGTAAGAGAATGGGAAAATGGCTATAAGATCGTCATTGGAATAAAAGTAAAAAGCAAAGAAAACGGGATCATTTATTTCTTTAGATCCGTGTATTATGCTTTAATCAAGAAAATGTCTCAAGTTGAACAAATCCAACACTTTACAGGGTTTGGCTTATACGACAAAGAATTCATCAAAGTACTTCAAGGTCTAGAAGATCCAACTCCATATTTAAGAGGCATCGTCGCTGAATTAGGTTTTGCGAGAAAAGAACTTAAGTATACCCAACAGAAAAGAAGACATGGGAAATCCAGTAATAACTTCTTTAAATTATATGATGCTGCTATGGTTGGTTTTACATCCTACACTAAGGTTGGTCTTAGAATGGCGACCTTTATTGGATTCTTCTTTTCAATCGTAAGTATGTTGATCACCTTAGTTTATATCGGTTTGAAATTGCTGTATTGGAATGAATTCAATGCAGGCATAACCCCAATCATCGTAGGTATTTTCTTCTTTAGTTCACTTCAATTAATTTTTCTAGGTGTATTAGGTGAATATGTCTTGAGTATCAACCAAAGAGTTATGAAAAGACCTTTGGTTATAGAAGAGAAACGTATCAACTTTTAATAGCTTATACATAAGAGGCCACTTTTAATAAGTGTCCTCTTTTTCTTTATCCATTCATAAGGTATACTATATCCAATCAAACAAAGGGAACTGTATGAAAAAAACACTGTTGAGTCTACTTATGGTATTGCTGTTTATTGGAGGTCTAAGTGGGTGTGGCGCTAAAGAGAAACCTGAAGAAACAATCGCTACTTTCTTAGATGCCTTTAAAGAGAAAAAAGTCATAGATTATGCCAGTCTATTCGATGGGGATGTCTCCAATATGACCGGTGATCCATTTGAGAGCCCAGAAACACCTAATGAAGTCTCTACTAAGATGATGGAATTGATCTTATCCTATGATTATGAAATCAAAGAAACAGTGATCGCTGAAGATGGTCTAAGTGCCACAGTAAGCGTTGAATTTACGACCGTTAACCTCGGTTTAGTCATTACTACCTATATGACCACATACATCGCTGAAGCCTTTAAATTGGCTTTCGCAGGGGGTACTGAAGAACAGTTCACTCAGCTCAGTATCGATCTTTTCTTAGACGCTTCTGAAGGTGTAGTTAAAGACAAAGTAACCACAGTCGAAGTCAAAATGGTCAAAGTCGATAAGAAGTGGCTCATCCAAGGTGGAGAAACCAACCTTGCCTTATTTGATGGGTTAATGGGTGGTTTGATCTCCACCATAGAAGAATTAAGACCAGCTGGAGAATAATCTAAAACTAAATGAATGATTAAAAAAGATGTTGAAAAACATCTTTTTATCTAAAAAAACTTAAACGAAGATATAATAAAGCGTTCTAAAGGAAAAAAACACCTAAACATAGCCTCATTTTTCTCAATGTTTAATTCTTTCATATTTTCCCTCCCCCCATAAAAAAGCATTTATCACACCTAAGCTTTACTTCTATGGTTATTTATCTCCCTTTGTCGTCTTAGGAAATCTATCTACTTTCACCTTATTTATAAAACTGAAAAAGTTGAAGCTTGAATTCAACTTTTTAGCAGTTCATAGTGGAAGTATCTACTTCATTCACGCAGGGGTCCTCACTGTAGTGGCTTTCCTAAAAGATTACCTCTTAAAGATGGACTTTGATCCATTGTGGTATATCCTAGTGGTTTCGATCTTTGTTTAAGTTAGTTCTCTATTATTTTCTATCTTACTCTCAAATACATTCAAAAAAATCAGAAAAAAAACGCTGATTTTTTATATATCGCTCAAAAACACATAAATCACACTCATCGTGTGTAGCATTTGAATTCGTTAAGGCTTATCCTTAAATTAACAGGGGACCAACTAAAATGATAATTAAAGAAAAAGAAGTTCAAAATATTTTGTTTTTTACTACAATCGTAGGGTTATTCATCATAAGCACTATAATCATTCAAACTCAACAAAAGAAGAAAGATCTTTTAGAGAATAAACCATGACGGATCGATATTTCTACATCGTCGATTTAAAACTCGTCGGTAAGATCATTGAAGAAACATCTTACTTATATAAAAACAAGGTGTGGATCAAAGATAAAGAATCAGTCTTAAAGGATCGACTAAGTGGTTATTGTTTCATTACCAAGACCTATCATAATAAATATATGACCAATAAGATCGATGAATTAACATTCGATCAAGCTCAACATCTGATGAATTTAGTTTGATTAAAAAGTGATTCTTTTGAGATACCGTATTTTAGATATTGGATATTTTAGTCATTGAATTGTATGATGAGACTAACAAATGATTCACAGTTAAGGGAATAGGTACACACATTGAGTAAGTTTAGACAAGATTTTTTAGCCATTTATTTTTAAATGCTGTTTTTGATCCTATCTTCAGTTACTTTACCTTTCAGTACTAGTGTTTCATTGCCTACCATTGTAACTGTAGTTTCAACATTAATGCCTCACTTACTGTCACATGGACAACAAGTGATCTAGTGGTAGGCTACCTTGTCTATAGAGCGAGTAGTGCTACAGGAACTTATGTTTAGTTAAAGATACCACAGACTTTCTTTCGATATTACACATATTGCCTGATGCAACTAAAAGTTAGAGCGCATAAGCTTTATGGGACCACTAGGATTTATGAGGTTTACTAAAGTGTCCAAAGCATCACAACCCATTATTCAACCAACGAACTATTAACTTTGGTGAGTGTTCAACTTACTATGGACATCTCTAAGATCTCCAACATTAAAGAAATAGACATCTTGATCATGATCAACACCCTATGGATGAGCGTAAAGCTGGTCCTAATTATGATTACATCGGAAGTCTTATGAAGCCTGAGTCCTGTTTAGTCAACTGAGTGTTAATGCGAAGACCCACTTGATGCTGACAATCATCGTTTATGTCAACACAGAAACCTCTTAAGACTCAACAAACTCTTAGCTATCAATTAAATAAAAAGGATGAACACATCGTTCATCCTTTTTTATGATCAATCCAGTAATATGGCCCACCATCCTACCAATGGTAAGAAGGCAAATTTCCATCCAACAGAGTGTTCTTTCGCAATCAAGACACTTAAGATGGTCATCGTAATGAAATCTAATGTCATGATGAAGACCAAGGGATCACTCATAAACTGAGAACTATAAGCAACAGAGTCTCCAACCATTATCCCATAGACTAGAAACATTAAGGTTGATCCCAATCCTAACCAAGCCATAAAAGTAGGCTTGATACTATGAGGTCTATCTTTTCTTACATAAGGTTTAAAGTAAGAAGGCACCAAAGCGAAAGCACCTATCATAAAACTCAAGACCGTTAAGACCCAATCTGATTTTGTCATTTCTCTTTCTAAAATAAAGTTAGATACGAGAAAAGATAAGGGGTAAAGCCCCATCAAGAAGAACACCATCAATCCAAAAGGATCCGCTGTTCCTTTTCTGATCTCATTAAAAAGGACACTATTGATCCCGTGGCTTAAGACAAAAAATAAGGAGAGTCCTACTAAAATGAGATATACAAATACTAAGATATTACGGTTTTTTCTTTTTTTCATCTAGGATAACCTTCAGTACTTCTATTTTAACATATCCTTAATATCTCAGACTTATAAATTAGTAGAGAGATACCATTGATGTAAATAGAAGGAACGCTATGTTCACCGATTAACAACTAATATATACTCTATTTATATATAATATATCTATAAAGAATAAAAAGGTTGTTAAAAAACATCATCTTGGCTTTACAAGGTCACTCTTGGGGTATACAATTTCTAGGAAGAGTAATGATGAACATCTATCTCTTCAAGGGAGATCCATGAGAAGCAAAATCGCTCAAAGCTTAATGGTCATATCCTTGTCGTTTGGTTTCTTCTTCTCGACTGGGGTTACTGCGTTTGCTGCTGCATCACCAGATGTACCTCAAATCAGTGGTCAAGCCACCAATAACACCGCTACAGTGACTTTTAGATCAGTCACTAAGGTCTCGGGTTATGAACTAAGTATGTCCCTTGATATTAATGGGACATATAAAGTGGTCTATCTTGGAACGAAAACAAGCACCACGATCAAAGCTTTAAGCGTAGGCACTCCTATTTATCTTAAAGTTAGATCTTATGTCAATAGCGGATCTAAAAAAACCTACTCTGATTATTCATCCTTAAGTTTAACCCCTGAGTTTTCTGCGGTCGTTCTTACAGGAAAGACCTCAAAAGGCACAAATACCTTAATGTGGGCTAAAGTAGTAGGCGCTACAAGTTATGAGATCAGTTCTTCCTCCTCTTATGCAGGACCATATAAAGTAATCTCTGCGGTCAATACGACCTCTTACGTAAGTAAGGTTGGTCTAAGACAGAGCACTTATTATAAAGTTAGAGCGTTTACCACGGTCAATAAAGTCAAATTCTTTGGACCTAGCTCTAATGTAGTTTATCTTAAATCCTGAGATACAGTTCCCCTGTAGATTTTAGGCAATGAAAAAAAGGCATCTGCGGTGCCTTTTTTTCATCCTAAGATTTAATTGAAGCCAAAGCTTCAAATGATTCAATGATCTGTTTTATATCTTCAGTATGATGTTTATCTAGAAAAGACCTTAATCGATCCGCAATGGCTTTCTCTGTGTTGACACAACCATTGATATGGGCTTGTAAGGCATCGATCCATTGGGTATCCATCGCATCTGACCATAAGGAATTCTTGACGATCACTCCATCTTGGCTCTCAAAGAACCATTTTAATAAACCAAAATCATAAGCTTCCTCAAAGACAAGATTCTCTTTCGCTGGTTCAGGAAACAACCATTCAACTGAGGCATATTGATTCATATAGGCTTTGGCATTATCACTAGGGAATTCACATTTTAAACCTAAAGTACCTGTGTATTCTTCAGCCGCTCTAAACAAGAGATCTTTTAGTTTTTGGATATCGATATCGATGAGTTCTCTTAGATTAACGATACGGGCAGATACTGATGTCACATTCTTTCGTTTAAGTTTCTTAGGATTTACATTGAGATATTTCGCTAGTTTCATCTTATCGACATTGACCAATAAAGTCCCATGATGAAGATGTTTGTTTAATGAGTGCGCAAAGGCATTGCCTGAGACTTTAGCTCCATCGATCTCAATATCATTTCTTCCATTGACTTGGGCATTGACCCCTGCGTGACGCAAAGCCAAGGCAATCATCTCCATTTGTTTTTGGATATCGAAGATGCCTGTAGGCGCTATAAAAGTAAAATTTAGATTACCGAGATCATGATAAACGGCACCACCACCAGAGGATCTTCTCGCTAAGATCCCTTCATCATTTTGAAGAGCCTGGACAAAGACTTCCGATGGGGCATGTTGATTCTTACCGATGACCACGGTATGGGCATTTTGCCATAGATAAAACCGTAAAGTATCTGGTGGACAGCTTTCTAATAGATAAGCTTCTGCCCCTAAATTTTCATAAGGATTAAACGAATAAGATTCATAGAGTTCAAGTTTCATGGGCTTCTCCTAGAGTCATTATAGAAAAGACATCTAACTTACACAAGCAAAGCGTTTAAACTTAGCAATTATCTATTCTTTTCTCACATTCGCTTTAAATTAATAAGTGTATTTAGAAGGATCTTTAGTACCTTTGTTGATCAAAAATCACAAGGTTTGTGCCATCAAATCGTTATATACGTTCATCGACAATAGAATGTTTCATTTTTCATAATCAGTTTCTGATTTAAAATTTTAACACACCACCTTAGAAGTCAGGTTCTATCTTGCTTAAAATCACTAATTCAAGTCATAAAAAATCAGGAAATGGTATACTTTAAATACATATTAAGATGGAAAACTGGCAAGGAGAATCATGATCAGCGAAAAAATGATGTTGACCGAATTGATGGCTTTTTCTAAAACAGACTTGCTGAATTATCCAATTCTGGCAACGTCAGACCATGTTAAACATCAACTGAAAAATATTTATCTTGCCTTTTCAAAAAAAGACCTCATCAAGATTGACCGATATAGCTGGCCAAACGCTATGATTGCTCTGTCTTTAACTTATGGACTAAGGCATGACCAATTAGAATCTATTTCTGTGATTAAGGTTTATCATGACCGTTGGATCGAGGCAGGACAAAAGATCAACACGATAGACAACCTCATGAATGGCATGAGTCTAATGTATCTTTTCGAGAAGACTGGTGATGAGAAATACAAGGTTGCGCTTCACAAGATGATTGCCTTTGTCATAAATTGCATGAAAAGTTTTGAAGGATCTATCCCATACCGCCAAAAAAACACAGAGTCGATCTATGTCGACGCCATTGGCATATTGTGCCCATTTTTATATCGTTATGCTCTGATTTTCAAGGATGATTCGATCAGAGATCTAGCCAATAATCAGATCTTCTGCTTCATTAAAAATGGGATCGATGAATTGACTGGCTTGCCGGTACACGGTTATCAAGCCGACACGAAAACAAAGATGGGCATCCTGGGTTGGGGTAGGGGGGTTGGATGGTATCTGTGCGGTCTAGCAGACAGTCTTGAAGGTGTCGAAAAAGGATCTGAAACTTATCTTTTTCTTTCAAATGAACTGATCAAACGACTCGAACTTGTTTTAAAGTACCAGTATTCTGATGGTTTCTTCGGTTGGCTATTAATCCTAGATAGAGGTCAATGTGATATTTCGGCAACTTCAATGATCTTGTATGCCGCCGCCAAAGCCGTTGCTTTAGGCTTGTTTGAGTATCACACCTTGAGCGTGACTTTTGAACGTGGCTTGACAGCCCTTCAGTCTGCTTATCGTGATGGTCAAATGAGTTCCTGTTCTGCCGAATGCGGCGGATTTTCAATCTATCCACAAACTTATGGATCCTATCCTTGGGGGAATGCCCCCACCATTGCTTTCCTGGCACTTTTGGAAGACATCAAAATCTGATATGTTAGACTCGCGAACACGAAACACTGCAAGAAATTTCCGATTCGGAATTATGAGCCTGTTGCTTTCAAGTTTTCTCAACTTCATCAACAGAACGGTTTTTATACGTGTACTTGGGGTCAGTTTTCTTGGTATCAATGGGCTCTTTACAGACATTCTGATCATGCTTAGTCTAGCCGATCTCGGTTTGGCTACCTCCATGATATACAGTTTTTACAGGCCTTTGGCAAACAAAGACAATGATACCCTCAATGCATTGGTACATTATTATCGCAAGATCTATGCCAAGATTGCCATCCTCATTGCTGTGTTTGGTTTGTCTTTGCTGCCTTTCCTCAATCAGGTGGTTCAGTTCGATCAGTCTATCCCTCACTTATGGTTGTATTACTTGATCAGTCTGGCCAACACGGTCATCTCATATGTCTTTGTATACAAGACCATGATTCTACAGGCAGATCAGAAGAACTACCTGATCTCCAGAAACAACATCCTGTTCAATACAATCAGGTCTGTAACGCAGATTACCGTCGTTCTGTTGACCGGTAACTATGTGGCGTATTTGGGAATCCAGTTACTGAGTACTTTCTTGAGCAATCTTATTCTTTCTAGAAAGGTGGAGAGCGCTTATGCGCTTCATCGAGTTGAAGGATCAGATGGGATTATCGACAAAAAGGAACTTTTTACCAACATTAAGTCCGTGGCCTTATATAAATTCTCTCAGGTCGTCTTTAGTGGCACAGACAATGTGCTCATTTCCATTTTGGTGGGAACCATCTGGGTTGGTTACTATTCAAATTACAACTTGGTGATTGCCAGTATTGCGTCCATGATTAGCATCCTGTATGTCTCCGTGTCCGCCAGCATCGGCAATGTCATCGAGGTAGAGAGTGCCAAGAAGAAACTAGATGCTTTTGATACGATACAGATGATTAGTTTATGGGTTACCACCTTTAGTACAGTTTGTCTCTACTTATTACTTGGGGATCTCATTGCGATTTGGTTGGGTAAAACCTATGTCCTGTCTGGAATTATTTTAAGTGCTGTCATTTTCAATTTCTATGTCATGGGCATCGTTCAACCTATCTGGGTCTTCAGGGAAGCTACCGGAATTTTTAAAGAGACCAAATACATCATGGTTTTAGCTGCCATAGAGAATTTGATCCTGTCCTTCATTTTGGGCCGTTATTTTGGGATCGCTGGAATCATCTTCGCCACTGCCGTTTCCCGATTGACAACTTACTTCTGGTATGAACCTCGAATCTTGTTCA
>JAAXXT010000012.1 GCA_013334325.1 Erysipelotrichaceae bacterium | reverse complement strand
GCAAACATAATAATGGTCGCAAAAGCAAACAATGAACCAATAAATACGACTGGAACTCTCCAATCAATGATCTTACGGAAAGATAAGTAGATCCCTACTGCCATGATCAATAAGGTATTTGTTTCACCTAAGGCACCAACGTATTGGCCTGTAAACAAGCCCCATACACCATTGAATTGACCTAAGTAAGCACTGACAGCTTCAGGTTTCGTAATGACCCAGCCTAAAGATTCCATGACATTGTTTGGGGTAGATCCTGAAACGATATCTGGCATTTGAGAGGCAATGAATCCACCAAAAGCCAATACGGTGAATGCACGTCCAACCCCAGCAGGATTGAATACGTTTTGTCCAAATCCACCAAAGACCAATTTACCAACTAAGGTAGCCACTAATGATCCAACGAAGATGACATACAGTGGTTTATTGACACCCATCATACCTACAAACAAAAGTGCGGTAACCCATGGAAAAGAAGTAGACAAGTATTTAAAGACATTTTTCTTAGCGTAGAAGAAGGCCCATAAGGATTCAACCGCAACGGCGGTTCCTAAGGAGGTGGCGATCATCGCTAAAGCGTGCCAACCATATTCAGCCCCATGAACTAAGAAGTAATATCCTACGTTATAACCTAAAACCAAAGCGATACAGATCGTCAACTCAGTCATAATGCGTTGAGTCGATAATGGCTGACGATAATTAGGAGAAGGTCTAAATGTAAATTTCATGTTGAGTTCCTCCTATTTCTTTCTCAATTGAAGGGCACGTTTAGCACGTCTGACCCCTTCAGTAACGTCAATTCTTGAAGGACAGATATAAGAACATAGGCCACATTCGATACATTGATCAGCGCTTAGTTTAGCGATAAGATCGAGGTCTTTTGCAGCTTCCGCATTGTTGATACGTACAGGCAATAATCCAGCAGGACATGTATCATTACAACGACCACATCTCATACAAGCCAAAGCTTCTTCAGGTTTGGTTTTTAAGATGGTGATGGCGTTGGCGTATTGAGTCACGACGAATTGATCCGTAGTGATGGTCTTACCCATCATAGGTCCGCCTGCGATCAATAAGACATCTTCTGAGGAATAACCACCAATAGCTTCGACGACATCCTTGATTGTTGTCCCATAAGGAACTCTTACGTTGACAGGATGTTTTAATCCATCGCCTGAGAAGGTTACGATCTTCTCATCCGTAGCTTTACCTAATTTCAAGGATTGGGCTAAGGTAACCGCTGTTGTCGCATTGTTGACGATAACACCGATCTCAGAAGGTAATTTATCATAACGTTTATTGGTATATTTATGAACTAAAGTTCTTTCCCATCCCATAGGATAAAGATCAGGAACCATGAATAATCTAATGTTAGGTTCAGTCGCCAATAAAGCTTGGATCTTATGACAGACTTCAACTTTATTTTTCTTAATGGCGATGATGGCTTCTTTAGCGGTAGAGGCTTTTAATAGAGCTTTCGTCCCATACACTAGATCTTCGATGAATTCTTTCATCGTACGATAATCTGCAGTTATATAAGGTTCACATTCGACCGCATTGATGATCAAGGTATTGATTCCAACTGGATTCTTATACTTCATATAGGTTGGGAAACCAGCACCACCACAGCCTTGTAAACCAGAGTTCATAATAAAATCAACCAATTCTTCTCGGCTTGCTTTTTCAAAATCCAAAGGTTTGAAAGCTTGGATCTTTTCATATTTACCATCATCGTGGATGACCAAATGATCGCAAGGTTTCAACACAGCATGCATCATCGATTTGACTGGACCAACAGTCCCAGAAACTGAAGAATAAAGCGGAACAATAAATGGAACACTACGTTTGGCCAATAATGACCCAACCTTAACTTTGTCCCCTTCTTTAACTAAAACTTCCACAGCAGCGTTGTTTCCATTGGATAATGGAATATATACATCGCCTTTAGGTTTGACGGTAACAATTTCATTTTGTGCTGTCAATTCTTTGTGACCATTGAGATGTGTATTCATTGGTCCTACCCATAGTGGCATAAACTCACCTTTCCTTTCATACGAAAAGTTTCACTTTTCAAATTACCTTGTTTATTATAACATAATTTGTACAAGTGATAAGTTGTGATTAGTAAAAAAACAGGAGTCCTTCACTTGTGGTAAAATACTCCCGAGGAGATTTTTTATGAACAAACTTTATGTCTTATTTATTGTGATGATCCTGACCTTAAGCGGGTGTACACCTAGTGACACTTCCAAATACAGTTGTGCTTCAGTTGATGGAACATCTTACTATAAGTGCGTGGTTGTATTGACAGAGATCGGTGCCAGTATGAATGGCAGTGAGATCTCAGTCAGTTTCACTGGTTATGTGAAGAAAAAAAGCAGCTTTGATGGCTATGTCGATCTCGTTAGATCTGAATACTTAAGATTAAATCATATTTTCGATAAATACAATGATGTCGAAGGTGTCAATAACCTTAAGACCATCAATGATAATGCAGGTGTTGCACCTGTCGTTGTCGATCAAAGTTTGATCGACTTATTGTTGATTTCTAAAGAATGGCAAACAAAATCTTTAGGGACCTTTGATGCTTCTTTAGGCGCTGTCTTAAAGATCTGGCACAATTATAGAGAAGAAGGTCAAAGTCTTAATGAAGGCGGAGATCTAGCCCCAATCCCTAATCTAATCGAACTACAAGCTGCCTCTCAATATATTGGTTGGGACTTCGTTCAGATCGATGATACGGCCAATACTGTCTATATCACCAATGTTCAAGCTTCATTGGATTTAGGAGGAATCGCCAAAGGCTATGCGACTGATTTGGTTGCGGCTAAATTAAAAGAAGCTGGTCTAGTAAGCGGGCTTCTATCATTTGGTGGAAGCAGCTCTGTTATGATTGGATCCAAGCCTAATAAACTGAATTGGAACGTAGGTATTAGAGCTCCTATCCGAGGCAATCCTTACATCGAACTTGATTATGTTTATCTTGCGAATTCATTTTCCCTATCAAGTTCAGGAGATGATCAGAATTATTATCAAGGCTCAGATGGAAAGTATTATCATCACATCATCGATCCTAAGACCTTCTATCCTGTCGATAATGGTATTCATTCCGTAACGATCTTTACCACAGAAAGTGCGACGATCGCAGAAGCATTGTCTAAGACCTTATTTATCCTTCCCTTTGAAGAAGCTTATGCTTATCTAAATCAATATAATCTTGATCATCCTGATCAAACGCTTTATGCGATATGGATCTTCGATTATCAAAAAGCACCTGCAGGATATGCCTCAGTTGATTTCCTTACTGGAACAGCAAGTGGATCAAGCAATCCTACAGATGCGCCTTATACCTTAGTGTATAGTACCAATTTAAAAGGTAAAACAGCCAAATACAACTAGGACCTTAGGGTCCTTTTTATTGACGAGGTAAAGTAATGATAAACAAAGCTCCTTCTCTATTCTCAGCAGAGATCTTTCCATTTAGCATCTCAATGGATGTTTTAGCGATGGCTAGACCTAGACCAAAATTACCTTTTGGACCTTTATAGAAACGATCAAATAGATAAGGCAAATCCTTCTGAGATAACCCTTCTCCATCATCTTGGATGGAGATCTTAACTTCACTCTTATTTCCACTTAAAGTAACAATGACCTTTGTAGATGCATACTTTATCGCATTCGTTAAGACATTATAAACGGCTCTAAAGAGTAGGTCATCATCTGCCTTGATCATTAAAGGATCTTCATCTGTTTTTAGCTCGATGGTTTTCTTTTCCATTAAGGCATAACCATTGGCCCTTTGGATATAATCTTTCATCGCATCACATAGATTAAGCACTTGATGATCGATGGTATAGTTACCAGACTCTATTCTAGATAAGGTCAATAGCTCATCAACCAAGCGATTTAATCGATGAGATTCCTGTCCAATCAAATCAGCGATGTCTTTTGTTTCTTTAAAGATACCTTGGGATAGACCTTCCGCATACCCTTGGATAGACATCAAAGGCGTTCTTAATTCATGTGAGGCATTTTGAAGAAATGAGCGTTGAGCTTCTTCAGTGGCTTTAAGTTTCTTAGACATCGTATTGAGCCCTGTAATCAAGGCATTGACTTCAATACAATCACTGTTGTCTTCTAGAATGCCATACTCACCCAGTGCTACCTTATGCGTTGTTTTAGCTGCATTCACTAAAGGAGCACTTATCTTTTTAGATAATGATAAAGTGATCCCTACCGCAATGATCGTAGAGACGATCAACACAAGCACCAACACCAAATTCATAAAACGAATCAAAGCGTCTGAAGAAGCCGCAGAAGCGATAAAGAATACACGATAGTCTCTTACTACGCCATCAACATTTTGCGAGATAAACATATAAGTCTTCCCACCACTGATAAAACGGGTAAGCTGATCTTCACTACTTGACTTCAGTGAAGCTCGTCGAATCAAGGCATCATTGAGAAAGCTATCTTCATAGCTTTGAGGAAAGATGACTTTTCCTGCATCATTGAGGATGACCAGCTCTGTATTCATCGAGTATTTGGATACCCTTAAGGCAGCTTGGATAAGAGACAATCGTTTGATGTTTTCTGTGGTAATGATCGAGCCTGACTCAATCAATTCTTTGTCTAGGATCGTCTCTGAAAGAGTTTGTATGTTTTGGACGACATTGGTCAACTCATTGGATGTCGCTTTATTCACAAAATATCGAGCTGAAACATTAAAAATAAGCATGATCAAAATAGGAACGATGATAAACAAAGCAATGATCGGACGAGATATCTTACTATTTAGGGTTCTCATTTGTTTCCTTCTTACTTAGCTTGAATCCAAAGCCCCACACTGATTCGATCAAGACATCACTTAAGGTCAATTTCTTTCGTAGACGTTTCATAATATCGTCTGTGGCTCTGGTATCTGCCTCAAAATCAAAATTCCATACGTTTTTAAGCAGTTCCGCTCTAGATACAGCTCTCTCTGAGTGTTGAAAAAGATAAGTCAATAGAGAAAATTCTGTTGGGGTCAAAACTAAAGGAACATCTTTTATCTTTACGTTTCGTTGAGCGGTATTGATGAGGATATCTTCATAGGTATAGATTTCTTGTTGATGAGATTTCTGATCCATTTGTACACGTCTAAACAACGCTTTGACTCTGGCTACCAATTCTACAGGCGAAAAAGGCTTGACCATATAGTCATCACTACCCATGGTTATTCCTGTGATCCGATCCAATTCAGAATCACGAGCAGAAACTATAATGATGGGTACATTGGTTCGTTCACGTAGTTTCATACATATACTTAATCCATCTGTTCCTTGCATCATCAGATCTAAAATAACCATATCGCAAGGTTGTTTCATAAACATATCGAATAGACTATCCCCATTCTCAAAGTCCATAACTTCATATCCTTCATTCTTTAAAAATGAACTAATGATGAATCGAATATTCGCTTCATCATCCGCAATATAGATCCGTTGTTTCATACGTGAGCTTTCCTTCATTATTATAAAACCATAATCCAGCGTAAAAAGAAAGAACTGCCACAACTTTGCCCCAGTTTAACCGATGATTTTCTAATCTTTCTTATGTACAATGGGTTCATAAGGAGAAAGTAATGAAAAGAAAAAGTGCTGTTATAGGATGTTGCCTCTTATTGTTGTCAGGATGTCGATTTATCAAAAAGGATGATCCTCAAGTAGATCAAGCCCAAACAAGTATGGTTGAAGATCTTAATCAAGTCATAGAAGAATTGGATGGATTTCAGAAATCACAAGATGACATCGAAGATGTCTCGTTATTGGATAATTAAGGAGAACCCATGAAAAAAATTACCCTAACATTATTAAGCATCACACTATTCTTACTCGTAGGAGCACTCAGTGTTTCTGCCGTTGGAGAATCTAACAATCCACTAAGAGCCGACGCTCGTGCGAAAGTTGTCGAACTAAGAGAAAATAGACTAGAGAATAAACTCATTTGGGCATCTAACGTTGAACTAAGAACCCAAATCAAACTCAAATTAATCGATATCAAAAACAATGAGATCATCCTAGATGAAAGCATCAAGACTCAACTTACGACCCTTACAACAGATCTAAAAGCCAAATACACCGCATTAAAAGATACCAAAGGTGATATCCAAGCCTTATCTACAGGCATCAAAGCCTTGATAGAAGCTAAAGATTGGGCAACATTAAAGACAACCTATGAAGCCATCATCGCCATCCAACTTACACGCAACGGCTTACTTCATGAGATCAATGATCTATTGACTCAAATCAACAATTTACTACCATAAAAAAAGGACCTTACGGTCCTTTTGTTTAGATCTTTCCTAATAACTTAAACATATTCTTCTTATAGACTTCAACCCCTGGTTGATTGAATGGATTGACATTCAACATATATACGCTCATACCACAAGCCGTAAAGAACCATTGGGCCATATATCCAAAGGATTTGGCTGAGAAATCATCTAAGGTCAAGATCATATTAGGGATACCCGCTTCATCATGATGAGCGATCAAGGTCCCTTTCATCGCAGCGAGATTGACTTCACTTAAGGTCTTACCTGATAGATAATTCATAGAATCTAAGTTATCTATGTCTTCAGGGAAAGTCATATCCAACATAGGTTTCTTAACCAAAAGTAAGGTTTCAAATAAGATCTTCTTGCCTTCTTGAACGAATTGTCCCATCGAATGAAGATCGGTCGAGAAATTGACTGAGGCTGGAAATAATCCTTTATTTTCTTTGCCTTCAGATTCCCCAAACAATTGTTTCCACCACTCAGCGACCATCGCCATTTGGCTTTCATAAGAGACAAGCAGCTCTACGCTTTTGCCTTCTTTTTCTAAAAGTCTTCTCATGACCGCATATTGATAGGCGGTATTGGTTTCTAAATCATCGCTCATACAATCATTGGCGGCTTGTTTAGCGCCTTCCATCATCGCATCGATATCGATCCCAGCCGCTGCGATAGGCAGTAGTCCTACTGAAGTCAAGACTGAATAACGACCTCCAATATCATCGGGAATCGTTAAGGTCGCATAGCCTTCTTTATCAGCGAAGGTCTTTAAAGTACCTCTCGCTTTATCAGTGGTCGCGATGATGCGTTTCTTCGCTTCTTCTTTTCCATACTTGGTTTCTAAGAATTGTTTCAACAATCTAAACGCCATGGCTGTTTCTGTGGTTGTTCCACTTTTTGAGATGACGTTCACATATACGTTTTTATCTTTGATTCGATCTAATGCTTGAACGATATAGGTCGAAGAGAAAGTATTGCCTAAGAAAACGATATCTAATTTTCTTGAAGGATATAAACCTTGGATCATTTCTAAAGCTGCACGGGTCCCTAAATAAGATCCCCCAATACCACATACAACCAATACTTCTGCTTTTTCTTGAATGGTCTTGGCTAAAGCTTTGACCTTATTGAATTCTGTTTTATCATAATCAAATGGCCAAGTGCTCCAACCTAAATAGTCAGAACCTGTGCCTGTCTTGGATTGGATTTTTTGATGGATCTGGGTTACTAAGGCTTGATAGCCGCTCAGATCGGGATTGCCTGCAGTGGTTAAATCTAGTTTGATGCTCATGGTTTCTCCTTTTTTGCCGAATTGATCCAGCTAGGCAAGGCTTGGGCTAGGGTAGAAAACCCTAGAGTATCGCCTTGTTTTTCACGACTTGGTTTTGGTCGAGATTTGCGTGGCGTATCGTGTATGGCCTTATAAGAGAGTCTTACTTGATGAGTTTTCTCATCGATGTCTAAGACTTTTACTTTGACCACATCTTTCACCTTAACGAAAAGACTGATGTCTTTCACATAGGCTTCCGAGAGCTCGGAGATGTGAATTAGACCAGTGGTTTCCGTATCCAGTTGAACGAAAGCTCCGTACGCCTGAATACCGGTGACGACGCCTTCTACGATTTGTCCTACGCTATATTTCATATCCATTTTACCGTAGTCATTATATCACACAGCTTTGGTTCCTGTGATATAATGACAGGCGAGGAAAGACAATGCTAGGAAATATGTATCCGTTTTGGGCAGCCATCGTAGCCAATCTCTTGACCCAAGGTTTAAAGCCTTTGGTCGTCTATAGAAATACCAAGGTTTGGGATTCCAAATTGTTTGTGGAAAGCGGAGGATTTCCTTCTTCGCATACCTCGACCGTGGTCGCTTTGGCTTTGGCAGTAGGCCTACAAGAGCGCTTTTCATCGACCAACTTTGCGGTTGCAGCGCTGTTTGCCTTGATCGTTATGTATGATGCCGCTAATGTGCGCTATTATGCCGGTCAAAACATCCAGATCACCCAACAGTTGATCCGAGACATTCAGATCCTAACTGATGCTAAATTGGACAATGCCATCTATATGACACGCGTCAAAGAAGTATTAGGACATAAATGGTTTGAAGTTATAGGTGGAATAGGCGTTGGTCTATTGGTTGCCTCACTGATGTATTTCCTGAGATAAAACATGAACATAGAAACACAAGTACAAGAAGTTATCGATAAGATTAGACCTTATCTTCAAAGAGATGGAGGCGACGTAGCCTTTGATCATATGGGCGAAGACGGTAAAGTTTTCGTTCGGGTCTTTGGGGCTTGCGTAGGATGCGGATCCATCGACTATACGATCAAAGAAGGCGTTGAAGCCTTATTGATCGATGAAGTCCCTGGAGTCACAGAAGTCATCGTACTCGACTAAAAAACAGAAACAATGTTTCTGTTTTTTTATACACCTTTGATCTGGAAGAAGATCAATGCTTTAAGATACCTTCTCTCTATAAAAAAGAAGCGAACATAAGTTCGCTTCAATGGTTCTTACCACTTGCCTTTTGTGATGTGACCAGCCAATTCAGCTTTGGCCAATTGTTTCAAGAGCTTACTGTAAGCTTTGGTTCTAACGAAGATCTTGACACATGAAGGGTCCAGATTATCATTGATGCCTGCTTCAGCGACATGTTCCAATTTTTCGCATAAATGGATCAATTGAACATGCAAGTCATTGGTGAATTCACTACGGACGTGTTTTTCTGATGCTTCTGGATCAAGTTCAATGAACTTTTCTTTAGGCGCTCCGCATTTTGGGCAGTTTTCTTCGAGCTGTCCTTCTTCTAAGACCAAACCACAAACTTCACAACGATAAAATTTCATAGATGTTCTCCTTCGTTTGAGAAAATTATACCACAGACTAGATAGTTGAAATAATGATAGAAATTTATTCATATTGTGAATAAACTAAGTTTTTCGAGTAAGTTTAATATTGAATTTCATTTTTTACATCATTTTTCAATTTTATTTTCAATAAAGTGAATATTTTTTCTATTTTTGGCTTGATTTCATAATTTTATAGCGTAAAATAACTCTATATTTAAAGGAGCACACTATGAGTAACCACCCTTTCAAAGATTTCGCTGTTCATCTGTTTAGTGATTCTGTGATCAAAGAACGTTGTCCGGAGGCGATCTATCAGAGCTGGAAAACAGCCATCGCCAAGGAAAGTCCTTTGGATCGCGCTACCGCTGATTCGATTGCCCAAGCCATGAAAGACTGGTCCATGAGTTTAGGGGCGACCCATTACTCTCATTGGTTCCAACCCTTGACTGGAAACACCGCTGAAAAGCACGACAGTTTCTTAGATCCAGATTCTAAAGGTAAAGCCATCACCGTATTTTCAGGAAAAGCCCTGATTAAAGGTGAAACCGATGGATCAAGTTTCCCATCCGGTGGATTAAGAGCGACCTTTGAAGCCAGAGGTTATACCTATTGGGACATTACTTCTCCGGCTTTCATCAGAGACAATGTCTTATGTATCCCTAGTATTTTCGTTTCTTATAACGGAGAACCTTTGGATCAAAAAGCCCCTTTACTAAAAGCACTAGAAGCCTTAAGCAGAGAAGCTACTCGTGTTACTCAACTTTTGGGAGACAAGAGCGTCAAGCATGTCAAAATGATGGTTGGGGCTGAACAGGAATATTTCCTAGTCGATAAAGCCATGTATGAAAAACGTAAAGATCTTCTTTTAGCGGGACGTACCTTAGTCGGTGCTTCTGCCCCTAAAGGTCAAGAATTAGAAGACCATTACTTTGGATCAATTTCTCATCGCGTAAAGAATTTCATGGAAGAAGTTAACCATGAACTATGGAAAGTAGGGATCTACGCTAAAGTAGAACACAATGAAGTAGCCCCTGCTCAGTTTGAATTATGTCCTGTCTTCAAAGAAGCCAACATCGCCGTCGATCAAAATCAGATCATGATGGATGTCTTAAAGAAAACAGCGAAAAAACATGGGATGGAATGTCTCTTACACGAAAAACCTTTTAAAGGCATAAATGGTTCAGGTAAGCATAACAACTGGTCCTTGATTACCGATGATGGCCAAAATCTACTAGAACCAGGCGATAAACCTCATGAGAACGTAAGATTCTTATTGGTGGTCGCATCTATCCTAAAAGCGATCGATACTTATCCAGAGATCCTTCGTTTATCCGCATCAGGTCCAGGTAATGATCATCGTTTAGGAGCCAATGAAGCGCCTCCTGCGATCATCTCTGTCTTCTTAGGGGATCTCATCGAAGATATCTTTATGAAGATGTTGGAAAATACTCCTGTTAAAGCTACTGAAGAAGCAGTTAAGTTTGCCTTCATCAAAAACTTGGCTTATTTACCTAAAGATTATACAGATCGTAATCGTACCTCGCCTTTTGCTTTCACAGGCAATAAGTTTGAATTCCGTATGATTGGATCTTCCTTATCGATCGCTACACCGATCACCATGATCGCAACCATCGTTGCAGATACGATGAGATCTGTCGCTGATAGATTAGAACCTTTCAAGTATCTTCAAGATACCCGTGAAGAAGCACTGAAGATCGTCGTAGAGATCTTAAAGAAACATAAACGTGTTTTATTCAATGGGGATGGTTACTCTGAAGCTTGGGTAACAGAAGCCGCTAAACGTGGTCTTCCTAATATTTCATCCTTCGTTGAATCTATTGGATCCTTGACTGAAGAAAAAGCCTTGGTTCTGTTTGAACGCAATGGGATCTATACTCGTCCTGAAGTCCAAGCCAGAAGCGAGATCCTCTATGAACTTTACATCAAGACGATCCAAGTCGAGACAAGAACCTTCCTCGATATGGTCTCACGTCAGATCTTACCTGCAGGTGAAAACGAGATCATTCGTTTATTGCCTTTAAAAGATCTAGCTTCTCCTAAAGCTAAACTCGCTCATTTAACGAGCTTAACGACAGAACTTAGTTCTCATCTAGACGCTTTAAAAGGTCAACTTGCGAAGAGTACCAGCGGTCATGAGCATAAGGAACAAGGCCTATCCCTAAGAAAAGACTTGGTGCCTTTGTTTGAAAAGACAAGAGCCTTAGCGGATGAACTAGAAGCCCTTATTCCTATCGAAGACTATCCTATTCCTTGTTATACCGATCTCTTATTTCAATTAGATTAATCAATGTAAAGGTGAACGATAACGTTCACCTTTTTTCTTATTTACCTCTTATTTTATCTAAGAGTTCTTTAATTTCTGAATTCTCTAAATAAGACAATTGGCTTTCTCGATAATCAAAGCCAAATGATCCTCGACTAACTGTAATGATGGGAGGAAACTGGATACGTTTGAAGATGGCTTTTTGCCAAGCCTTCATAAACCAAACCATATCTTCAGCGAAAGCTTTAGGTTTATCTAATCCATAAGCGATCATTGTTTCTGCACAAGGCATCTTCTTCCATGAACCATCTTGATAGGCTTTTAACCAAGCGATAGGATGATGAGATGGATACTCCATTAAGTATTGGACCAACCAATCATGATATCCCCATTTCATAGGATCGACTTGATTCGCTCTTAGTTCAGCAGAAGGAACCAAACCAAATGTATAAAGACCATTCTTAAGTTCACCGATCAATGAAGGATCGATCAGATCTTCTTTGTAGATCGAATTGACGCTCTTACAGAGCTCAAAGATCTGTACCTTAGTCAAATCACCTAAGAGACCTAAAGCACCGATCGTATCTCCGTATAAGGTCGCATAACCTAAAGCCAATTCAACTTTATTTCCGTTATTGCATACGACGCCACCTTTATACGCAGCGAAGCTGCTTAATAGATGGCCTCTTAAACGAGCTTGGATATTTTCATAAGGTAAACCATCTTCTTTAGGTTCAAGTTGATAGGAAGACAAGGTCGTATTGGTGGCTTCAGTCAAGAGTTCGATTGAACCTTCGTGATATTCTATGCCTAACTTTTCAGCTAAGGTCTTAGCGATATTGATCGTCTTATCAGAATTATATCGACTGGCCATATTATAACCAATGACACGATGTTTACCTAAAGCTTTTACTAAGAGCACAGTGTTTAGAGAACTATCAATACCTCCAGACATACCTATGATCCAAGGAAGCTGTCCCCCTAAGATCTGTTTATCGAATTCTTTGATGGCCGTAAGCAATCCTTTTAATAGCTTGTTTTCTTGTTTCTTAGCTTCAATATGATCTTTCAAAGTAAAAACTAAGAGTTCTTGTTCAAAGGCATCATTGGCTTCGATTTGGATGTTTCCCGCTTCATCATATACGGTACTATCTCCATCGAACAAAAGCACGTTTTTGCCTGTATTCTGCATCCCACAGGCATTCACATAAATGATCTTGACCATCTTATCTTCTAAGGCCTGTTGATGTTCACGGATACGTTTGATTCGAGAAAGTTCTTTATTAAGTGTCCAAGGTGAAGAGGATATATTGATGATCACATCTACCCCTTGATGGGCATAGATGACTGTCGGATCGATGAGGTAATCCTTGCTCCAAAGATCTTCGCACACTTCGACCCCTATCTTACAAGATTTGTTTTCACGCTTAAAGATAAACGGAGAAATAAGCTCTCCTTTTGGATATCCTAATTCAATCGACAGATCACATCCGCTTTTAAAGAAACGTGAATCATCGAAAAAACGATAATCTGGTAGACAATGTTTAAGATAGATCCCAGGCATCTTATGATTCTCATGTTCTACCCATTGTTGATCATAGGCAAAATAAGCTGCGTTGAAGCGATTCTTTCTCCCATCACGATTGGATTTTGCGTCTTCGATTTGATGGATATTGCCCCAGATGATGCCTATATCATTGGACCATGATTTGATGATCTCATTGGCATTTAAAAGCATTTGGATCATTTCTTGTTGAAGATAACGATCTGAAATCAGATAACCACCTACAGCCATTTCTGGGAATATGATGAGATCAGCCCCTTGTTGTTTGGCTTGATCGATCATCATCTTCATCGATACTAGATTCCCATCGATGTCTCCTGCTTTAACGTTGAGTTGGGCGAGTGCGATTCTCATGGTTTAAGGCTCCCTAGACACCACATATCGAAGGTCTTATACCCTAGATCGTGATAGATCTTTCCTGCTTGAGGATTATCATAGAATAAACATGGCTTTTGACCCTTACTCAGCGCATACTCTGTCAGAGCAGTCACAACCTCTCGACCATAACCTTTGGTTCTATATTCAGGTAATGTAAAGACACCACCAACCATAACTGCAGATTTTGTTTCTACCCCTGTTGAGGCATGAGCGATGACTTTATCGTTATCTTTAAGGATAAAGCCATGGACTTTACCTAATTCATATCTTTCTTTTAAACTCTGTATTCTTTCTTCTATGGATTCATGAACGTTAGAAGCTTCAAACTCGATGATTTGACTCATTGAATCGATGATACCTTCAACATCTTTCATACTTGCTTTTGTCGTTTCGATTTTGATGTCTTGATTAACAAGCTTATCGCATTCACAAAAATACATCGATCTAAACTCAAAACGATCTTTTACTGATGAAGGCATCATCTCAATATGAGCTTTACAGGCTGAGATCATTTTGATGCGTTCATCAAACAGAGCTTCAAATCCTTTGATGTCTAGACAAGGTTTCTTAAAGTAAAAGACAAGGTTGGTATGATATCTTAAAAAGATCCCTCTTAAACCATCTTGATCGACTTCGATCCAAGTGTCTTGATAAGGTGTTTCTAATCCATTCTGTTCAATATCCCCATCGATAAAGAGTAAACGACTGCTGTCTAGATGACAGAGTTCTTGGATGGCGATAAGGTCTTGAGCTTTTGCTTTTCTAATCATAGTCTTATTATACAATGCTTTGGCTAAAAAAAAGATGCCTGTGGCATCTTTTAGTCGACGATGATTCTTACTTTTTCTCCATCTTTCCCATCGATGGTAATGAGTTCTCCATTGAGGTCCCCATCGATCTGAGATAAAATCTGGGTGAGATCGATCCCATTGAGATCGATGGCTTTACCACCGACATTCAATTTATTGTTGATGTCTATGCCCATTTTAACGAGGCTTAGAGGTAAATTGACTCTTACGCGTTCTCCATCTTCTGAATCGACTAAGATACGGATCATTCTTTCATTCATCGGTTTCTTAGAGGTATTCAAAGGCTGAGATGTTGTTTGTGGTTCTAATGCATTTAAGAGTTGAATACCTTCTTCGACGGTGATGGTTCCATCTTTGACCATCTCTAATATTTTTTCTTTGCTGTTCATAGTCCCCTCCGTTGGTAGATGTCTGATTCTAAGACTGCTGTGATAAGCTTTTCTTCTTCTGAGCTTGTGATATAGCCTTTATTGGCCATAATCATGATTTCTTCTTCGTAGTTCATGTGCCCCTCCTTAGGTATTGGGCTGCTTCTTCAACCGTAATTTCTTTGTTTTTTAGTTTTTCTAAGATGTCTTCTTCGTCGACTTCTGGTAAGGCTTCTACTGTTTCTAAGCCCAGTTTAATGATGATCCCATCCAGATTCTTCTTGACTGTGGGATAGGAGATCCCTAAGGATTTTTCCATCTCACGGATATTGCCTGAGACTTTGATGAAGGTTTCAATGAAATTGAGATCATCTTTGTTTAGAGCACTGAACTTCGAGAGGGCAAAGTCGCCGCTGATTTCGGTGTGACATACACCACAGCTGAGTTTGGTGACGGTGAGGTCGTTTCCACAGACTGGGCAAGTACCAATTACTTCATGTTTCATGTTTTTCTCCTAGAGGATGTCAATTAAGATATTGGCATCTTTGCTTTCTACTTCAACCAAGGTGAATGGTTTCACTGGTTTCAGTTCTTTGATCACCATCTTGATGATCTTGATGACTTCTTTTCGATTGGCCTTAATCGATGCGCGCGTTTCTTCATCGACTGAATCGTTGAATCGCGTTGTCCATAATCCGAATCGTACCAGCCAAACGAGATGACTGAGTCTCATCTTAGGTAGATTGATGTGTTTATTCTCTGTTTGGATACGTATTTTGATTTTTTTTGCCATAGGGTTCTCCCTTATGACCCCATAATAAAACAAAGTATTGAACTTGTCAATACTTTTATTGAATATTTTAATATTTTTATTAACTAATTCAATTATAGCCTTAATTATACTTGGATTTCTTCTTTATTTCGACTTGTAAGTCCACCAATTGCTCATCAGAGAGGTCAGAATGGTAGTCTTCAAAGCGTTCATCCGCAAAGAAGTCCATAAAGATCGCAGTTGAGTTTAGTTCAGGTGCGGTACTTATCAAGAAAACAGTTCCATCAACAGGTTTAAATACTGTGTTTTGAATGATCAAGGAATCTTCATATAATTTAACATCATCTAAAGGAAGCACATCTTGGGTATCGTATAAGACAAGATCTTTACGCATGGTCAAGAAATCTGTAGGCTTTAATCCTTCTTTTAATCGATTATGTGTAGAAACCAAGATCATATCGATCTTATTGGTTTGGATATAGTGTTGTAGACGATGTCTTACTTGAGCACATCGATAGATGTCTCTGAGTAGCCTATCGTGAAAGTAAAGGATGTTCATGGCACTATCATATCAAGTTTATGAGATGAACTCAAAAGAAACACCCAATAAAAAAGAGGCATTAGCCTCTTGATTTAAAGAATCCAGGAATGTCTCCATCATCGAGTTCATCTTCTTTAGGTACGAACTTATCGATGGTAGAAGGATCGTTGACCAAACGCGTTGCCTCAACGGTAGGACGTGTCGTGATGTTTTCTTTCGGTAGATCAAAGCCAGTAGCGATGACCGTAACGATGATGTTATCACCTAGAGATTCATTGATGGCGACCCCGAAGATGATATCGACTTCACCACCAGCTGCTTCACGAATGAAACGAACTGCATCATCCGCATCCATAAGATTGATGTTTTGTCCACCAGTCACATTGACGATGGCTTTTTTAGCGCCTCTGATATGGGCTTCGAGTAAAGGCGAAGTAATGGCTTTAGCCGCAGCTTCATGAGCTTTGTTTTCACCTTGGCTCATACCGATACCTATCAGTGCTGTGCCTTGGCTTTCCATAACTGTACGAACATCCGCAAAATCTAGGTTGATGATGGCCGGCACGGCAATCAAATCAGTAATGGTTTGGACACCTTGTCTAAGGACATTGTCTGCTTCTCTGAAAGCTTCGACGAAAGGAATACGACCAATGGCTTCTAAAAGTTGATTATTAGAAACGATGATCAAAGAATCTGTGTATTGTTTTAGGTTTTCTAAACCTGATAGTGCTTGTTCCATACGCTTCTTGCCTTCAAAGCTAAAAGGCTTCGTGACGATACCTACGGTTAGGATGCCCATCTCATGCGCTAGTTTCGCAAAGAAAGGTGCAGCTCCTGTTCCAGTTCCTCCGCCTAAGCCAGCGGTAAGAAAAACCATATCAGCGCCTTTTAAGGCTGCCTTGATATCTTCTTCGCTTTCAAGGGCTGCTTTTAGACCCACTTCAGGATTAGCACCAGCACCTAGACCTTTGGTTGTGGTCCTTCCTAAAATGATCTTATTTTTACATGGAGAGATATTAAGCACTTGAAGATCTGTATTGGTGACAAAAAACTCGACACCTTTAAGTTCATCTTCGACCATTCTATTGACCGCATTACATCCGGCCCCACCGATCCCAAAAACCTTTATTTTCGCTACTTGGTTGTACTGCAATTCACTCATATGGCCTCCTAGTTTTTACCTTTTTCAAACATCGTTTTAAACTTATTCCCTAATGTATCTTCTGGGCTTGTCTTCCCCATACTTGCTTTTATTTTAACACTAAATTGCTCCATCTCCACAGCACTTTGATAGAGTCTATAATTGCTTTGGTCCTTTAATACATAGAATAGACCTGCACATACACTTAAAGCAGAAGATCTCACGCCTAAGGTCTCTGAGATATAGACACTACAAGGACAACCCAATTGACGACTTACGGTCTCAGCTAGACCATTGATATCGGCGGATTCTCCACTTAAGACGATCTCTACATTTGTATCCCCTAAGATAGGAGATATGGCTCTATGGATACTTTGAAGCCAAGCATCTAATTTAGGTTCGATCAAAGATGCCACATCATTCTCAGTCAAGGTATAATTACGATCTTCGTTTGACCATAAATAAATAGGTGACTTCGGATATTTTTGTAATCCTAAACGAACATTATGATGAAGTAAACGATCAGCCACATCGCTTGGTAGATGATGTTTCTCACTGATGGCTTGAATCAACGAAGAACTACCTTCTTCAAGTACCTCTGTAGACATCAGTTTACCTTTTGCGAATAGACTAAGCGCTGTACTTTGTCTTTCTAGTTTCAATAAGACGATATAATGATCCAAGGATTTTTCGAAAAGACTGGCTTCTTTACCTATCGCGAATCCATCTAATGAAATCTCAGTGATTTCTAGACCTGCTTTTTCGATGATGCTTGCGTATTGATAAACCAGTTCTTTATTCGCACATAATAGATCGATGTCTGCGATAAAAGAATCACAACTTTCATCGATAGGAAGTCTTCTTAAAGTGACCCCATTGACGATACATTTATTGATGATGACATTGACGATCTCTAGATCTCTCGCCAGTGGAATCTTTATGGCTTGTCTTACGGCTTTTTGTAGATCTAGCGCTGTTATTCGCTGTGTTACATCTACACTTACCTTTTGGTTCAAACGGGTCATAGAAGCGCTAGGTAAGGCTAATATAACGCTTTTAATGGGAAATCCAATATTTTTAGAAGCATTCTCAAGGGCTTTCTTTAAACTATTGACGACAGCATTCTGATCGATAATAAACTGTCCTAGTATACCTGAAGAAAGAACTCTTTCTACTTTGAGCACAGTTAATCTTTGGTTATGAAATTGTCCCACCACTAGGCGGATTTCATGATCGGTCAGTTCTAAAGCTGCATAGATATTCTGATCATTCATGGGTTATCCTCCATCTTCTTTTTAAATTATAACACATCTTGTTTTCAGTTCATTATTTTAAACGAAGCTCTTGCAAAGTCCTTTTTTTCGTGGTAAACTTTACAAGCATTAATGAAAGGGGGTCTACGGAACATGTCAAGAGTTTGTGCCGTAACCGGTAAAAGAGCGCTTTCGGGCAACAAACGTTCACACTCCTTGCAGGCAACCCGCCGCAAATGGAATGTTAACTTACAAAAAGTTTCAGTCGTGGTTAATGGAAAACCTCAGAAGTTACGTATTTCCGCCCGTGCATTGAAGACTTTAAAGGCTCAACAAGCAAACTAAATCGAGAATCCTCGATTTTTTTATGCCTTTCCGCAAATAACCAAGACTTTTCCTTGATGGACAATCAAGGAAGCTGCTTCACTCTTAAAGGTATTAGATAGACCTAAGATAGAGCTCATCTTAAGTTCATAATGATCTAATGGATATTCAACTTCGCTCAGCGAAATAACACAAGATTCTAAAGTAAATACAGAAAGCTTCTCATGGCTTTCTTTTTTTATAAGATGAGATCCTTTCTCAAAACATTTGATCCAATGATCATGATCTAAGATGGTGACTTCAGGATGAAGATAAGCCAAAACAAGGTTCGCATGATGATGATCATAGCGACCTCCTAAGGCCCCATAAACAAAGACCTCTGTATAGCCCAACTCAAGTGCCTTTTCAATGGCCAATTGAGAATCAGGTTGATCTTTATGAACAGGATATTGAAAGACTTCAGTACTTTTTTTTACTTTATCTAAGGTTTCTTGATCGATCGAATCAAAATCCCCACAAGCACAGATCATCTTGAGGTGATGACGTAAACAATAGGCTGTCCCCGCATCGACACCGATGATGTCTGTCTCTATTTTAGGAAGTGGAATATCTCTTAAAATCAGGGTTACTGATTTTCCCATAAGGTCTTGATCGCTTTAGCGATGTTGTTTTTAAAAACATAACTACCTGCCACCAAACAATCGACACCTGAATTCAAAGCCATGACAGCTGTATCTTGATTGATACCTCCATCGATTTGAATGAGACATGATGATTCCATCAATTGGATCTGATGTTTAAGTTGGCTTACTTTAACCAATGATTCTGGCATAAACGCTTGTCCACCAAACCCTGGATTAACACTCATCACCAAGACAAGATCTAGATCTTTTAAGAAAGGATAAAGCAATTCTACTGGAGTCGCAGGCTTGATTGAAAGCCCTGCTTTCTTTCCCTTAGATTGGATATGATGAATCAAACGACTGACCTTTTGAGGGTCATTGAGAGCTTCATAATGAAAGGTAATGAGATCTGCCCCTGCTTCAATAAAAACATCCGCAAAATAAACAGGATCGCTTACCATGATGTGGACATCCATTAAGAGCTTAGTCTGATTTCGTATGCTTTTTACGAAATCAGGACCAAAAGTTAGATTAGGTACGAAGTGTCCATCCATGATGTCGACATGAAGCCACTGTGCTTCTGTTTTCTCTAGTTCAGCCAATTGAGTTGGTATCTTAGAAAAATCCATTGATAGAATCGAAGGGGCAATGATCATAAGTAGATCTCCTTTTTTTGATCGATGAGGATCCTCACCTCTAGATAATGTGTATATCTATCTTGAGGGATCTTTTTATCTTCTACAGCTTTTTTAACGGCACAATCAGGCTCATTGACGTGTTGACAGTTTCTGAATCGACAGTGTTCACGATAAGGTTCAAACTCGACCACGCACTTGATCAAATCTTCATGGGTCATATGCGAGAAATCCAAGGATGAAAAACCTGGGGTATCTGCGATCCAACCTTGTTGAACAGGTAATAATTCCACATGACGGGTGGTATGTTTGCCTCGACCTAGAGCTTTGGATATTTCTTGAGTCTTGATCGTATAGCGTTCATCTAAACGATTAATAAGAGAAGACTTCCCTACTCCGCTTTGACCTGTTAAGACACAGATCTTATTGGCCATGAATTTCATCAAGGCACTGTTATCAACGCCCTTACCTACAGTAAAAACAGGCATGACTTTTCGATAATCATCTAAGGTCTTCTCTAGTTCTGCTTTATCGTTTAAAAGGTCCCATTTACTGACGACTAAGACAGGTTGTATATTGGCTTGACGAACCAACCAGGTGATTCGATCAACCAGTAGACTTGAGAATTCTGGTTTTAAAGTACTCATCACCACCAAAATCGCATCGACATTGGCTACGGATGGTCTCATCATTTGATTGGATCTAGGATAAACACGTTCTATGACAGAAAGATCTGAGCCATGTAGGACATCTACCCAATCCCCTACCATAGGTGAAACACCTTTACGTAACTTACCACTGGCACCGGTCGCAAAAACATCGCCTTTTTCAGTGATACAGGTATAGTGATTGGATATGATGCGTATGACTCTAGCTCGCTGCATTGGCGTAATAACGAAGTACGATCTTAGTGGTCGATTTTTGAATGTAGTAGGTATTAGGACCAGGTGTCATTGAAATGACAGTATTTTTTGTAAGTGCTGCGATTTCTTCGACTGTCATGCCTGTGGTATCGATCACTTGTAGTTCAACAACGGCACCTAACGCAACCAATTTACCTTGAGCGACGATGACATTATAGCCAATCAAGTTTTCGATCGTAAACTGGACCTTACCAGCGATGGTCAACTTGATCTCATAAGCCATCGCAGGATCGATCTTATCACCTTCTAGTAGAAGTTCTTGTTTAAGGATAGTGCCTTCTTCTTTGGTTGAATCATAATCGAATTGTTTACGTATTGTTACTTTCGTACTGGCTAAAAGTAGTTCAACTGCGGTTATTTTTTGTTCTGCATAATTTCCTATGACGAAATACATTCCTTTTGATACCGTAAGTGTTACCAAAGAACCTTTTTCGATTTGTGTTCCTGAACTTGGGGTCGCTTTAACCACCAAACCTGATGCGATCGAATCAGTCAATTCATATTTGATGTTGCTGGAAACACTTAATCCAATCGTTCTTAAGGCATCTTCAGCTTCAGTACGGGTCATAGCAGCTACTTCAGGGATTGTCACCAAAGTAACCGGAGGATTAAGTAAACCACTGATTAAAATAAACCCATAGACTGACATCCCAACAAGCGCTATAAATACGATCCCAATCAAGGCTGGAATTACTCCAATTTTACGTCTGGTTTTAGTTGGGGTCATATTGGCTACCTGTTCGATCATAATCGTGTTGTCGTTTAATGTGTCTGTAGAGAATTCAACTTTAGAAACATCTTTATATTTGTCCTTTAGACAGTTCATAAGGTCTTCATACATTTCTGAAGCGCTCTTATAACGATAGGCTTTGTTTTTAGCGGTTGCTTTGATGATGACATTTTCCATCGCTTGAGGAATCGTAGGATTGAAGTCTCTTACTGAAGGTAAGTCTTCACGCATATGTTTCATGGCGATCTGAACAGGAGCTTCACCCGTATAAGGTACTTTACCAGTCACCAGTTCATAGAAAGTAATGCCTAAAGCATAGATATCGCTTTGGAAAGAAGCATTCTCTCCTCGAGCGAGTTCAGGTGCTAAATAATGAACAGAGCCTAATACCGTATCGGCTTGAGTTAATTGAACAGCATCTGATACTGTGGCGATCCCAAAATCTGCGATCTTAACGGTACCATCATCTTTGACCATGATGTTTTGAGGTTTGATGTCTCTATGAATGATGTTGTTTTTATGCGCATCGATGATGGCACACATCAATTGATCCATGATTTGAAGGGCTTCTTGTTTTTCCATCGCACCGCGCTGAGAAATAAGTTCCTTAAGTGAGTTTCCTCTTACATATTCCATGACGATGTAATGTTGGCCTTTGTCTTCTCCTACATCAAAGATCTCAACGATGTTGGGATGATTTAAACGACTGGCAGCATTGGCTTCTCGTTGAAATCTTAAAAGGGCTACTGGATCTAAAGAGAGTTTCCCTCTTAGGATCTTTACTGCAACTTCTCGATTTAGAAAGCTGTCTTGGGCGAGATAAACATCGGCCATACCACCTTCACCGAGTTTCTTGATGAGGATATAACGATTAGCAATCATTTCTTTCATATGTTGTCTCCTTAAAAGGCCATCAATACAACGGTGGTATTGTCATATCCACCTTTGGCATTGGCACTGTTGATTAAATTCCCTGTTTTCATTCTTAATGATTCGTTTGAAGCTAAGATGGATTCGATTTCTTCATCTTCCACATATCCATGAAGTCCATCTGAACAACACAGGATGTATTTTACTTTTTCATTAAGCTCAAATAAATCGATATAAGCTGTAGGCAAGATCGCTAAGACATTGGTCAAGATCGATCGTTGAGGATGGACCTTAGCGTCTTTTTCACTTAAACGACCTTGATTGATCCATTCTTGAACTAAGGTATGATCCATGGTGATCTGTTTAAGATGTTCTTGATAAGTATAGATACGAGAATCTCCTACATTGGCCATCACGGTCGCATCTTTATGATGAAGGACACACACCATAGTGGTTCCCATCCCGTGATAGAGTTCAGAAGAAGTCGCTAGATAATGAAGTTGGCTGTTGACGCTTTCGATACTGTCTTTCAACCACGATTTCATCTCATGAGCTTCTGAGCTTAATGGAGGTTGATTCTGAAAGATCTCTTGAAGATACTCGATGGCTTTGATTGAGGCTACTTCACCAGCGTTGGCGCCTCCCATCCCATCACATACTGAGACTAAAGTAAAACCATCACGCTCTAAGATGATATAACTGTCTTGATTGATTTTTCTTAAACGACCAATATCTGTTTTTCCGGTGACGATCATAGTTTCCCCTCTGCTTTCGCCCTTAATTGACCACAGGCCGCATCGATATCTGAACCGTGTTCCTGCCTCAAAGTACATTTTACCCCACATTTCATGAGTTTGTCATAAAATTTCATGGCGTGAACGAATCCGACTTGTTTATAGCCGTGTTCATCGACCACGTTGTAGGGAATCAAATTGATATAGGCATTCATGCCTTTTACCAAGTGAGCCAATTGATGGACGTGCTCATCTTGATCATTGACGTCTTTTAATAAGATATATTCAAAGGTGATCCTTCGATTGTTTTCTACACTGTAGGACTTTAAACTAGCCATAAGATCTTTTAATGGATAGGCCTTATTGATGGGCATCAGTTTTGATCTAAGTTCATCATTAGGTGCATGTAAAGATACTGCGAGGTTGAATTGGGTATGTTCTTTTGAGAAGGCATTGATCTTAGGAATGATACCACAGGTAGATACTGTGATATGACGAGCGCCTATCGCTAATCCATGATCACTGTTGATGTTTCTCATAAAGGACATCACATTATCGTAATTGTCGAAAGGTTCTCCTGATCCCATCACGACCACATGAGAGACACGATCTTGTCTAAGATCGAGTTCTTTTTGGATGGCCATGACTTGAGCTGTAAGCTCACCACTGCTTAGATCGCGTTGTTTCTTAAGAAGACCACTGGCACAGAAAGTACAGCCCATATTACAGCCTACTTGCGAGGTCACACAGACGGAATTCCCATAGTCATAGATCATTAAGACGGTCTCTACTAAAGCCCCATCTTGAAGCTTAAACAAGCACTTAATGGTACCATCCTTTGACTCTTGACGTTGGACCAAGCGTAAAGGATCGATAATGAAAGTCTCTTTTAATAAGGCAATCAGTTCTTTATTAAGCTCAGTCATTTGTTCAAAATCAGTCGCTCTTTTTTGATAGAGCCACTGATAGATTTGTTTACTTCGATAAGATTTTAAGCCTTGGCTTAAGATCCATTCATTCAATTCATTTAAACTAAGGTCATAGATGAGTTTCATATCAACAGTATTTTATCATACTTTATTTTAAGCGCTTCAGTTTAGCCATATAAAAACCATCACTGTCCGTTTCATGGGGCAATAATAAACGTTCTTCTACCAAGACATATTCAGGATGCCTATTCAAGAAATTCAAGACTTGAAACTCATTTTCTTTTCGATTAAGGGTACAGGTCGAATAGACAAGGGTCCCATTTATCTTCGTTAATTGAGCGATGCTTTCTAGAAGCTCCGCTTGTAAAGTGATAAGTTCATCTAGAGTCTCTGGTTTAAGATGGACCTTGATGTCTGGTTTATGTCTTAGAACTCCTAAGCCTGAACAAGGCGCATCGACTAAGATCACATCGAAAGGCTTAGGATGTTGATCTTTTAATAGACGACCATCAATACAGAGAGTCTTAAGATTGGTTACGCCTAAACGATCAGCTTGTTGACGTACGAGCTCTAAGCGATTCTCATAGAGATCACAGGCTAAGATCTCACCTGTATTGTTCATGATGGCAGCCATTGCAGTAGATTTCGAACCTGGTGCACTACATAGATCTAGTACTCTATCATTGGCTTTGACCCCACTAAAATAGGCAACCCATTGAGATGCCTCGTCTTGGATCACGATCTTGCCTTCTTTAAACCAATCTGAGTTTAAAAGAGAAGCAGAGCTCTTGATAGAGACAGGAGACAACCATCCTTTTATGACTCTATCATCCGCATAGATTTCTTTAGGATCTGCTTTTAAGGTATTGATACGAGCACAGAGCTGAGCTTCTGTATTCATCGATTGAGCCATCTTGTAGGCAACATCTGCCCCATATTGTTTGACCCATAGTTTATAGATCCATAAAGGAATAGAAAGATTCAAAGCTTGGGTCTCAATATCATCTTTTCCTACGAGTTCTTTTTGACCTCGCTCAATGACTCTTCTTAGGACCGCATTGACAAGACCCGCAGAACTCATATGATCCTTTTTAGCCAGTTCTACGCTCTCATCGACGATGGCGTATTCTGGTAAACGATCAAAGTAAAAGAGTTGGATAATGGCCAAGTCGATGATCAGACCGATCTTTTCTTTAGGTTTGATTTCCACAAGATCGATCCATTGGGCTCGTGCTGAGATCTGATGTCTAAGAGTCGTATAGACTAAAGCACTGGTCAGATTCTTATCTTGATCAGAATAATTTTGTAGACGTTGTTTTAAGGCCAGATTCGCAAATTGGCCATTCAAATAAACATCACCTAAGATATCTAAAGCTAAAGCTCTTGGATTTTTCATAGATCTCCCATTGGATTCACATCCGCAATAAACTCTGATTTTAAACTTCGACTAAAACAGATCTCTGATACGCTTTTTCTTAGCTTATCAAGATCCTTGCCTTTCAAGATCAATCTAAAACGTGAGATGTCTTTAAGTTTACCTAGATCAGAAGGACCTAAGACATCCACGGCTTTTTCTTTAAAAGCTTCAAATAATTCAAAAGCTTCACTCTGAGCGATCTTTTCATCTTTATGATTCAAGGTAAGGTAGATAAGATAGGCATAAGGAGGATTTTGACCTAGTTTACGATAATTCATTTCTTTCTTAAAGAAGGCAGGATAATCATGATCGATGGCGAGCTTTATCGCGTAATGATCCTTAAGACCACTTTGAAAGATGACTTCTCCTTGAAGGCTTCCTCTTCCACTTCTTCCTGCGGCTTGGACCATTAAGTCAAAGGCATCTTCTACACTACGATAATCGGTTCTTAATAAACTCTTATCGATATCCAGAACTAAAGATAAGGTCACATTAGCGATATCTAGACCTTTGGCGATCATTTGAGTACCCAATAGGAAATCTGCCTCATGGTTCTCAAAAGCACTTAATAGACGCTCATGAGCGTTCTTGGTGGTAGTAGAATCTGAATCCATACGTAAGGTCTTAGCATGAGGAAACAATCGATTGAGTTCTGCTTCTACCCTTTGGGTTCCTATCCCAATCATCCTTAATTCATCATGACCACATACAGGACACACATGGATCAGTGGGGTCTGATAATCACAGGAATGACATTTGAGTAAACGACTCTCTTTATGAACGTTCAATAAACGATCACAATGAGGACAGGATACTGAACTGAAACATTGTAGACACTGATAGATAGGGGCATAACCTCTTCTATTCAATAGGATGAGGGCCTGTTGATGAAGATCTAAACGTTGCTGTAAAGCAACGATGACTTTTGGTGAAAAGATAGGATTGAATCGATAGTCTGGAGGAAGCACCGTGACCTTAGGTAAGATACCACTGATTCGTTTAGGCAATTGAACTAAGCCATATACCCCTCTTAAGGCCCTAGCGTAGGTCTCAAAGCTCGGTGTAGCTGATCCTAGGAGTACTTTACATCCAAAGGTTTTGGCTCTATGGATGGCTACATCTCGGCTATGGTAGCGTGGAGTAGATTCTTGTTTATAGGAATGATCATGTTCTTCGTCTAAGACGATGACATCCAGTTGATCAAAAGGTAACCATACAGCGCTACGTGTTCCAACTACCACCAAGCTTTCTTTAGATAGAACACGTTGATATTGAAGATAACGTTCATGATCATTGAGATGGGAATGATAGACGATGACATCTTGACCAAAGCGATCTTGGACACGTTTGATCATCAACGGAGTCAAAGATATTTCAGGAACCAAGATGAGGGCTTGTTTACCCTTACTCATGGCTTCTTCAGCCAGTTTCAAATAAAGCTCAGTTTTACCACTTCCTGTAGGTCCATAGAGACAAATGACCTGTTGAGATGATGATTTGATTTGCTCAAGAGCTGAAGTTTGGGCATTACTAAGTTCATAAGACGCTAAGACTTGTTGAAATGGTTTAGGTGCGTAGCTGATTTCTCGATCATAGGTTGATATACAACCATTCTTAATCAAGGTATTTATGGATGACCCAAAGGACTTTCTTAGTTCGGTGATATTTATATCTCTTACTTTTAAAAGATCCAAGAGCTGTATTTGTTTATCATTTGTCTTAAGGGGTTCTTTTTCATAATGAGCCATAGTTTCTGTACGTGCTAAACGAGCCATTGAATTTGGCTTGAGCATCTTAGGCAACATACTTTGATAACAGGCCATCACACTACTTAAAGTTTCTAAAGCGATCACTTCTCCTAGTTGAAGAAGCTCTTCGTTTAATATTGGGAATGGATCTATGACTTCAAGGATGTTTTTTAATGTAAAACCCTTCTCTAAGATTTCTTTTTGAACGTCTTCATCATACGCTTTGCATCCTACAACCATCGCAACACAAGCTTGGTGATGAAAATCGACTTTGACTCGAGTTCCTCTTAAAATAGGTTCATCATAAAGATAACTGAAACGGGTGTTCAGTTTAATCGTTTTGTGTTCAATATAGACGTCTAGAAGGTACATACTCTTATTATAACAAACCCTAGCCCATAAGAGAAAAACACCGTGATATAATGGGCATAACACTAGGAGAAAGCCTATGCCTAATTTAAATCAAAAACAAACTCAACGTATCAAAATGGACCTTACTGAGAAAGATTGGGTCATTTATAAACGCTTTACTTGGGCAAAAGGAAAACACGCCCAGCTTAAACAGATCCTATTATTGATCCTTGTTTTCTTTATCCTACCTGTTTTTGCCTTCTATAATATGGCCGATGCGGCTCAAGATCCTAATAGAAACACTTGGGTAGGATCATACTATATCTTGATCCTCTTTGTTTATTTACTTTATAAATGGTTTATTGGATACCCATTAAAATACAGACAAACTCCTGAGCTTTTTCAGATCAAACTAACTTATGAGTTTTTTGAGGAGTCGTTTAAAGTCATTAAGAAAGGTCCTGTGTATGGGGGAGAGATGACTTTAGCCTATAAAGATCTAAGAAAAGTCTATGAGACCAAGTCTTGTTTCTATTTCACACTAAACAAAGGATATGACCTTATCTTAAGAAAAGAACTTCTTGATGACCCAAATTCATTAAGCACTAAACTTAAAAAGAGCTTGGAGAAAAGGTTTGTGGATTGTCGATAAGGCTCTAACTAAATTTAATGAGAATGCTATAATTATTAAAAACGAGGGAGATATCTATGACTGTAAGTTCAACTGATCAAATCATTCGCGCAAACTTTAGTATCGATGAGAAAGATTGGATCGAATTCTGGCATTTCAGTATGATCAAGAATAAAAATTTTACGTTGATGAAAAAGATCACTTTTGTGTTATGGAGCTTTATTGGATTTGGACCATTAATCTGGACTATTTATTATTATGGGTTTAGATTTGGGAACTATTTCTATGTGATGGACATCTTTGATTGGCTCTTGGCCTTTGGTCCTTTAGTCATAGGTATCTTATATTTCTATGTGTATTACTTCTCAGGAAAGAAAGCCTATAAGAAAAACAAACTCTTCGCTAATTTAAAATATACCTATGAATTTGGGATCGATGATTTCTTAGTCAGTACCACCAGTGATAACACCACAGGAACATCTACTGTCAAGACCTTACTGATCATGCGCATTTATGAGACCCCTTCTTGTTTCTATCTCTTCAATACCAATCGTACTGCGTTTATCGTCAAGAAATCTGCGATGAGCGAAGAAGAAGCCATGGTTCTAAGAAGAAGATTTCAAAAAGTATTAGATAAAAAGGTCATCATTTGTAAGTAAAAAGCACCGTGAGGTGCTTTTGTTTATTCCATGTGTCTTTTAATGATCAAACTGATGATCTGAGCCGCTAGATGCGGATCATCATTACAAACGATGAACTTATAAGAGCCTAGTTTTTCCATCTCTTTGCCTGCTTTAGCTAAACGAAGCTGAACGACTTCTTCAGTTTCGCTTCTACGACCTCTGATTCTTTTTTCGAGTTCTTGCATAGATGGTGGAACGATGAAGATCGTCAAGGCATCTGCCACTTTGGAGATGACCTGTTTAGCGCCTTCAACTTCGATTTCCAACAAGACGTTTTTACCTTGATTGCGTAGATCATCGACATATTTCTTAGGTGTGCCATAGTAGTTGCCTACGAATTCAGCGTGTTCTAAGAGTTCATCGTTTTCAATGGCCTTTTCAAAGGTAGGCCGACTCACGAAGAAATATTCAACCCCATTGGTTTCATTGTCTCTTCTTTGACGAGTGGTCATAGAAACAGAATACGCAATATTGAGCTCTGGGTCTTTACAAAACAATTCACGAACGGTACCCTTACCTACTCCGCTGGGTCCGCTTAATATAATCAGTAATCCTTTTTTCATAGTGTCCCTCTATTGCCTAAAATCATACCCACCTACGGCTCATAAGTCAAGTTATGCTATAATCTTTTTGATATGGCCATCGACGGAATCGTTTTAAACAAGATCAGTACCGAGCTTTCAGAGCTTTGTCCCTTCAAGATCAACAAGATCAATCATCTCTCCGACAGTGAGATCTTATTGACGTGCAAATCTTCTCGAGAGAAATTTCAGCTCTTGATCTCTTGTCACTCGGTCTATAATCGACTCCAGATCACCGCTCATGAGTATCGCTTGCCTTCTGAACCAACCGCTTTCGTCATGTTGCTTAGAAAACATATCGAGGATGCTACTGTCGTTAAGATCGCTCAAGCAGGTCTTGATCGTATCGTTCAGTTTGATCTTAGATTAAGAAATGATCTAGGAGATTCTATTACGATGACCCTTTATATCGAGCTTATGGGAAAATACGCCAATGTGATCCTAGTCGATCATGATAATCGCATCGTAGATGCCTTAAAAAGGATCCCTCCTTTTGAGAATAATCGAAGAACCATTACTCCTACAGCACAATATATCCCTATTGATGCCCATGATAAGAAAGATCCATTTAAAGATTTTTCGATGGATACTCATTTATCAGTAGCAGCTCAGTTTCATGGTTTCTCACCTTTATTAGGTCGTGAGATAGAACATCGTCTACTCAATTCAAGTTTTGAATCCATCATGAAAGAAGTGAAATCATCCACGAAGATCTACATCTATGATCATGATTTTCATGTGATCCCTTTGACACATTTAGGTACTGAACCTAAAGTCATGGAACTTATGGAAGGACTAGATGAGATCCATCATCGTAAAGAGGAGAATGAACGCATCAAACAACACACTGGTGATCTCATTCGTTTTATAAACAAAGAAATCAAAAAGAATGAATCTAAACTGATCAAACTTCAAGAAGCTTTAGTAGAGGCTTATGATTGCGATAAGTATCGAATCTTAGGAGACCATTTGATTGCTTATGGATCCTTAGTCAAAAAAGGTATGAAACAGATCGAAGTCCCTAACTTTGAGACCGATGAACCGATGATGATACCACTAGATGAGAAACAAGATCTTAAAGGCAATATACGTAAACTCTTTCAAAAATATACCAAAGGTAAAAAAGGTCAAGAACATATCGCTCATCAGATCGAACTGACTGAAAATGAGATCGAATACTTTAAGATCCTCTTCGATCAGATCGCTTATGCGACACTACCGGATGCCTTAGAAATACGTCAAGAGCTCAGTGAAAAAGGCTATCTAAAAGCCATCACCGATAAACGACGTAAGAAAGCAGCTCCTGCTTATAATCATCTTACCTTAGACAATGGGATCCAAATCTATTATGGGAAAAACAACCTCCAAAATGATTTGATCACCTTTAAGCTTGCGAAACGCAATGATGTCTTCGTCCATGTGAAGGATTTCCATGGAGCTCATGTGATCATTCAACACGATGAACCTGATGAGACGACCTTAAGATCAGCCGCTCAAATCGCTTTGTATTATTCTAAAGCCAGAAATTCAGGTACTGTAGGGATCAATTATACCCCTATCCATCAAGTCAAAAAAATACCCAGTGCTAATCTGGGTCTGGTCTCTTTGGGTCATTATAAGACCATCTATATCGATCCTGATGAGATCTTGCTTAAGAAGCTACTTGGAGATAAATATCTATAAGACAACTGTTCGTACTTGTGCGACCAGTTTTTTATATTCTGGACAATATAGCTTAACTAAACCATAAAATGCCTTCGAATGATTCATATGTCTTAAGTGAGCCAATTCATGGATACAGACATAACGGATATAGTCATAAGAATATTCGATCAAGCGGATCGATAATGTGATCTGATGTTTACTGTTACATCGCCCATGAGAGGATTTAGTGTCTCTTAAACTTAAGGATATAGGTCTTAGATTCATCTCTACACAAGCTTTCTCAAAAATCGGAACCAATATCTTTTCACTATAGTCTTGTTTAAAATGTTTAAGCGCATTCTCTTCTTTCATCCGTGATGGATGAATGATCACTAATGAATCTTCATTGAATGAATAGGAAAAAGTTGATCCACTTTGAAACATTACGCCGACTCTTCTATCGTGTAGTCTTAGCTCATTTTGATTCAAACGATGACCTTCACTTAAATGATGATGTTTCAAGATCCAAGTCTTTTTCTTAAGTAAGGCTTCTTTTATATCAGTGACTTTTGCCTGGTTAGGGGCAGAAACCACCAAGCATCCCTCAAGAAAACGGAAACTTATTTGAAGTTTCCGTTTATATTTGATCAGTAACGGAATCTTGATCTCATCGATGATCAAGACATCCTTTATGTCAGCTTTGTTTATCATTGTCCTCGAGTAGATCAGAGGTCTTCATCGATTTAAACGGATTGATGTTTCTTAAACGAATAAACAAGGTACCACCTATCAATACAGGTACATAGAAGTTCGCTAGACGCCATAGGATCATCGTAGAAGCAGCTGCACCTTTACCTATGATGGTTGAATAGACCAAGACAAATAAGCCTTCAGTCGCACCAGATGCCCCTGGTAAAGGAACAAAGGTATTAGAGGTAGAAATGAAACAGCCTAGAGCCAACATCGGAAAGAAGTCATCGAAGACGATAGGAAGTCCTAAGACCCAGGCAATAAAAAATGGAGTCGAGAAATATAAACAGTTTTTTAGGATATTGATCCCTAAGACTTTCCAAAAGATGGATTTATTTTCTTTGACGTTTTCTATGGCTTCATTGAAATTCTCTAAGGTCTTATTCCAATCTTCTAAGATCTTTTCTTTATTCTTGATGAACTTCATCTTATGAAGCATATGGATCGCCCAAAATGAGATGCGATGGTAAAGCTTAGGAAACTCAACCATGATCCATAAGACGATAACCACGAAACTATTGAAGAATAAGCCGATCCCAAACATCAAGGAAATCGCAACGTGTTCATAGGTTGATAGATAGGTAATATACATCACTACAGCTGTGACCACAAAAGCAATTTGATAGATGTAGAAATCCATAGACACTAAGCCTGCCCCTTGAGATGCTTTCATCCCATGTTTCTTAAAGGCATAGACTTGAGCGAATTGTCCACCAGTAGAACTCGGTGTGATCCCTGACATAAATCCACCGACATAGGCATTGATCATGCCATGTTTATATTTGAATTTAGGATTGATGGTTCTTCCTAAGATGGTTAAAATAAGTCCCCAACATAGATAAGGTAAAAGTCCCAAACCTAAGATAAGGACCAGTTTATAAGGATCTAAGTGTTTGATTGTGTTCCATACGGATTCATAACTGTCATACAAGGCGAAAATCAAAGCCACGGCAGTTAAACTCACGATGAACAAGATGTTAAACCATACATTACCTAAAAGTTTTTTCATAGTACATTTTTAAGTTTATCATATTTTCAATAAACTATAAAGGAAAACCAAGGCTCAAAAAAAACCAGCACTTTCGTGCTAGTTTAGATTTTGTTTGAGTTTGACGATAAAATCAGGTCCTTCTGTATCGACGAGAATGGTCTTGTCTTGGATAGAAGTACTTTGAATGATAAGCGTTGCGATCTTGGTTTCGATCTGTCTTTGGATATATCTCTTTAAAGGACGAGCCCCATATTCAGGATCAGTTCCTTCAGTTACGATCTTCAATTTCGCACTTGAGGAGACTTCCAGAGTAAGATTTTGATCAGCTAATCTATGTCTTAATTCACCGATGAACTTATCTGCGATCTCTGAAAGGGTCTCTTTTGATAAGGCATAAAAGACAATGATCTCATCGATACGATTGACGAATTCAGGTTTAAATGAACGTTTGACTTCTTCTAGATAATGGTCTTCTCTGAGATCTAGATTGGTTTCAAAGGCATAATGAGATCCTAGATTAGAGGTCATTATGATCAAGGTATTGGTAAAGTTGACCGTGACCCCTTGATTGTCGGTGATGCGTCCATCATCTAAAATTTGAAGTAGGATGTTGAAGACATCAGGATGGGCCTTTTCGATCTCATCCAACAATACAATCGAGTAAGGTTTTCTTCTCACTGCTTCTGTCAACTGTCCACCTTCCTCATATCCTACATAGCCTGGAGGAGCTCCTATCAAACGAGACACACTATGTTTCTCCATGTATTCGCTCATATCGATGCGTATGATCTTAGATTCATCATCGAAGAGCTGTTGGGCTAAAGCTCGTGCGACTTCTGTCTTACCTACGCCTGTCGGGCCTAAAAAGAGGAAAGATGCCAATGGACGATGTTCATCTTGGATGTGGGCTTTGGATCTTAAGATCGCAGAAGACACCAAGCTTAAGACATGGTCTTGTCCTTTGACACGCTCTCTTAAACTATCTTCTAGCTTAAGAAGCTTTACTCTTTCAGCGGACAATAAACGGCTCACATCGATGTGGGTCCAACGCGATACGATCTGTGCGATGAGGTTCTCATCGACGATCTCTTGGATCAACGCATTGTCTTTCTTTGTGGTCTCTGAAGCTTTGATTTGTTTTTCTAAGGTAGGGATCGTATCGTATTGTAGTTTCGCTGCTTCTTCATAACGGGCATCGTTGGTTGCCTTTTCAAGATCTAGTCTTGCTTTTTCTAATTTAGCTTTGGCTTCTTTCGCAAGATCCAAGTGTTTCTTCTCTTCGTTCCATCGAATGGATAATCCTTCTTTGGTTTCTTTAAGATTAGCCAAGTCTTTTCTGATCTCATCTAGTCTATCTAAAGCTTTCTCATCGGTTTCTTTCTTTAAGGCTGTTTCTTCGATCTCAAGCTGTTGGATCTTTCTTAAAAGATCATCAAGCTCAACCGGCATAGAGTCCATTTCGACTCTAATAGAAGCACAGGCTTCATCGATCAGATCGATGGCCTTATCAGGTAGATAACGATCGGTGATGTATCTGTGAGACAAATGGACAGCAGCTTGTATGGCTTCATCTAAGATTCTTACCCCATGATGGGTCTCATAGCGATCTTTAAGACCTCGTAGGATGGAGATACTCTCCTCAACGGTGGGTTCATCAACCAAAATCTTTTGAAAACGACGCTCTAATGCCGCATCTTTTTCGATGTGTTTCTTGTATTCATCAAAAGTAGTCGCACCTATACAACGCAGTTCTCCTCGTGCCAACATCGGTTTAAGTAGATTGGCCGCATCCATAGCGCCTTCTGTTTTTCCTGCTCCTACAAGATTATGGAGCTCATCGATAAACAAGATGATCTTACCTTCTTGGGCTTTGATCTCATTGAGGACAGCTTTTAGTCTCTCTTCGAATTCTCCTCTGTATTTTGCCCCTGCGATCAAAGCACCCATATCTAGTTCGATGAGTTTCTTTTCTTTCAGTCCAAAAGGAACATCGCCTTTCATGATGCGCCACGCAAGACCTTCGACGACCGCTGTTTTGCCTACACCTGGTAAACCAATCAAGACAGGATTATTCTTCGTCTTACGAGATAAGATCTCTATGACTCTTCTGATTTCTTCTTCTCGTCCTATGATGGGGTCCACATGACCTTTCTTGACTTCTTCGACCAAGTCTTTCCCATATTTAGATAAGGCTTCCAATTGATTCTCTTGGTCACTAGAAGTGACCTTTTGACCTTGAAGGGTCTCGAGTAGTGCTTCATTGAGAGAAGTCGAGGTAATTTTAAAGGTAGATAATATCTGTTGGCTTAAAAGGGACTTATTTAAAAGAATATGTTTAAACAAAGCTAAAGCACCTAAATAGGTCTCTTGTTTGGCTTTGATCTCATTGAGGCCATCGATGATGGCTTGATTGAGCTCTCGTGATAAGGTAGGTTGGGTTGGGGTGCTCACTGTGACCACCGTACCTAAAGAATGGCTGATCAGCTCAACAAAGGCATTCTTTTGAATGTTGAGTCGACTAAAGACTCCGTCTAATACCCCATCATCGCTCATGGCTTTTAATAGATGGGCAGAGCTTACTTCAGGATGATTACTCATCATCGCCGATTGAACGGCCTCTTGAAAGAGTTGCTGAAGCTTTTGGGTAAATTGATTGATGCTCATAAGGAACCTCCTTGAATAAAAAAGTAACAGCGGAGCTGTTACTTGAATGACTTCTTAAACCGCTCGTAGATGCTTTCTTTGCCTTTTAATTGGCGAAGCTTTTCGTACAGTTCTTTTTCTTCTTTGGAGAGACGTTCGTCGACTTCAACCTTGACTTCGACATATTGATCTCCTATATGACTACTTCCGAGTTCTTTCATCCCTTTGCCTCTTAAACGGAACTGTGTACCATGTTGAGTGGCAGGTGGGATGGTCAATTCGACATCCCCATAGACTGTAGGGACATCGACTACGGTTCCTAAGGTCGCATCCAGAGCACTTAATGGGATCTGGATGAAGATATTGGAACCTTCTCGGATGAAATTCTTATGTTTAGCGACGATGATCTCGATGAAGAGATCTCCGTTTGGTCCACCATTGGCACCTTTTTCACCTTTATGAGGGACTCTTAAGCGTTGACCGCTTGCGATACCTGCAGGGACTTTAAGATCGACGGTGACCTTTTTATGTTCATGACCTGAGCCATTACATTTCTTACATCTATTAACAATCTTTTTGCCTGTGCCTTTACAATCAGGACAAGCAGCTGTGCTTTGGAAGACCCCAAAAGGCGTTCTTTGTTGCTGAGTGACTTGACCTTTACCTTGACAGGTAGGACATACTTTAACATCGTCTTTTGAATGAGCACCGGTGCCCATACATTCAGAACATTGTTCATCGACTTCGATGGTAAAGCTGGATTCTTTACCAGTGACAGCTTCCATGAAATCGATGTTCATGCGCATCAAGCGATCTTCACCTTGTCGAGGACCAGTTGGGTTACGTCGAGTTTGTTGGCCACCAAAACCACCTCCGAAGAAAGAACCGAAAATATCATTTAGATCACCGAAATCACCGCTACCGCCAAATCCTTGGCCTCCAAAACCTCCAGCCCCTTCCATACCCGCATGACCAAATTGATCATATGCAGCTCTTTTTTGGGGATCTAAGAGGGTATCATAGGCTTCTTGGACTTCTTTGAATTTGACATCAGCGCCTTTTTCCTTATTGACATCAGGATGAAATTTCTTGGCTAAGGAACGGTAAGCCTTTTTGATGTCTTGGTCTGTAGCGCTCTTAGATAAGCCTAAGACCTCATAATAATCGCGTTTCTCTGCCATACTTCCTCCGGTCTTAAACCTGAGATGGCTCAGGTTTAATGTTTCTTATTTTTCTTTGAATTCTGCATCGACGACATTGTCATCGTTGTTTTGTTGATTTGCTTGATCATTTGGTTCTTGTTGAGCCTGTTGATCAGCTTGATTATACATGGCTTCACCCATCGATTGAGCGGCTTTTTCGAGTTCATCGAGTTTGCTTCTTAAGAGATCGATGTTGTTGTCTTTGATGGCTTGTTGAAGTTCTTCCTTAAGCTTAGTGACTTCTGCTTTTTGAGCATCGTCGATCTTTGTTTTACCATCTTCTAGGACTTGATCGATTTGATTGATGAATTGTTCAGCTTTGTTTTTCAACTCAGCTTCTTCTTTTAAACGATCATCTTCTGCTTTATGTTCTTCAGCTTCTTTGATCATACGTTCGATTTCAGCATCGCTTAATCCACCGGATCCTGAGATCGTAATAGATTGTTTCTTATTGGTGCCTTTGTCTAAAGCTGAGACATGGACGATCCCATTGACGTCGATGTCGAAAGTGACTTCGATCTGAGGGATACCGCGACGAGCTGGTGCGATCCCATCGAGATGGAATTGACCAAGGGTCTTGTTGTCTTTGGCCATAGGACGTTCGCCTTGTAAGACATGGATATCTACAGCTGGCTGATTATCAGCAGCAGTTGAGAAGACTTGGGATTTAGATGTAGGAATGGTTGTATTTCTAGTGATCAAGGTCGTTGATACACCGCCTAAGGTTTCGATCCCTAAAGACAAAGGTGTAACATCCAACAACAAGACATCCTTGACATCACCACTGATGACAGCGCCTTGGATGGCAGCACCGATCGCAACGACTTCATCAGGATTGACTGATTTATTGCCTTCTTTACCAAGTTCTTGTTTAACGAGTTCTTGAACAGCAGGCATACGGATGGATCCACCAACCAATAAGATCTGATGGATATCGTTCTTAGTAAGACCCGCATCTTTAAGTGCTTGTCTTACAGGAGGGATACAACGTTCTAATAGATGACGTGTCATATTTTCGAAGTTGGCTCTTGTGAGGGTGGTTTCGATGTGTAAAGGACCATTAGTTCCTGCTGAGATAAACGGTAATGAGATCTGTGTTTGGATCATACCAGACAAATCTTTCTTCGCTTTTTCTGCTGTTTCTTTTAATCTTTGCATGGCCATCTTATCGCTTCTTAGATCGATCCCATTGTCTTTCTTAAAGTTAGTGACCAACCAATCGACGACGACATTATCCCAATCATCTCCACCTAAGACATTATCGCCTGCAGTCGCTAAGACTTCAAAGGTCCCATCGGCCAATTCTAATACGGAGACGTCGAAGGTTCCTCCGCCTAAGTCGAAGACCAATACTTTTTGTTCTTTATCTGTCTTATCGATACCGAAAGCTAAAGCAGCTGCGGTAGGTTCATTGATGATACGTTCTACTTCTAGACCAGCGATCTTACCAGCGTCTTTGGTGGCTTGACGTTGGGCATCGTTGAAATAAGCAGGGACTGTAATGACAGCACGAGTTACTGTTTCACCTAAATAAGCTTCCGCATAGGTCTTCATGTATTGAAGGATCATGGCGGAAATCTGTTGAGGGGTATAGCTCTTGCCTTCTAATTCTACAGTTTGATTGGATCCCATTTTACGTTTGATGGATAAAACAGAGTCCTTGTTTGTGACGACTTGGCGCTTGGCTGCATCACCTACGATCTTTTCTCCGTTTTTAAAAGCTACAACGGATGGGGTCGTTCTGTTGCCTTCTGGATTCGTAATGACTTTGACTTCGCCGTTTTCCATAACGGCGACACAGGAATTCGTGGTTCCTAAATCGATACCGATGATTTTGTTGCTCATAGTGTGTTGCTCCTTTATTCGCTGACTTTAACCAAGGCCGCTCTGAGTAGGCGGTCTTTGAGGATGTATCCTTTTTGTAAGACTTCTATAACGATGCCTGGTTCTACGCCTTCTTTTTGTTCGGCGAGAATCGCATGATGGGTATTAGGATCTAGTGGTAAGTTGAGTGCCAAGACTTCTTCTACCCCTTCTTTTTGTAAAGCTGAGACCAGTTGATCATAAGTCATCTGGATGCCTTTTGATAAAGCTGATTCTTTATCTTCGATGTTACTTAGAGTTCTTTCTAAGTTATCTAAGACTTGTAGTATTTCTTTAGCGAAGCTTTGTAGACGATACTTCTTAGCACTTTCTAATTCTGCGTTGTTTCGTTTTTTGATGTTTTCCGCATCCGCATAAGCTTTGAAGTATTCGTTTTTAAGCTTAGCGTTTTCGATCTCTAATTCTAAGATCTGATCTTTAAGCTTCTTGTGCGCCGCATGTTTATCATGCTTCTCTTCGTGTTCTTCTTTGACTTCTGTCTCTACTTTTTCTGTTTTTTCTTCCATCATTCTCTCCTTTTTCCGTATATTTTTTCAATGGCTTTGCTCATGAATTCCATCAAAGCCACAACGCGGTCATATTCCATTCGACTAGGTCCTACCACCATCAGTTGTCCACTTTCATCATTGTTTAAACTGAAGGTAGAAGTAACCACAGCCACATCATCCATCCAAACCAAGGATGAATGATCAGAGTGGATCAACTTCAACGCACTTCGATCTTGGCCGATTTCTCTCCAGATCGTAGAATTCTCAAACATCCCTAAGAGTTGTCTTAGTTTAGCGATGTCTGCGAATTCTGGTTGATTAAGTAGGTTGTTTTGTCCACTTGTATAGTAACTGTCACTTGCGAATTTGAGGAAGGCATTGAAGAAAGCTTCAAAGACGACTTCATATTGCTTGACGGATTTGGCTAAGATAGGCTTGATCAAGTTTAGTTTTTCCTTGATGTCTATTAATGGGGTTCCTGTCAATCGTTCATTCAGGATCTTACAGCACGAAGCCAATTCCTCAACGGTGACTTTCTCATCGAAATGGAAAAGCTTATTCTCAGTATGTCCACTGTTGGTGATAAAGACGGCTACAGCTTGATTTTGATCGATGGGAAACAGATCGATGTGTTCTAGGGTCTGTGTAGATGCTTGAGGTCCTAAGCTTAAGGAAGTCAAGTTGGTCATCTGGGATAAGATATCACAGCTTCGTTTTATGACCTCATCGATCTTCATGGCTCGATCTGAGAAGACTTCTCGTAAGACGAGTTCTAGTTTCTCATCCATCTTTTCTTCCATGATGTGCTCGACATAATAGCGATAACCTTTTGTAGAAGGAATGCGACCTGAGGAAGTATGGGTCTTTTCTAGATAGCCCAAATTCTCAAGATCGCTCATTTCGTTTCGGATGGTCGCCGATGAATACGGCAACCTATATTTCTCCATCAGTGTTTTAGAGCCTACGGGTTCGGCACTCTGGATGTATTCTTCGACGATGGCGCCGAGGATCTCGATCAAACGTTCTGTTAACATGCCCAACCTCCTTAGCACTCCTTGATGGGGTCTGCTAATATTATAGCAACTCATTTAGCACTGTCAAGTCTTAAGTGCTAAAAACTTGTGTTAAATTGTGTTAAAAAAAGACCCGAAGGTCATAGTTTATACTTTGCTAAAATCACATCTTTGATCTCAGGAGGAATAAATCCTGTGAGATCTCCTTTATTAAGGGCTACCTGTTTAACGACACTGGATGATAAGAAGGACCATTGAGGATGGGTCAAAAGGAAGACCGTTTCTATGGCAGGATTAAGGATCATATTGGCGGTAGCTTGCTGAAGTTCATATTCATAATCCATGACGGCTCGTATGCCTCTAACTAAGACGCTGGCCCCTACTCTTTGCGCATAATCGACAGTCAATCCACTTTGAGCTGAGACTGTCACATTAGGAAACTTCGTGATGATACTTTTGATCATTGCGATACGTTCTTCTACACTAAAGGTAAAAGCCTTATTGGGATTGTTCATGATGACAACTTCTAGTTCATCAAAGATCGCAGAGGCTCTTTTGATGACGTCTAAATGGCCATTGGTTAAGGGATCAAAAGATCCAGGATATAGTGCTTTAATCATGTTTCCTCCTATACGTATGTAAGGCTACCGTGCCATACACCGATGTTTTTTCTAGATCATAAGCTAAATGATGAATGAGTGGAGCGTCACTGGGACTTTCTATCACTATTATACTGTCTTCTGTGATCAAATCATAGTGGATTAAATCTTCTAAGATCTGTGTGAGATCGACCTTTAGATAAGGAGGATCAAGATAAACGAAATGAAACTTGATTTCTTTCTTACTAAGATAGCGTAAGGCAGAGAAGGCATCCATTCGATAGACTTGAGACTCTTCTTGGACCCCTAAGGCTTTTATATTCTCATGGATGACTTTTATCGCTGCGACTGCCCCATCTACAAAGACGACAGGTCTCATCCCTCTTGAGATGGCTTCTAGTCCTATGTTTCCACTTCCCGCAAAAAGATCCAAAGCAGCTTTACCTGAAACAGAAGGTCCTAATCGAGTAAACAAAGCTTCTTTTACTTTATCCAGTGTAGGTCTCGTTGATTGTCCTTCGACCGCTTTGATCAAGCGTGAACGATAAGTTCCTGCGATGATCCTCATGGCTTAACCTTAGATCTTTCTAAGGAGATGACTCGTTGAGCGATCCCTAAAGCGATCATGATCGATATGGTACTGGATCCTCCTGAACTAATGAACAATAAAGGAACACCTGTCAATGGAATCAAAGCACTGACACCACCTACATTTAAAATGAAGTGTAATAAAATATAATAGGCAACTCCCGCTAGAATCATACGCGAGCTATCTAAAGTCGATCGATACGCAAGGATCATCAATCGTACCACCATAAACAAGGTAATCAACGAAACCCAAAAGACCCCATTGAATCCAAATTCTTCAGCGATGACCGCTAAAATGAAATCAGTTTGAGCCGCAGGTAGATACCCATATTTCTGTAAGCTTTTCCCAAAGCCTACCCCAAACATATCTCCTTTTACGAAGGCCATCAAGGAACTGACCAACTGATAACCTGTCCCATAGCGATTGAGGAAAGGATCGATCGTATTTTCAAAACGTTTGACCATATAATCAGGAATAGGCATCGTTCTTAAGAAAGCTAAACCATTTGGGGTCAATAGAAGACCCGCCCCGATAATGGCTAAGATCGTTAAACCTAAGAAAACCCATTGAATCTTTTTGAGTTTAGGAAAAGATGAAAGTAGGAAAACCAATACACTGATGCCTAATAGAACCAAACCTGAACCTAAATCACTTTGAAGAAGTATGATGATGATCAATAGAGCTGAGATAAAAAAAGCAGGGATCCTTAACACTTGACTAAGTTTTGCGTTTTCGTTTTTGACATCGCCCATATACACCGCTAAGATGACGATACTAATTACTTTAAGAAACTCTGAAGGCTGTATAGTGAGCGAAGTAAATCCTAATGGGATTTGTATCCAAGCCTTCGCCCCATTGATTTCACGAAAAAACAAAGGAATGAGCACAAAGACAAAAGAGACAAAAAGAATCTCAAGAGTTCTTCGTTTAAAGAAATCCAAAGAGAAGTGTTTAGAAAACCAAACATAGGCGATGTATCCTACAGTGAGAAAGAATCCTTGTTTAAGCACAGCGATCATCAAATCAAAAAGTTGGACATCTGTCGTCATGGCTGAGGAAGCACTCATCACCAAGCCTATGACCATCAATGGGATCATGGCGAGCAGTAGGAGTAAGTCACCTCCAGAAGGAAGTTTTAAAGAGAATCGTCTTGTTTTCATTATTTTAATTGTATCAAATAAAAATAGGCTTATAATGAAAGTAAGTCATATAATGCTTGTAAATCAATTGGCTTTCTGTATAATGTGTCTGTTATCAGTGATAAAGACATATCATGTGAGTATGTGAAAGGTTTTTTAAATGAGAATAAACTATGAAACCATCGTCAAAGACACCGACCCTAAACTAAGAAATAAATCTAAGCCGGTCGATTTACCTTTGAGCCCTAAACATTTAGCTTTAGCGAAGAAGATGCTTCGTTATGTAAAAGACAGCCGAGATGAAGACAAGGCTGAAAAATATAACCTAAGACCTGCAGTAGGTTTAGCGGCGCCTCAAGTTGGAGAATTCGTCCATATCATCATGGTGATGGTCGATACTGAAGACCAGGAGCCTATGATCTACCTCTTAGCCAACCCTAAGATCGTCTCTCACTCTGTTCAACAAGCTGCCCTTAAAGGTGGTGAAGGTTGCCTTAGTGTAGAAATCGTTCATGAAGGCTTTGTGAAGCGTGCAGCGCGTATTACAGTAAGAGCTTATGATATACTAGCTCAACAAGAAGTCCTTATTAAAGAACATGGTTATGCCGCCATCGTCATACAGCATGAAATAGACCATCTTAATGGCATATTATTTTACGACCATATCAACACACAAGACCCTTGGGCACTTAGTGAAAATATGCTCGTCATCGAATAGGAGTCCTAATGGAACAAAAAGAAGCATATTCAGAACACAAGACATTTAACCGCGCAACGGATACCCTGGTCTACGCTTTAGGCGGCTTGGGAGAAGTTGGCAAAAACATGTACTGCTTGGAACACGGTGAAGAAATCATCATCTTGGATGCAGGCGTACGTTTTCCTGAGGAAAGTTTATTAGGGGTAGACTATGTCATCCCCGACTACAGCTATCTTCAAAGAAATCAACACAAGATCAAAGCATTGATCATTACCCATGGTCATGAAGATCATATCGGTGGGATCCCCTTTTTGATGCAAAGCGTCAAACTTCCTAAGATCTATGCGCCTCAATTCGCAGCGGCTCTGATCCAAAAGAAGCTTGAAGAACGTCGTCATTATAAGATCGACATCGAAGTCATCGATGATGACTCTAGAGTCGTCACGGATAATTTTACCGTAGGTTTCTTTAAGACGACCCATTCTATCCCAGATTCACTGGGTGTCCTTATCAATACCCCTAATGGACGTGTTGTAGAGACAGGTGACTTTAAATTCGACTTGACCCCAGTAGGCGCCAATGCCGATTATCAGAAGATGGCCTACATCGGACAGATCGGCGTAACGCTTTTAATGAGTGACTCCACCAATTCTTCCGTTCAAGGGTTCACCATCTCTGAAAAAGAAGTCGCGACTTCCCTTTTAGACATCACCCGTAAAGCTCAAGGTCGTCTCATCGTAGCGACATTCGCATCTAACGTCTATCGTGTAAGACAAATCATCGAAGCAGCAGTCGCTTGTGGTCGTAAGATCGTGGTCTTTGGAAGATCGATGGAGAATGTTGTTGCCATCGGTAAGAAATATGGACACATCAAGGTCGAAGATGGAAACTTCATCGAACCTGAATATCTCAACTCAGTGGCTGCCAATAAGATCTGTATCTTAGTTACAGGTAGTCAAGGCGAACCTTTGGCTGCGCTTTCTAGAATGGCCAATGGGACCCATCGTCATCTTAGGATCATTCCAGGTGATACGGTCGTCTTCTCAAGTTCACCTATCCCAGGCAATGCCTTATCAGTCAATGCGGTCGTCAATCAATTGACCCGTTCTGGTGCCAATGTCTTGACCAATTCCCTATTGAACTCCCTTCATACGACAGGCCACGCCTCACGTGAAGAACAGAAATTGATGCTACAATTGATCAAACCTAAGTTCTTTATGCCTATGCATGGTGAATATAAGATGTTGAAGACTCATGGTAAAACAGGGGTCGAAACTGGTGTTCCTAAAGAAAACGTCTTTATCTTATCCAATGGGGATGCCTTGTGTATCCGTAATGGCGATGTTTTCCTCTCTGATACCAGAATACCTACCGATGATATCTATGTCGATGGGAATGATGCCTCAGGTCTATCTACCTCTGTCCTAAAGGATCGTAAGATCTTAGGAGACAATGGGATGGTCGCTGTCATCGTCTCGATTGATTCTCGTTTCAATAAGATCTTGGTTAGACCAAGCATCGTCTCAAGAGGCTTTGTCCACTTGAAAGAAAATCAGACTTTACTCAAGGAAGCAGAATTGATCGTCTATGATGCCTTGAAGAAAACCATGATGAACAAAGTTACCTTCAATGATCTCAAGAATGCGGTAAGAACTTCCTTAGAACCTTATCTCTTCCAAAAGACAAGACGTAATCCAATCGTCATCCCTGTCATCCTAAATCAAAAAGCAGCGATGGCCCTTAAAAAGACCACACAAAATTAAAGAGAATCTTGCGATTCTCTTTCTTTTTATCTAATTTCTACTGCGCCCATAACGGCGGTATATTGAACTAAGATGGTAAATGTCGCATTAGGATCACCTTGGTTAGTGTTCTCATAGCCACCCATTACTGGGGTTCCACTGACGATGATACGGACGTTTCGAGGTAATCTCAATTCGACGGCACCCATGACTGCTGTACATTCAACCGTGACATCCTTGGTGATCTTGACTTCTGAGAGATCCAGTTCAGCTCCACCCATAACGGCAGTAACACTACAACCATTGAAATCATCAGATACTACTTTCTCATCTAGTCCTCCCATAAAGGCTGAGAATTCTTTCCCATTAGAGTGAGAGGATCTAATAAAATCATGAGAGTGACGATTGATCTTACTCCAACCACTAAAAAAGATAAGCTGGATGCCTAATAAAACAATGAATACCGCAAATAGATGAAGTTCCTTGCCTTGAAACCATTCTACGCCTAGATTCTTAGCGAGATAGAAAGCGCCTATGATGATCAAGAAACTACTGATGATCCTAAAGGATCCTCTACGGATCATGCCTGATAGACCAAACAGAATGAGAATGCTTGGCCATATGTAGCTCCATAGCGCTACGTCTTCTCCAAACAGTTTTAAGGTATCCGCTAAAACCAAGACCCCAAAAACAACTAAAATAAGTCCTATGAATTTTCTCATGTGTTCTCCTTTTTTATCTATTATACGCCTTCTTCAGGTTTTTCAATAGGGTCCTATGATAAAATGGGTTATATGAAATTAAGAGTCTTAGTCATAAGTGCCATCGTCTTCATCATCGCTTTAACCACCACGGTCTATGATAGTACCCATGGGGCTTTGACACGATTAAACGTTGATAAGATCACCTTAAGCTCTTCGAAGATTCCTGATGTCTTCAGTGAGATGAATCTTATCTATTTCACAGATCTTCATGCCTTTACATTAAGTGATGCTTACTATCAAAATGTGATCACTAAGATCAATGCGCTTAATCCTGACTTTGTGGTCTTTGGGGGAGATCTGATCGATGAGAAGAGTTATCAAACATATTCTGAAGCCGAAAGAACTTCTTTGATTGACTTATTGAGTTCGATCAAGGCACCTTATGGGAAATATGCGATCCTTTCTGAACTCGACTTAGCTCATCAAACTGAACTACAAGCCCTTTATCTAGAAGCAGGGTTTGAAGTCCTAAATTCTAAACTTATTCCGATCCATGTATTAGGTTCCTCTTCGATCAACTTCTTAGGATGGGATGAAAGTAGTCCATTAGAACTACTAAGCGGTTTAGGCTCTAGTGACTATACTGTGGCCTTTGCGTATGATCCAGATGCCTCTAGTATTTTAAACGGGAAGAATGTAGATGTCTTTTTTTCTGGTAAAACCCATGGTGGACAAGTGACCTTGCCTTTGATTGGTCCCCTCTTTATGAAAAGCGAGATCCATCAAAAAGGCTGGACCCATCTGAGTTCACTTGAGCTTTATGTGAGTACTGGTATTGGGGTTTCCACACTTAAAGCACGATGGTTGACCGATCCATCCATTACACTGATCACCTTTAAAAACAACTAAGGACTAAAGTCCTTTTTTAGTGGGCACATCATTTGTTTAATTAAGCTGCTTAAGCAATAATAGACTCATAAGAGATGAATCATCTCGCTTAAGGAGAATTAAGATGGGAAAAGTATTGGTTGCGAAGTACAAACTAAAAAGAGCAGCATTAGCGGCAGTGGTCTTATTGACCTTGATTTATTGTTTAGGTATCTATACGACTTTGTTTATTGAGATCCCTGAAGGAGAAGGCTGGTCATTTATGATGAAGTCACTTATCCTATTGTCTCATGCGACTTTAGGAACCTTATTGATCTTTCATTCAGCATCACTCGTCGCGATGGCCAATAAAGCCAAAAGCAAGATGTGGATGGGGGTTTCCGTCGTTGGTTTATTAGGTGTCTTGCTTTCCGTAGGAACAGGATCCTCGTTTGTGAGTGTCGATAATGACTTTATGTCTGCTTTGATGGCTTTAGGCTTTGCGATATCGCTCTTGGCTTATGTCTATGGGATCTATGCTTCAGCTGAATAAGTAAATAAAAGATCCAAGTAGGAATAAACCTTACTTGGATCTTTTTTTATGTCTTTATCTAACGACCATATTGATAAGCTTATCTTTGACGTAGATCGTTTTGATGACCGTAACACCTGTCATATAGCTTTTTAGGTTATCCATATCTTTAACTAAGGCTTCTACTGTGGCTTGATCGGTATTAAGAGGCAGTGTGAGTTTACCTCTGACTTTCCCATTGACTTGAACGACGATCTCGACTTCATCTTCGATAAGATACTTAGGATCGTAAGTAGGCCAAGGTTCATAGGTAATGCTTGTCTTGCCGGCGATCATCTCGAAGAGTTCTTCTCCATAATGAGGGGCGAAACAGGCAAACATCTTGATGAAACCGATCGCGTAAGGTTTATAAATGGTTTGTACTTTGAAACACTCATTGATGAAGATCATCATTTGAGATACAGCGGTATTGAAGTTAAGAGTCTCAATGTCTGAGGTAACTTTTTTAACGGTTGCGTGATAGAGCTTATCGAGTGAGCCATCGTTGATATCACTGAGTTTATTTTGATCTGTAAAGGCTCTTTCTACTCTATCCAACCACTTCTTTGTCCCATCTAGTCCAGTATTAGACCAAGGCAAAGCAGCTTCTAGTGGACCCATAAACATCTCATAGACCCTTAAGGCATCTGCCCCATGGGTTTCGATGATGTCGTCTGGATTGATGACGTTGCCTCTAGACTTGCTCATCTTTTCACCATTCTCACCTAAGATCATCCCTTGATGGAAAAGCTTCGCGAAAGGTTCTTTGGTAGGAACAGCCCCTATATCATAAAGCACCTTGTGCCAGAAACGGGCATACAATAAATGAAGGACAGCGTGTTCAGCCCCACCGACATAAAGATCGACAGGTAACCAATGTTTAAGTAGCTCAGGCGCCGCAATGGCTTGTTCATTTTTTGGATCCAGATAGCGTAAGTAGTACCAACAGCTTCCTGCCCATTGAGGCATCGTATTGGTTTCTCGTTTACCCTTGATCCCATCGATTTCCACATCCAACCAATTGACCGCATGAGATAAAGGAGATTCTCCTTTAGAAGATGGTTTATAGTTTTGAACTTCAGGAAGTTCTAAAGGTAATTCATCGATGTCTACAGTTCTTTTTGAACCATCTTCCATCAAAATAATTGGGATAGGTTCTCCCCAATAACGTTGACGGCTAAAAAGCCAATCTCTTAGTTTATAAGTGATCTTGGCTTCCCCAAAATTGTTTTCTTTTAACCATGCATTCATCTTAGTCAATGCTTCTTCTTTACCTAACCCATCTAAGAAACCACTGTTGACGTGGATCCCATCTTGGGTCCAGGCTTCTTTTGAGATGTCTCCACCGGATAAGACTTCTACGATATCAAGATTAAATTTCTTAGCGAATTCATAGTCTCGTTCATCATGGGCAGGCACAGCCATAATGGCCCCTGTCCCATAAGCCGCTAAAACATAGTCTGCGATCCAGATAGGTATCTTTTTTTGATTGACAGGATTGATCGCATAGGCTCCGGTAAAGACCCCTGTCTTATCTTTATTCAGTTCTGTTCTTTGAAGATCGCTTTTAGAAGCACACGCTTCGATATAGGCGTTGACTTCAGCGCTGTATTTATCTGTGGTGATCTCTTTGACGAAAGGATGTTCAGGTGCCATAACACAATAGGTGGCCCCAAATAAGGTATCTGATCTTGTGGTAAAGACTGTGAATTCCTTATTGGTGGAGTCTATCTTAAAGACGACATTGGCGCCTATTGATTTACCGATCCAATTGATCTGCATCTCTTTGGTGGAAGCAGGCCAATCCACCAGTTCTAGATCTTCTAATAAACGTTCCGCATACTTGGTGATCCGTAAGACCCATTGACGCATAGGCACTCTATAGACAGGAAAGCTTCCTCGCTCTGATTTCCCATCGATGACTTCTTCGTTGGCTAAGACAGTGCCCAGTTCAGGACACCAATTGACAGGGATCTCATCGACATAGGCAAGACCTTGATTATAGAGCTGGATAAAGATCCATTGGGTCCATTTATAATAGCCAGGATCTGTCGTAGAGATTTCTTTGGTCCAGTCATAAGAAAGCCCTAAGGCTTTGATCTGCTTCTTAAAGACTTCGATGTTTTGTTTGGTGAAAGCGGCAGGATGATGACCTGTGTTTAAGGCGTATTGTTCAGCAGGTAACCCAAAAGCATCCCATCCCATAGGGTGAAGGACATTATAGCCCTGCATACGTCTCATCCTACTTAGGATGTCCGTTGCGGTATAGCCTTCTGGATGACCCACATGAAGGCCATTACCTGAAGGATAAGGAAACATATCAAGGATATAAGCTTTAGGCTTCTTAAAGTCCCAGACATCTGTCTTAAAGACTTCATGTTCATCCCAATACTTCTGCCACTTCTTTTCTATGGTCTTGTGATCCATATTTCTTCCTCCTAATAAAAAAGGGTCCCAAAGGACGGATAATCCGTGGTACCACCTTATTTACTTCTCAAGCTGATAACGGGGCGAACCGTAAACGTTTTTAACGTTCATGCTCCAAACTGAGTTTCTGTTTTCTTTCTCCTAATTCACACCCTAACTTAGGTCTCTTGATAGAAAGAAGGACATACTATGGTTTGTCATTGCTATGGGATAAGCATACTCTATCCACCCTCTAAAAGTCAAGATGGCTGTGCTACAATAAGGCTATGAATCCTTTCCCTTATTCCAGTGACAACAAGCGTTACCATACCTTCAACTATGACTTAAGACAAAGATATGGGGCTAAAGGGATGCGTATCCCTTTAAATACATTTTTATCCTGTCCTAATCGAGATGGGACCTGTGGTCTAGGAGGCTGTAGTTTTTGTAATGAAGAAGGCAGTGGAGAATTCGCAGGAGATCCTCATGATGATCTAATGACCCAGTATCATCAAGGGCTATCGATGATGAGACATAAATGGCCTGATGCCTTACCACTTCCCTACTTTCAAGCTTTCACCAATACCTATGCCCCTTTAGCTCAACTCAAGACTTTTTTCGAGCCCTTCACTGAAGTTCCTGAAGTATTGGCCATTGCGATCGCCACACGCGCAGATTGTCTAAGCGATGAAGTCATTGAGTATCTTGATGGCTTGTGTGATAAGAAAGATATCTATCTAGAACTGGGTCTACAAAGTATCCATGATTCTACCGCCAAAGCCATGAATCGAGGTCATGATTATCAGACCTTCCTAAATACTTTTCAAAAGCTCAAACAGACAAGACTCAAGATCGTCGTTCATTTGATGAATGGTTATCCTACCGAAACCAAAGCCATGATGGTTGAGACAGCCAAAACCATTGGACAACTCAGACCTTATGGGATCAAGATACACATGCTCAATGTTTTAGATCATACAGCTTTAGGAGCTGTATATAAGCTCAAGCCTTTTAACTTAATCGATCAAGATGAATTTGAAGATCTCATCATCCATCAACTACAATTGATTCCTTCAGAAGTTGTCCTGATGAGATTGACTGGGGATGGGGATGGGAAGGATATCCTTGCGCCTCAATGGGTCAAAAATAAAAAATCCGTATTGAATGGGATCGATAAAAAAATGAGCCGAAGAGGCATCATTCAAGGTGATCTACTTTAGTCTTGTTTACCATGAAAAAAAACAGATAACTTTAATTCTATATAAGCTTCATACTTTCACACAACACTGAAAACGCAGCTAATTCTCGTCTATGAATGATCAAGTCGACTGCACTGTCGGCTTTTTTTAAAAGTGATAGAGCTTCGTTGATATCCAACCATTCTACAGATTCAATCAATAAGATCTCTTCTTCTGTTCGATGAAGCTCTTCTTTTAGGGATGTTAATTGGGCACTAAAATAAACACTAAAGGTCATACGATCGATGATGTTGTAGCGGTCGATGACGACTCCTATTTCTTTAAACTGAGTTGCAGTCGCGCCTAATTCTTCATCGATCTCACGAATGGCAGCTTCTTCGAAGCTTTCATTCATTTCTACACCTCCGCCAGGACTTTCAAGATGATTTCTTAGCCCAAAACCATCTTCTCCTTTGATGCGTAAGAAAGCTACCTTGCCTTCATGGTTAAAAACATAGACTCTTGCGGTAAAACGAATCTGTTGTATGGGTGAAGCTACATATTGGTCATCGTGGAAATAAGCAAGGATTTTCATTTCTATAGTATAAGTAAGGCATTTAATGATGTCAAATAAGCAAGAAAAAAGATGCCGGGGGAGCATCTTTTTCTTTTTTTAACCTAAGGGAGGGTTACTGTTCTAGAAAGGAGAATTATTATTGAAAGGGAAAATCGAACAGGTAAGATCTTTATCTTACAAACACATTCTAATCTAGCATTGTGTTAGGGGTATGGTGTGTTTGTGTGAAACTATGTTTTTTAAACTAATTCATAAGAGATCTCCTAGAAAAGAAAAAAGATGGGGGGAGCATCTTTTTTCTTTTTTACTAAAAAGGGGAAAGGGTTCTGTTCGATAAAAGGGTTATTGTGTTTGAGAAGAGAAAATCGAACAGGCAAGTCTTACCTTGCACTATTATCTTAATAAATCAATATGTCAGTTCTGTGTATTGTTTGTGTGAAACTGTGTGACTATTAGATTTCAGTAAGGATCATATCACAGGCAATGTCATGATCACTTTCAATCAATTCAGCATCTTCATCCATTGAGAAACAAAGACCACATTTAAGTCCTGTGTAGTTTTTAAGATAGGCATCATAATAACCTTTCCCATAGCCTAATCTAAAGTGTCGTTGATTAAACGCCAACATCGGTATGATTTGGACATCTATTTTTCCTTTATATGCTTCATTTGAGGATGGTTCTAAGATTCCATAAGGGCTCTTGAGACAATCAGATAGATCTGTGATCTTGATAAAGATCATTTGATTGCGTACGATCTTTGGGACACAGACGATCTTATGGTTATCTAGACAACGTTGAAGTAGTGCTCGCGTTGAGACTTCATAATCCATTGAGATATAAAGTCCTACTGAAGACACATCTTTTATGATCTCCCATGCTTTTTCTTGAAGACGCAAAGAAGCCGCTTCAAGATAAACAGGATCGACATTTAAACGAAGATCTTTATGTTTGTTTCTTAAAGCGGCTTTGTTCATATTAACCGACTGAGCCTACCATTTCCATCTTCATCAACTGATTGAGTTCTACCGCATATTCCATAGGTAACTCACGTGTAAACGGTTCTAAGAAACCCATAACGATGGTTTCTAAAGCTTGGCTCTTAGAAAGACCTCTGCTCATGAGATAAAACAACTGTTCTTCAGAGACTTTAGAAACTGTGGCCTCATGTTCAATCGTAGAAGTAGGATGAGAAGAGACGTTGGTAGGTAAGGTATCTGATCGACTGATGTCATCTAAAATCAAAGTATCACATTCGATCTTGCTTCTAGAATGTAATGCATTAGGTGCATGTCTAACCATCCCACGATAATTGACAGTTCCCCCATTACGGGCAACCGATTTAGAAATAATATTACTGGAAGTATAAGGCGCCATATGGATCATCTTAGCCCCTGCATCTTGGATCTGATTGATTGAAGAAGCTACGGCGATAGAGATGGTCATCCCTTTCGCATAAGGTCCCATCAACCAACACGCAGGATACTTCATCGTGATGTGTGAACCAATGTTTCCATCGATCCATTCCATGACCCCATGGTCCCATACCTTGGCTCTTTTTGTGACCAAGTTTAAGACATTGGTTGACCAGTTTTGGATCGTCGAATAGCGACATTTCCCATTCTTATGGACAATGATCTCAACGACGGCCGCATGAAGCGAATCCTTCGAATAGGTCGGTGCGGTACAGCCTTCCACATAGTGGACGTCTGCCCCTTCATCGACGATGATCAAAGTTCTTTCGAATTGGCCCATCTGTTCAGAATTGATTCTAAAATAAGATTGTAAAGGCTTATCCAGTTTAACGCCTGGTGGGACATAGATGAAAGATCCTCCGCTCCATACAGCGCTGTTTAAAGCCGCAAATTTATTGTCTGTATAAGGAACCACACTGCCAAAGAATTTCTTAAAAAGTTCAGGATGATTACGTAGACCTGAGTCGGTATCGGTAAAGATGACTCCCTTATCTTCAACTTCTTGAAGCATATTATGGTAGACCATTTCAGATTCATATTGGGTAGCGACCCCTGAGAGAAATTTCTTTTCAGCTTCAGGGATGCCTAATCGATCAAAAGTATTCTTGATCTCATCTGGGACATCTTCCCATTTGTTTTCCATACGGGCTGAAGGTTTGATGTAGTAGGTGTAATCTTGAAACTTGATGCTTTCTAGAGAAGGTCCCCAGTTTGGCATAGGTTTAGATTCAAACACTTCAAAAGCTTTCAGTCTAAATTCTGTCATCCAAGCTGGTTCATTTTTTATTTTGGAGATCTCTTCGACGATTTCTCTGGAAATACCTTTTTTAGTTCTATAGACACTGACATCTTCATCGTGAAAACCATACTGGTATTCAGATGAAGGCAGGTTATTTTTAGTCATGGGTTTCTTCTTCCTTGATCATTTGCTCAATCGCTTTGAAACCAATGGTGGCACATTTTATGCGATTGGCTTGTTTGCCTACGTTTTGGAAAGCAACGGCTTCTTGTAGAAGATCTTCGTTGAGTTCTTTTAAGTCGATCATGGCATAATAGCTATTTATAATGGATTTGGCTTCTTCTAGGGTCTTACCTTTAATAAGATCAGTCAAGATCGAAGTCGATGCGGTCGATATGGTACAACCTACCCCATCGAAACAAACATCACTGATGAGACCTTTATCGATCTTCATCATGACCGTTAGGTCGTCGATACAAGATTCTGAAGCCATATGGGCTTTATGATAGGTCTTATCATCGCTTAAGTGATGATTTCTAGGGTGTTGATAATGATCCATGATGATTTCACGATGGATCTGAGGATCTTTGAGATAATCGGACATGCTTCCTCCTTACATGATGGACAGGTCGATGCACTGTTCCAAGGTTATGGTTCTTAAAGCGTCGACCAAACGATCGACTTCTTCTTTGGTATTGTAGAAAGAAACAGAGGCTCTAACGGTTTCTGAAGTTTTGATGACTTCAACCAGGATCTTAGCACAATGATTGCCTGCTCTAACCATAAGGCCTTTAGAGTTAAGATAAATGGCTGTGTCTTGAGCGAAAATGCCTTCTACGTTAAAGGTAATGATGCCTGTACCCGCATGAGGATTATACAGGATCACGTTTTTGAGATCTTTTAGTTGTGATACAGCGTAAGTCTTAAGTTCATGTTCATAAGCTTCGATCTCATCCATGCCTACTTTTTCTAAGTAAAGGATGGCTGCTTTTAGACCTAAGACGGCTTCTATCGCAGGAGTTCCTGCTTCGAATTTAAACGGAGGATTCTTCAGTTGGATGTTTCCACAGATGTCAAAACGAGCATTATTGCCTCCGCCTAACATAAAGGCATCCATTTGATCTAACAAGGCATACTTTCCAAACAAGACCCCTACACCTGTAGGACCCAACATCTTATGGGCTGAAAAGGATAGAAAGTCTATGTCCCAATCTTTGACGTCTGTTTTGATATGAGGGACAGATTGAGCTCCGTCGACGGAGATGATGGCCCCATACTCATGGGTGATCTTCGTCAGTTCTTTAATTGGATGGACAAAACCTAAGACATTGGAGATATGCGCGATAGAGACCAATTTGACCTTATCATGCATAGCGCCTTTAAAGGCTTCGATCGTAAGTTCGCCTTCTTCAGTCAAAGGGATATACTCGATCGTAGCGCCTGTCAGTTCAGCTGCTTTCATCAAAGGTAAGATATTGGAGGCATGTTCAGCTTCAGAAGAAAGAATGACATCGCCTTTCTTAAGAAACTTTTGAGCCCAACCATAGGCGAATAGATTTAAAGAAGCACTCGCACCTGAAGTAAAGATGACTTCTCTTTCTTCACAATTCAAAAAACGTGCGACTGTTTTACGTGTTTGTTCATACTCATCAGAGACTTGATAGGATAGATCATAATCGCCTCTATGGATATTGACAGATTCATCGGTGTAATAACGAGTTACCGCTTCGATCACCGAGTAAGGTTTAAAGGTCGTTGCGGCATTGTCTAGATAGACTTTTCCATTCCCTGCGTCTTGTTTGACACACATTGGGAAATCTTTTCTTATTTCTTTTACATTCAGCATAGTTCTTCCACCTTCTGATCGATTTGTTCTAAGATCAAAGTCTTAAGTGCTTCATCATTGATACTGTCGGTTACTGAGCTTAAATAGCCTTTGACCATTAAACGTATCGCTTGATTGACATCTAATCCTCTTGATTGTAGATAGTAGAGATGATCTTCATCCATTTGACCCGTGCTTTCCGCATGGCTCGCTTGGACTTCATTGTTGTCGATGATCAAATGCGGATAAACAGAGGCTTTCTTAGAGCCTTCTAGATTTAAGACCCTTGTGCTTTGATGGGTCTCACTAAAAGCACCTGTGCTTTCGATATGACCTATGGCGTATAGACTAAGGTTTCCACCTTTACCCATGACCGCATAGTTCTTCATGTCACCTTGGGTATGTTGAGCTTTATGGCTAAAACGATAATTTAGATTTGTATCAGAAGTGATCAAAGTGGCTGAGTTCAATTGAACTTGAGCTCCTTTGCCTTCTAGATTGACTTGGACATTTCTTAGGGTCTCACCTTGAGTAAGATCTCCATAGGATAAGTTTAAAGTAGAATCCTTTTCTAGTGTATAGGTTTCATTGATCGATAAACGATTGGACGTATTGAAACAAAACAAATCAAGCGTCGATCCTTGCGTGATCGTTACGTTTAATGTGGCAGAGATCTCATCTTCAAAATCAAGCACTAAAGACGAAACAGTGTTCGCTAAAGTGATGATCTCCATGTCTTGATTCAGGGAAGTCCGTTGAGCTCCCTGTTTCAAAGTGAGAAGCATTATTCCATCCCTCTTTCTTTGACAGCACAAGTGCCTATAGAGGTTGCAGTAACAGGTCTTGTTTTAATTTCTTTTACGATTTGGACCCCATAGGCTTGAGCGATCCAATCATAGCCTTCTGTATCGATACGATTGACCAAGTCATGATTACCACTTAAGACGATCTTACCATCCAAGATGACATGGACATGGGTAGGCTGGATCAATTGATAGAAACGTTCATAATGAGATACGATGATGAGCCCTACTTGAGACTTAACGGATTGTTCTAAAATAGCTGCAGCGACGATCTTCATCGCATCGACATCCAGTCCAGAATCGATCTCATCCAACATGGCGATCTTAGGTTCAAGTAAGATCATTTGTAGGATCTCATTGCGCTTCTTTTCTCCACCTGAGAATCCTTCGTTGACATATCTATGGGCCAAATCTGACTTCATTTGAAGTGAATTGACAGCCTTTTCTAAGGTTCTAATAAAGGTAAACAAAGGAATAGGACTTGTCCTTCTAGAATTCAGTGCTGCCTTAAGAAAATCAGAGTTGGTTACACCTGCGACTTCCATAGGATATTGCATCCCTAAAAAGAGTCCTATCTTGCTTCTTTCATTGACAGCCATCTTTAAGACATCTTGTCCATCAAAGGTGATCTCACCTTGAGTGACGGTATACTTAGGATGACCCATAATAGCGGCCAATAGGGTTGATTTCCCATTCCCATTTGGACCCATTAAAGCGTGGATTTCAGCACTATTGACGCTTAAATCGACCCCTTTTAGGATCTCTTTTCCTTCTATTTCTACATGTAAATTCTTTATATTAAGAGTACTCATACCTCGTTCACCAATCTTTCTTTTCGTCATCTAAAAGCATAAAATATTATATCATAACGATTATGGACAATTATGTCAGACACACTTTTATTTCTTGCATTATAGTGTGAATCAACTTATAATAAGTAAGATTCCTTAGGAGGATTTGAAATGTCAGTAGAATATCAAATATTGTTAGGATTTGCTGTCCTATTCGCTGCTGTATACCTGGTCGTATTCGCAGTCTTGAAGTTTAGCAAAGCGAAGAAGAAACCAAAACTAGCTAAGTCCTTAGCTGCTCATTGGTTCTTTGCCTTGATCTCAACAGCTTTCGTGGCAATCGTAGCCATGTTTGCTTATACCCAGACCAAAGATTTGTTTGCGAATTTACTCCCTTCTAAACAAGAAGGTGGTAAAGATGTCGTCTTCGAAATCGGCGGAGAAAATGTGACCACCGACGAGTTCTACACAGAACTGTATAAGTATTATGGAGACTACTCCGTATACATCAACTTGAAACGTGCCATCATCGACGGTTCTGTTGAATCTACGACTGAGCTCAAGGATCTGATTAAAACAAAGAAGACTGAGACGATCGCATATTGGAACCAATTGGCAACAGCTTATGCTCAATATGGTTACACCTATGACACCATCGCTAAGTACTATTTGAATCAAAGCGATTATTATTCGATTGATGAACTCGATGCCTATGTCACTGAACTCGTCAAAACCGATAAGATGAACTTTGCGTATCTTGATGAACACATGGATGAATACTTGACTGCGTTTACCACAGACAAGAAACCACGTGTAGTCAGTCATATCTTGATCGCAATGGATGATCCTAAAAAGCCTACCG
>JAAXXT010000011.1 GCA_013334325.1 Erysipelotrichaceae bacterium | reverse complement strand
GCTACAACTGTCGTTATTTCCCAGGCATTAGGTGCGAATAAACTTGAAGAAGCGCGTAAGGATGCCTATAAGCTCATCCATTTCTCTCAACTATTGGCCATCCTATTGGGTCTACTTATGTTTGGGGCTTCATATATCGTACCTCAATGGTATGATGTGAGCCAAGTTTCAAGAGCGACATCAGAAGCTTTCTTAAGGATCATGGCCTGTATGTTTTGGCTCTATATGTCAAACGCTCAGTGCTTCTTTATCTTAAGAGCGGGTGGCGATACAAAGTCTACATTATTGATGGATGCGGTATTTATGTGGTTGGTCAATCTACCTGTGGTAGGTGCTGTTGCCTATTTTACCAACTGGAATGTCTATATCATTTACTTGGTAGGACAAAGCACAGATTTCCTTAAATTCTTCTTTGCGTATGGTCTTGTTAAGAAAGAAAAATGGGTAAAGAATTTATCTCATGTCCACGAGGAAAAAGTTCCGATCTTTGAAACGCCTATTTAACACTTTTATCTTGAAAAAAAAGAACACTTGTGTTATATTTATTGAGCACTTGCCTAAATAGCTCAGTGGTAGAGCAACCGGCTGTTAACCGGTTGGTCGTAGGTTCGAGCCCTACTTTAGGCGCCATTGTGGCCCGTTGGAGAAACGGTCAACTCATTTGCCTTTCACGCAAACATTCACGGGTTCGAATCCCGTACGGGTCACCAATCAAAAAAACTGTAAACTGAGATGTTTACTTTTTTTATGCATAAAAAAACATCATGTTTATGATGTTTAGTCTTTCTTATTGGTTTTGATCCCAAATACTTTATAGATTGGACAGAAGCTATATCGAGCAGTTAACATGATCCCAACTGCGACTGCAAACAAGATCGCTTTGGTGACTGTATCTTTCCCTAAATAGACAGCTGCTGCGATGATGAGGGCCGCAAGGAAGTATCTAATGGCTGCGTCTTTCTTACCTACATTTTTCATAACGTGTTCTCCTTAGCGTTATTATATAATAAGGATAGGGAAAAATAAAACGAAGTTAATCCAAAGCGCTGTGGGTTATTGCATTGTCTTGTTTTTTACGCTATAATCATAAGGCAACTAACGACCGGTTAGCTCAGTTGGTAGAGCAACTGACTCTTAATCAGTGGGTCCAGGGTTCGAATCCCTGACTGGTCACCATCTTTACACAAAAGCATCGAAAGATGCTTTTATTCTATCTATTAATAAAATGTAAATATTTACATAAAGAAAATGTAAGAAATTGATTGCATTTCACATAACTTTCATATAGAATGAACACATATTACTCAAAGGAGGGTACATATGAAGAAATTAATAAGTTTATTAGCTCTGACTTTACTGGTACTTTCCGGATTAACCGCGTGTACTAGTACGCCTAAAACGATTAAAATCGGGTTGAATCTGGAACTCACAGGCGAAGTCTCCGTTTACGGTGTTCCTGAGAAAAAAGCAGCTGAATTGGCTGTTGCCGAAATCAACAAAGCTGGCGGGATCGACGGGAAACAAGTTGAACTCGTTATTTATGACAATGCTTACGATACAGCCAAAGCTGTTGAAAATTCACAGAAGTTGATTCAAGAAGGTGTTGTTGCGATCTTAGGTTCTGCGACTTCCGCGCCTACCATGGCGATTGGGCCTGTTGCTTTAGAATCTGAAGTATTGACCATTACTCCATCTGGAACGAATGCCAAAGTTACGATGAACGGGGATGTTGTTAATCCATTCGTATTCCGTGCTTGCTTCATTGATCCATTCCAAGGTTTAGTATTAGCGAACTTTGCTTCCGATAATCTATCTGCTAAAAAAGCAGTTGTTATGGGATCTAACTCTTCCGATTATGCTAAAGACTTGGCTTCCATCTTTACAACTCAGTTTACAGCCAATGGTGGCGAAGTATTATCTGATGTATTCTACTATGCTGATTCAGATACCGACTTCAGTGCTCAATTGACTTCAATTGCTGCCTTAGGCGAATTTGATGTATTGTTCGTTGCTGACTATGCTGCTAGAGCTGGTTTGATCATCAATCAAGCACGTGCTACTGCTGGTTTAGAAACAGTTGCGATCGTTGGACCAGACGGCTTTGAGTCTCCTGATCTAAATGACTTGGCTGGCGGAGCATCGAATGTAAACAATGTTTATTTCTCGACCCACTTCTCAACCATCGTTGACAATGCTAAAGTTACTTCCTTCATCGCTGCGTATACTGCTTCTGCTGGTGAAGCTCCAAGTGCTTTGAGTGCTTTGGCTTACGATGCTATGTACATGTTGTTTGCTGCTATCGATGCTGCTGGTACAGATCCTGTTAAAGTTCGTGATGCTATGAAAGCTACCACTGGTTTTGAAGGGGTTACTGGAACCATCTCATTTGATGCTTTGAACAATCCAGTTAAATCTGCGATCGTTGTACAATTGACCAATGGCGAACAAACGAACGCTGTTATCGTCAATCCTTAATCCGAAACCTTAGTGTATTATGTAAACAGGTGAAAGGTCAACTTTCACCTGTTTGTCTCTTAAAAAGAAGGAGGGTATATGACACAATTTATACAGCAGCTCATTAATGGATTGTCCATAGGTAGTGTGTACGCACTGATTGCTTTGGGCTATACCATGGTTTATGGAATTATCAAATTGATCAACTTTGCCCATGGCGATATTTTTATGTTTGGGGCCTATGTTGGGATGGTGGCCATCACAACATTCAAACTCAATTTCTTTGCTGCATTGATCGTAGCGATGGCTGTAACGGCGCTTTTCGGGGTTATCATCGAACGCGTTGCGTATAAGCCTTTACGTAAATCATCAAAAACTGCAGCGTTGATCACCGCCATCGGTGTTTCTTTTTTAATCCAAAATGGAACTCAGTTGATCATGGGAGCCAATATCTATGCTTTCCCACAGATCATTGCTAACCAATACTTTGATGTCTACGGAGTTCGTATTAATTTGTTACAGCTCGTCATCTTCTTTACGTCGATCATCTTGATGTTCATCTTACAGTTCATTGTCAAGAAAACAAAACTAGGACGTGCTATGCGTTCAGTAGCGGTAGACAAAGATGCTTCTGTTTTGATGGGTGTCAATGTTGATAATACCATCACGATTACTTTCGCCATAGGTTCTGCGTTGGCTGCGGCTGCGGGAATCATGGTTGGCCTCTACTATATTAAGATCTATCCATTTATGGGCTTTGCGCCTGGTTTAAAAGCTTTCGTTGCGGCTGTCTTTGGAGGCATCGGGATCATTCCTGGGGCTATGATAGGGGGCTTTGCGATTGGCTTAATAGAAACCTTAGTGGCAGGCTATGGAAGTACTTTATATAAAGATGCCGTTGTTTATGGGATCTTGATCCTTATCTTGATCGTTAAACCAAGTGGTTTATTAGGTAAGAATGTGAAGGAGAAAGTTTAAGATGAAGAACCTTCTCAATAAGAAAAACCTAGTCTCGCTTGTATTATTAGTTATCATCTTTTTTGTCTTTGATTACTTAATCAAAGCACGTATCCTTACACCGTATTATCGTACAGTTCTTTATTGGATGGGTATCTATATCATTCTATCTCTAGGTCTAAACATCATCATTGGGATCACTGGTCAATTGTCTTTAGGCCATGCGGGATTCATGTCTATTGGGGCTTATAGTGCAGCTGTAGTATTGGCGTCTAATCCAACCATCACAGGTCTCTTTATTGGGATGGGAGTTGGGATAGTTCTTACTATGATCGTTTCGTTTATCGTTGCGATGCCGACCTTACGATTGAAAGGTGATTACTTAGCGATTGCGACCTTAGGGGTAGGCGAGATCATTCGTATCGTTATCCTGAATATGACCATCACCAATGGGGCTTCTGGGATCAGTAATATCAAGATGTTGATGAGTTGGCCTTTGTTGTTTGGATTTGTTGTCTTAACGATATTCTTGACCAATAACTTTAAACAATCGGCCATAGGCAGAGCTTGTATCGCCATCAAAGAAGATGAGATCGCTGCTGAAGCCATGGGTATCAATACCACAAAGTATAAAGTCATGGCGTTTATGTTTGGGGCTGTCTTAGCTTCTGTCGCAGGATCATTATTTGCGACCACCTATTATGTCGTTAAACCTGAGACCTTTGGGGTCAATACCTCGATCAATATCTTGATCATTGTCGTATTTGGAGGTATGGGTTCATTAAGTGGATCCATTATCTCTACAATCTTCATCGGTTTCGTCAATATGGCACTTCAGCCTTACGCTGAAATGCGTTTGATTTCTTATGCCTTGGTTTTGATCATCGTTATGATCTTTAGACCTCAAGGTTTGATGGGTGCGAAAGAAGTCGCATTGAATGTCTTGCCTGATTTTAAATCCTTCTTTAGGAAAAAGGAGAAAAGCTCATGAGCCTACTCTCAATCGAAAAAGTAACGCGTAATTTTGGTGGTTTAACGGCTGTATCTAATGTCTCCTTAACGATCGAAGAAGGTGAATTGGTTGGCTTGATCGGTCCTAATGGGGCTGGTAAAACGACTTTGTTTAATGTGTTGACTGGTGTATATAGTCCTTCTGCTGGTAAGATCACCTTGACTAAGAATGGGAAAACCATCGAGTTAAGTAAATTACCTCCGTATAAGATCACCCACCATGGGGTCGCACGTACTTTCCAAAACATTCGTTTATTCAAAGAATTGACAGTCTTAGAAAATGTCAAAGTCGCGATGAATGAAAGTACACAATATGGATTGTTTGGAGCGTTGACACGCATCGGTAAGTTCTTCAGTTCAGAAGCAGATATCGAAAAGCGTGCTCATGATTTCTTGAAGACCGTTCAATTGGATGATCTTGCTTATGATAAGGCTAAGAATCTACCTTATGGGAAACAACGTCAATTGGAGATCGCTCGTGCGATGTCTACAGGAGCCAAGCTTTTGGTTCTTGATGAACCAGCCGCTGGGATGAATCCTCAAGAGACCCACGCTTTAACGTCCTTTATCGCTCAAATTCGTAAAGAGATGAATCTAACGATCATCTTGATTGAACATGATATGTCTTTGGTTATGACGATCTGTGAACGTATCTTTGTCTTGGATTATGGTAAACTGATTGCCCAAGGGAATCCTTCTGAAATCAAGAATAATCCTAAAGTTATAGAAGCCTATTTGGGCGAGGAGGAATAACCATGCTGAAAATCAGCGGATTAAATGTCCATTACGGTGTTATCCACGCTTTGAAAGATGTAGAATTAGAAGTAGAAGAAGGATCGATCGTAGCCTTGATTGGATCCAATGGGGCAGGTAAGACAACTCTACTTAGAACCATAAGTGGTTTGATCAAACCAACTTCAGGAAGCATCAATTATCAAGGTATCAGTACATTGTCCTTATCACCTCAGATCTTACCTACAAAAGGTTTGGTTCAGGTTCCAGAAGGACGTAGGATCTTCTCAGGTCTTACCGTCTATGAGAATCTCTTGATGGGGGCCTATCTTAGAAAAGATAAGGCAGGTATTCAAAAAGATCTAAAATCAGTGTATGAAAGATTCCCTATCTTAGAGAATCGTAAACATCAAGATGCCTCTACCTTATCAGGCGGCGAACAACAGATGTTGGCGATCTCAAGAGCCTTAATGGCTAAACCTAAGCTACTTCTCTTGGATGAACCATCCATGGGATTGGCTCCTATCTTAGTCAAAGAAATCTTTAGTATCATCAAAGAGATCAACGCTCAAGGAACGACCATCTTGGTTGTAGAACAGAATGCTTTCCAAGCCTTGAAGATCGCAGATAAAGCCTATGTATTAGAAACAGGAACCATTGTCTTAAGTGGAACCGGAGCTGAATTGTTGAGTAGTCCTGAAGTCCAGAAAGTTTACTTGGGAGGTTAAAACCATGCTTGTAAAACATATGATGACCGCTAGTCCGATTTGTGTTGGACCTGATCAAACCATTTCAGAAGTGTTGGATCTGATGAGTAACCATGACATCCATCGTTTACCTGTTGTAGACAATGGGAAATTGGTTGGTTTGGTGACCCAAGGTGTCGTTGCGGAGAATTCCCCATCACACTTGACCACACTCAGTATCCATGAGATGAATTATCTTTTATCGAAAACTAAAGTCAAAGACATCATGATCAAGAAAGTCGTTACGATCTCTCCTGATGCTTTGATCGAAGAAGCGGCTGATACGATGGAAGTTAAAGACATCGGTTGTTTACCTGTCACAGCGAAAGATAGTACCTTATTAGGCATCATTACCACAGGGGATATCTTATCTGCTTTCGTAAAATTCTTTGGATATCATGAAGCTGGGACTCGTGTAGTCTTAGACATCAGTGAAAACAAAGTTGGAGTCATCTCTGAATTAGGTAAAGTCTTCGCTGATGCGAAAATCAATGTATCCCACTTCTTGATCAGTTCTATGTCTGATAATGAATTCATCATAAGAGTCGATGATCCTGATAAGAAAAAAGTTGAGAAGCTATTAGAATCTAAAGGATTCACAGTCGTATCCGTACGTTAAACAGAGCCCAGGCTCTGTTTTTTTATGTTAAAATAAATGAGTTAAGAGGTCACCTATGAAACAAATCGTGGTTGTTTATTCTCATTCAGGGAAAGCACTTGCCTTAGCTCAAGCTTACGCAAAAGAACACAATGCGGATCTTCATCGAATAGAACCAAAATTCGATCCCCAAAACTTCTTTGCCTACATCTATTTTGGTTATAAATCTACTTTTAAGAAGCCAGTTAAACTTAAAGAAGACCATATCAACTTAAAACATTATGATCATATGACCCTGTTTTCACCAATACATGCGGGTAAGTTGGCATCACCTGTAAGAAGTTATTTATTTACTCATAGAACCACATTACCTAAAGTAGACATCATCATGACGCATGCCTCAAACGACACAGACTATAAAGAAGCTGCACATAAATTAGAAACCGAATTGATCTATAAATTTAATCATATCGATTCAATCAGAATTAAGTAAAGGAGAACACAATGGACGTTATCATCTGTGGAAGTGGTCCTGCGGGAATACAAGCAGCACTCTATATTAAACGCGCAAATTTAGAAGTTATGGTGATTGGGAAAGATGGTGGTTCCTTAAGCAGAACCGATAAAGTCGCCAATTACTTTGGGGTACCAACTATGAGTGGTCCTGAACTTTTGGCTATTGGTCATCAACAACTCAAGGATCTTAATATCCCTTTGATTCAAGAAGAGATCACAGGACTTCATATGGAACTAGAAGGTTTCAGTATCATCACCGATAAGAATACCTATACGTCAAAAAGTGTCATCTTGGCGACAGGATCACCACGCATGACGACCAAGCTAAAAGGCGTTAAAGAATTTGAAGGTAAAGGCGTTTCTTACTGTGCGATCTGTGATGCGTTTTTTCATCGCAACAAGAATGTTGCCGTTTTGGGACACGGAGAATATGCAGCTCACGAGGCAACTGAGTTGGTCAATGTAGCTAAACAAGTCACAGTCTACACCAATGGTCTACAAGCTACTGGCCACTTCGATCCAAGAGTTATTATGAATACTGCTAAACTTAAGTCCGTCAATGGCTCAGAAAAAGTAGAATCTATTGAGCTAGAAGATGGGACACTTGAACAAGTAAGTGGGGTCTTCGTAGCGTTTGGGAGCGCATCTTCAGTTGATCTCGCTGTCACACTGGGCGTAGAAGTCAGTGGGAATAAGATCGTCGTTTCAGATTCTATGGAAACCAATGTCCCTGGCTTATTTGCTGCAGGTGATTGTACACCAGGACTTATGCAGATCAGTAAGGCAGTCGGAGATGGTTGTGTCGCAGGTCTACAAGCCATTACTTACTTGAGAAAACTGGGTTGATATGGAATTGTTTGATGCGGTAGATCAGATTGGGAATAAGCTAGGATTTGACTTGGTTCGAGGTGAGCAGATTCCACATGGTGTTTATCATAAAGTCGTACAGATTTTTACCTTTAATCAAGACAATCAACTTTTAGTGACTCTAAGACATCCGGATAAGATCTTTGGTTTATTATGGGAAGTCACTGCAGGTAGTGTCATCAAAGGTGAAGATGAACTTCAAGGTGCTGTAAGAGAACTTGAAGAAGAAACAGGGATCATGATCGATCCAAGTGACCTTAAGATCTTATATACGATGATCGAAGAAGATAGTATATGGTTTACCTATATGGTCAAGAAGACGATAGACGATAGTCAGATTCGCTATCAAGATGGAGAAACCATCGATCATCGTTGGATCGATGCCTCAAGCTTTCTAAAGTATCTTTATGAAGGGCAATTTCCTGAACCTATGAAAATAAGAATGCAAGAACATTGGGAACTTCTAAAAGAGATATTGAAGGAAGAGGCAGATTTTGATATAATCTAAAAGCAATGCGCGTGTGGCGAAATTGGCAGACGCACTAGACTTAGGATCTAGCGGGCAACCATATGGGTTCGAGTCCCTTCACGCGCACCATTTCTTAATTAAGATCGATTGATCTTTTGAAATCCTTAGTCATAAGGATTTTTTATTTGTTGAGATAAGGGATAATATTTCCTTATTACCAAAATATCGAATTATAGTGTCTAAACAAAGATTCATTGTATAGCACAAAAACTACTGTATTAGTGGTAGTATGTAGGAACAGAGTGTATCGATATGGTCTCCGTTTTAATTGCATTTTCAAGAAAGCGATATGGCCATCATGGAAAATGAAAAGAATAAAACTTTACTTTTAGAAGAAGAGATTGCGAGTTTGAAGTTGAAACTTGGTTTAGTCGCTGAAATAAAATTAAAGTCAGAAGAGGAACTTAAAAAAGCCAACGAGGAAGTAGGCATTTTAAACAACGAACGAATCAAAAGAGCGGAAGAGTTATTACTCGCAAACATAGAGTTAGCCTATCAAATTGAAGAGAAGGCAAAACGTGCTGTAGAATTATTTGTCACCAATAAAGAACTTACTTTTCATATCGAAGAAAAAGCCAAACAAGCTGAAGAGTTATTGGCAGCCAATAATGAAATCCATCAGCATGATAAAGAAAAAGAAGAAAGAATTAAGAAGATCGCTGAAATTAACGCCAATCTTTACTTTGAAAGACAACTGTTTGAAAAGACACTGATTTCTATTGGGGATGGGGTTATTGCCACAGACATCAATAAAAATGTATCCTTCATGAATAAGATCGCTGAATCTCTTACAGGTTGGCCTTTGGCGGACGCTCTTGGAAAACCCATATACACGGTGTTCAACATCATCAGTGAGTATACAAGAAACAATAATGATGACATTATAAGTAAGGTCATAACCACAAAATCCATTCATAATCTCGCCAACCATACAATTTTGATTACCAGAGACGCTTCTGAGAAACTGATAGAAGACAGTGCAGCTCCCATCATCGACATTGGAAACAATGTGGTCGGGGTTGTCATCGTATTTAGAGATTACACTGAGAAATGGGAAAGACTAAAACAAATCCAATACATCAATTTTCATGATGATCTAACGGGTCTATATAATAGACGATTCTTTGAGGCTGAACTGTCACGACTCGATGTGAGTCGAAATTATCCTATGTCCATCATCATGGGGGATGTCAATGGATTAAAACTGATCAATGATTCCTTTGGCCATAGTTTAGGTGATGAGTTACTTGTGAAAACAGCCAACTCACTTAAAGAGGGTTGTCGAGAAGATGAAATCATCGCTCGTTTAGGAGGAGATGAATTCGCCTTGATTTTGCCTAATTGTAGTAAAACCCAGACTGAGAAGGTAGTTCAAAGAATAAAGAATAGTTTATCAACTCAAAAGATTAGCAGTATGGAACTTTCAATATCTTTTGGGTATGCCACAAAAACTGACATTGACCAAGATATTAAAGAGATTCTAAAAGAATCTGAGAATTCAATGTATAGTCATAAACTGTTCGAAAGCTCAAGTATGAGAAGTAGAACGATTGATCTTATTTCAAAGACTTTATTTGAGAAAAGTGCACGTGAACAAGTCCATTCAGAAAGAGTAAGTATTCTAAGTGTAAAATTAGCTGAGTTACTGGGATTTTCTAGAGATGAGATGAACGCAATCGAACTAATAGGGTTAATGCATGATATTGGAAAAATAGGGATAGAAGATAATATCCTTAATAAACCATCTCAATTAAGTTCGGAAGAGTACTTTCAAATCAAAAAACATCCTGAGATAGGTGCTCGTATTTTGTCATCCGTTCTTGAATTCTCAGAGATATCTACGTCTGTTTTACAACATCATGAGTATTGGGATGGGAATGGTTATCCTCAAGGTCTTAAAGGAGAAGAGATTGGAATAGAGGCAAGAATCATCTCTATTGCGGATGCCTATGATGCAATGACTTCTCATAGGACATACAGTAAACAGAAATCAAAAGAAGAAGCAATTAATGAGATCACAAGATGTTCAGGAACTCAGTTTGATCCACTACTTACAAAAATATTTATAGATATGATTCTTGATAACCCATCGATTTAAGAAGAAGTCTTTCACTTTGTATAGTGATGTGATGAATTCTAAAGGTTAAGATTTGAAATAGACCATCGAAAGATGGCTTTTATATGCCTCAACAATGACAGAATCATGGATCTAAAATCATAATTAAAAGTTATGATTTATTTTGAATAACTTACTAAGAATATTAAACACTTCAATGAAGTTGAGATGATATAATTAAACCGATAAATTCAAAAACTTGTTTTTGATTTGGGGAACTGATTAAGTAAGATTTAAAAGTGAGAAAGGCAGGAAATCATTGGTGCGTTTCATCAAGCAGAACAACAAATTTAGATTTTCTAAGTCGATAAAATCATGAAGTCCATCCTTTTAGTCAATAAACTGATTCGATTCAGTAAAAAAACGTTCACTCTACTATTGGTGACTTTTACCCTTAGCTTGACTTCAGGTTGTAGTCAATCCACAGAAGTAGGGATCATCATCGCTGGTTCGACGTCAGTTCAACCTTTCGCAGAGGCTTTGGCTGAGGAATATATGAGATTGAATCCAGGTTTCATTATCGACGTTCAAGGTGGAGGCTCTTCCGCAGGCATCATGTCGGCTCAAACCAACACTGCAGATATTGGGATGTCTTCAAGAAATCTTAAGGATGAAGAAAAAACTTTATGGTCAGTTGAGATCGCTCGAGATGGTTTAGCGGTCATCGTTCATCCAAGTAATCCAATTCAAAACCTGACCCTTCAACAGGTTCGTTATATCTATTCAGGAGTTATCACGAACTGGAATCAATTGGGTGGCATTAACAAAGATATCCATGTGATCACACGAGAAGAAGGCTCTGGGACGAGATCCGCATTTGAAAGTTTAGTTATGAATAAAATAAACATCGATCCACATGCGATCGTCCAAGATTCAAATGGGACTGTAAGATTATTGGTTGGGGATGATCCTTATGCGATTGGCTATGTTTCTTTAGGTTTAGTCAATGAGAAGGTAAAAGCAGTTGAACTTAATGGGGTCGAAGCGACACGTGAAAACGTCATCAATGGGACTTATAATCTATCAAGACCCTTCTTGTTTGTCATCAACGGAGAACCTACAGGTGATGTTAAGAAATTCATCGATTTTGTACTCTCTGATGAAGGTAAAAGAATGCTAAATGCTGAAGGCTTGATCACCTTTGAAAACGGAGGAACACAATGAAACTTAGAAAAGATACATATCTTAGTTTAGGGTTCTTCTTAGTTGCCTTATCTACCTTATCAGCTTTGGCTGTTATCACTATTTTTATCTTCGTAGAAGGCTTACCTCTTATCAATAAAGTAGGAGTTGTCAATTTTATCTTTGGGATGAAATGGGCACCTAGTCAAGGAGAATACGGTATCTTTCCTATGATCGTAGGAACTCTATCCGTTACATTAGGGTCTGCTTTAATAGGTGTGCCTGTTGCCTTATGTGTAAGTATCTTCTTAACCGAATTCGCACCTAAACGCGTACGTACCATCATGAGACCTGCCATTCAATTATTGGCGGGGATACCTTCTGTAGTGTATGGATTTTGGGGATTGACCTTTATCGTTCCTTTGATTAGAACTTATTTAGGAGGACCCGGATTAAGTATCCTCGCGGGATCTCTTATATTAGCGATCATGATTCTTCCTACCATCATCAGTATCTCTGAAGTATCGCTCTTAGCTTTACCAGGACTATATAAACAAGGTTCCTTGGCTTTAGGAGCCACTCATTGGCAAACCATTCATCGAGTTTTGATCCCATCGGCCAAATCAGGGATCATGGCTGCGATTATTTTAGGGATAGGAAGAGCAATTGGGGAAACCATGGCGGTCATTATGGTGTTGGGGAATGCGGTAGCCTTACCTAATTCTATACTAGATCCAGCACGTACTTTAACCACCAACATTGGGATTGAGATGGGTTATGCCTCAGGTGAACATCAACAAGCCCTATTCGCAACGGGGATCGTCTTATTTGTGATGATCATGATGCTGAACTCTGTAGCTCAGTTTATTGTAAGGAAGAGGTAATGAACATGAAGATTCGCCCAAAAACATCTGAGTTGATCGCTAAATTCATTATCTGGTTGATATCGATCTTAGTAGTTCTTCTTCTATTCTTTATCATTTCATTTATCCTCATAAAAGGCTTACCTACTTTGACTTGGCAATTCTTAACGGAAAGCCCCAGTGATATGGGAAGATCTGGTGGTATACTTTCGACGATCGTCAGTACGATGATGGTCACTGTTTTAGCGGTCCTATTTGCGACTCCGTTTGGGGTAGGCACTGCTTTCTACTTAACTGAATTTACCAGAGAAACCAAAATAACCAAGATCATTCGATTTAGTGCTGAGTCATTAGCGGCGATCCCGTCCATCGTCTATGGACTCTTTGGATTCATATTCTTCGTCATTTATCTAAAAATGGGATGGTCAGTCTTATCAGGAGGATTAACGATGGGGGTAATGATTTTACCTACCATCATTAGAACCTCAGAAGAAGCGATAAGATCAGTACCTGTTGGATATCGTGAAGTCAGTTATTCTTTAGGGGGGACTAAGTGGCAAACCATTTTGGGTGCTGTTTTACCTTCCTCATTTCCTGGGATCGCAACAGGCGTCATTTTAGGGATAGGTCGTTGTGTGGCTGAAACAGCTGCGGTCATCTTAACTGCGGGATCTTCTTTACGTATGCCTACTTCTATCTTCGCACCTGCCCGTACGATGGCAGTCCACTTCTATATCTTAGCGAGAGAAGGTATCTCTATGGAGAGAGCTTATGGGACAGCTACCTTATTGATCATTATTATCCTAGCGATCAACATCGCCGCCAACATGATCGTTAATCGATTTGTGGCGAAAAATAGATAGAAGGACACTATGACTAAAACCGCAAAGATCGTCATCAAGAATCTTAATTTTTATTACAATGATAAACTTGTCATCAAGGATTTTAATCTTGAGATTTTACCTAATGAAATATTCGCATTGTTTGGACCTGCCAACAGTGGAACGACCACTTTGTTTAGAGCCATTACCCGTCTTTGTGATCTTGATCATGGGGTAAGGGTAGAAGGTGAGATCCTCATCGATGGGAAAAACATAAGAGCAGAAGACATCAGTGTCAATGAACTAAGACGTAAGATAGGGATGGTTTTTGAAGAACCCATTGCCTTACCTATGTCTATCTTCGATAATATCGCCTATGGTCCTAGACTAAGCGGGATCAAAGATATGACTATCTTAAAAGAAAAAGTAGAAAGAGCTTTACGTTTAACTGTCCTTTGGGATGAAGTTAAAGATCGCTTGAATACCTCCGCTTTAAGACTCTCTGGTGGTCAACAGCAACGTCTGTGTATCGCAAGGATCTTAGCGTTAGGCTCAGAGATCATTCTATTAGATAGACCTTGTGCAGCTTTAGATCCAATCTCTACTTTAAAGATAGAAGAATCCTTAAGAGCCCTTAAGGCTGAATATACCATTATCATTATTCCTCATAGTGTTCAACAAGCTGCACGTTTGTCTGATCGAGCAGGATTCATGTTAATGGGGGATATGATAGAAGCAGGTCCAACAAAAGACCTCTTTACCAATCCTGTTGAACAAAGTACCAGTGATTATATTACGGGTAGATTTGGATAATATACAGAAGAGTATTGCGTTCTATAGATCGATGAATATACGAAGGTATATGATTTTTGTCTAAACATAATAAATCATAAGAGATAGGACCTATGCTAAATAAAAGAAATGATAACAAATGTTAAAAAAGTAAAACAATACTTGCTTCATTGAAGAAAGTATGTTATTGTGTCTCTACAAGGAGGGTTATATGACTCTAAAGAAAGTATTAGTAGGGTTATTTGCACTCTTGTTGGTCGTAGGACTAACGAGCTGCAAAGCAGATCCTAAGCCAGTAAGTGGAAAAGTAATGTTCTGGCACACTTATAGCGAAGGCGAAGAAAAGTTGTTCTTAGAAGAAGTTCTTCCATTGTTTACTGCAAAGTATCCTGACATTGAGATTGAATCTGTACGTATGCCTTATGATGGGCTTAAACAACAAATAATTACGGCTTATACAGGAAATGTAGCGCCGGACGTTATGCGTATGGATATTGGATGGGTTGCCGAGTTCGCAAAACAAGGTATACTTGAAGAAGTAAGTGCATTTGACGAATTTGATGGTCTAAAGGATAATTTCTTTGCTGGATCATTGTCAACCAATTTCTATGATGGAAAATACTATGGATTACCTTTGAATACTAATACTAAGGTTGCTGTTTATAGTAAAGCTGTATTGGCTGAATTAGGCTTGACAGCTGCTCCTCAGACTTGGGATGAAATGATTGCCTTAGCTCGTCAATTGAAAGATAAAGATGAACGTTGGGGCTTGGTTCCTCAAGGCTTTGGCCCATGGGGCTTCTTACCTTATTTCTGGACTTTAGGTGGTAATATTACAGATGATAAATATACCGTCGCTACTGGTTACTTAAACAGTGCTGATAGTGTTGCTGCTGTTCAACAATTGTATGATTACTATAAAGAAGGCTTAATCGGTCCTGCAATGTTTGGTGAACAACCAAGTGCTTGGGACGGAATGGCTGGCGGGAATTACTTGTGGATCGATGACGGCCCATGGTACTTCTCCATTATCGGTCAATCAGCCATCGACAGTACCGTTGTTTCTACAATTCCTGCTGGTAAAGGTGGAAGCGTTTCTGTCGTAGGTGGAGAAGACTTAGTTATGTTTAATAAGACTGCTAATAAAGATGCTTCTTGGATCTTCATGCAATTCATGATGGAAGACCAAGTTCAAAAGATCATGGCTAAAACAGGTATGATCCCAGTTACAAAAACAGCTTCATCTTCATTAACTGATGTTCCTGCTTATGTAGCAACTTATATCAAACAACTAGAAACCGCTCAACCGAGAACACCAAGTGCAAACTGGGGCTCCATTGAACAAGTATTATCATTGGCGATTGAAAGTGTCTTCAGAGGAGAAAAGACTCCTACAGAAGCTTTGAATGCCGCTGCAACCGAAATCGACGCTTTATTAAAGTAGACAATTGAATGCAATGAAAGGCATCTAAAAATGCCTTTCATTTATTAAACCAGGAGGAAGAATGAAAAAATCTCTGAAGTACAAATATCGTAATGAATTAGAGGTGCTGCCTTTTCTTCTTCCTGGTTTTATCTTATTGCTTATTTTTATCTTTTACCCAATCGCTAAGAATTTCTATATGAGTCTATCTGACTATAATATCTTCTTAGATAAAATGAACAAGTTTGTTGGATTTGCGAATTACATCAAAGCACTTAAAGATGTTGTGCTTTGGGATTCATTTGTCAATACAGCTTTATATGCGATCGTTACTGTTCTACCACAAATGGTTCTAGGTCTCATTTTAGCCATCATCATCAATACGAAAATTAAAGGATCATTCTTATTCAGAATCCTTTTCTATATCCCTGTTATTACAAGTTGGTTGATTGTATCTTTGATCTTTAGATATATCTTTGAATCTGGTGATGCGGGTTTGATCAATTACATCTTATTAAAATCAGGAATAATCCCTAATTCAATCTCATGGTTCTCAAATCGATGGACAGCGAACGCTGTTATATGGATCCTTGCTGTTTGGAAAGGCATAGGTTGGAATATGATTGTTTTCTTAGCTGGACTACAAGGCATCGATAGATCTTATTATGAAGCTGCTGAAATCGATGGAGCTAATACTGTTCAAAAGGTTAGATATATCACAGTTCCACTCTTAAAGCCTGTTATCTTCTTCGTCATGACGAATTTGCTCGTTGGATCATTCAATGTATTTACTCAAGTGTACATAATGACCAATGGAGCTCCTATGGGTAGAACTCAGGTCTTATTATCCTATATGTATAAAGTAGCCTTCACGGATTTCAATATTGGTTATTCATCTGCCTTATCTGTGATCGTTGGACTGTTTATCTTCATCCTGGCTATGGGTCAAATGAAATTTATGAATATGGGATATAAGGAGAGCCAACTATGATCAAGAAAACATTGATGTATATTGTATTGATACTATTCTCCATTACAACCATCATTCCATTCATGTATATGGTAGCTACAGCGTTTACTCCTGATTCTTATATTATCCCTTATCCACCGATTTTGATCCCAGCTGCTTTCTACTTAGGAAATTTTATCGCTGCTTTGTCTTCTAATAATTTCCTAAAGTATTTTATGAATAGTGTGTATGTTTCATCTATTTCAACCTTAGTAGCTATAATCGTTTCTTCGATGTCTGCTTATGCCTTTGCTCGATTTGAATTTAGATTTAAAGAAAAATTATTTAAACTATACTTGTTTAGCTTGATGATCCCAGGTTTATTAAACATTGTGCCTCAATTCCTCTTTATCAACACCATTGGTTTGGTAGATAGTTACTTTGGTTTGATTCTACTTTATGTAGGGGCAGGTATTGCCTATAATACCTTCTTCTTAAGAGGTTTCTTCCAATCCATTCCACGAGAAATTGAAGAAAGTGCTATCATCGATGGGGCAAGTAGATTTACCATCTTTACGCGTATCATCATGCCTCTATCAAAACCTGCATTAGGTACCTTCGCCATCTTTGCCTTCACTGGATTCTGGGATGAATTCTCAAGTGCTTTGACCATCATCAAGTCAGTCGGTAAGAGAACACTTCCAATCGCGATACAATTGTTTAGACAACAACATGGGACAGATTGGGGATTGATCTTCGCAGCGACACTTATCGCATTGGTCCCAATCATTATCTTCTTTATTGTCTTCCAGAAACGCTTTATTAAAGGTGATTTCTTAAGTGGATCGGTGAAAGGTTAAGCTATGATCAATAAAATAACAATGGATAAGTGCGCTTATCGCTTACTCGAAGAAGTTCAACTCATCATTTATTCTGATACTCAAACAAAAGCTGAAGTTACAGTTACCCATCTTTATGAAGTGATAAAAAATATGAGCTTCGATTTAAAGGAAGGTAGAAATACAGTCAAGATTGGTGTATATCCCTTAGGTGGATATTCTATCAACGTTGAAGGACAAACCACGGCATTCGACGTGGTAAAGAAACTAACGGATGTTCCTAGATATGGATTCGTAAGTAACTTTACGACCATCGATGAAGATCATGAATCTATGTTTGAGCAACTCAATGATTATCATCTTACGACCATCCAATTCTATGACTGGATGTATCGTCATGATGATCTGATCAATGAGGAGACTGTTTATGCTGATTTCTTTGGACGTGAAATCGACAATAGGATATTGAAAGACAAAATTAATCTTTGTCATAAGTATGGAATGTTTGCGGTTGCGTATGGGGCCATCTATGGGGCTGAAAGCGATTATTTTAGTGTCCATATGGATGAATTGATGTATAGAACTGATGGTAAGTATTTCGCACTTCTTGATCAAATAGGCATGATGGATATATCCATTGATCACTCTTGGTCAAAACACATCATCAATGAATTTAAAAAGGCTATTACTATAAAGGATTTCGATGGGATCCATCTTGATCAATATGGCTTTCCTAAATACTCATTAAGAAAGAATGGGGAACTTATCGACTTTGAGAAAGAGTTGCCTGATTTTATAAATTTAGTATTGAAGGAATTAAATGGATTAAAGAAGGAATTGTTTATAGATTTTAATTATGTCAATAATTGGCCAATAGAAACCATCGTCGATTCTAAACAAGATGTAGTCTACATAGAAGTATGGAATCCAAACAATACCTATGAAGATCTTAGAAGGATCATCGTTGAAGGTAAACTAAGATCTCAAAATAGACCTATCGTTTTAGCAGCCTATTTACCTCCATTTAAGACACAAGAAAATGTTGAGCTTTCCGAGAATGGTGCTTTGCTTATGCATGCGATATGCAGCTCATTAGGAGCCTATAATCTACTCTATGGAGAATATAATGGGATATTAAGCAATGCTTACTATGTAGACTATAAGAAGTATAGTGATGCCTTTGGTTCTAAGGTCAAACAATACCTAGATTTTATCGTCAAATACAGTGAGATCCTTTATGGAGATAAAGTTGATCTTTCTTATACTTCATTTGGTGGTTATGATGGAACCAATACAGACTTCTATATCAATAAACCAACCTCTATAAAAGCTGAACCTGGATATCTCTATGCGATCTTAGGAAAAGCTAAAGAGTATAGTTCAATCAATCTGATCAATCTAAGCAATCAAAAAGAATCAGTTTGGTATGATCAGAAAGAAACACCAGAACCAATCCTTAATACAACGATTCGTATTTTAAATACCAAGAAGATCAAAGAGGTGTATATTGCCAGTCCTGATGATCTAAATGGTAAAATGTTAAAAGTAGAGCATAGAATTGTTCCTCATGAACATGGGGAAGCAGTAGAGTTTACGATTGATAAGATCCAATATTGGACAATGGTGTACATGCAATATGAAAGTTGATAGAACGATAAACAATCGTACTGGCAATAAAGATCTGATAAAGGATATCAATATTTATCATTGTATCAATGCCATACGATCCCACGATTTGATTAGTCGAGCTGAGATCAGTAAAGAGATTGGTCTTGCCCAGTCGACCATCACTAAAATTATCAATCCACTCATAGAAGATGGATTGATTCTTGAAGTTGGAGATGGGACCTCTACCGGGGGAAGAAAACCAATTAATTTAAAGTTTAATAACGATTTTGGCTTTATCTTAAGTGTTAAGATAGAAGCTTCTAAATTGATTATTGCATTATGTAATTTAGAACCAAGTATTATTTCAACTTCTGTTACTGATTTTAAGATCGGGACAAGCTATGAAGAATTATTACCTATATTGATCAAAGAACTTCATCTTATGAATCAAGATAGAGTATTTGCGATAGGGATCACCATAAGTGGTATCGTTGATGACGATAAAGGAATGTTGATCTCATCGACCTTATTAGGTTGGAGTAATATTCATCTATGTGATGATCTTAAAAAAGAATTTGGAGTTGTAATCTTCATCGAAAACGACGTCAACGCATTTGCGGTTTATCAACTTAACTCTGAGTTTGGTAAAGGTCATAATAGCTTTGTTTGTATGACCGTTGGGGAAGGTGTTGGTTCTGGGATCATCATCAATGGGAAGCTTTATAAAGGTGAGTTTGGTGGAGCTGGTGAAATAGGCCATCAAATATTATTCCCAGGTGGTAAGAAGTGCTACTGTGGTCAACACGGTTGTTTAGAAATGTATGTCAATGAAGATGAAGTATTACATCGTATTGAACAGAAGATCGGTCAAACGGTGACCTATAATCAAGTCTTTAGAGAAAACGTCGTCGATAAGAAGATCGTCGATGAGACGATGCTGGAAGTCTATAACTTCGTTGGGATCGCTGTCATCAATCTCATCATGCAGATGAATCCACAACGCATCATCATAGGTGTCAAAAAAGAAGTCGATACTGAATTGCTTGAAACTTATCTTAAAGAGATCATCAGAGAGAATTGGTTCTATAAGAAAGCTAAAATGGAAACTGAAATCTGTTTCACTGTTTTAGTCAATGAAAAGTTCGTTATCGGTATGGCTCAGATCGTAACCAATGAGATCGTGAATAACTCTATTCTACTTGGAGAGTTTAACTCAGTTTTTGGAGATTAATATGAAAAATTGGTGGAAGAAGTCTGTCGTTTATCAAGTCTATCCTAAATCATTTATGGACTCAAATGGGGATGGGGTTGGTGATATTCAAGGTTTGATCAGTAAACTAAACTATTTAGAAAAATTGGGGATAGACGTCATATGGCTTTCACCTGTGTATGCTTCTCCTATGGATGATAATGGCTATGATATCAGTGATTATCTATCGATCAATCCTCTTTTTGGATCTATGGAAGACATGAAACAATTGATTAAAGAAGCCCAAGATCGTAATATCAAGATCATTTTAGATTTAGTACTCAATCATACTTCTGATGAACATAAATGGTTTATAGAAGGTCGTAAGAATAAATCAAATCGTACAAATGACTTTTATGTATGGGCGAAAGAACCCAACTCACTTATTAGTACATTCTCAGGTTCTGCTTGGGAATACAACGAGGAAACAAAGGAATATTTTCTTCACTTATTTAGTAAGAAGATGCCTGATTTGAATTGGAAAAACAAAGCATTAAGAAATGAAATATATCAGATGATGAACATCTGGCTTGATCTAGGGATAGAAGGATTTCGATTCGATGTCATTGAATACATTGGGAAGGAACCTTTATCTATGGTAACTGCCAATGGACCTCAACTCCATACCTACATTAAAGAAATGAATAAAGCTACTTTTGGAAAACGAAACACGCTTACAGTAGGAGAATGTTGGAATGTCGATATCCCAATAGCCAAACAATATTCTAATCCAGATGGCTCTGAATTCAGTATGATCTTTCAATTTGACCATATGAAGATTGATTGGGATGAGACATTAGGTAAATGGAAACCTTGTGCTTTGGATTTCGTAAAACTAAAAGAAGTGCTTAGTAATTGGCAGATCAGTATGATGGGCCAAGGCTGGAACTCCTTGTTTTGGAATAATCATGATATGCCAAGAATCATTTCTAGATGGAATGATGATTTGATTAATCCAGTTCACTCAGCTAAGTTTTTCGCCCTCATCAACTACTTTATGCAAGGCACTCCGTTTATATATCAAGGTGAAGAATTAGGGATGTCTAATGCACGATTCAGTACTATATCGGATTATGTCGATGTAGAGACAATCAATGCCTATCAAGATCTCGTTATCGATCGTGCTTTATTATCTGAAGAAGCGTTCTTAAAATCAGCCAGTATTTTTGGAAGAGACAATGTAAGAACACCTATGCAATGGGATGCTTCTCCTAATGCAGGTTTCTCAATAGCTAAACCATGGTTACCACTCTGTAAGAACTATAAGGAAGTCAACGCTGAAAAGCAGATCGATGATAAGAACTCAGTCTATAATTTCTATAGATCACTTATCCAATTACGTAAAGACAGTGATTATAGTGATCTTATCCAAGATGGAAGATTTACTCTTTTAGAACCAAAAGATCAACATTTATTTGTATATGAAAGACAAGATGAACATAAACGTATTTTGATCGTTGCGAACTATGGGAATCAGAAAACCCATTATAAGATACCAAGTCGTATAATCAAAAAAATCATCTCAAATACAGATTCACCAATTCATCAAGAACTCGACCTAATGCCGTATGATGCATATGCCTTTGAGCTTGAATGATGAAACTAAGACAAATAAGCATTAGAAAAGATATTCAACTCAGCATCATTTTAATGATGCTTTTTTCTTTATCAGCGTGTTCTGTAAAGATTGAGAATACCTATGATTCAGGAATCATAAAGTCACTTCAAACAGATAAGGCAAGATACAAGCTTGGAGATAAGGTTAAACTCGAAATACTATTTGATGCAGAAAAGGATCTCTCAAGTGAGGCTACATTTAAGATAGAAGTCACTCATCTAGAAAAAATGGTATATGAAGAAACACAAGATCTATTAGAAGATTCATCTTCGATCATCTTTGATTGGACACCACCACTTGTGGACTACACAGGGTATCTTGTCAGTGTTTATCTACTTGATCAAGATAAGGTCATTGACCAACAAACCATAGGTGTAGATGTCTCATCGACTTGGGAAGTCTTCCCTAGATATGGTTATCTTGCTGATTTTAGCTTAACTACAGAAAATGAAAATGAAGAAACAATTGATCGATTAAATCGATATCATCTAACAGGTTTTCTCTTCTATGATTGGCAATATAGACACGATCAACCGGTATCACTAAGCTCAGGCAATCTGGATGAATCATGGCTAAACATCGCCAATAACAGAGTCTATTCATCAAAAGTGATCTCGTACATTACGAATCTTCATGATAGAAATATGAAAGCAGCCAATTATAACTTAGTGTATGGAGTCTATGAAGATTTCGCTACTAAAAACAAAGAAATCGCTCTGTATAAAGACAATGGACAAAATACTCAAGATAAGCATGATTTGCCTAATTCTTGGGCAAGCGATCTATATCTTGTAAATCCATCGAGTACACTTTGGCAAGACCATTATCTACACATGGAAAATGAAGCCAATACATATTTTGGATTCGATATTATGCATCTTGATACCTTAGGTAACCGAGGGACATTGTATGACTCTTCAGGTAAACTTGTAAATATGGAAACAGCTATGGCTCAATTTACAGTAAACCTAAAATCAAAATTGAACCAAGGCATTCTCTTTAACTTCGTAAGTGAATACGCTAAAACTGAAATCTCTAAAACCAAGAGTATAGACTTTGCGTATACAGAAGTGTGGCCGGATAGATATCCTACCTATTCTAGCTTAAAGGGTATCATCGATAAGGATATTAAGAATGGATATGCTTCTGTATTGGCGAGCTATATGAATTACCCTAAGAAAACAGGTAACTTCAATACAGCTGCGGTACTCTATACAGAATCCGTGATATTAGCTTCTGGTGGGGCTCATCTGTCGATGGGTGATCTAGGGATGTTGTCGAGTGAATATTTCCCAAACAATAAATTGAGTATGACGGATAATCTAACAAATAAGATGATCGAGTATGGTGATTTTATGGTTGCGTATGAGAATCTATTAAGAGGAGACTTAGATGAAGACAACAGTGGTCTTACTCTAGATGATTTGAAATTTAATTCACTTCCTGCTGCGAAATCGATTTGGTTATTCTCTAAAGAAAATGAGCAGTATAAAGTTGTTCATTTATTAAACTTCCTTAATAAGAAAGATACATTATGGAGAGATGATTTCGATAATACAATTGAACCTACTATTCAAAAAGACTTAGTGGTAAATATACCAATCGATTCAGAACTCATTGATGGTGTCTATTTTGCTTCTCCAGATATCAACGGTGGTTTAAGCCAGAAGCTTGAGTTTAAGACCAGTAAAGATGGAATCACCGTTAAAGTCCCTACCTTAAGTTATTGGTCTATGATCTATATCGTTAAGAAATAAGATGCTTATGTATACAGGACTGTTCTTTTTAAATAGACAGTCATCGGATAAGCATTGACATCTTCTCCTATACAAGGTAAAGTAAGGGGGAAATAAATCTCCTTTAAGATAGTACCGAGAGACTAGTAAGGAAACTGATCGCATCCCAACGTTTTATTTTTTGCGCACAGATCCCCAAGTCACTTCGGCTTGGGGATTTTATATAGGAGGACCTATGTTGATCGAAAAAGAAATCGTCGATGAAGAAACAATGAAAAGGGCTTTGACCCGTATTACTTATGAAATCATCGAAAGAAGTAAATCGATGGAAGATGTCGTTTTAGTAGGTATAAAGACAAGAGGCATTCCTATCGCCAAACGTATCGCTGAACGTTTTCGTTTATTAGAAGGGATAGAAGTTCCTGTAGGGGAACTCGATATCACTTACTATCGCGATGATATCGTAAAAACAGATAAGATCGTTAAACCTCAACTTAAGTTCAGTATCGAGAATAAGCAAGTCATCTTAGTCGATGATGTCTTATATACAGGAAGAACCATTAGAGCCGCTATGGATGCGATGATGGATCTAGGTCGTCCTTTAAGTATTTCACTGGCTGTCTTGATTGACAGAGGTCATAGAGAACTGCCTATAAGAGCTGATTTTATAGGTAAGAATATTCCTACTTCTAAAGAAGAATCAATCAAGGTCCAAATGAAAGAATCTGATGGGATCGATCGAGTCTGTATACTTAAACACGAATAGTTAATCTTTAAATGAGTACAGAGAGACCCATAAGAGTAACAGAACCTTTCCATATAAAATGGGAACTCTTACTCAAAACTGGGTAAGAGTTTTTTAGTAACAGGAGGCCTTATGACCACATCGATCAAGCTTAAACATCTACTACGAATCGAAGATCTCAGTGATAAAGAACTTATGGGTTTACTCACAGTGGCTGAAGAATACAAAGCCAAGACTAGATCTTTTAAACTAGAAAAACAAGTTACAGCATGTAATCTGTTCTTTGAGAACAGTACTCGTACCCATCGTAGTTTTGAGATGGCTCAAAGAAAATTAGGACTCGATGTGATTCAGTTTGATGCCTCTACAAGCTCTACCAGTAAAGGTGAAAGCTTATACGATACGATCTTGACCATGTCTGCGATTGGCATAGATGTTTGTGTGATTAGACACAATCAAGATGAGTACTATAAACAACTCGTTGAGAGTCCATCCATTACCTGTTCGATCATCAATGGTGGAGATGGGAAGGGTCAACATCCAACCCAATGTCTCTTAGACCTTATGACCATATATGAAGAATTCAAAACCTTTAAAGGATTAAAGATCGCCATCGTAGGAGACATCAGAAACTCAAGAGTCGCACGTTCTAATGCGATCATGCTGAAGCGTTTGAATGCGGAGCTTTATTTCTGTGGACCTCAACAATGGTTAGATCCTGCATTTGATGAGTATGGACAAAGAACTGAACTCGATAAGATCATTGATCAAATGGATGTAGTGATGCTACTTAGGGTTCAACATGAACGTCATCATGAAGAAACAAGTTTCTCAAAAGAAGAATATCATCAAGAATTTGGTTTAACTTTAGAAAGAGCCAAGAAGATGAAGCCATCTGCCATCATTATGCATCCAGCTCCTGTTAATAGAGATGTCGAATTGGCGGATGCTTTGGTTGAATCCAAAGCGTCTCGTATCATAGCTCAAATGACCAACGGAGTCTATATTAGGATGGCAGTATTAGAAGCGATCCTCGCTTATCGGTCAAACCTATGAAAACTATCATCCTAAACGCTCAAAGAATCGTAAAAGATAATCTTTTAGAGCCTTGTTTCATCACGATCGAAAATGGCCTTATTACTGAGATCAAATCTAAGAAAGAATATTATCCAAGTAACGCAGAACTGATCGACGTAAAAGGAGCCTTAGTAACTTCTGGTTTAGTCGATCTTCATGTCCATTTAAGAGAGCCTGGCTTTACCCATAAGGAAACCATTAAAAGCGGATCTCAAGCCGCAGCACGAGGAGGTTTTACGACCATCTGTGCGATGCCTAATACGAATCCTACCCCAGACACCTTTGAACGTCTTCATGATTTCTATGAGATCGTAAAGAAAGAAGCACTCGTTCATGTATTGAGTTATGCACCTATTACACAAGGATTAAAATCAAACAACCAAGTCAATCAAGATCAACTATTAAAAGCAGGTGCAGTTGCCTTCACCAATGATGGATTAGGCGTCCAAGATGCCAATACGATGTTTCTTGCGATGAAACAAGCAGCTTCGCTTAAAGCCATCATCGCAGCCCACGCTGAAGATGAATCATTAAAAGGCAATGGGGTCATCCACGAAGGTGAGATGAGTTTTAAGATGGGTCTTCCTGGAATTCCTAGTATCTCTGAATCAAGTCAGATCGCAAGAGATCTTTTATTAGCGGAAGCCAGTGGAGCTCATTATCATGTCTGTCATGTCTCCACGAATGAAAGCGTTCGAATCATCAGAGAAGCGAAAAAAGCAGGAATCTATGTTACCTGTGAAGTGACGCCTCATCATTTGCTTCTGTGTGATGAAAACTTGATCAACGATGCGAATTATAAGATGAATCCTCCTTTAAGAGGAAAGGCTGATCAAAAAGCGCTACTAGAAGGATTACTGGATGGGACCATAGATTGTATCGCCAGTGATCATGCGCCACATAGTATTGAAGAAAAAGCTCAAGGACTCTTAAGAGCTCCCTTTGGGATCATAGGTTTAGAATATGGATTTGGTTTACTGTATACCCATTTCGTTAAGACAGGTATCTTTAGTTTGGAAGACTTGGTGAAGTGGATGAGCAGTAAAGCTGCTGAGTGTTTTGAACTAGATGTCTCATCATTAAGCGTAGGATCCATCGCTGATTTAGCTTTCTTTGATTTAGAAAACGAAGTGACGATTCCTGATCATTTTGTCTCAAAGTCCTCAAACTCTCCGTTTATCGGAAGAAAGATCTTTGGGGATACTGTGATGACGATGGTAGATGGAAAGATCGTATGGAGGGGCTGAAATGAAAAGAGTACTACTACTTGAAGATGGAACCATCTTAAAAGGCGAAGGATTTGGCTATGATGGGGATACTGTAGGAGAAGTGGTCTTTACCACAGGGATGACAGGCTATCAAGAATCCATCACTGACCAATCTTATAATGGACAGATCATTACTTTCACCTATCCTTTGATAGGAAATACAGGCATCAATCGAGATGACTTAGAGTCTATCAGTCCTACATGTAGAGGTGTCATCGTAAGAGAATTCGCGAGAGTTCCTTCCAATTGGCGTATGACGATGGATCTAGATACCTTTCTTAAGCAAAAGAAGATCGTAGGTCTATCTGGAATAGATACACGTATGTTGACACGTAAACTACGCGATAGTGGGGTCATAAAAGGCACCATTCTCAATGCGGATCAAGACCTTGAGAAAGCTTTAGTAAAACTTAAGTCTACCATCTTACCTATAAACAATGTCGCGCAAGTCTCAACTCATGCGGCTTATCCTAATCCAGGAACTAAACGTAGAGTTGTCGTCTTAGACTTTGGCTTAAAACACAGTATCTTAAGAGAACTGAGTCGTAGAGATTGTGACTGTATCATCATGCCTTATACGACCAGTGCCACTGAGATCTTAAATCAATACCCTGATGGGGTCATGTTGACAAATGGTCCTGGAGATCCAAAAGATGTCCCAGAAGCCATACTTACGATCCAACAATTGATGGGAAAGGTCCCTGTCTTTGGGATCTGTTTAGGTCATCAGCTTTTGGCTTTAGCGAATAAAGCAGATACCTATAAGCTTAAATTTGGTCATCGTGGATTCAATCATCCTGTTCGTGAGATCGCCACAGGTCGTATCGATTTTACCTCTCAAAACCATGGGTATGCGGTAGATCCAAAAAGCATCGATAAAAGTATCTTGATGGTGACTCATATCGAAATCAACGATCTCTCTATAGAAGGAATAAGACATAGACAAGTCCCTGCTTTTAGTGTCCAGTTTCATCCAGATGCGACACCTGGTCCTCATGATGGGAATCATCTTTTCGATGAATTCATGGATATGATGGATGTCTATAAGGAGGCCAAGAATGCCTAAACGTACAGATCTAAAGAAAATCTTGGTGATTGGTTCAGGTCCTATCGTTATCGGTCAAGCCGCTGAATTCGATTATGCGGGAACCCAAGCGTGTTTGGCTTTAAGAGAAGAAGGTTATGAAGTCGTCTTAGTGAATTCTAATCCAGCTACAATTATGACGGATAAAGAAATCGCAGATGTTGTTTATATAGAACCACTTACTCTAGAGTTTGTATCTCGTATCTTACGTAAAGAAAGACCAGATGCGATCTTAGCGACTTTAGGGGGTCAAACAGGATTGAATATGGCGGTGGATCTTTCTAAAAGCGGAATTCTAGATGAGCTTCATATCGAGCTTTTAGGTACCAAACTTAAAGCCATTGAAGAAGCAGAAGACAGAGATCTTTTTAAACAACTTATGAATCGCTTGGGTGAACCAGTCCCTGTCAGTGCGATCGTTCATACGATACCTGAAGCGATCGAATTCGCAGAGAAAACAGGATTCCCATTGATCGTAAGACCAGCCTTTACCTTAGGTGGTACAGGAGGAGGTCTATGTGATGACTTAGAAGAACTAAGTATTATCGTAGAGAATGGACTCAAACTATCTCCAGTTCATCAATGTCTAGTTGAGATGAGTATCGCAGGCTATAAAGAAATCGAATATGAAGTCATGCGTGATAAGGCAGACAATGCGATCGTGGTTTGCAATATGGAAAACTTTGATCCTGTAGGAATACATACAGGTGATTCGATCGTATTCGCACCTTCTCAGACCTTGACTGATGTGGAATATCAGCTTTTAAGAGATGCCTCTTTAAAGATCATTCGTGCTTTGAAGATCGAAGGCGGATGTAATGTCCAATTGGCTCTTGATCCTCATTCTTATAATTACTTCATCATCGAAGTCAATCCTCGTGTATCACGCTCTTCTGCCTTAGCTTCTAAAGCGACAGGTTATCCTATCGCTAAGATCGCTGCGAAGATCGCAGTAGGTTTGACTTTAGATGAGATAAAAAATCCTGTGACTTTGACCACCTATGCCCAATTTGAACCTACCTTAGATTATGTGGTCGCTAAGATCCCTCGATGGCCTTTTGATAAATTCGAAAAGGGAGATCGTCGTTTAGGTACTCAGATGAAAGCCACTGGTGAAGTCATGGCCATTGGTCGAACTATTGAAGAAGCACTATTAAAAGCAGTTCGTTCTTTAGAACTTAAAACGATGGCAATTGAACTCAAAGAACTTAAAGATGTGAGCGATGAAGAACTCATCACCAAGATCATCAAAGCTCAAGATGATCGTTTGTTTTATCTCGCAGAAGCGCTTAGAAGAGACTATAAGATCTTAGAATTGGCTTCACTTACAAAAATCGATCTTTTCTTTCTCGATAAACTATCCCATATCATTGAATTAGAAGAAGAAGCTAAACTAAAACCTTTCGATGAGGATTGTTTGACACAACTCAAACGTTTTGGATTCTCTGATCCAGCGATTGCGGATCTGTGGAACTCAACGAGTATAGAAGTAAGATCCTTTAGAAAACAAAAAGGAATTATCCCTGTTTATAAGATGGTCGATACATGCGCAGCTGAGTTTAAAAGTGCAACACCTTATTTCTATTCTAGCTATGAGATTGAACAAGAAAGCTTTGCCTCTTTAAGAGAAAAGGTCATCGTCTTAGGCTCAGGTCCTATTCGAATTGGACAGGGGATAGAATTTGATTATGCGACAGTTCATTGTGTAAAAGCTATTCAGAAGGCAGGCTATGAAGCTATCATCATCAATAGTAATCCAGAGACCGTATCTACAGACTTCTCGATCGCAGATAAGTTGTATTTTGAACCTTTGACTTTAGAAGATGTGATGAACGTCATCGATCTAGAACAACCATTAGGTGTCATCGTTCAATTTGGTGGACAAACGGCCATCAACTTGGCTCAACCTCTAGAGTCTTATGGGGTCAAGATCTTAGGGACTTCAATAGAGGATCTAGATCGAGCAGAAGATCGTAAATTATTTGAGAAGGCACTTCGTGAGATGGACATCAAGCAACCTCTTGGTTCAACTGCGACTTCATTAGAAGAAGCTTTAGGAGTAGCAAATAGAATAGGATATCCTGTCTTAGTAAGACCAAGTTATGTGATCGGGGGTCGTGCGATGGAGATCGTAGAGAACCCAATCATCCTAGAACGTTATATGAAATACGCAGTAAAGGCTTCTCCTGAACATCCAGTCCTTGTCGATCGTTATCTATTGGGGAAAGAATGTGAAGTCGATGCGATCTGTGATGGGACTACCGTTTTACTTCCAGGTATCATGGAACACATTGAAAGAGCTGGGGTCCATTCTGGTGATTCGATCGCAGTCTATCCACCTCAGACCTTAAGTGATAAACAGATCCAAGACATCACCACGATTACACGTAAATTGGCTTTAGGGCTGAAGTGTATTGGGATGATGAATGTTCAATTCATCATCCATGAGGAAGAGGTCTTCGTCATAGAAGTTAATCCTAGAGCATCTCGTACAGTGCCTTTCTTAAGTAAAGTCACTGAAATCCCTATGGCTCAAATTGCGACCCAAGTCATCTTAGGTAAGACCTTGATTGAATTAGGATACAAAGATGGGCTCTATCCACACTCCAAGAATGTCCACGTCAAAGCACCAGTCTTCTCTTTTGCGAAACTTACGAAAGTAGAACCTTTCTTAGGACCTGAAATGAAGTCGACGGGAGAAGTTATGGGATCTGATGTCACACTGGACAAAGCACTCTATAAAGCTTTCTCAGCGAGTGGTTATAAACTTAAAGATTATGGGACAGTCTTGTTTACGGTTTCAGATGAATCCAAAGATGAAGCTGTAGAAGTCGCTCAACGATTCAGTGATATTGGTTATGCGTTGATCGCAACCAAAGGCACTGCTGCTTTCTTTCAATCAAAAGGGTTAAAAGTAAAAACTGTATCTAAGATCCATGATCAAGAAACAAACAACCTACTCGATCTGATTCGATCCAACGAGATCAATATCGTCATCAATACGATGGGGAAAGATAGAGATGCTTCAACGGATGGGTTCATCATACGACGAGAAGCAACTGAAAGAGGTATTCCTTTATTTACGAGTCTAGATACTGCCAGAGCCATAGTAAGAGTCTTAGAATCTCGGTCATTTATGACCAGAAGTCTGTGAGGTCAACATGAGAGTAGAAACAATGAAGTTGATTTCTAAACGAGAGCTCATTCCAAGTCTTTATGAATTAGTCTGTGAAGGAGACTTGGTCAGTGAGATCGTTATGTCTGGTCAATTTGTAGACATAAAAGTACCACGTGCTGATCTTGTGTTAAGAAGACCCATCAGTATCTGTAGTGTCGATAAAGAGAAGAAACAGATGACTTTGATCATAAGAGCGAGTGGAAATGGGACCCAATCGATCTGTGAAACGAAAGTAGGGGATAGTCTAGATGTATTAGGACCTTGCGGAAAAGGCTTCCCTATAGATTTTCTAAAGAAGGGTCAACACGTTCTTTTGATTGGGGGAGGCATAGGTATTCCTCCACTCTTTGAGCTCGCAAAACAATTATCACTTAATGGACTCAAACTGACTTTTGTTTTTGGCTTTCAATCCAAAAATCAAATCTTTTATCAGAATGAGTTTGAAGCATTAGGAGATGTATTTATCTCAACGGATGATGGATCACATGGGATAAAGGGAAGTGTAGAGACAATTTTAAATAGTGATCATTTTAATGAAGAAGCTGATGCGATCTACGCTTGTGGTCCTAAAGGACTCAATCGAATGGTCAATCATAGATATAGTAAGCATCCTCATGCGTATATCTCTTTAGAAGAAAGAATGGCTTGTGGGATAGGCGCGTGTGCAGCGTGTGTCTGTGATAAAGATGATCGAAGTGGAACGAACCTAAAGGTCTGTGAGGATGGGCCAGTCTTTAAATGTGGGGAGGTCATCGTATGAATCGACTCGCAGTAAAGTTGCCTGGACTAGATCTAAAAAACCCAATCATACCGGCGAGTGGATGTTTCGGTTTTGGGGAAGCATTCTCAGAACTCTATGATTTAAGTATCTTAGGCGCCATCATGGTGAAAGCAACGACATTAGATGCACGCTCTGGAAATCCAACCCCACGAGTCGCAGAAACCCCTAGTGGAATGTTGAATGCGATTGGTCTACAAAATCCAGGGCTAGAAGAAGTGCTTAAGACAAAGTTACCTTTTCTAAGTCAATATGATGTCCCCGTCATTGCGAATGTGGCGGGATTCTCAGAAGAAGAATATGTTGAGGTGTGTCGTAGGATCTCAAAAGCACCTAACGTAAAAGCCATTGAACTCAATATCTCTTGTCCTAATGTTAAGCACGGTGGAATCACCTTTGGGACAGATGCGGATACAGCCTATCGTTTAACCAAAGCTTGTAAAGAAGTCTCTTCTGTTCCTTTGTATGTAAAGCTTTCTCCTAATGTGACAGACATTGTTGAGATCGCAAGAGCTGTTGAGAAAGGTGGTGCCGATGGGATCACCATGATCAATACCTTGATTGGGATGAGACTGGATCTTAAGACACATAAACCTATATTAGCGAATACGACAGGTGGTTTATCTGGACCAGCCATATTGCCTGTTGCCTTGCGTATGATCTATCAAGTATCTCATGCGGTATCCATTCCCATCATTGGGATGGGTGGTATTAGTTGTGTAGATGATGTCTTAGAGATGATCATGGCTGGAGCCAGCGCTGTAGCGATAGGAACAGCTAACTTCACAGATCCAATGATCTGTAAGAAACTGATAGAACAACTACCTAATAGAATGGATGAGTTAAAGATTTCAAGTATCTCTCACTTGATCGAAGAGACCAGAAAGGAAGCTCATGGATAAACCCATCATCGCTTTAGATTTCTCATCACGAAAAGAAGTAGAAGACTTCTTAGATCGATTTGATCCAAAAGAAAGTTTATTTGTTAAAGTAGGTATGGAACTCTACTTTCAAGAAGGACCATCTATTATTACCTTGATTAAATCAAAAGGGCATAAGATCTTTCTAGATCTTAAGTTACACGATATCCCAAATACCGTTGAAAGTGCAATGAGAGGTTGTGCTAAACTGGGTGTCGATATGATCAATGTCCATGCGGCTGGTGGATCTCAAATGATCAAAGCTGCTTTAAAAGGATTAAAAGAAGGAACACCTGTAGGTCAATCTATTCCTCAGTTAATCTGTGTGACTCAGCTCACTTCCATTAATGAAGAAACCATGAGAAAAGAACAATTGATTCCAGTAAGCCTACTTGAAAGCGTTGTCCATTATGCGAAACTCGCACTAGAATCTGGTGCTGATGGGGTCGTATGTTCACCTTTAGAAGCTTCAGAAGTAGCCCTTAATACAAATGCATCCTTCTTAAGAGTCACGCCTGGTATACGTCCTTCAAGTGCTTTAAAAGATGATCAACAACGCATCACTACTCCAGAAATGGCTAGAAGAAATGGATCTACCCATATCGTTGTGGGACGTCCTATAACCCAAGCTCTTGATCCTGTCTTGGCTTATCATGAGATCCAAAAAGAATGGAACACATCACTATGAATGACACTTCAAAACGTATCGCAAGACATCTCTTAGATATCCAAGCAGTAACCTTAAGTCCTAATGATCCTTATACCTGGGCTAGTGGTATCAAAAGCCCCATCTATTGTGATAATCGAATTACGATGAGCTATCCACTTATTCGTCAAGACATCGCTAAAAGCTTAGTTGAGTTGATTAGGAAAGAATATCCAGAAACTGAAGTCATCGCTGGAACGGCTACTGCGGGTATCCCCCAAGCGTGTTGGGTCGCTGATCTTATGAACCTACCAATGGTGTATATTCGTTCAAAAGCGAAAGATCATGGGAAAGAAAACCAAATCGAGGGCAGGATAAGTAAAGGTCAAAAAATGGTCGTCATCGAAGATCTGATCTCAACAGGTGGTAGTGTCTTAGATGCCTGTGAAGCAGCCAGTAGAGAGGGTGCTTTGGTTTTAGGTGTCGCTGCCATATTTACCTATGAATTACCTAAAGGTCTATTGAATTTTAAAGATAAAAATATCAAACTTTATACCTTGACCAACTACAGTGTCTTGGTTGAAGAAGCGCTTAAATCTGGATATATTAAAGAGAATGATCTAGAAACACTAAAGGAATGGAAGAAGAATCCTGCAGAGTGGAGAAAGTAGACTAACCTTCATTAAAGCTTAACTGGTTATTTTTCTATAAAAACCTTGGTTATTTCACTCATCGTGTGTAGACAAGTTTTTTTTGAGCGTGTATGATGGTCATAGATTATATTTAGCACCAGAGAAGTGCGGAAAAGGGATAAAATGACAGACGATAAAGTAAGTATGTTTCTTGCCACAAACGGAAAGTTCTTTCCAGCTAATCAACTATTAAACATCAAGGATAAGTTGAGCCAAGCGGATGAATCTAAGTTGATGGTTGTTATGGCTTCAGATTTCAAGGATCCACTGACCTTGTTGATCGTTTCAATTTTCTTGGGTAGTTTAGGAATCGACCGCTTTATGTTAGGGGATGTTGGGATGGGTCTTTTGAAATTGTTCACATGGGGACTATGTGGAGTCTTAACCATCATTGACTGGATCACCATTCAAGACAAATGTAAGCAGAAAAATCTTCAAACATTAATGATGGTTCTATAGTCTAACCAATGATCAAAACGAAGATCAAACTAAAACAGATCCTAAATAAGGAAGAACTTCTTTATGGACTTCTTATTTTAGCTTCGATCTATGTGTTTGATTATCAATGTATCTTTAAAGCGATATTTCATATCGCTTGTCCAGGCTGTGGAATGACAAGAGCTTTTCAAGAGCTGCTTAGGTTAGATATCATTGGAGCACTAAGCTACAATCTCTTAGCGATACCTCTTATCTTATACTTCATAGGGATATTTACTGCACGCATCGTGGATGCGCTTAAAGGGACATCTTATGCGCTGGTATGGGAGAAGCCTCAGTTATCTACCACTCAGATTATTATCTTAGTGTTGGTTCTCTTAAGTAGTTGGTTCTTAAATATCATTAGAGGTCTCTGAAATTCAGAGACTTTTTTTATGGATCTAAAAAGCACCTAAGGTGCTTATTTTCTATGGGTTCTAAGGAAGGCGGGAATACTTTCAGCGAAGAATGTAATGAAGGTATCTTTGAAGGCTTCATCATCGAACTTTAGTATGCCTAATGAGTATTGTAAGGCAACCCCATCTAAGGCGGCTACTAAGATGGCAGCTAAGCTTTTTTGATAGGCAAGATTCTCTACCCCAAAGGCAAAGAAATACATATCTGCGACTTTCTGGATGATCTCGGTATAGTCTTGTTTATACTTTTCTTGGATACGACCACCTTTACTCATCGCATAAGCAGCCAATAAAATAAGTAACCTCTGTTCAACATCTTTAGACATTCTATCCCTTACGTTGGCACTGATCTCATTAAACATCTCTTGGTTGGTTTTTAAAGTGCTGTTTTCGTTGCGTTCAGATAACTTATGAACGAAGTAAGCTGCTTCTTTTACAGCATCATAAAAAAGGTCGTCCTTGTTTTTATAGTGATGATAAATAGCACCTGTCGTTAGACCAGCTTCTGCAGCGATCTCACGCATACTCGCATCATCAAAACCCTTCACGGAGAAAACACGGATGGCTGATTCTAAGAGATGCTGTTTTCGTTTATTCAGGGGAAGTTCGCTCATGGTTTGATTCATTACCTCAAGTTTAGCATATTTTTTATGCTTACTTTGTTTACACCTTTATTGTAGCTCAATTTAGTTAAAAAGGGTATTGAAACATAACAAGTGTTATGTTATTATGTTCACAAGAAGCATTTAAGCCCATATCGAGAGGACAAATCATGTCAGAATTCAAAATTCTAGAAATCAAACAAGCGGTTTTTGAGAAAAACGACAGACAAGCAGATCAACTGAGAATAGATCTAAAAAATGAGGGGATCTTTCTATTAAATCTTATGTCTTCACCTGGTTCAGGTAAGACTACGACCTTAACCAGAACCATCAATCTTTTAAAGAATGAACTTAAGATCGGTGTTATGGAAGCAGACATAGATTCAGATGTCGATGCGATCACAATCGCTAAGACGGGCGCTAAAGTCATCCAACTTCATACAGGTGGGATGTGTCACTTAGATGCTGGTATGACCAAACAAGGTCTCGCTGGTTTAGGTGTCAATGAGCTTGATTTGGTTATCCTAGAAAACGTAGGCAATCTTGTATGTCCTGCAGAATTCGATACAGGAAGTAGTAAGAATGCGATGATCCTAAGTGTACCTGAAGGCGATGATAAGCCTTTGAAATATCCTTTGATGTTTCAGATCTGTGATGTGCTACTCATCAATAAGATCGATGTCCTTTCTGTCTTTGATTTCGATATTGAGCTTTGTAAAGCACGTGTCTTAAAATTGAATCCAAACATAAAAATCATCCCGATTTCCGCAAGAACAGGTGAAGGAATCCCTGAGTTCTGTGATTGGGTCAAAGAAGAAGTCAAAAACTGGAAAGGAGTATCGCATGAGTGAGAAAGTCGTCAAGCTTAAAGTATTAGAATTTGCGAACAAAGTAGGGGGAAAAAAGATGGGCTCAAAAGGAGCCTATACCGCAGAAGATCCTCGCTATAAGATCTTAGCTCCTGTAGTAACCGATGAGATGGCTGAAGTCGCTTTGGTGATGGATTTTAGAAAACCTAAAAGCGCAGAAGAATTGGCCAAGTTGTGTGGTAAACCTGTAGAACTCGTTGAGAAGTTGGCGTGGGAACTTAGTTTAGCGGGGGTATGTTTCGTCAATAAAAAGGAAGGCGTTGATGTTTATTGGTATGACACATGGGTTCCAGGCATTATGGAAATGATGGTCAACAATAAAGCAAACGTCAAGAAATATCCAGAAATCGCCATGGCTTTTGAAGAATATGGTCGTATCGTAGGACCGATGAGCGTAGGTAAGTTTCCTGTAGGTGTAGGTGTTATGCGTGTTATCCCAGTTGAAACAGCGATCTCAGGAGAAACTCGTAGAGCGTCTTATGAAGAGATCTCAAAATATCTCAATGAAGCTCATGTGTTTACCGTATCTGATTGTTCATGCAGAACCTCTCGTGAAGTTATGGGAGAAGGCTGTGGTCACTTAAAAGAAGACATGTGTATCCAATTGGATCACGCAGCTGAATACTACATTCGTACTGGTAGAGGTCGTGAGATCACCCGTGAAGAAGCTTTTGAGATCATCAAAAAGGCTGAAGAAAATGGCCTTATGCATCAGATTCCTAACTTTGATGGGACAGGTAAGACCCATGCGATCTGTAACTGTTGTGGATGTTCATGCTTTGCGATGCGTATTGCTCAAATGTACAGTAATTCCGATATGGTGAGATCGAACTATGTGGCTCATGTCGATAAAGATAAATGTGTTGCGTGTGGAGAATGTGTTGAAAACTGTCCTACCAATGCGGCTCGTTTAGGCACTAAGTTGACTCAAATCAACCCAACAAAAGTTAAACCTTTAGATAATCCTAGAGATACAAAATGGGGTCCTGAGAAGTTCAATACCGACTATAGAACCAATAGAACCGATGTTACTGCGACTGGAACCAGTCCTTGTAAGACAGAGTGTCCTGCTCATATCGCTGTTCAAGGTTATGTAAAACTTGCCTCATTAGGTAAGTATAAAGAAGCATTAGAATTGATCAAACATGAGAATCCTTTCCCAGCCATATGTGGTCGTATCTGTCCTCATAAATGTGAAACAGCCTGTACTCGTTGTGGCGTCGATCAAGCGGTCGCCATCGATGAGATCAAGAAGTTCATCGCTCAGCAAGATCTCAATGAGACACATCGTTATATCCCTAAGATAAAACATAACTATGGGAAAAAGATCGCTGTGATCGGTGGAGGTCCTGCTGGTCTATCTTGCGCATTCTACCTAGCTGTAGATGGTTATAAAGTCACAGTATTTGAAAAACAAAAAGTCTTAGGAGGCATGTTGACCCTAGGTATTCCTAATTATCGTTTAGAGAAAGAAGTCATCAACGCTGAGATCGATATCTTAAGAGAACTCGGAGTTGAATTCAAGACAGGCATTGAAGTAGGAAAAGATATTACTCTAAATGAGCTTAGAGCTCAAGATTATAAAGCATTCTATGTGGCTATAGGTGCTCAAAAAGGTCGTAGTTTAAGAATCGAAGGAGAAGATCATCCTAAGGTACTGACAGGCGTAGATTTCCTAAGAGAAGTCAATCTAGGATCCTTCAATGAGCTTAAAGGCAAAACAGTCGTCATCGGTGGAGGAAACGTAGCGATCGATGTGGCTAGAACAGCAGTTCGTCTAGGCTCCAGTCAAGTAGATATGCTTTGTTTAGAAAGCCGTCCAGAAATGCCTGCTTTGGCTGAAGAGATCGAAGAAGCATTTGAAGAAGGCATCAAGATCAATAACTCATGGGGCCCAAAACGTATCGTCGTTGAGAATGGGGTCTTAAAAGGAGTCGAATTTAAGAAGTGTGTATCCGTCTTTGACGCCAATAAACGTTTCAGTCCGATATATAACGAAAACGAAGTCATCTTCGTTGAGGCAGATAATGTCTTGGTTTCTGTAGGACAAGCTATGGATTGGGGCAAGCTCTTAGAAGACACAAGCGCAAGCTTCAACCCTAATATGACTCTACAAGCTGATGGCTTTACCTATCAAAGCAATCAAAAAGATGTCTTTACAGGAGGGGATTGCTATACAGGACCTCGTTTCGCCATCGATGCGATCGCAGCGGGTAAACAAGGTGCGATATCCATTCATCGATTTGTTCAACCAGGTCAAAGTTTAGTCAATGGTAGAGATAGAAGAGACTATGTAGCGATCGATAAAGACAACCTAGATTTAGAAAGCTATGATCGTCTACCAAGACAAAGTACACATGATACAACCAAATATAAAGGCACAGATGCCTTCAAAGATGGACGACCTACCTTCACCGAAGCTCAGATCAAGAAAGAAACTGAAAGATGCTTAGGTTGTGGTGCGACTACGATCGATGAATACAAGTGTGTAGGTTGTGGTCAATGTACAACCAAGTGTAAGTTTGATGCGATCAAGTTGGTTAGAACCTATAACTCAGGTGGAGCTTCATTTGAAGATGTGAAACCTTTAGTCGTAAGAACAGCCTTGACTCGTGAAGTGAAGATCATCGCTAAGAATATTAAGAAATCATTTTCTAAAGAAGAAGCTTAAGGCGTCCTATGCATGAATTGAGTGTCATCATCGAAGTCGCTAAACAAGTAGAAGCGATCGCGATAGAAAATAATATCACTGAAGTAGATTCTATCGTTCTTCAGATCGGTGAGATCTCTTCTATGATCCCTAGATACATCGAAGAATGCTATCCTGCTGCAGTCGATAGAACGATGCTAGAGAAGACAAAGCTTGTCATCGAGATCGTAAAAGCGACTGCGAATTGTGATCATTGTGATCAGGTGTTCAATATCGTCGACAGTGAAGGTCATTGTCCTATCTGTCAAACAAAGGATTGGACCTTGCTTACTGGTAAAGAATTCATCATAAAAGAAATCATTGTTTGTTAAGGAGGGTAAATGAACGAAATCAATGTCTTACTATCTACAGCTGTCTTTATAGGTGTCGTCCATACCCTTATCGGAGTAGATCATTATGTTCCCTTCGTCGTTCTTTCAAAAGCCAATGCTTGGTCGATGAGAAAGACGATGGGCATCGTAGTGATCTGTGGGATAGGTCATGTCTTAAGTTCAGCTTTGTTTGGTTTACTAGGAATCCTTATGAGCCAAAGCTTATCCTTCTTAGTCAACATCGAAAGTATAAGAGGAACCTTAGCGACCTACTTTATGATCGTGTTTGGATTCATCTATACAGGCATCAGTTTAAGAAACATGTATAAGAATAAACCTCATACGCATAAGATCAACGGGGAAATCATCACCCATGATCATCATCATATCGAAAGCGTTGATGATCATCATCAAGCTAAACCAAAATCAAATCTGAATTTGATTTGGGGGCTCTTCATTCTATTTGTGTTGGGACCTTGTGAACCCTTGATCCCACTTCTTATGTTTCCTGCAGCGACTCAAAATACGCTTGTATTAATTGAAGTCACAGCGGCTTTCTCTGTATGTACGATCCTATCGATGATGGCAATGACTTATATAGGAGTCAAAGGCATCAAAGCGATCCAGCTTAAAAGCTTAGAGAAGTTTGCTCATCCGATGGCTGGGTTAGCCATCACCTTATGTGGGGTCATGATATTGACCCTTGGGATATAACAGATACTTTTATCGGAAAGGATAAAACATGTTTACATTTAATCTTGCGGAGGGCTCATCATTTGCCTTGGCTGTGATGATGCTACTGGTTGTATGTGCTTCTTTGTTTGTGTTTAATGAAGTGGCTCGTCGATACAAATGGGCAGGCTTAGTAAGCTTTACAGCCTTGCCTATCGTCTTGACTGTATTATGGTTTACGACCTTAAAAGAAACAACGTATACAGATTGGTTTCATTTAGCGAAAGTCTATTCTGCGACCATAGGTAGTATTGGATTTTGGGCGATAAGACATATCGAAAAGAAAGACAAAGTAACAGGGAAGATCAACTGGAAACTAGCCTCTAGTAAGATCGCATTATGTTTTCCTCCACTCATCTTAGCCATCAATATCTTAGAAGCTGTTGCGCGTGATTTCGAAGTTGGATCAACCTATTGGTTGGTTCATTCAGGCGCCATCGAAGGGGAAGTCATTGGGGTCTTAGGCGGACCTTGGAACTATATGAATGCGATCGCAGGCATTTTAAACATCATCTGTATTACAGGTTGGTTTGGGATCGTTATTCGTCAAGTATCTAAAAAAGATTCAAGTAGAGATATGCTTTGGCCTGATCTATTGTGGTTTTGGATCATCGCTTATGATATCTGGAACTTCGTTTATACCTACAACTGTATACCTACCCATTCTTGGTATGCTGGCTTAGCATTATTGATCGCGCCTACTCTATGCGCCTTTACTTTAGGTAAAGGTGCTTGGCTTCAACATCGTGCTCAGACCTTAGCCATTTGGTGTATGTTTGCCCAGACTTTTCCTTTCTTTCAAGACCAAGGAAAGTTCATGGTGAACTCGACTTATAATCCTACGATTTATACAATCTTGGGGGCTTTATCTTTAGCCATCAACCTTGCGGTATTCATCTATATGATCTTCAAGATCGTCAAGACTAAACGTAATCCTTATAAAGCAGATCTCTATACAGATCTAAAAGCCTATCAAGACATCAAAGCCTTAGCTGAATAAACAATAGACCTCTAGATTTCCTCCTTCTCATCTAGAGTCATCCAAAAGATGGTTGATCCCATCTTTTGTTTTGAGATAATTAGGTCTACAATAAAGAGGATGAAAGAGCTTAAAAGGAAGACCTTATGAACATTCAAAACGAATCTTTATCGCTTACAGTAAGCCTCAATGCGGCTGAAATGATGTCTTTGATCGATAAGAAAAGTGGAAAAGAAGTCTTATGGAATGGAGATCCTGCTTATTGGGCAGGACGTAATCCGATCCTATTTCCTATCGTAGGATCAACCTTCGATAAAAAGATCCATATCAAAGATTCTATATATGAGATGGGCAATCATGGTTTCGCACGCAACAGTGTTTTTTCGTTGATCAAGCACACAACTGATCAGATCGTTTTGCGTCTACAAGAAAGTGAAATCACCTTAGCTCAGTATCCTTTTAAGTTTACTTTAGAAGTCAGTTATACCTTAAAAGGATCTTCAGTGCTCATCGATTATCGTATTATAAATAACGATAAGGAAATCATGCCTTTCTCTTTTGGGCTTCATCCTGCTTTCGCTCTGGATGACCCTCAAGAAGCACACATAGAGTTTCCAATAAACGAAGACTATCCTCAACTTACAGATCAACACAAAGCCAATATGAACGATGAATTCTTCTCTGTGATCCCTACTTTTCTTACTGAGAACTTAAGATCACCTTATGTAGAGCTTCATAGAAAAGATATAAAGATACAAGTAAGCTGTGAAGGCTATCGATGGGTAGCCTTTTGGAAGAAAGCTAAAGCAGCTTTCTTATGTATAGAGCCTTGGCATGGCCATGGGGATTTTAAAGAATCCACAACTGATTTTTATAAACGAGAAGGCACCATCCTCTTAGCTCCTCAAGACACTTATTCGACTTCCTATTCTATCTCTATTCTCTAAAGAAAACTTCGGTTTTCTTTTGTTTGATTGGTGTAAGAACTTTATAATAGAACTGTGAGAAACCCATGAGACTATTTATCGCCATTACCTTAAGTGATCCTATAAAACTTGCCCTTCAAGATCTTCAAACACCTTTTCGTTTAAGAAGACAAAGAGGAAACTTTACTTCGTTCAATAATCTTCATTTGACCTTAGTGTTTATAGGAGAATGTTCGATCCAGGAGACAGAGTTTATTGAATCTATTTTAGAAGAAGTCAAAGGTCTTCCTTTTGAATTGACCTTAGGAGAATTGGGTAATTTTATAAAAAGAGATGGGGATATCTGGTGGGTAGGTATAAAGCCAAATCCTCACCTAAATAAACTTCAAGACAGTATCTCTAAAGCTTTAAGAGAAAACGAGATCTCTTTTGAGGATAAGAAGTATGTGCCTCATTTGACTTTGGTGAGAAATTATAAAGCGTCAACTCAAGAAACTCTTCTTTTATCTCAGTCTAAACCCTTATCTTTCAAAGTGAATTCATTTTCTTTGATGAAGAGTGAGCGGTTCCACGATGAATTACAGTATACTGAAATCGCAGCGTTTAACTTAAACCCTGCTGAAAAGGTCCTATGAAAATAAAAACGAACCCAGAACTAGAAAGATTCTTCTCACGATGTAAAAATAATCTTACTCAAGAGATGAAGAATGACTTCCTAGGTCTACAAGTAAATGCACAAAATGAAGCTGAGATACAGTACGCCATGAAAGTGGCTGGCTTCGCTGAATTCCAAGGCCCAAGATCATCTTGGCCATCTTTGTTTATGTCGACGAAAGCTTTTCTTAAGAGTCCTTATCATTCTCATATCCATCTTGATAAGATAAAAGATAAGGCCTTTCGTTTTACCACAGAGACCTTAGCGTCTCATGAACTATTTAGTGTCTCATCTATCCATCCAGATCCTTTAAGAGAACTCAATGATTGGATGACTCTAAGAGCCTTAGATGAGCCTTATAAAGCTACTTTCTTATACCAAGGTAAAGAAGTGTGGATGTTGGATGCGCCTTCTGAAGCCAACACAATGGACCCCTATGCTATGAAAGCCAAAGGCAATGTATTGACCTTTGGATTAGGGATAGGTTACTTCATCTATATGGCCATGCTTAATCCTGATGTGACTTCTATTACAGTCATAGAGAAATCAAAAGCAGTGATCGATCTTTTTGAGAAATATCTTTTACCTCAGTTTCCTAAGAACATCACTTTAAACATCATAGAAGGAGATGCCTTTAACTTCTTCGATGAAGAGTTCATGAAGGACTATGATTATACCTTCGTCGATATTTGGCAATCCAATGAGGATGGATTTAAACTGATCCAAGGTCTACTTGAACAGTATCTTCCTCCTTATGATCAAGTTGATTTCTGGATAGAATCATCTTGTGTTGAGTTTATTCCTGCCTTGATCTATTTGACATTTGAAAGTATGGCTCATCATAGAGTAATGAAGCATCCTGATAAGATGTATCAGAAAGTACTTAAAAAGATCAATCTTTATCTAGAAAGCATCGATGAGACAGTGACTGAAGTCGATCGACTTAAGACGTTAATGTATGATCCTGAGATCTTAAGAAAAATCATTAGCCAGAAGATATAAAACCATTCCGTTTCGGAATGGTTTATTTTTAATGTCCTCGTTTAGTAGGTAAGGTTAAGTTTGATGGTAAGGATCCATCGATCAATGCCTTGCTTAACGCATTGTTGACTGCGTTGATGATCCCCACTGAACTGAAGGTCGCGCCTGATACAGTGTCCACATCTAAACTTTGGGCGTTTAAGATGCTACTAGGTACATTACTGAAAGCCTTTGAGTAATATTGACTATTTTTTTCATTGTGACTGATGATGTTGATGGAAGTGATTGTGTTGTCTAATAGTACGATTTCAACTGTTAACCCTGATCCATAACCAGTGGCAGTTCCTGTATACGTCCCATCAGTGAAAGTCCCATAAGTCAATTGTTCTCCTGAAGTCAGCCCTTCAAGCGTTGTAATGGTTTGTGCACTTTCAGAATTGCTTAGAATAGATAGTATTTGAACGCCACCTACCTCATTAAGATGAAGCATCAACACCAACACAAAACCTACAGTTAATATCCTATGGATTTTCATCCATTGAACAGATTTCGATAAAGGGGCTCTAAATAACCAATTAAGCCCCAAAACGATAGAGAAGATCCAAGCTAGGGTTCCCATATTCAGTGTAAAGACACTCATTGAAGAAGACAATCCATGGATCAATCCAAATCCTATAAGAGAGACACCGATTTCTTTGTGATACTTACGTAAGCCTTTATTGATCTTTATCCAAAGTTTTTTATTGTCGGAAGTCTTGATCATCTTGCGAGTCATATAAACAATCGCCAAGACCAGTGTTAATCCCATCGCAATCCATGCAAATCCATAATTTAATAGTAGTTCCATAAGTACTCCATATCTTTCAAATTTTATTTGATAGGCAACAGTATAATGAATAATTGTGTCTTGATTATGAACTCTTGGGGTATTAAACTAGATGGTTAATTTAAGTCATCATAAAAGAAGTGCTTGACCTTATCTAAAGTTGTGCTATGATTCGATTAGATAGAACAGTGAATGAAACGGCAAACTTATCGAAAGGTAAGGACGCAAAGCTAAAGGGCCTTCATAATGGTGGCAGCCAGTTTCCAAGTTATTTGTTCTTTTTGTTTAAACAAAAAGGAATTTTTTATCATTTCATAAGGTTTGCTTTCAAACGAATGTGGTATTCGAAACATAAAGGAGGAAACTTATGTCTAAACGATCCACAAAGAAAGTAGTTCTTGGAATACTTGGCTCTCTTCTATTGATGGCAGTTGTTTTTCAACCTGTATTGGCTGTCGCCACCAATGGGGAAGTGGATGTCTTTCAAATGGTCAGTCGTTTATTTGCTCAGGTAGATAAACAAGATGAAAAGATCAAAGCTCTAGAAGATGAGATCGCTGATCTAAAGGATCTATTAAAAGAGGATACAAAGAATCCTCCAGAAATCATTGTAGAGAATGTTGATCAGGAGGATCCTGTAGAAGAAGTCGATCCACCAATTGAAGAAAAAGATCCAGATCCCGTAGATCCTAAACCTGATCCTGTAGATCCTAAACCTGATCCTGTTTTGGATCTAAGATTAAAAGTAGTCGCAGTTGAAGGTGGATTGAAACTCACATGGACGAAAGAAACCAGTGAAGACTTAAGAGGTTATAAAGTCGTCATCTCAGAAAACAATCCTAATCCTTCTTATCCAGATGATGGATACTTAAGGTGGATCACAGATAGAGATGAGACCACAATCATCATCGATAACTCCGAAGCCTATAATGGAGGCGATATTGATTCTTATCTAAAGGCAGATACAGAGTATTACTTTACGATCACGTATCTTTATAATGAATCGAAAGTAACTACCCCAACCATTCATTTCACTACCCCATCAGAACTGAGTGTTCCTGAAGAAGAGACCCCACTGGATCCAAGTAGCTTGATTCTTAATGTTGAAGTTGCTGAGGCTGGTCTAAGACTATCTTGGACAATGGAAGATTGTGATTGTCTAAATGGTTATAAAGTCGTTATTTCAGAATCTAACCCTACCCCATCTTATCCAGATGATGGCTATCTTAGATGGATCACGGATCATAATGAGAATACGATCCTTATCGATAATAGTGAAGCCTATAATGGAGGAGACATCAATAGTTATTTGAAACCTAATACAGAATACTACTTTACGATTAGTTATCTTTATAAGGATCATAAGGTTACCACAGAAACGGTCAAATTCTTGACCCCTGAAACCTTAGTGCTTCCTACAAGTTAAAAGAAGAAACTGTCGAGTCAAACTCGGCAGTTTTTTATTGGTCTGTGTTATCATTTAACAAGGTGATTATAAACGACACCCATAATGAAGGTGACCTATGATTCAAAAGCTTAGATTGTCTTGGATAAGATTTATGAGAGGAAGATATGGGGATGATGGGCTCAATCGATTCATCATGGTCACTATGTATATCCTCATCTTTTTATCGCTATTCTTTAGAGATAATACATTACTTTACTGGGTCATTTTAGTGGGATTCATGGTGCATAATTTTCGTTTCTTCTCAAGAAACATTTCTCAACGAAGAAAAGAAAACAATTTCTTTTTAAAGGTAGTAAGACCTCTACGCTCAAGATGGGTCGTACTTAAGAAAAACATCAACGATAGAAATCATAAAGTCTTCATTTGTCCTCAATGTAATGGGAAAGTGAGGATACCTAAAGGTCATGGGAAAGTAGCCATTACCTGTCCTTATTGTCGTCATGAGTTTACCAAACGCTCATAAGTTTTGAGGAAGCTTAGCTTATTTAAGGTATGATAAGGATAGAACTTATCCATTAGGAGAAACATATGAACGAAACCATTAAACATCAACTGAATCATCGCTCGATCAGAGAATTCATTGAAGAGCCTTTTAGTGAGACAACGTATCTAGAACTTATGGAGGTCGCAAGACAAACCGCTACATCCAGTGGTCTACAAGCTTCTTCGATCATACGCATCAGTGATCCTGAACTCAAAAAGAAGATCGCTACGATCTGTCATCAAGAATACATCGGAAGAATTCCTTTACTTCTGATCTTCATCGTTGATCAACATCGTAATAATGCGATCGCCAAAGCTCAAGGTATTATTTCAGATGGGGCGGCAGGAATGGATAGTTTCTTTCAATCCTTTACCGATGCCTGTCTTATGGCTCAAAACGTGGTCAACGCTGCGGAATCCATGGATCTAGGAACCTTATACATCGGTAGTATCCATAATGAACCTACTGAGTTATGTGCCTTGCTTAACTTGCCTCCTTTGACTTTTCCTGTCGTAGGTGTAGGCATAGGGAAACCCAATCAGAATCCTGCATTGAAGCCAAGGATGCCGATGAGGCTGAGAACCTTCGAGAATACCTATAAAGCTCCTGATAATATCTTAGAATCACTTTCAGACTATGATGAGCTTATGCAAAGCTACTACGATCTAAGAGATACCAATCGTCGACTAGATAGCTTTACTCATCAAGTCGCTAAACGAATCAACGCCCATAATCCTACTCGTCAAGAACTCTTAAATGTGGTTCGTGATCAAGGGTTTATATTTAGACTCAAATGAGGTATTAAACAGTTTCATAAGAAACTGTTTTTTTATTAAAGATTTTTTTATTTACGAAAGCATACTTTCGTAAAATCTCTTTGATAGGTTTAGGTATAATAGAACTAGCGAGGACAATGTATGCCACTAAAACAAGATTTTTTATGGGGCGGCGCAACAGCAGCCAATCAATTAGAAGGAGCTTATCTTGAAGATGGGAAAGGTCTATCCAATGTCGATGTGATTCCTTTTGGATCAAACAGACATAAAGTCATGGCAGGACACACCAATACCTTCGATCTTAATGATCCTGCAGGATATCCAAGTCATTTGGCCATAGACTTTTATCATCACTATAAAGAAGACATCGCTTTATTGGCTGAGATGGGTTTTAAAGCCTTTAGGATGTCGATCGCTTGGGCTCGTATTTATCCTACAGGTCTAGAAGATCAACCCAATGAAGCTGGGTTAGCTTTCTATGATAGAGTATTTGATGAGCTCTTACGCTATGGGATAGAACCTGTGATAACTTTGGATCATTTTGATTGTCCATTAACTTTAGTAGAGAAATATGGATCGTGGAGAAGTAGAGAAACTGTCGATTGTTTCATCAAATACGCAACGACAGTCTTTACACGTTATAAAGGTAAAGTAAAGACATGGATGACCTTCAATGAGATCAACATCTTGATGCATCTTCCGTTTATGGGGGCTGGCGTCTACTTCAACGAAGGCGATAATCCACTTCATGTCCAATTTCAAGCAGCTCATCATCTATTAGTGGCTTCTGCTTGTGTCACTAAAGTAGGCCATGAGATCGATCCAAACAATAAGATCGGTTGTATGCTTGCGGCAGGTTTAACTTATCCTTATAGCTGTCATCCTGATGATATCTTGATGGCTCAAGCTGCTAATCGAGGCAATTATTTCTTCATCGATGTCCAAAGCCGTGGAGAGTATCCTCCTTATATTCTTAAACGTTTTAAAAAAGAAGGTTTTGATTTAAAGATACTAGAAGGGGATCTTGAGATCCTTAAGAAATACACTGTGGATTATATAGGTTTCAGTTACTATGGGACAGGAGCTGTCGCTCATGAGCCAACCAAAGAAGGTGAAGCTTCAGGTAATATGATGAAGTCGGTTAGAAATCCTTATGTGAGCTCTTCTCAATGGGGATGGCAGATCGATCCAGTAGGCTTACGTTATGTCTTAAATGAACTCTATGATCGTTATCAAAAGCCTTTGTTTATCGTAGAGAATGGTTTAGGGGCCATCGATAAAGTAGAAGAAGATGGTTCAATCAACGATGATTATCGTATTGATTATCTTAGAGAACACGTAAGACAATTGGTGAAAGCAGTTGAAGAAGATGGGGTCGATCTTATGGGTTATCTACCTTGGGGCTGTATCGACCTTGTCGCTGCTTCTACAGGTGAAATGAAGAAGCGTTATGGCTTCATCTATGTCCATAAAGAAGATGATGGATCAGGAGATATGAGTAGATCACGTAAGAAATCATTTACTTGGTATAAAAAGGTTATCGCCTCTAACGGTAAAGACATCGACTAAAGCCTAGTGGAGTAATCTTATTGTGAATAATTAAAAAAGCTCGACCACATGAGTGGATCGAGCTTTTTAATGGGCATATATTTATAGTCTTGAGAAGCGTTCGCACAAATCCGTGACTTGACTTTCGCTTGGTTTTTTAGAATGATCGATGATTCCCGTTGAGACAACGATCCCATCTTTCTTTGAGACAAGGTCCTTCATCATCTTGATGGCGGTATTGCCTCCCATCCAGGCATAAGGAAAGGCATGTGTCACAAAACAAGCGAAATTCTTTTGGTTTAAAGATGGGGTCTTTTCTAGAAAAGCTTTCATAATAGGCGATACTTGAAAGCCCCTCACTGGACTACCTAAGATGATCTGATCGAAAGAACTTAAATCAGGGTGATCTAAGAGTTCAATCACCGTTGAATTTGGACTCTCATTCTTCGCTTTCAATGAGATTAAGACAACTTCATGACCTGCTTTGATCAACTTAGTTTGGATCTCAGTTGCGATCTTTAAAGTGATACCTGTATACGAATAGATAATCAATCCTGTTTTCATGTGTTCCCCTTTGAGATGATAGTCACTAGACCATAAATTTATTATACCCCTATTTAGGGTTTTTTGATTTCGAGATAAAACGATTAAAGAAGGTGATATGTTATAATGAGACACGAAAAGAAGCAGTTCATGATCGTTATAAGTAAACCACTTATTCAGTACCTTTTATGGTCATTAGGAGACCTCGATGAAACAAATACAGGCGTTTTTTGGATTAAAAAGAGAAGCTATTCTATTGGATTCACGGCTATATATCGTTAAAGCCATGGTGGCTATTTCTCTTGGATATCTCATAGGAAGAGCTTTACCGATCACACGACTAGATATGGTCTCTGTCTTATTAGGAGTCATGTATAATCTAGAAGCCATCAATGTCTCTGGTTTAAAAGGAGGCATCAATCAATTACTTGCGTCTGCTTTAGGTGCCATTACGACAGGTTTCTTAGTGTATCTGATGGGTTATCAAATCAATGTCTTCGTAATTGCCTTAGGAATTGGGTTTACCTTATACATCGCCCTTAAGATCGATTATCGTATGGTTTCTCCAGTGGCTATCTTTACAAGTATCTATATGACACAGTTGCTTCAAAACGATGGTTTAGGAAACCCTAGTATACTTTTGACCTTTAGATTAAGGATCTTGGCTTTAGGTCTAGGGGTTGCGATTGCCTTGGCCTGTAACTTTTTATTCTCCATCCTCTATTATCGTAAGTTAGGGAAACGTCGTTTAGAATTCGTTAAGATCCAAGGCTTATTGGGTCTTGAGAAAACAAAAGAAATCTTGAGTTCTAAACACATTGAGTCTATGAACTATCAAGCTGTCTTAGCTTCCGTATTTAACGATATCGAAATGGTCAAAGCCAATCTAGAAACCATGAGAAAAGAAAAGAAGATCCCATTTAATACCTCAGAGAAACAGAATCTTAAACTCTATTATGAAGTCATTATTCAAATCAAGACCCTTATTCATCTTGCCTATGATTGTATCTACGTCAAAGAAAAGACCAATGTAGTCTGTGATCCAACAGCGATTACTGTCTTAGATTCGATCATTACAGGTTTGAAACAACTTGATTTTACAGATCTCAAAAAGATCCCTAGTGCTCATTCTCTTACTTTAGATCCACAACAATTCACTCTAGAAAATCGTAGGATAGGTGAGAACCTTAATCTTATGGTCTCTCATTATGAACTTATCCTTGAAAATCTAGGACAATTAAATTAAAAACCGCGTTAGCGGTTTTAGTTTATTGTGCTCTTTTTTTAGTGCTTAGGAATAAGAAGACAAAGAGGAGTGGTACCAATACAACAAAGAAATAATTACCTATTTCTCCAGGTGCAGTCCCAATAAAGTAAGCATCGCTTAAAGGTTTAAGGACTCTTCCAATTACGATCCTCATCGCATATTCGATCCATATCAGAATAAACATCAATGGGATAAGATTACGATATCTTAGTGCGACCACCGTATAAAATAGACCCATTAGAAGTTGAGATAGACCCCACAAAGAGAAGACAAAGTATATTACATTATCAGGATCAGGATTACCAGAAAAGGTAATGATCGTAGCGATCGAATTGGCTCCACCATCTAAGGCAAACACATGGATCAAACTTCTAATTAAGGTCATCAAGGTAATAGCGTAAAAAACATAGACGATGATTTTACTAAATGAGATCGTATTGTCTGCTTGTTTAGGAAAGAAGAGGTTCATAGAGACTCCTTAAGGTAAGTTTATTATAAACTAAGTACGACACCTTATGAAAAGAATGCCCAATAAACTGAGAATTCTATTATAATTAATGCATAGATGTTTAACATCAATGAAATGGGACCTTATGAACAATCTAGATCTTCTTCCTTCAGAATTCGAATCGCTTAAAGACAATGATGAGACCATCTATTGGGTAGGCTCTCCTAAACTGGTCCCTTTCTTAGCCCAAGGGATACCTTTCCTTATCATTGGATTATTATGGGGAGCTTTCGATTATTTCTTCTTTCTACAATTTGCGTTTATTGGTGGTTTCGGTGGAGCTGGAACTTTTATCTTGATCTTTATGCTTTTCCATATGTTTCCATTCTATGGAAGCATACTTAATATGATCCGTTTGGTTTTGGTTCATAAGAATACGAAATATGCCTATACAAGCAAACGTTTGATGTATAGATCGGGATTCTTTGGGATTGATGTAAAGGTCGTTGATTATGATAAGATCCAAAACATCGAAGTCAACGTAGGACCTCTAGAAAACATGTATAAAGTAGGTACTGTAAGTGTGTTCTGCGGAGAATACTCTAGTGGAAAAAACGGGACACGTTCGATCACCAGTGACTTCAAAGCCATCGAAGATCCATATGGAGTTTTCAAAGCCATCAAGCAGGTCTCTTTAGACATCAAAACTGATATGAATTTCCCTAATCAATTACGTCCTGAAGATAATCCTGGCTATACTACGAAATATACACCTAAAGAATAAAGCTTTCTAAAACGAGATAAACAGAGAAAAACGCTGACGGAAAGAAGTGGTATACTAAACTATATGAAACAAGATAAAACGATTGGGACTCTTTTATTGATTTATACGGGTGTGAGTTTCTTTATATTTACAACCTTTGGGAAAGTAGGGACCTTATTTATGGTTCCATCGATTTCTACTCAAGCTTATCTGGATCAGTGGCCTTCTTTTACGATTGGTAATCTTATCATTCAGCAACCTTCTTCTTCGATCATCATATTGATCTTATCGATACTGACCATTAGTTTAGGCATCCATTACTTCATCAGTAAGAAGAGCCGTTTTGCGTATTGGTTGGGGATCAATTTTATCTTTTGGGGAATTGGAGCTTTCTTAGCGGGATTAAGTTATCAAGCCTTTGGATATTATTTAAAATGTACAGGGTTAACTCAATGTCTATTTACCGATTGGGTAGAACTACTTTATATGACAGTAACTGTTATATCTATAAATGCGATCTTGATGGCGTATGCCTCATTGATGAAAAGCTATAAACTATCGCTTCTATTAAAGAAGATCGCCTTGGTGAGTGTCGCAACCTTTACGATATTTCAAGGGATAGGGATGTTGATTCCTGTTCAGTTTATGTTGTCTTATGAAGGGATGCTTTTGTTTCTAAGTCCTAATCTAATTATATTTATCGTATTGAGTATCAAACATAGAAAAGAGACTTTACATAAACAGATGTTGATTCTATGGATCGTCTTTATCTTTATCAACTTGGCTTATTTTGTGGCTTTATTTGCAGGACAAGGAACGCTTATCTATAACGCTACAGGTTTCTGGTTCAACGAAAATGATACGCTTCATGTCTTGCTTATATTTTGGATGATTGCTTGGTGGGTGAGGATACCTCCCATCTTACATAAGGAAAAATTGATATAGGTATTTAGACAGCGTCGCTTAATGCGGCGCTTTAGTCATATGGAGGTCCGTATGAACATTCAAGTTGTGTTAAGTCAATTATCAACTGAAGACAAGATCCGTTTATGTTCAGGAAAAGATTTTTGGCATATAGAGTCTTATCCTGAATTAGAGATTCCAGAAATCATGGTGACAGATGGACCTCATGGATTGCGTAAACAGCTAGGGGATAGTGATCAACTGGGTATCTCAGATAGTTTTCCTTCAGTTTGTTTTCCTACTGCGAGCTTAAGTGCCTGTAGTTGGGATAAAGAACTGCTTTATAAGATGGGCCAAGTCTTAGGTGAAGAAGCCATCGATCAGAAAGTATCTGTGATCTTAGGTCCTGGCATCAACATTAAACGAAATCCTTTATGTGGAAGAAACTTTGAATACTTTAGTGAAGATCCTCTTTTATCAGGACTCTTGACATCTAGAATGATCCAAGGCATACAAAGCCAAGGCATAGGAACTTCATTAAAACACTTCGCAGGAAACAATCAAGAATCTGATCGTATGACAGGTTCTAGTAATATCGATCAAAGAGCTTTATTTGAGATCTATCTCAAAGCTTTTGAGCTCGCGATCAAACAAGCCCAACCTTGGACCGTCATGTGTTCTTATAATAAGATCAACGGGATCCATAGTAGTAGTAATCCTTGGTTATTGAATCAAGTCCTTCGTGACTCTTGGGGTTTTAAAGGTCTCGTGATGAGTGATTGGGGAGCAGCCCATGAGCGCGCAATAGACATCAAAGCTGGACTAGATCTAGAAATGCCAGGGAATCATCATTTCTATTTAGAACAAGTTAAAAAAGCATTAGAAGATGGCTCTTTAAAAATGGAAGAGCTCGATAAAAGCGCTTTAAGAGTACTAGATCTCATCAATAAGTCACTTCCTGCCTTAAGAAGAAAAGTAGACTTCGATGAGGAAACTCATCGTGCTTTTGCGCGTAAAGTCGCCCAAGAAAGCATCGTCTTACTTAAAAATGAGGATCATCTTCTCCCATTAAAAGAGAAATCATCGATCTTAGTCTTAGGTGAATTGGCTCAGATCCCTCGTATACAAGGCTCAGGATCTTCTCAAGTCCATCCCATCAAAGTAGAATCATTCCTAGATGGATTAGACCAAGCTAAGATCACTTATCATTTTGAGAAAGGCTATAACGTACTCAACTCAGATGATTTTTCATTGATTGATAACGCGACAAGAAATATCCAACATGATCAAGAAGTCATCGTTTTCGTAGGGCTCACAGAAGAGCTTGAAAGCGAAGGCTTTGATCGCTTAAATATGGCTTTACCAAGATCTCATGATCAACTCATCGAAACAGTTCTAAAAAAGACTTCACAGGTCATCGTTATCTTAGCGGGAGGATCTGTGGTTGAGATGCCTTGGGCATCAAAGGTCAAAGCCATCGTGAATGGATATTTACCTGGAGAAGCAGGAGGCTTAGCTTTAGTTGATGTCATCACAGGGAAAGTTAATCCTAGTGGTAAGCTGGCAGAAACCTATCCTTTAAGTTATGAGGATTGTCCAAGTTCAGATCATTTTGGGTATGAACAGAAACAAGTCAACTATCGAGAAAGCATTTTTGTGGGCTATCGTTATTATGACTCTACGAAGAAAGATGTACTCTATCCATTTGGACATGGTTTAAGTTATACCACTTTTAGTTATCGTGATCTTAGTTATGTGGAGAATGTCTTAAGCTTTACTTTAACCAATACTGGAGAAATAACTGGATCTGAAGTCATACAGATCTATGTCTCTAATAAAACGAAAGCCAATTTCTTTGCGTCTCATGAGTTGAAAGCTTTTGAGAAAATAACGCTTAAGGCAGGGGAATCTAAAGTCTTTCATCTTTCTTTGGATGAGAGTGCTTTTGAGTACTACGATACCTCTTATCAACGCTTCATCTGCGCTGATGGGGAATATGAGATTCAAGTTGGGGCATCTAGTCAAGATATTCGGTTAAGAAAAACGATCACACTAAAAACCAACGGTCTACAACACGTAGAAAAAGCTTGGCACAACACTTGGTATGAAAGCTTAGAAGGAAAGCCAAGCGATAAAGATTTTGAGTTTGTCTATGAGAAAGCGATCCCAACTGATCAACCAATAAGAAAAGGTGAGTTTAGTATTGATTCTTCTTTAAACGATATGAGTCATACATTGATAGGTAAGATGATGAAGATCGCATCTAGGAATATGTTGATGAAAGCAGGCCATTATTCCCCAACCGATACACAATCCAATCAGTTTAAAATGATGATGTCCTTTGTGATGACGACACCTTTAAGATCGACGATGTTGATGAGTCAAGGTGCTTTAAGTGAATCACTCGCTTATGCGATCGTAGATCTTGCCAATGGACATACCGTCAAAGGCTTAAAAGGCTTACTCAAGAAAAAACATGACTAAGAAAATTTATGAATCCATTCTATTTGATATGGGAAACGTACTGATCGATTTTGATCCACGTGCTATCGTTTCTGCTTTTTGCGATGATAAGTTAACCATAGAACTTTTAACAGAAGAGATATTCTTAAAGAGTGAATGGATGAACTTGGATAGAGGATCCATTTCTGAAAAGGAAGCTGAAGCATCGATTTGTCTAAGGTTACCTAAATCGATGCATCCTTTGGTTCATACGATTTTCTTAGAATGGCCAAAAACCGTTATTGTAAGAGAAGAGATGATTCCTCTTGTGAAGCAACTGAAGTCAAAAGGTTGTCAACTTTATCTCGCATCAAACGCATCCATTCGCTTCTATGAGTATAAAGATAAAATTAAAGCCCTTGATGAATTTAATGGATTACTGATCTCAGCTGAGATCCATCAAATCAAACCTGATTCTGCCATTTATCTCTCATTAATGTCTCGTTTTGATTTAGAACCAGAATCTTGTTTTATGATCGATGATCGAAAAGAAAACATAGAAGGAGCAGCTTCTGTAGGGATAGATGGGACGATATATGATGGGTCGATAGACCATTTGATTCTTACATTAAAGGCAAAAGGCATTCTATAAATTCTGAAATTTATAAGCGAAAAAAAGCCATCAACTGTGTTGATGGCTTTACCATCTTCGTGAACTTCCTCCACCACCACCTGAACCACCACCCCCAAATGATCCTCCTCCAGAACTAGCACTAAATATGATTGAAAAAAACAATCTCAAGAGTGCTCCATTTAGAAATCTAATGTCCATTGTCACAAAAATCAAGACAAGAATAATAATAGCTAAGATGCTGATCCATGAAGGTACATCTGAGATATTATTGCTTGTGTCTGAATATGGGATGGGATTATTGATATCAAGAGTCACATTGTATTCTTTTGCGACCTCTTGGGCAAACGCAAGATATCCATTTAGAATGCCTTGATCAAAATCTCCTGCCGTATAATAGGGAAGCATATAGGTATCTTGAAAACGACCTGTTTTAGCGTCATTTAATATGCCCTCTAAACCATAACCTACTTCTATACGAGATACTCTTTCATCGATAGATAGAAGAATCAATAAGCCGTTATCCAGATCCGTATCACCTATGCCCCAATCACGAAGGATATCTAATGCGTATGTTTCTACGCTTTGACCCTCCATCGATTGTACGATGACGACGACGATCTGAGCTTTTGTTTTTGATTGAAGTTCCTGTGATGTGGAGATGATGGTGGATATCGTAGATTCTGATAAGAGACCTACCTCATCTAACACATAAAAAGTATCGTTTGGTTGAGGAATCGACGTCGCTAAAGGATGAATCAGAGGGATCAATAAAAGCATCCCACTGAATAAAGACATTAGGATACTTCTATAAAAGAGTTTCCTCATAAAAGGCTTTTAGAATTCTACGTTCGGATTTCCGTTTTCATCCGCTTCAAAATAATCTTTAGGACTAAAGCCTAATAGACCTGCATACAAAGCAGTAGGTAAAGATTTTATCTTGGTGTTATAGGTTTGGACAGCTTCGTTATAATCTGTACGTGCAGTAGCGATTCTGTTTTCAGTTCCCGCCAATTCATCTTGTAGAGCTAAGAAATTGGTGTTGGATTTTAGTTCAGGATAATTTTCAACAATGACCAGTAAACGACTAATGGCATCGTTCATATCCGCTTGAGCTTCTTCAGTTTCTGCGATGTTACCAGCGCCTGCGAGTTTCGCTCTTGCATCAGCTAAAGCTGTATAAATGGCCGTCTCCTGAGCGGCATAACCTTTTACGGTGGCCACTAAATTTGGGATCAAATCAGATCTACGTTGAAGTTGAGTTTCAACGGTGCTCCATTTTCCATTGACTGCTTCTTCATCTCTAACAAGACCGTTATATCCTGAAAAAAGCACAGCGACTAAAGCGACAACGACGACTAAAGGAAGTATTAATTTTTTCATAGTTTTCTCCTAGTGAATGAATTCTTGCTTATTGATATTATATCACGAGGTTATAAATCAATGGTCTCAGATGATTTCAGGTCAAAAGCATTTACAAGACCTAAGATCTATGAAATTTTATGTCCTTTTTGAAGAAAAACCTTGAGCAATAAATTACTTATGTTATAATATTCACAAATAACCGAGGTAATCTACGATGAATCTTAGCACTGAAAGCTTAAAGAAAATTGATGCGATTGTGGCGGAGCATAAAGATAAGAAGGGACCTGTTAAATTGATGCTTCATGACGTTCAAAAACAACTTGGGTATATCCCATTTGAAGCCATGGAAAAAATCAGTGTTGGAGCGGACGTTCCTATTGCTGAAGTCTTTGGGGTCGTCAGTTTCTATACACAATTTACCACTGAACCTAAGGGCAAACATGTCATCAACATATGTTTGGGAACTGCTTGTTATGTTAGAGGATCACAACTACTACTGGATCGTGTTAAGATCTTGACCAATTCACCTGTCAACGGAACCAGCAAAGACAATATGTTTTCTCTAGATGCGACACGTTGTGTGGGAGCCTGTGGTTTAGCTCCTGTCGCCATTTTAGATGAACAAGTCTATGGGAATGCCAATAACAATAAAGAATTAGAAAACGCAATTCGTCGTATCATCAAAGAAGAAAATACCCCTCAAGCATGAAACTCCAATCGATGATAGGACTCTTACAGGCAACGCCTGTTACCGTTAATGATCCCTACATCGCTTTCAAAGAGTATCTCTATGTCAGTTGTACAGATCTAATGAGCGATGCCTTGGCGATGATATGTACCAATCCTGCTCAAACGATCTTACTTACAGGATTAGCGAATGGTCAAGCTTTGAGAACTGCTGAGATGATGGACATCAATGTGATCATCTTATGTAGAAACAAGACCTTAAGCGAAGACAACATCGACTTAGCGACATCTATGGAAATGAATGTATTTACAACTTCCTTGCCTATGTTTGAAGCAGTAGGAGTCTTATACAAAGAAGGGCTTAAAACGGCAACACGCAATGATGATCAAAACATATGATCTAGAAGCCAATGACTTTACCGCAGCGGGATCTATATCAAGTGATATAAAAAAGATTGCGAAAAGTTATGGGATGTCTGTTGAGATGATCAGAAGAGTAGCCGTGGCCTGTTATGAAGCAGAGATCAATATGATCATCCATTCTCATGGAGGACAGATCCAATTGAATGTCGATGATGATTGGTTCACGATCGTATTTAGAGATACTGGTCCTGGGATAGAGGATCTAGAATTGGCCATGCAACCAGGATGGACAACAGCTTCAGTGGATGCCCAGTCGATGGGCTTTGGGGCAGGTATGGGTCTACCAAACATTAAGAAAAACGTAGATACCTTTGAACTTCTAAGTTCACCAAAGGGAACATTACTTAGAATAGGATTTAGACAAAAAGGAGAGTCCGTATGACCGTATTGGAACTCACTCAGTTGACTCATTGGACCATGATCAATTCAGGTCCACTAGAAGCCCCTATCGAAGGGGTCTATGTAGGAGATCTATTATCTTATGTCATGGGCAATGCCAAGCCTCAACAAGCTTGGGTAACCATGCAGACCCATCAAAACGTGATCGCAATCGCTTCACTTAAAGAATTCTCTGTATTGATCCTCATCGATGGGAATTCCATGGATGAAGAAGCTCTACAAAGTGCTCGTGATAATGATATCTCGATCTTGGTTAGTCCGCTTCCTGCTTACGAAACCATTCAAAAACTGGTTCAATTGGGCCTTTGATATGTTTTATGACTTGCATATTCATTCAGGATTATCACCTTGTGCTGATGATGATATGAGTCCTCAAAACATCATACAGATGGCTAAGATTAAAGGTTTAGATCTCATATCGATATGTGATCATAATTCCCTTAGACAACAAGCAATCTGTGCGAAAGTCGCTAAGCAACATCATCTCAATTACTTGTATGGCGTTGAGATCCAAACGAAAGAAGAAGTTCATGTCTTGGCTTACTTTAGAGATGAAGCTGATCTTCCTGAAATGCAAGCGTGGTTATCTCACGTTCAAATGAAGGTGATGAATCGTAGTAACTTCTTTGGTCATCAATATCTCTACGATAAAGAAGACAATATCATCGAAGAAGAGAAACTAGCCTTGATCTTCTCACTTAATGCGAGTTTAGAAGAGACCCTTGATAAGATCCATACTCACCATGGTTTAGCGGTATTAGCACACATCTATGGACGTAAGAATGGAATCATGACCCAATTGGGCTTTATCCCAAAAGGATTACCTATCGATGGGGTAGAACTTGTCCATGAGGAAGAAATAGACCGTTTCTTAAAAGAGTATCCTACTTATGTTGATCTTCCATGTTTCGTGAATTCTGATGCGCATACCTTATCAGATATCCATGAGGCAAGCCTTGCGTTAACACCTGGTGCTCAAAAGCGCTTTTGGGCTAAGTAATGCAAGATATCGCCATGATCAGTTTAGAACTGATCCAAAACTCAGTCAGTGCTAAAGCAAGCAAGATCGATTTCACCCTTGCCTTAGCTCAAGAAGACGGGACATCAACCATGATCATCGCTGATAACGGTTGTGGGATGGATGAAGCCACATTGGCTAAAGTAAGTAGTCCCTTCTTTACCTCCAGGACGACCCGTAAAGTAGGTTTGGGTGTTGCCTTCTTCAAACAGGCCATTCAACAAGCCGCAGGTTCTTGGAATATTACTTCCGCACTTAACCAAGGTACCACCGTCAATGGGACCTGGGAAAGTAAACATTGGGATGCGCCTCCTTTAGGCAATCTCGGTGAAGTCATATTGATCTTACTTCAAGGTCATCCAGAAATTCATTTGGTTTTTAATTTTAGCACCAACTCATCCGTTTATACCTTTGACAGTAAAACGTTTGAAGCCAGCATCGCTCCGGTACCATTATCAGAGCCTGCCATTCTAAAATGGATTGAATCAGAAATCAATACGAATATCCAAAACTGTAAGGGAGGAATCGATTATGAAAAGTCTAGATGAATTGAATAAGATCAGAGAAGCAGCCCTAAAAAAGGTCAATCTTAGACAAAACAATGCCCAGTATCGTATCTTGGTAGGCATGGCTACTTGTGGTATCGCCGCAGGTGCTCGTCCAGTCATGAAAACCTTTTTAGACGCCATCGACAAAGATCAATTGCCGGTAACGCTTCAACAAACAGGCTGTATTGGGATGTGTATCCATGAGCCTATCGTCGAGATCATCGACCAAGCTGGAACCAAAACAACGTATTTGGAAGTCACAGCAGCCAAAGCTTCAGAGATCATCGAAAGCCATCTTAAACAAGGCAAGATCTTAGAAGCCTATACCCACGTAACGAAATAGGTGAACATATGGAAAGAACACATGTCTTAGTCTGTGCAGGCACAGGCTGTACCTCATCTAAATCTTTAGAACTCGTTAAACGTTTCGAAGAAGCGATTCGTATGAAGGATCTTCAAAGCGAAATCAAAGTCGTTAAGACAGGCTGTTTCGGTTTGTGTCAAAAGGGTCCTATCGTAGCGATCCATCCCGATAAAGTTTTCTACAGTCATGTTACCTTAGGCGATGTCGATGAGATCGTCAATGAACATCTCTATAAAGGAAGACCAGTTAAACGTTTAGAAATCACCGACA
>JAAXXT010000035.1 GCA_013334325.1 Erysipelotrichaceae bacterium | reverse complement strand
GTGAAACAAATACCTTATTGATCATGGCAGTAGGGATCTACTTATCTTTCCGTAAGATCATTGATTGGAGAGTTCCAGTCGTATTTATTGGTTCATTGTTTGCTTTTGCGACCATTATTATGTTTGCTAAAGGTATGGACTGGTGGTATCCGTTCTTCTTTATCTCTACAGGAGGAGCGATGTTTGGGGCTGTCTTTATGTTGACAGATCCAGTCACCTCGCCGACTTCTATTCCAGGACGCATCATCTTTGCGATTGGGGTTGCTTTCTTAACGACCTTGATCCGTGTTAAAGGGAATTTACCTGAAGGGGTCATTCGTTCAATCTTGTTTATGAATATGATGACACCATTGATCGATCGTATGATGGATGGTTGGCCTTTGAAGTCGATGAAGAAATATGCGATCTCGATTGGGTCTGTTCTACTTGTTTCTGTTTTGACAGTAGGATTTACTACGACTGCGATCTCATATAAAGAACCATATGTACCTGAAGAAAAGAAACCTACTTTGGGTGAACCGATCTTGTTTAGCACTTTAGGTGTCGAAGGAACATTAAGTATCCTTAGCGCTACGGTCAACTCAGATGTTACGACCTATTTGGTGGAAGTGGATGGCTTTGCGGTATTAGAAGCGGATTGGGAAACTGATCCACAACCTAATGTGATCGAAGTTAAAGTAAATACTGCTTCATCGACCATCGTATCCGTGGCTTATGCTACTTTCAGTGATTCTGCTCAATTTGAATACAAGACAAATCATCCGGATTTCTTAAATCAATTTGCTGGGTTATCTCTTATAGTGGATAACAGTGTCGATGTCTCCGTTGGAGCCACCTATACGACCGATTCAGTCATTCGTGCCGTCAAAGCAGTCATTGCCTCTGCCTTGACGCCTCGATAAGGAGATCATCATGAAAAAAATTATTTCATTAACTTTATTCTTAGCCTTGGCTTCTGCCTTGGCAGGTGCAGTCTTAGCAGGCGTTAATAGTATTACCTCTCCTATCATTGAAGAACAAAAGATCGCAGCAGTTAAAGCGACTCTAAAAGAAATCTTTCCAAGTGCGACTGAATTCGCCGAAGTTAAGTTTGAAGATGCTTCAGGCAAAGTCAATAATGTCTATGAAGCAAAGGGACAAGGTTTCGCCTTAAAGGTTACTGTACAAGGTTATAAAGACATCATCACTTTCTTGATTGGGTATGATCTCAACGGAGAAGCTGTAGGATTCAAAGTTGTATCGATCAATGATACTCCTGGTATCGGGATGCGCATCGGCGATCAAGAATTCGCTGATCTCGTTATCGGTTCATCTGTGCCTACACCAGTGGATACTTTAGCTGGTGCAACCGTATCATCATCAGCAGTCGTTAAGGGCATTGAAGCAGCCATCGTTGTCTTCAAAACCTTAGCAGAGTATTAGGAGGCCTCATGAAAACTTTAGGAAACTTCTTACTTAATCTCTTAAAAGAAAATCCTGTCTTTGGTTTATATTTGGGTATCTGTTCAACTTTGGCCATTACCACTAATCTGGATAATGCAATAGGGATGGGCGTATCTGTATTGATCGTACTCACTATTTCTAACATCATGATCTCATCTATCCGTAAGATCACTCCTGATGAGATCCGTATCCCTGTCTACATCATCGTTATTGCGACTTTGACCAAAGCGATTGAGCTTTTGATCAAAGCCTTTGCCCCTACGATCGATGCGGCCTTAGGTGTATATCTACCTTTGATCGTCGTTAACTGTATCATCTTAGGAAGAGCTGAAGCTTACGCAAGTAAAAACAACATCTGGAAATCAACTTTAGATGGATTGAATATGGGTCTTGCCTATACCTTGAGCTTATCTGCGATGAGTATCATTCGTCAGATCTTAGCTGATGGGGTCTTGAGTTTAAACAATCCTTTCAATAGTACCTTGATCTTTCAGATCAACATCATACCTGCTGAGTATCGTATTGCGATCTTTAAAGAACCTATTGGTGCTTTCTTGACTTTCGCTTTCTTAGCAGCTGGAGTCGCGGCGATCCAAAATGCGGCCGCAAAGAAAGCTGAGGTCAAATAAATGGCTGGCTTAATCACTCTCTTTATTAGTAATGTCGTTATAAGTAATGTCGTCTTGACGAAGTTTCTTGGGATGTGTCCTTTATTGGGTGTTTCTCGTAAGAGTTCTTCTGCGGTCGGGATGGGCCTTGCGGTCATCTTCGTTATCGTAGGGGCATCGATCTTTACATGGACTCTATACTATACCGTCTTGGTTCCTTTGAATCTACAATACATGGATCTTATAACCTTCATCTTGGTTATTGCGGCTTTCGTTCAGTTCGTTGAGATGTTCTTGAAGAAGTATTCACCTGCCTTGTATAAGGCTTTGGGGATCTACTTGCCTTTGATTACTACAAACTGTGTCGTATTGTTTGTAACCTTAGATAACATCATCCAAGGCTTTGATTTCGTTCATATGTTGGTATATTCTACAGCTGTTCCTACAGGCTTTATGTTGGTCTTGTATATCTTCTCAACCATTCGTGAACGCTTGGATCAATCGAATATTCCTAATGCCTTTAAAGGAAATCCTATCGCTTTGATCGTAGCTGCTTTGATGGCTGCCATCTTTACGAGCTTCGCTGGTTTGGTTTAAATCATGATGCCTTATATTACAGGAGGCTTATTTATCGCCGCTCTGGGTGGTTTCTATGCCTTAGCTTATGTGTTGAATTCTAGAACACCTGTTCCGGAAAATTGTAAAGATCTTCTGGTAGCTTGTCCATCTTGTAGTGCGGCCTTTTGTGGCCATCACCCATCCCAGAAAAGTGAGGAGAAATAGTATGCTGAATGCCATCGTCATGATGATCGTCTTAGGTGCTGGATTAGGTTTACTCTTAGGTATCGCAGGTGTTTTCTTCACTGTTGAACAGGATACTCGCGTCGAACAAATCACCGCGATGTTGCCTGGTCTTAATTGTGGTGCTTGTGGTTTTCCAGGGTGCAATGGTTTAGCCACTGCCTTGGTCTCTAAAGAGGCTACTGATCCTGCCCAATGTAAACCATCTACACCTGTTCAACGAGACAGAATCAAAGCCTTTATGGAAACAGGTGTTGATCCTGTCAGTTCTGCCCATTCTCATTCCGTATAAACTTAAGAGCCAAATAGGCTCTTTTTTTTAGGATGTTCATCTTTTAACTCATAGAGACAAATGAGGTCAAACGATGAAAGGTATCATGATGGCATTTGGAATCTTTGTCTTAAGTATGGGAGTAACATGTGGATTAATGTATTATGTGAGTTTTGAAAATCTTAGACAAGATACGATCTTTAGTTTAAAACAATCTTTATCAGAAACCATGGTTCAATTGGATGAGCTGAGTCCTACTTTAAGAAGCGAAAAAGCTTTAGAATTCTTCATCAATAATTTTACATTAAGAAAGAAATCAAGGGTATCCTATAAAGTCGATCTCATGGGTTTTTTATCTGATCCTTTAGCGTTACGGATCAAGGTCACAGCACAAGATACAGGTTCTCTTTTTGATTTAGAGATCAGCACAGAGGAAACCATGATCGAGGTAGAAGAATGAGAAGAAATCGACTCATAATAGGAGCCTTGGTGATAGGTCTTCTATGTATCAGTTATTTAGGATCTAAGATCTACATCGATGGACGATTGAATTTAGTGGATGTCCCCGTGGCTTCCTCAACTTTATCCCCAAGAACCTTGATCAGTGAAAAAGACATCGTTATGGTGAAGATGCCTAAAGCGTATCTTTCACCATCGATCATATTGGATCCTCAAGCGTTGATCGGTAAGTATACCTTGATCACATCTGAGATCCCTTTAGGCAGTGTCTTTTATAGCTCTTTAGTGGAGACCTTAGAGAGTGCGAAAGATTATCCTAGTCTACTACTTCATGAGAAACAGGTTGTTTATGCACTGGATGTCGATCTCAAGATGACTTCAGGTAATACTCTACAGCCTTTTCAAAAGATCGATCTTTATGTTGCCTTAGTCAACAATCGATTAACAATTGTAGATCGTTTGATCTCTAATATTCGTATTTTAAGTTTGAAAGATAAAAACGGAAAAGATCTAGAAAAGGCTACAGATATTCCTAAGATCATGTTGATTGCTTTGGATCAAGAACTGGTACCTTTATTGACGAAAGCCATAGAATTAGGTGATATTATCATTACTCCCATCTCAAAAGATGACAGTGTAGAAGAATGTATCTTGATTGAGAAGACGACCTTACTTAAGGTTCTGTATGAACGATGATTTTGATTTTGGTCTATTAAATCCATGGATCAAAGATGATCAAATCACCGACATCAACTACAACGGTAAACAAGTCTGGGTCGATCATCTTCAAAAAGGAAGATACCCCATAGAACCTTTTAGTGCCCATGATTTTATGCAGGCTCTTGCGTATAAGATTGCTAACTATGTCAACTTACCTTTTAATATAAGTTCACCTATTTTAGAAGCTGAAACCAAAGAACTTAGGATAAGTATGATCCATCAAAGTGTCTGTAGAAGTGGGTTAAGCATCTCAATAAGAAAGACACCTGCTTTGCTTAGGATCACTGATCTTATGATGAAGACCTATGCGCCAGCTTGGGTCATAGATCTCTTAAAGACAGCCGTTAAATCTAGAGCGAATATTCTAATCAGTGGTCTTCCAGGAAGTGGTAAAACAGAGCTCGTAAAGTATCTTATGAAAAACATTCCAGCATCTCAAAGGGTCATTACGATCGAAGATAGTTTAGAGCTTAGATATGGTGAAATACATCCTTTAAAAGATCACGTCATGATCAAAGTCAGTGAGCTTTTTGATTATGAAGCTGCCATCAAAGCTGCCTTAAGACAAAGACCAGATTGGATCTGTGTCTCTGAGGTAAGAGGAAGAGAAGTCATGCAGTTGATCCAGAGTTGTTCAACAGGAGCCAGTGTGCTCAGTACGGTCCATGCTGAAAATGCTCATTCTATTCCTCAACGTCTATTACACATGATGCCTGATGTCGACGTGACCAATCCAACGCTTTTGGCTTTGGTTCATTCTACGATCGATTTAGGAGTTCATTTAGAGATCCAAAGTTCATCAAAAGGAATCAAAAGAAAAATAAAAGAAATCGTTTTTTATTATCTCGATGAAAACTTTAAGTCGAAAAGTCAATTGATTTATAGCGATGAAGAAAAGGGTAGTGAACTTCATTATGAGGACTTACCTAAGAAGGGAATACATCATGAGGGCTAAAGGATGGGCTTGGTTTATAAGACATGGGACTTTAAGTTTTGGATGTGCATTTATTTTTTATGGCTTAAGTAGTTTATTAGGACTAGATTCGATCTATCTTTTTATCGTTACGAGTGGGGCTTTTGGATTAGGAATATGGATCTCGATCACAGAAGCCAAAACTAAGAAACATGAAGAAGAATTCTATATGATGATAGATTTCTTTCAGCAAGTATTAGCTCTGTTTAAACATCATCCTAAGATATACTTCAGTTTTACAGAAAGCATTAATCTCACAAAAGGTGAGTTAAAAGAAGCCCTTGAGAAATGGATCGAAGATCTTCAGGAAGGAAGACCATTGAATGATTCCGCTCGTTGTTTCTTAAATGCTTATCCCCATTTCGTTATAGGGAACCTTATCCATTTGATGGTGGCTGTAGAGTTGTTTGGGACTCATGATTATGGCTTAAGTTTAGACATCATCCAAGATGATATCGAAGAATGGGCAGAAGATACGATCTTGTATAAACAGATGGAGAAACAACAACGTAATCGAATTGTATTGTTGAGCTTATTTTCTTTGATCATTGCCTATTTTAGTCAATCGATGTTGAAGAAGACTGGACTACAAACACAAATGGAACTTACCAATGTATCCTTACTTATATTTCTGATGATGATTGAGATCACGATTGGGGTCGTTCAACAATTATTGTCTAATCAATGGATTGAACGAAGTGAGGAAATATGGAGAACTTAATCATCCATTGGATCATTCTATTCATATGGATGGCTGCTGATCCTTTTTTAGAAACACTTCTCAGTAAAGCTAATCATAGAAGTGTTGAACACTTTTTCTTGATTCTTGAAAAGGATAATCCTGATTTGTGGCAAAGAAGAAGGTATGAGAAGAGTCATCGTTTAAGATGGGTTTGGTTGATCAGTGTGGTATGGGTCAAAGGCTATCAGTTTGATGTCTTATGGTTAAGTATGATCTCTATGAGCTACTTGATGCCTTGGATCAGTTTAAGATCTGAAGTGAGTAAACAAGCTGAATTGATAAGATATCAGTTTCCTATCTACTTAAGACAGCTACAGATCTTACTACAAAACAATACCGTGGTTAAAGCCATAGAATTATCGATCCCACAAGCACCTTCATATCTACGTAAGGAGCTTAAATCACTCCATGAACGATTGATGGCTGAACCTGGTCGATTAAGCTCTTATACAGCCTTTATGAGTCATTTGGAGCAATCTGAGATCCAAAGGGCTATGAAATGGCTCTATCGATTTGAGAATACAGGTCAAAGAGATGCCTCTCGGCAGTTTAATCGAATGATCGCCTCAACTTCCAAATGGTTAAGGCAAGAACGGCAGTACGCTAAACAAAAACGTCTGATGATCAGTCAGTGGTTAGGTATGATTCCTTTGATTGGGGTCACCTTAGTATTTATCAGTGCCATGATGAGTGTCTTGATGACGATGTTTGAAAGGAGGTGAAATGATGAAAGCATTTTTTGAAGAATATGGTTTGGTATTGGTCGTTACCGTTATCGCTACCGGTATGATCGTTTTCTCTGAAGGATTTAAGACGACGATGCAAGAAACTCTACAGGATCAGTGGACAGCCATGACCACCAATAGCTAATGAAAGGTGCCTTTGAATTTGGGATGGTCTTCTTATTTGGGATGATGTTTGTGATCTTAGGTATGAGCTTTAGTCAAGTGATCTTGACTCAAAATCAAGCTCGTATCTATGGAGAAACCATCCTAACTTTGATTGAACATCAAAATCGTTATGATGATTCCGTTAAGGTCCTCATTTTAGCCAATCCGATCCAGTGTAGTGTATGTAGCTCTACTGTTAGCCAAGATGCATTGACCCAACGCTATATGATCACGGTTACTTATCCATTAAGCATTCCTCTGCTTAACTATCAAAAGTCCGGGAGTATACTATTAATCTCTAGGCCGATGAACCGGTAAACACCGGTTTTTCTTATGGTATAATTAAAACATGCTACTTACCATCGACATAGGAAATTCAAACATCGTGGTCGTTTGTTATGATGACCATAAAAAACTTCGTTTTGATGCGCGCTATGAAACCGTCAAAGAAAACGTAAAAGAATATTATACCCAATGGATCACTAAGGAACTCTTACCACTTAAAGGAAGACTTGATCTTGATCGTTTTATACTAAGTTCTGTGGTTCCTAAGGTTACTTTAGAATTCTTTGATTTATTAAAAGAGATCCTTAAGATTGAAGGATCTAATTGTACCTTAGATTTGGTTAAAGATTTTGAAGTCAAATTAGCTCAACCCAGTGATATAGGAGCTGACTTTATCGCGACAAGTTATGGTGCCATGGCTAAATATCCTTTGCCTTGTGTGATCGCAGATTTAGGATCTGCGACTAAACTGAGTGCCATTAGTAAAGATTTCGTTTTTGAAGGAGGCGTCATCTTACCTGGGATCAAGATCTCACGAGATGCCTTGAGTTCATTTATTCCTCATTTACCTACCATCTCGATTGAAGTCCCTAAAACAGTTATAGGTAAAGATACGATCCATGCGATGGAATCAGGTCTAATGTATGGACACATTGATTCTGTCATTGGGATCGCTGAGCGTATGGCTAAAGAACTCAAACATAAGACCACCAAGATCTTAACAGGTGGTTTCTCTAATGTGGTTTATCCTTATCTACCTGAGTTTAGATTCGAACCTTTTTTACTCAATGAAGGTCTCTATGAGATCGATCGTAGGTCTCATCACATTTAGTCTTTACAAGCGTTCTATTATAGGTTAAAATTAACAGGCGCACAAAGTTTATGGCGGTCGTGGCGAAGTTGGTTAACGCATCGGATTGTGGCTCCGACACTCGCGGGTTCGAGCCCCGTCGGTCGCCCCATTTGTTCGCAAAACTCTACAGCAATCTGTAGAGTTTTTTTTATTTTCATTAAGCTTAGGCAGAATCCTATGTTTTATAGAAAAAAGACTATACTATAAGTGAAGACAGATTACTAAAGGAGGAAGTATGAAAAAAGACAGTAAGAAGAAGAATAAAGTAACTCTACCGATAAAGATCTATGGTCAACCTTTACCTTTGGTTAAAGGAGAAACCTTGGCTGAAGGTGTCATTGTGGAACCTCATGCGGATTATGGTTTACTCAATGAAGAAAGCAGCGAAGAGACTAAAACGAAATAGAATAAAAAAAGATGATTCAGTTGAATCATCTTTTTAGTGATTAGAACGCTTTTCCTTCTGAACCTAAGACTTCTTTGATCTTATGCATAACGACGTCTTTGACGTTTTTACGTCCTACTTTTAAGTAAGTTCTAGGATCAAATACATCTGGCTTTTCAGTGAAGATCTGACGGATACCGGCAGTCATCGCTAAACGAAGATCAGAGTCGATGTTGATCTTGCAGACCGCAGAACGGGCAGCTTGTCTCAACATTTCTTCAGGGATACCAATCGCATCTTCCATCTTACCGCCGTTGGCTTGGATGATCTTGACGTATTCTTGAGAAACGCTAGATGCACCATGAAGTACGATCGGGAAGTTAGGCAATCTACGAGAAACTTCATCGAGGATGTCAAAACGCAATAAAGGTTTTTGTCCTGGTTTGAATTTGAAGGCACCGTGACTTGTCCCAATGGCGATGGCCAAGGAATCACATCCGGTCTTTGTAACGAATTCTACGACATCGTCTGGGTTGGTATAACTGTGGTGTTCTACGTTGATGTCATCTTCTACACCAGCCAACTGTCCAAGTTCACCTTCAACCGTAATGTATGGGTTGTGGGCGTGAGCATATTCAACAACTTTCTTGGTCAAGGCAATGTTTTCTGCGAATGGTAAGTGGGATCCATCGATCATAACCGATGTGAAGCCTGAATCGATACATGCTTTGCAGGTCTCGAAACTATCACCATGGTCTAAATGTAAAGCAATAGGGATATTACTGTCTAATAAAGCGGCTTCTACCAATTTGGTCAAATAGACCGGTTTGGCATAATCTCTAGCGCCTTTGGACACTTGTAGAATAACGGGTGATTTTAGCTCATTGGCTGCTTCAACGATCGCCTGGACAATTTCCATGTTGTTGACGTTGAATGCACCAATCGCGTAGCCTCCCTCGTAGGCTTTTTTAAACATCTCTTTGGTTGAAACTAAAGGCATTTTGTAAATTCCTCCTCTAATTTATTATAAATGTTTTCAGTCGGCTTGTATACTAAGATGAAACAAGTTAAGCCCCCTCATTGTAATATTGTCATAAAATAAGTATAATAAGCATGTTAAAAGAGGGCCAACCATGAGTGAAAAAAAAGTATTGGTAGAGATTTCAGCGAGACATGTCCATGTGACGCAAGCTGATCTTGAAACCTTGTTTGGAATCGGTGCAGTGCTTCATCCTAAAAAAAATCTATCTCAACCAGGACAATATGCTTCTGAAGAAAAAGTTGAACTCGTTGGACCTAAGTCCAGCATCAAAAATGTATCTATATTAGGACCTTGTCGTAATGCTTCTCAAGCTGAAGTTTCTTTGACAGATGCGAGAACCTTAGGCGTAAGTGCTTTGGTTAGAGAATCTGGAAGCATTGAAGAAACCAGTGGAATAACTTTAGTTGGTCCAGCAGGTAGCGTCGTTTTAAGTAAAGGTTTGATCGCAGCGAAACGCCATATCCATTTGACCCCTGAAGTTGCGGCTCAATTTGGAGTCAAGAATACCCAAATCGTAAGTGTTAAAGTCGGAGCGAATGAACGCTCAACGACTTTTGGAGATGTTGTTATTCGTATCAGTGAAAAGTTTGCCCCAGCCATGCACATCGATACCGATGAAGCCAATGCGGCCGGTCTCTCGGGAGAATCCTGGGGAGAAGTTGTGGTTGAATAAGTCGCAATGCGACTTTTTTAATGATATGAGCTTTCTCCCTATCTCAAAAAAAGACATGATTCAAAGAGGACTGGAAACAGTCGATTTTGTCTTGATCAGTGGAGATGCTTATGTCGATCATCCATCCTTTGGGACTGCCATCATCGGTAGAGTACTCGAAGCTCACGGATATACAGTAGCGATCTGTGCTCAACCTGATTGGCATAACGATGAGATCCTTAAACAATATGGATTGCCTAATCTAGCCTATTTGGTCACTGCAGGCAACATCGATTCGATGGTCAATCATTATACAGTCAATCGTAAAAAAAGAGACAAGGATTATTATACAGACAATGGGATCATGGGAAAACGCCCTGATCGAGCTACCATCGTCTATAGCCAATGGATTCGTAAAGTCCATCCTAAAGCACCAATCATTATCGGTGGTATAGAGGCATCCCTTAGACGAATGAGTCATTATGATTATTGGGATGATAAAGTAAGATCATCTATTTTAATGGATTCCACAGCGGATCTTTTAGTCTTTGGTATGGCAGAAAACATCATCGTTGAGATCGCTGATGCTTTAAAAGGAGCCATACCGATCGATGAGATCACTTATATAAGAGGTACAGTTTGGAAAACAAAGACCAAAGAGAATCCTGATAAGGCTATTCTTTTACCTTCTTTCTTAGAAGTCAAAGAAGATAAAAAGAAATACACAGAAAGCTTCTTACTTCAATATCGTAATACGGATGCCTTTACAGGCATGCCTTTGGTTGAAGCTTATGGGAACGTTAGGATCATTCAAAATAAACCTGCTTTTGCTTTGACTCAAGCTGAAATGGATTGGGTCTATGCTTTGCCTTTTGAACGAAAATTCCATCCGTCTTACACCAAAATCCCAGCCATAGAAGAAGTACAGTTTTCACTCATCTCCAATCGAGGTTGTTTTGGATCCTGTAATTTCTGTGCGATCACTCAACATCAAGGTCGTATGATCACCTCAAGAAGCACTCCGTCTTTGGTAGAAGAAGCCACCAAGATCACCCAAATGCCTAATTTTAAAGGTTATATCCATGATGTAGGAGGACCTACAGCCAACTTCCATCAAGTCAGTTGTCAAAAACAGTTGACCTTAGGAACCTGTAAGAATAAAGATTGTCTACATCCTCAGCCTTGTAGTCAACTTGAAGTCAGTCATGAGAAATATCTGGATGCCTTAAGACAATTAAGAGCCATACCTAAAATAAAGAAAGTGTTTATTAGATCGGGTATTAGATATGATTATCTTGTTTTTGATAAAGATGAGAGTTTCTTCGATGAACTTATTCAACATCATATCTCAGGTCAACTTAAGGTTGCCCCTGAACATGTATCAGCCCGTGTCTTGGATAAGATGGGCAAACCATCCTTTGAACTCTATGATAAATTCGTAAAGAAATACGAAGCCAAGAATAAACAATTCAATAAAGATCAATATCTAGTGCCTTATTTGATCTCATCTCATCCAGGATCTGATCTAAAAGATGCGGTAGAATTAGCGTTATATCTTAAAAAGATAGGTCATCAACCTCAACAGGTCCAAGACTTCTATCCAACCCCATTTACGGCATCTACCTGTATGTATTATACTGAAATGGATCCCTTTACTGGTCAAAAGATCTATGTCGCTAAGACCGTTAAAGATAAGACTCTACAAAGAGTCTTGATGCAATATGCGAATCCTAAGAATCAACATTTGGTATTTGAAGCGCTTAAACAAGCCAACCGGCTTGATCTGGTCGGCTTTGGTAAACATTGCCTAATAAGGCCTTTACCTCAAAGGAGAACACATGTACCTTCAAAGTAAAAGAGTATGGATCGCTGAACAATGGGTTCCAGCTCAACTTGAGATCGAAGGAGATCTGATTGTAGCCATATGGCCTTATGGATCCAAGAAAGTAAACAAAGATTACGGAGATAAACGGATCTATCCTGGTTTCATCGATATCCATTGTCATGGGGCTTTTGGATTTGATACAAATGAAGCCAGTCCTGATGGATTGAAGATGTGGTTAAAAGAAGCACCTAAAGAAGGTTTGACTTCTTTATGTCCTACCACCATCACTCAAAGTGAAACCATTTTGACCAAGGCACTAAAAAACGTTGCGTTGATCGCAAGTGAAGCTCCTGTTGGGGCGAGGATCGTAGGGGTTCATTTTGAAGGACCTTATCTTAATACAGCTTTTAAAGGAGCTCAACCAGAACCTTTTATCGTTAAACCTGATGTTGAACAATTTAAGAAATACCAAAGGGCGGCTAAGAACCTCATCAAGGTCATTACCTTAGCGCCTGAAAAAGATGAAGGATTAGAATTGACACGTTATCTAAGTGGCCATGGGGTCTCAGTTCATCTAGGACATTCTGGGGCAACTTATAACGAAGCTCTCTTTGCGTTCGCCAACGGGGCCAATGGGTTGACCCATACCTTCAATGCGATGACAGCGTTCAATCATAGAGAACCTGGTCTAGTTGGGGCAGCTCTTCGTTTAGGTTCAGTATATGCGGAAATCATCAGTGATGGGAATCATGTCAGTTGGCCAGCCATCAATGTCTTATATAAAGCCAAAGGTAAGGATCATTGTGTCATGATCACGGATGCCTTATGTTCAAAAGGTATGCCTGCAGGTAGAGTTGTCTTTGGTGGACAAGCCATCGATATACGACCTAATGGAGGTGCTTATTTAGCGGATACGAATACTTTAGCTGGTTCAACCTTATCCTACAATAAAGGCTTAAGAAACTTGATTGAGAATGCAGGTGTAGATGAAGTCAGTGCGATCAATTCAGCGACCATTAATCCAGCGAAGGTCTTAAGGATCGCAGATCGTTGTGGTAAGATCCAAGCGCATTATGAAGCAGATCTTACAGTATTGGATCAGGATTACACTGTATTGGCAACCTATGTCAAAGGACAGGTTGTTTATACCGTATAATATACTTAAAAGGGACCCCAAATGAAACACATC
>JAAXXT010000010.1 GCA_013334325.1 Erysipelotrichaceae bacterium | reverse complement strand
GATAAGATGAACTTTGCGTATCTTGATGAACACATGGATGAATACTTGACTGCGTTTACCACAGACAAGAAACCACGTGTAGTCAGTCATATCTTGATCGCAATGGATGATCCTAAAAAGCCTACCGCTGATGAAGCTGCTCGTTTACAAGCTGTAAAAGATGCACTCGCTGGTGGAATGAGTTTCAAGGATGCTGTTGTTAAATATTCAGAAGACTCACAGACCAACCAAAAAGAAGGTCTCTTGGGTTACATGGATAAAGACACATCCTATCAAGCTGATTTCTTAGCTGCTGCTTTAGCCCTCAATGAAGACCAAACCAGTGCTTGGATCACTACCAGTTATGGGTACCATTTGATCCAAAGACAAACTGCTGATCTGACTGCCTTAAAGACCTATGATGAATTCTATTATGCGATCTTGAATGCAAACGCTAAATTACCAATGAAGATCTTATGGGCTAATGCTCAAGCATTGCACGTCAACTTCAACGGTAATACTGAACTCGAAACTGCGATTAAAAAATATCTCGGTTTGGATGGAGAATAACCCATGAAAAAATTAATTATTCTAGTATTGGCTTCGTTTATGTTGGTAGGTTGTTATGATAAGACCACAAGCATTTCCGATAAAGATACTGTATTGATTACCTTAGATAACAAGACCATTACCAAAGGCGATGTCTATAACGTCATGGGTAAAGTTGAACCTTATCCAGCAGTCGTTGTATTGACCTTATCCAAGAAAATGATCTTGGCTAAAGAAGTCGGTATCACTGCTGAGATCACAGCTGCTGCTGATGCTGCATTGGCCGCATGGTTAGAAACAAACAAAGCAGATGTTCAAAAAGCATTAGATGATGCAGGCTATAAAGATGAAGATGCCATCTATAATGACAAGTTCATTGTAGAAGCTCAATCCAATAACTTGGTCAGCAAGTATATAAACACCACCTTCTCAACGATCGTCTCAACTTATAAACCTGTAAAGGCAAGAGTTATGGAAATCGAAAAGAAAGCAGATGCAACCTTAGCTTTAGCTGCCATCAAGGCAGGTGATTCCTTCGCAACAGTAGCTACCAAATACGGTAACAAACAATACTCTAGCGATCTAGCCATTTATTATACAGGATCAGATCTTCCTGATTTGGTTCTTACCTTCTTAAAGGGTGTAACACTTCCAACCTTATCTGATGTCATCGAAGATACCGACAACTCTTTGTACTATATCGTACAAGTGTCTGTAGCTGATGGCAATGCGATGAAAGAAGAAGTCATCACAAGCTTCACCAAGAATGCCACCTTCATTGAAATGGCACTGATGGGCTATTATGAATCCAATGGATTCAAGATCTATGATCGTACCGTTTACGATATGATCAATACAAATTATCCAGACTACATCGTTCAATAAACCGTGAGAAATCGCGGTTTTTTTATGCTATGATGATTTTGAGGTGAACGACTATGTGTCTATTCTGTAAGATCGCAAATCATGAAATACCTGCTTCTATCGTTTATGAAGATGAATTCGTTATGGCTTTTTTAGACATCGCACCTGTGACACAAGGTCATACCTTGATCATGCCTAAGAAACACTATGATGACTTTAGCTTATGTTCAAGTGCTTTGGTTGCTCGCATGCATGGGATCTCTAAACTCTTGATCAAACACTATGATCCTTTGCTTCATCCCAATGGATATAACTTCTTATCGAATGCCCATGAAGCTGCAGGTCAAAGCGTAGCTCATGTTCACTTTCATTTGATTCCTCGTTATGATGATGAGGATGGATTAAATCTATCCTTCAATGGAAGACCACAACATAAACTCAATGATAAACAAAAGGAAATGCTTAAGATAAAATGAAACATGAGTGGAAAAAAGAAGAAAAGACGACCTATATCCCTAAGACGATCCCTACACTTATCACTCTACCTTCTTATACCTATCTAACGATCAAAGGTAAAGGAGCTCCAGCTTCTGAAGGCTTTCAGAAAGCCGTTGAGAGTTTATTTACGATCTCCTATGGATTAAAGTTTGCCCCTAAGAAAGGTATCCTCATCGATGGTTATGAGGAATATTCAGTCTATCCTTTAGAAGGTTTTTGGGATATATCTGAAGAAGCTAAGATCAAAGGATCATGGGATAAGAATGACTTCGTATATACCCTTATGATCAGACAACCTTCTTTCATTAAAATAGATCATCTTCGAGATCTTAGAGCCAAGATCAAAAAAGAAGAACTCATATGGGAACAAGTGATGCTAGAACATATTGAAGATGGGCTCTGTCTACAAATGCTTCATGTTGGATCTTTCGATGATGAACCTGAAAGCTTCGCTAAGATGGATGCATATCTAAGTGAGTTTGGTTATGAAAGAAGATTCAAGGCACATAAAGAGATCTATCTTTCTGACTTTACAAAAACTAAACCTGAGGCTTTAAAAACAACCTTAAGACTCTTTATAAAAAAGCGCTGAATTTCAGCGCTTTAGTTTTTTACATTGATATAGATACGAACCATATTCATCCAACAATGGATCTCAAGTCTTCCTGTTTCAGTAGGAGTAAAGAGATAAGGATCAGGATTGGTTCGAATATCTATTCTTACATTGTCCCAAGTTAGGATCATTGGGTTTGCACAACCCATGGAGTTCTCATATCCATCAAAGATGATCTTGACTTCTTGATTTACTTTAACAGTATTGGCGTTGAGTTCATATTGACCATCTACGATCTTAAGATGAAGGACTTGGATCCCATCTTCCACAGGAGCGTAGTTACTGCTTGATGTTTGAGAGATCAAAGCCATCACAGGTTCATATACGATAGGAGATTGAAGAACGATCTGAAAGCCCATAATCGCAACGATCAAAGCAGAGATCATCTTAACAGTATTTCCTTTTATGGAAGATATCCGAGAAGCAAACCATTGCATCATCAATAAGGAAGGCGCTGTCATCAATCCAAAGATCAACATGACTGCCCCACCCAACCACATATTGGTGGTGGTCAAAGCGATGATCTGCATCGTCTGTAGGCTTCCACAAGGCATCAAAGCGTTCAATAGACCTACAATAAAAGATCCATAAGGTTTATGTTTAGTCTTAAAGGTTAAGCTAGGTTGTTTGATTCTTAGGATTCCAGACATCTGTAAAGCCAGAGCCAACATCCATAGTCCCGCAATCAATAATAAGACATTCTTAACACTTGAAGATATCGTAAAGACTTCTCCAAGTGCTCCTAGAATCAATCCACTTAAGGTATACGAGATCAATCGACCGATCTGATAAGACCACATCCCACTCATCGGCTTGATGCCTTTTCTTTGAAGGACAGAACCCATCGCGATCGATCCACACATCCCTATACAGTGAAGCGAACTGACTAAACCATAGGCTATGATCAAACCAAAACTAAAGGTCTCTTGGGTAGGATCGAATAGTAATCTTCCATACGCCATAGACACCATAAAATACACCAGAAGTCCACCACTGAGTAAGGCAACGAATTTCCAAGGGAAACTTGGTTTAACCACGTGATAACCTAAAGGCGAGATGGCTTCTTCGAGGATCTCATCATTAGGAAGAGTCTTACCTTGAAGATAAACATAACCTGTTTGATAAGAAGCAGAGACAGTTTTGACGCCTGGTAGTCGTTTAAACGCTGAGGAGACCTTTTGTTCACAAGAACTACAGGTCATACCTTCAACGGAGATCTTACGCTCAATCATCTTGTGAGTCGCTTAACAGTGACCATCAATTCATCGATGATCTCAGCTTTACCTGCTTGGATATCTCTTACAACACAGGTTTTGATATGTTGGGCAAACAATTGGCTCGCAAAAGCATCTAAAGCACTTTTAACTGCGGCCACTTGAACTAAGATATCATCACAGTAGGCTTCTGATTCTACCATCGTCTTGATGCCTCTTACTTGTCCTTCCAATCGATTGAGTCGATTGGTTAGATCCATGATTTCTTGATTCTCTCGATGGGTATGCTTTGTCATCTCACAATGATCGTGTTCCATATTAAGCCTCCTTAAAGAATCGTAAACGTAAAGCATTCGTTACGACACTGACTGAACTCATGGCCATAGCGGCCCCTGCGAACACAGGATTGAGTAATGGTCCACCAAAAAGATAGATCACACCAGCCGCAAAAGGAATGCCTATGATGTTATAAATGAAAGCCCAAAATAAATTCTGTTTGATGTTGGTCATGGTCGCTTTGGATAAAGCGATGGCTTTGACCACATCATTAAGATCTGATCTCATCAAGACTACATCGGCTGATTCTATGGCTACATCTGTTCCACTTCCTATAGCGATACCTGTATCCGCTTTGGTTAAGGCGACCGCATCATTGATCCCATCTCCTACCATCGCAACTTTATAACCTTCTTTTTTAAGACGATCGACTTCTGCCCCTTTATCTTGAGGTAAGACTTCAGACATGACGAGATCTATCCCGACTTGAGCTGCGATCGCATTGGCAGTGCGTCGATTATCTCCTGTGATCATCGCGACTTTTATACCTAATTTTTTAAGTTTCTTAACTGCTTCTATAGATTCTGGTTTCAATTGATCCGCAATGGCCAAGAAACCTTCAAGTTTTCCGTCAACGCTCGCCAATAAGACTGTCTTACCTTGATCAGATAAGGTCGTCATTTGAGTAAGCTCAGGAAGCTTGATCTTGTTTTCGTTCATCCATGCTTCATTGCCGATTAATACAAGTTTCCCTTCGACTTTCGCACTTAATCCTTTTCCACTTACCGCTAGGAAATCACTGGGTTGACTCAATGATAAGTTCTTCGCTTTTGCAGCTTCTAAGATCGCCAAAGCCAAAGGATGTTCAGAGACGGATTCAGCTGAAGCTAAGATACGTAATAAAGCATCTTCATCATCACTAAAGCTAATGAAATCGCTCAACGAAGGTTTACCTTGAGTTAAGGTACCTGTCTTATCGAAGATAATGGCGGTAGTTTTATGGGCTTGTTCTAAGGCTTCTCCACCTTTAAACAAGATACCCATTTGTGCGCCTCTGCCTGTTCCTACCATAATCGCAGTAGGCGTAGCTAGACCTAAGGCACAAGGACAAGCAATAACTAAAACCGTGACGAATATATTTAAGACAAAGTCGAAAGACTTGCCTTGAAACATCCAAAATAAACCAGCACTAATCGCAATGACCATAACCGTAGGAACGAAATACGCTGAGATGACGTCTGCTAATTTCGCGATAGGTGCTTTCTGCCCTTGGGCATCTTCTACCATCTTGATGATTCTGGCCAAAGCTGTATCTTCACCTACAGCGGTCGCTCTCATCGTAATCGATCCATTTTTATTCAAAGATCCACCGATGACTTTATCGCCGATGTTTTTATCGATAGGAAGACTTTCTCCTGTCAACATACTCTCATCGATCGCACTAGAACCTGAAACGACGATCCCATCGACAGGTAATCTTTCTCCAGGTTTAACCAAAAGGATGTCTTTTAAAGTGACTTCTTCTAAAGAGATCTCTTGGATCTCATCGTTGATCACTAAATGAGCTGTCTTAGGTGCTAGACCCATCAGTTTCTTGATGGCTTGAGAAGTCTTGCCTTTAGAACGGGTCTCTAACCACTTCCCTAAAAGGATCAAAGATATAACGACACCAGCGGATTCAAAATATAGACTTTCAGTCAAGTTATGAAATCCTTGAGCGATCTTGATGGTGTTGTAGGTTCCGTAGAGGAAAGCAGCACCTGTCCCAATCGCCACCAAAGAATCCATATTAGGAGATCCTTTAGAGAGCGTCTTAAAACCGATCGTAAAGAATTTACGACCAGAATATAGAATAGGTAAACTTAGAATAAGCTGAATCAAAGCGAAATTTAAAGGGTTCATCTTATGATCGATGATCTCTGGTAATACAATTTTCAACTCAGGAAACATATGCGCCATTGCGATAAATAGTAAAGGAATCGCAAAAATAGCCGAAGTGATCAATTTGATCGTCATCGACTTCATTTCAAGAGCTTGACGAAGACTTTCTGCGTCTTCTTGAGCTTTGGTTTCGATCTCACTGGCTTTATAGCCTGCTTTATCGACAGCTGCTTTTAAAGCACTCATCTTAACTATGGAAGGATCATAACTTAAGGTTGCTTTATTGGTGGTCAAGTTTACACTGACAGAACTGACCCCTTTTTGTTTCTTAAGGGCTCGTTCGACAGCACTACTGCAAGATGCACAAGTCATCCCTTCTATAGCTAAAACAGACTCACGTTCATGGGTGATCTCGACTAAACCATAGCCTGCTTTATCGACTGCTTTAGATAGGTCTTCAAAGGATAAATCCCGATCCGATTGGATCAGGACTTTTTCTGTGGTCAAGTTGACATCCGCTTTTTCGACACCTTCGATTTTTTTGAGAGCACGAGTAACAGCGGATGCACAACTGGCACAAGTCATACCGCTAACGGTATATGTTTTTTCGATCATAAGATCTACTTTTCTGAAAGTGTATAGCCAGCTTCAGAGACCGCATGTTGAAGAGCGGTAAATTCAACGCCATCTGCGTTGACCAAAGCTGTCTTTTCAGCTAAAGAAACTTTAACGTCTTTGACGCCTTCGACTTCTTTCAAAGCTTCTGTCACATGATGGACACAATGCATACAAGACATACCTTCTACACTATAAGTTTTAATGGACATGGTTTTTACCTCGCCATCATTGTATACCCCCTTGGGGTATATTTCAAGTAAAACACATCAAAAGAAAAATCGTCGTTAGACGATTTATTTCTTTGTGGTTTTAGGTTTATAGAACATGCGATTCTCTAAGGCAAAGATACGAGCGGTAAAGGTTCCTTCTTCGATAGGACCTAAAGCCTTCGCAAACATATTCATTCTAGCATCGATATTGTCTATGTAGTTGAGGATCTCAGCTTCCATAATAAGAGGTAATACAGGTGATCCATATTCATATTCTCCATGATGAGAGAGTATCAAATGACGAATCAAGGTGACTTGTTCAGAATCTGCATAACCTAAGGTCTCAGCAACTTCATTGACCTTGCTTTGCATGATACTGATATGTCCTACCAATTTCCCAACAAGGGTATACTCCGTTAAGATCGGTCCTGAGAGTTCAACGACCTTCCCTAAATCATGAAGTAAGATCCCACTGATCAAGAGATCTCTATTTAAAGCAGGATAGAGTTTACAAAACGAATTCGCAAGATCAATCATCGCGATCACATGGGTCGCAAGACCTCCTACGAAATCATGATGATTACGAGCTGCAGCTGGATAGGAATAAAACTTATCCCCATATTCACTTAGCACTGTTTCAGTCACTTTACGAATGATTGGGTCAGTAAGAGATTTAAGTGTCTCATCGATTCTTTGATGCATGTATTCATCGCTTAATGGCGTAGAAGCCACATAATCCGCAGGATTGGTTTCTGTAGGATTAACCAAACTTAGGTTATAAAGTCTCAGTTGAAGTACACCTTTATATCGAAGGACTTCTCCACTGATTTGAATGACTGATCCAGGTTTGACCCCTTCTAGCATCTCTTCTTTAGCGTCCCATAGTTTAGCTTCAATGGTTCCTGTTTTATCTTGTAGGGTAAAAGATACATAAGGAGCACCGTTGTTGGTGACCCCAGGATTCATCACATTGACCAAAAGCGTAGTCAATATCTTTTCTGATTCAATAAACGCTGATATATTAATCCTGCTCATTCGTCCACACCATATCGTTGAAGACGGCATTGATGTCGTCTACTTCGAATCCTTTTTGGGTTAAATAATTAAACACATGATTTCTTAAGGATGTTCCCTCATATTTAGGAGAATATCTTTTAACGGCCTTAACAGCCAATTTCCTACAATTATCCAATTGATTGCGTTCATCTTCATTGAAGTTGAGACTCTTCATGACCACATCGATGATGTTGTATTCATAGCCTTGGGTAAGTAGCTTAATTGATAATTTTTCTTGCTTCATCTTCAAAGAAACATCTTTGATGGTAGGCATGATCTTTTCCGCATAACGTAAGGCATTCTTGATCTCAGTTTCTTCATCATCTTGTTGAAGGGCTGCATCGATCATTTCGACAGGGATCCCCTTTTGTTTTAAGGCACGGATGATACGTTGTTTACCTTGTAGAAGAGATAGAAAATTAGATACAGCTGAATTGGCGTAAAGCGTATCGTTGATGTAGTTACGTTCTTCTAGATGATCGATAAGGTCATTGATCTGTTTAATGTTGAGCTCTGTTTTTTGAGTTAAGAAATCATACATTTCTTTACGTGTTCTATCTTTAGAGGCAATCTTACGTATACAAGCTTGATAAGCTAAAACTGTCTTTTCATCTTCCATTAATTCGTCGATCGTTTTTTGATCTACCATACTGAGACGCTTTAATCCTTTCTTGGTATAGGCTTGTAGACTGATGGAAAGTTTAAAAGGTCCATCTGCGCCTTCAAACGTACACTCTGCCACATCTTCTTTTAAACGGACATTCTTTAAGAAGACGCTTTTCTTATAGTTATGAATCGTGATCTGATACACATTCTCAACGGCTTTCCCAAACTCACGATCATCGTAGATACGTACTTGAGCTTTAGCCGCAACACACATCTCATCGCGTTGGTTCTTTGTTTTAGATAAATGATGCATCACTTTAGATGCGAATTCATGGGTAGATTTAAAATAATACCCTGTCTTATCTTCGATGACCAATTCCGTCAAGACATCATCTGGTCTCGCAAAGAGAGGACATTCCGCAGCTAAAGCTTCTATAAAGGTCATACCTTGGGTTTCTGTCAATGAGGCAGAGACAAAGGCATCACTGGCGTGATAATAGGCTGGGACTTCTAAAGAAGGGATTTTACCAGTAAAGATAACTTTATCTTCGATCTTTAAAGTCTTGACCAAATGAGCTAAACCATCCTCATCTGGACCACCTCCTACAATCATCAACTTGATGTCTTGATGAGCAAGATCGAGTTCACTAAATCCATCTATGACATAATCGATGCTTTTTTCTTTCGCTAAACGACCTACATATAAAATCACAAAGGTCTCTTCTGAGATCCCATATTTCGCTCTTAAGCTTTTAACGGCTGCAGGATCGGTATTCTTTTTATCGAATCGACTTAGATTAAGTCCAGTAGGGATGATATAGATCTCACGGGTTATTCCATATCCAAGTAACATTTCCTTAGTCTTTTCACTAGGAGAGATCATGGCTTGACAGCTGCTCCCATACAATTTACTTAACTTAGATACTGAACGTCTCGCTAAGCGCTCAACAGTCTTCATATGGAGAGGATTGATGTAATGGGTATAATCCTCATAGGTTGTATGATAGGTCGATACTAGGGGTACTTCTAGCCTTTTAGAGACGATACGAGCAAAGAGCCCTATCCCAAATTCTGTATGGACATGGATGATGTCTAATTTCATCTCTTCGATCTGTTTAAGAGCTCTAATATGAAGAGGAGAACTCATTGTATAGCCATACATCGATTTAAGTTCTATTCCAGGTAATCTAAGGATATTATTCTCTAGTGTAGTCGTAAAGATCTTAGGTTGATTGGTTACGACAAAGACATCATGACCTAAGTCTTCTAAAGCGTGTTGAAGGGTAACGATCGATGAGACCACCCCATTGATGTCTGGTGAATAGGTATCACTAAATAATCCTATACGCATAAAATTACTCCTTTCTTATCGGCATCGACAAGACCTTTTCATAGGCTGCCTTTAACTGTTTACCGATCTCAGGTAGATCACGTTCTTTGGCGGTCTTAAAACCAGCCTCAGTCGTATCGATCTGTTTATTGATGACTCTTCTGATTTGAGTCGAGAATCCTTCTACGTCAACCGCTTTTAAACAATTGACCTCATGGATAAGCCATGGATCAAACGCTCCAATATCTCTCACAATGACAGGACATTTAGACGCTAAAGCTTCTAAAACGACGATGCCTTCTGTTTCTTCTAATGAAGGAAAGAAGAATGCATTCGCATCACTATACGCCCCTTCGATGATGGGTCCTTTAACATAACCAGGTAAAATCACATTAGAAGGACAATCTTCTAGAGCCGCTCTTACTTTGACTTTTAGGTAAATAGATGGGGTATACCCAAACCAGATAAAAGTAATGTCTGGATTCTTACGGGCTGTCTCAACGAAATCGATGATGCCTTTTCTTTCGAAATAGAATCCAACACCCATAACTACTTTTTGATCTCTTCTTAAACTAAAGTATTTACGAAAAGCTTTCACTTTCTCTTCATCTCTTTGATAGCGAGCGATCTCTATCCCATTAGAAATAGGCAAAATCGGTTTATCGATCCCGTAGTTATCGAGTAGACTTTTTGCGTAAGGCGTAGGGGTAATCAAAAGTTCCGCCATCGAATATAGATTGACGATAAGGATCTTAAAGAATGGGGCAATCTGATTAGACAAGACAAAAGAATTCTTGAAGTCTTCTTCTGTAGAATGGGCATGATAAATGACAGGCTTGCCTTCTAAATGTGTTTTGATGATCAAAGGTGCAGAAGTCATCCCTAAGGTGTTGATGTGTAATATGTCGAAATCTTCTGCAGGATCGGTCGTATAAGGAATCCCTACCGATTCTAAAGCCTTCTTTTGGTGAGATTGGGCTCTTCCTATCCCTGAGGTTTGTATGAGTTTTTCTGATTCAAAATAGAGACAAACTTTCATAAGGACTCCTATTCTATGTGTGTTTATTATATCACAAGCTCTATTCTCTATGCGAATGTGTAAAATTAAAAAAGTGCCGAGTTTATCGGCACTTAATGATTATTTAGACAACTTTACCAAACGATTGTAACGCTTTTCAGCATCTTGTCTGCTCTTTTCCAAGAGGGCAACAGCGTGGTCTGGATTGACATGATCCAACATATTGAAGCGAGTTTCATTCATGACGAAGTCTGCAAACTTGGAGAAGTCTGGTTCCTTAGAGTCGATGGTGAGTTCTTTGCCTGCTTCAGCATTAGGATTGAAGCGATATAGAGTCACATAACCGGATTCAACTGCTTTCTTCTGAGTAACTTGATGATTGGATAAACCACCCTTGATACCATGTTCGATACAAGGTGCATAGGCAATGATCAATGAAGGTCCATCATAAGCTTCGGCTTCCTTCATTGCTTTGATCGTTTGAACGCGATTTGCGCCCATAGCAATCGAGGCTACATAGACATGTCCATAAGTCATGGCGATCTGTCCAATGTCTTTCTTAGCAGTAGGTTTTCCTCCCGCAGCGAATTTCGCAATGGATCCAGCTTGAGAAGACTTAGAGGATTGTCCACCTGTGTTGGAATAGACTTCAGTATCGACGATCATGATGTTGACGTTTAAGCCATTGGCCATAACGTGATCTAATCCACCGTAACCGATATCGTAAGCCCAACCATCTCCACCGATGATCCATACAGAGTTGGATACGAGGTCACGTTCATAACCAAGAACAACCTTTACGCCTTCATGCTTGCTGGCTTTGACTTCTGCCACCAACTGTTTGACGATCATACGTTCTTCTTCACGTTTACCTTTAACAGCTAAGTATTTTTCAATGGTTTCTTTTAAGGAAGGTTCTACTGCATCTTTAGCAGCAGTCAAGATTTCAACGATACGATCTGCTTTGAAGTTTTGGGCAACTTTCATCCCATAACCATATTCAGCATTGTCTTCAAACAAGGAATTGCCCCAAGCAACGCCTTCACCATTTTCATCTTTAACAAACGGTGTAGAAGGAGCAGATCCACAATAGATGGAAGTACAGCCTGTTGCATTCGCAATCAGCATGTCTTTCCCAAACAATTGTGAAGCCAGTTTATAGTAAGGTGTTTCTCCACAACCTGCACAAGCACCAGATACTTCCATATATGGTTTCAAGAACTGAGAGCCCTTGATTTGATCGGTGGAAACTAAACCTGTCTTATATTCAGTTTTCTTATAGAGATAATCAGCCAAAGGTGCTTCGAAGAGACGGTCTTTGACATCGGTCATAACCAAAGCCTTCTTACCAGCTTTACCAGGACATTCTACTGCACACAAACCACAACCGACACAGTTGTCTGGTGAGACTTGGACACGATACTTCAGATGAGCGATCGTAGGTCCTACAGCTGTCAAGGTTTCGAATTCTTGAGGAGCATTCTTCACTTCTTCATCCGTTAAGATAAAGGTACGGATGGTTCCATGAGGACATACCATCGAACAGAATCCACATTGGATACAGTTTTCAGCACTCCAAGCAGGTACTTGGGTCGCGATCGTACGATGTTCAGTAAAGGAAACGTTGTTTCTAAATGAGCCATCGAGTAGACCAAATTTCGTAAACGCAGACACTGGTAGATCATAACCATCTAAGGCATTGATGACATCCACGTGTTGATCGAAGTATTCATCGCCTGTGACTTTTCGAGTCTTAGATACAGGTAGATTAGACCATTCTGCTTTGACTTTGATTTCGACTAAGCCAGCTTGACCAGCTTCGATCGCTTTCCAATTCAATTTGACGACTTCATCGCCTTTTTTAGAATAGGATTTCTTAGCAGCATCCTTCATATAGGTCAAGGATTTTTCATAAGGCAAGATCTGTTCATTCAAGGCAAAGAAGGAAGCTTGTAGGATGGTGTTGGTATGACGACCCATTCCAATTTCTTCAGCGATCTTGGTTGCATCGATGACATAGAATTTAGCATGACGATCAGCCAATTGTTTCTTAACACGATTAGGTAAAGAAGCTTCGATGGTAGATACATCAAAGGCTGTATTGACCAAGAAGGTTCCACCCTTCTTAAGATTCTTCAACATGTCATAACGAATGAGGAAGGAATCCAAAGAACAAGAGATGAAATCTGCTTTGGTAACATAGTAAGTAGAACGGATCGGGGTAGGTCCAAAACGTAAGTGAGAACGGGTTACGCCCCCTGCTTTTTTGGAGTCATAAGCGAAATAGGCTTGAGAGTATAGATTGGTATGATCACCGATGATCTTGATGGAGTTCTTATTGGCAGAAACGGTTCCATCCGATCCTAGTCCATAGAACAAGCAGGATGTATAATCGTGATCGACTTCGAAATCAAGATCCGTCTTAAGTGACTTATGAGTAACATCATCATTGATCGAAATGGTGAAACCATCAAATGGGTTCTTTTCATTTAAATGATCATAGACAGCTTTGATGTCGTTAGGTTGAGTGTCTTTAGATGATAAGCCATAACGTCCACCAACGAGGGTTTCGATTTGTCCAACGCCATGAAGCACAGCATAGACATCTAAGAACAATGGTTCATGAGAACCAACTTCTTTTGTTCTATCCAAGATCGCAACTTTCTTAACAGAAGCAGGAACAACCTTCAAAAGGTGTTTTGCGGAGAAAGGACGATAGAGATGAACTTTTACTAAACCTACTTTTTCGCCTTTTGCGTTTAAAGCATCGACGACTTCTTTAGCTGTTTCAGTGACAGATCCCATCGCAATGATGATACGATCCGCATCTTTCGCTCCATAATAGACAAACGGCGCATATTCTCTGCCTGTCAATTTGGATACTTTTTCGAAATATTCTTCTACGATAGGTAATACTGCATCGTAATGGGCATTCTGGGCTTCTCTGCCTTGGAAGTAAACGTCGTCGTTTTCGGCGCCGCCACGGGTGACAGGATTGGTATGAGGATTCAAGGCATTCGCTCTGAAACGTTCCAAAGCGTCTTTATCTAACCAGCTCTTTAAGACATCGGTATCGATGACTTCAACTTTCTGGATTTCATGAGATGTTCTAAATCCATCAAAGAAGTGCAATACAGGAACAGATGCTTTGATGGCGGTCAAATGAGCGACACCAGCTAGATCCATAGCTTCTTGAACGGAATGGGAGGCAATCATCGTAAAACCTGTCTGACGTACAGCGTAGATGTCTTGGTGATCCCCAAAGATACTGAGTGAACGTGTCGCTAAGGAACGAGCAGAAACGTGGATAACGCCCGGCAAGAGTTCTCCGACCCATTTATACATATTCGGAATCATCAATAATAAACCTTGAGATGCGGTAAAGGTACTGGATAAGGTCCCGCCTTGTAAAGCACCATGAACGGCCCCAGCAGCTCCGCCTTCAGACTGCATTTCTACAACTTTGACCACAGCGTCAAACATGTTTTTGCGACCTGAGGATGCCCAAGCATCGACAAGTTCAGCCATGGTTGATGACGGTGTAATCGGATAGATCGCGGCAACTTCGGTAAAGGCATAGGCTACGTGCGCTGTCGCCGTATTCCCATCCAACGTAAGATAAGTTTTCTTCATAAAGTCCTCCTAATTTAACCACTTGTAATTATACCTTATTACACTCTAGTTTGCACCACCAATTTCAAGTTAAAACAGCCTAATATGAAGCTTATACAAGACATATGCCCAATAAAAAAAGACAGAATAACTTTTGTCTTTAGATAAATGTGAAAAGTTTCGCTAAACGACGATCTTTGTCCATTCAGCTTTTTGAAAGCGAGCTCGACTAACCACAAAACGAAGTGCTTGATCGACAATGACACTAAACCAAGCCCCATAAAGTCCTAATCCTAAGCCATACGCCATCAAATAGGTCAATACAGGACGTAATACTGTCACTGAGATCATACTCAACATCGCAACGAATTTAACGTCACCAGCGCCTCGTAATGAACCAACGGTAATGACTTGAGAAATCTGAAAGACAACACAAATAGCTAAGATGATCAAGATGTTTTCACCTAAACTTAAGACCTTAGGATCGACACTAAATAGGCTCATGATGGGTCCTCTAAGCAAGACAATTGTGAAACCTAAAGCTAAGGAGATCATCAAGCCTAAACGTTGAGATACTCGTCCATAAAGGATAGCTAAATCAGGTCGCTTAGCGCCTAATGAATGACCTACCAAGGCCGTACATGCGATGGATAACCCATCACCTACACTAAAGGTAATACTCATCACCTGCATGGCGATATTATGAGTCGCAAATTCTATGGTGCCTAATCCTGCGACAGCTTTCGCATACATCAAGAAACCAATACGGATAAAGACCTGTTCAACCAAAGACGAGGATGAGATAGACCACATCGTCTTTAAAGTAGGTTTATCTAAAGCCCATTTATCACGTAAACGAAGCTGAAGAAAGGAATCTTTCTTTGTGATGCTTCTTACCGCTAAAACAAGACCCGCAAAATTCCCAATGGCGGTCGCAACTGCAGCTCCCATTACTCCCCATCGTGGAAAGATCCATATCCCAAAAATCAATAGCCAATTAAAAAAGATATTGACCAGATTGGCAGTTAGATTGGTCGCCAAGGAGATCCTTGTATTGCCTACGCCTCGTTGAGCGGCTGTGATCGTTAAACTTAATAAATAGAAGAAACCTCCTATAATGATGATCCTAAAATACACCAAGGCTTCAGGTAAGTAGGATGCTTGTGCTCCTGCGAAAATTAAGAAAGGTTTCGCATAGATGTAGCCTAGTATCGATACGATCAAGGTCACCATAAAGCTCACCATCAGGCCATTCCGTAAAGCTAAATTAGCGCCAACTTTATCCTTGGCTCCTTTTCGTCTTGAGATGATGATTGTTACACCAGTATTCACCGCAAATACAAAACACATCAGAAAGTATTTAGGTTGAGTAGTGATCCCTACCGCGGCGATGGCACTTGATCCTAGAGAACTCACCATGATCATATCCATAGCCCCTATCATAGAAATTAAAACAGCCTCCATCGCGGAAGGCCAAGCCATCCTTAAAGTGGTCTCATAGACTTCTTTAGTGGATGGTAATTCATCACTCATATGGTGTTTTGGCGTCAAAGCTTCAACTGAAAATACACGTTGGAAGAGATTCATACTTAATTAGTTTAGCACAATCCTAAGGTAGGTAGTCCTCAAAGATGACGGTTTCACATTGTGATCTGATTTTGTTTTCTTTTTCTTGTGAAGGTAAGGCCCACATCATCCCAAAACCCTTAAACAAGGATCTCGTAAAGTAGTAGGTCGTACTTTTAAAATTATAATCTACAGATAAATAATCTGGTTTGATCAGAAAATTCAAGAAAGCATTATGAAGTATAACTCGAGTAAAGAGTGAATACTTCTCATTATCGATACAGTATTCCATATTAAGACCTCTTAGATATTGAGGAGCTTGTTTCTTAAGCTCTAATAGAATTAAGGGATCAAATGAACAGAAAGCGAAATTCCCTTGATAATCTTTGATAAGGTCTAAAACATTCTTAACCGCAAGTGCTCTTCTCTTAGTGGTTTTTAACTCTATTAAAAGAGGTACCCTTCCACTCACAAGCTTTAGAACTTCACTGAAATGAGGAATGCTTTCCTCTGTTGATTTTAACTTTAATCCATCGAGCGTTTTAGAATCCAGTGCTTCTAATATCCCAGAAAATGAAGTCATCCTTTGAGTATCATCATCATGAAAGACATACATACACTCATCAGAGCTTAATTGAATGTCCAATTCGATCCCATAATGATGATCGATCGCATTTTGAAAAGCAACCATACTATTCTCAGGAATGGCTTTTTCTCTGTTGTATAGACCTCGATGGGCAAAGTAACCTTTTATCCAATCAAGATGACGTACCCGTTTACTTGAATAATACATAGAAAAGATAATCAAAAAACAACAACTTATATCAATGGTCAAAAAGATATCGAAAGCATTCATCGCTTATTCTCTTGTGGGTTCTCTAAGATGATGACCATATCTGTCCCATCGATCTCTTTTAAATTGACTTTAACTAATTCTAAATCCGAAGTAGGGACATTCTTTCCGACCACATCAGCTCTTATTGGTAGTTCACGATGACCTCTATCGATCAAGACTGCAAGTTGGATACAGGCAGGTCTGCCTGAGCTCATGATCCCATCGATCGCAGCTCTTACAGTTCTACCTTTATACAAGACATCATCGATCAAGACCACTGTCTTTCCTTGGATGTCTAGCTTAGTTTCAGGATGAGGCAAGTTTAAATGTTTAAGGTCATCTCTCCATGATTTTATATCTAAAGAAAGTACAGGAACGGTTGTTCCTTCGATTTGGTGAATATGATGAGCAATACGTTGAGCTAAAGGTAAACCACGTGTTAAAATACCTACCAATACCACATTATTGACGCCTTTGTTTTTCTCAATCAACTCATGAGTCATTCGAACAAGAGACCTATTTAGACTGCTTTCATCCATGATGTTTTTCATAAACACCTCACCTGCTTATTATAACAGTTCTTTCTTGAAATGAAATCTTGCCTATGATAGAATTAAAAGGCATTTAGGGGTATAGTTCAATGGTAGAGCGCCGGTCTCCAAAACCGTCGATGTGGGTTCAACTCCTACTACCCCTGCCAATAAACACAAAATCCGCATAAGCGGATTTTTTATTTTTACTTGTAACTATTGAGTTTAGACAAGGCATCATTATAAGCACTGTTTGGGATAAGATAAACCTTAGCTTCCCCATTGAATTGTCTCTCGGTGATCACAGAAATCGATCCAACCTTACTGAAGATATAGAATGCATCACTGCTCTTTTGAAGAATAAAGTCACTGTCTATTGGAATAGCATCATCATATAAAGATAGTTCTTGCCACTGAGATCTTTGTAGTAGTCCATCGATCGTAGTGATCTGAGTATTCGTAAGGGTCGTGATCGGTAGATCGATGATGGCTGTACTCCCACCTAATACATTACCTATATAGAACCCAGTAAATGTTGGATTGGCATCTTTTTTATTAGGATCCAATAAACCAGATAGATAAAAATGACTTTCTAGTACTTTTTCGTATCCTGCTTCATCGATCTCATAATAGGTCATACCGTATTGATCTTCCCCATTGTAGTCGATGGAAATAATGATCTTTTTTGTCATTGGATAAATGAGAAACTTTATACGATGACCATTTGTATCGTCGATATAAAATAAATCATCAGGCCATGTATCGTTACTATATAAGGAAAAGTCGGTGACTACCGATGCATGATCTTTTAAATCCATAAGACTATTGACGTAATTACTTTGGGCCAAACTGAGATCTACATGATGATCACAATCACAATGCATAACAGCATAGACTTTAGTGAATCGTAGATTATCTATTCTACTACCAGTAGGTGCAGGTAGAGGCATGAATGCAAGGTAACCTCCAATGTCTGTATCATTGAAATCACCTAACGAGTAGTAAGTTAAAGGTCCTTTCGGATCAAGACCAACGCCTACGATATATGGGTTATAACAAACCACATAGAATAATCCAGTATCATCTTTTAAAACAAACTGACATTTAGATTGGTCGTCTGGTAAAAGGTCTGCTTTAAATGCCCTTTGCAACATCAATTCTTCATTTATTCCATCGCTTATAATTTTTGAGATTGAAACCATTTTTGAGCTATTATAACTATCTATACCTTCGAGATACACATGAGTAAACAATACAGGTTCAAGGTCACCTACAAATGGTTCATCATAATAATTCTCGGTCAGTACTTTGAGGATATTCGCTGATTTTTCAAAATCAAATGAATACTGAACGGAAGTATTATCCTTTGCCCAAGTGATCACAACTGCGTAAGCTTGAGCATAAAAATTATACACATTGCCTAATTCATCGACAAGACTGAATTCCGCATGCCTTCTACTCAGATCAATTGGTTCTGCTGGGATTTGAAAATCTCTAGGAAGATAATATTCTTTGATCAAATTTTGATCAATCTCAAATACAGTCGATTCATCTGTGCCCCAATACGCTTTTTTGAAATCCAAATATCCAGCGACTTGGGTTAGATAATGCTCTGTGAGATATTGGACTATATCCATCATAATGGTTTCACTAATCCAATAACGATGGACTTTAGTATATTTCGGATTAGTGATGGTCACAATGTATTTATCATATTGACGATACACTTTGTATTCATAAGCCTGATCATCTAGAAAGATCATTTTTAATGTGGTCTCATCTAGGATGGTCACAGATGTTTTGATCCAAGAATCAGTTTGAAGAACGGAAGCATCTAAAAGGGCTGTGTCTAAGACAATTGCCTCCATTTTCATATTGATATTGACTTCGGTAATCTTATTGACTCCCAACACAAAAGGATCATTCCCAGGATCATTTACCGTTGGATCACACGCTGAAAGACTGAGCAATAGTAAACTACACATCAGTACTGAAATAAGACGTTTTATCATTTTGTTTCCCTCCACCATTATTCAAATTCTACCACTATATTATACTCATTTTATCGCGTTTTTTTACAGTACATCAACGATCTTTCACTATATTCAATTACATATTGGTATTGGCGTTTCGCTTTTGTCCATCATAGAATTTCTTGAGATTATCTGGTAAAACATACACCGAAGGTTTGATTAAAGTTTTTGGAAGATACATCGACTTAAGGATCGCGTCTATGATCATTGCCTTAGGTGGTTCATGATAGGTCTTACCTTGATAGGTAAATACTCTACAATCAACACTATCACCACATAAGTCACCACAAGAAACACAGGCATCTTCTTCTACTTGTAAAACGATATCTACCCCATTGATTTTGATCGTTGGAGAACTATAAAAATGAGTCTTTCTAGCTAAAGCTTCGGTATTGACATTGATTTTATTAAGTTTAAGTTCATAACCAAGTTCAAGAAGTATTGGTCTAAGTAAATGAATAGCTTCATTCAACTGCTTATCACTGCCTTGACATCGTTCACATATACTTAGATCCAAATACAAAAACTCAACATTGATGATTTTATCTGAAGATGGGCAACAGTGTTGGACATCTTGACAACATTTCATGGCATTTAGCATATAACTTACCTCAAATCTATCCTAACACTTTGACGCTTAAGTTCCTACCCTCTCTTAAAAATTGTTGAATAGATTGATAAGATCTATATTGATTCTTATAATTATTCTACGTACACCTTGTCTAAGTAGAAAAAGCGAACATCTTCTTCAGTCTCATGAAAGCCACAAGTTATATTGGCCCAAAATCAAGAGATTTTCACAACTAAGCAAGTGATAACAAAATATAAAATGCTATAATGTTGATATAAAGATTAGGTATATTACTTAAGTCGTTCCACTTCTTATAAGATAATAAGATCATTGAATGAGCAACTTTATATTGTGTCATTGACATAAGGGGCAAGGAGTTCTATGCATTCAAACAAAATGAAGACTACTTTAAACGTGATTTCTGATAATCCAATCAAGAATGCAGATACTGTATTGCGCACTTTGGATCCAGGGATTTGGCAATGGTATATACAAACAGGTGAGCTGATACTCAATAGTCGATGGGCTGATATTATTGGCTACACCTTGGATGAATTACAACCTATTTCGATCAAAACATGGGAAGAATATTCTCATCCTGATGATTTAAAAGAATCAGCTGGATTACTAGAAGCCTATTTTGAAGGGCGTACTGAATTCTACGAGATGGAAGCTCGTATGAAACACAAAGATGGTTCATGGGTATGGGTCCTTGATCGTGGTCAGGTCGTCGAATGGGATGATCAAGGTAAGCCTGTTTTAATGGTTGGTTCTCATATTAACATTACAGATCATAAACGCTTAGAAGAAATTCGTAGTGATGAACAATACAACAATCTTATCGAGAATGCACCTTTTCCAATTCTGTTGATAGACGCCGAAACAAAGAACTTAGTGTATGGAAATAAAAGAGCACTGATTCAGTTCGATATGTCTGGAGAAACAATGTTTTTTTCTGAGGATTTTTACGTCAATAAGGAAGATCGTAAGACATTCCATGAACAAATGCAAGGTCATGGATACATCTATGATTTTGAAGTTGAACTATACAATTTATCACATCATAAGTTTTGGGCACTAGTCTCGGCTTCGTTTACAAAGTATAAGGGATCCTTAACCATGATTTTATCGATCAATGACATAACGTCAAGAAAAAACATGGAGAATACTCTAACTAAAGAACAAAACCGTATGAGCCTTATCACTACGATGATGGGGGATGTCATATGGGCCTACAACATGGATACAGATCGATACGTTTATGTCAGTCCATCGGTAGAACGACTTCGTGGATACACAGCTGAAGAAATGATGGCTCAATCTATACGTGAGGTCATTACACCAGAATCGCTTGTGTATTTGATGAACGGGCGTGATGAGAGAATAGCTAAGTTTATGAGCGACCCAACCAATAGCCCTAACTATAATAATGAAGTCGAACAGTTCTGCAAGGATGGCAGTACAGTATGGGTAGAAATGTCTTCACGTTATCGCTTAACTGAAGATGGGCAACTTGAGGTCGTTGGATCGAGTCGCAATATTGATGAACGCCGAAAAAGCGATGCCCGTATCGAGTACTTGTATGAACACGATTCAATAACAGGTCTAAGAAATCGTGCCTCATTCAGAAAATACGAACAAATTCACAATAAAATGAATGTTGATCAACCAATCAGTTTACTTTTTATTGATTTTGATCATTTTGGATCAATCAATGACAAATTTGGTCATCGCTTAGGCGATAAGATTATCGAATTTATCGCGCATGGAATAGAGAGAAGAATCAATACCATCGGTGAATTATATCACTTCGATGGAGATGAATATGTTGTGGTTCTGAATACTATAGACCCTGAAAAAGTTGACCAGATTTCTAGTCAACTAAACCAGTACATTGCCGAACCGTTTATGTTAGAGAATCGAATGATTTCGGTCTCAGTCAGTATCGGTTATGACATCGGCGTCCCTGGTCAACTGATGGAGTCTTTGCTTAACAACGCCTCAACAGCACTCTATGTAGCCAAGTCGACACGTAATTGTAGCAAAGCCTACAATGATAGTATGGCTAAAGCTCAAACAAGGGAACTTCGACTAGAAAGAGACTTATCTGATGCGATTGAAAAGAAACAACTAGAGCTATATTTTCAACCCATTTACAATGTTAGAACTGGCAAAGTGACGGATGCCGAGGCACTGCTAAGATGGAATCATCCTGAATATGGGATGGTCTCCCCTTTAGAATTTATTCCTATAGCAGAACGAACCAGACTTATTATCCCTATAACGGATTGGGTAATCCAGCGTGCTTTACAGGTCTTATCACAATGGGATATCGTAGATAATCCTCCTTTAGTAATGAGTGTTAATGTTTCATTTGTATCCATAGCTAATCGTGGTGAAGAATTGTATCAGTTCTTACGCCAAGAATTGATAAACAGTGGGATTTCTGCTCATCGTCTAAAACTTGAGGTTACGGAAAGTAGTCTCGTTCAAGACGCTGCAGAGGTAATCAAGGTATTCATTCGTCTTAAGGAACTTGGGATCCGTGTGGCTTTAGATGACTTTGGGACTGGATATTCGTCTTTCGCTTACTTAAAAGCATTGCCTTTAGATATCGTTAAGATTGATCGACTTCTGGTTAGAACCATAGAATGGGATCAGAAGAGTCGTATCATCATCGAATCGATGATCACCATCTTGCATGCTCTAGGTCTAGAAGTCATTATCGAAGGGGTAGAAACCCTAGCTCAATTTGAACTACTTCGCTCTATGAAAGCAGATAAAATCCAAGGATTTTTGTTTAGTCGACCTATCAACATCGCTGCATTCAGAGCATACTATCTTATTGCCATGAAATCAGAGGGACTTCCTGTTAAACCATTTAATGATGACTGGACAGAAATTCGTATGCATTGGCATCACGATTGGGATAGTGGAGAACCTACCATCGATCAGCAACATCATGACTTGATGCGCTTAACCGCAGATTTAGAACGCTTAAGTCTGTTAGACAATCCAAATCCTGAGATCATAAAATCAGCTCTTACTGCCCTATTAAGTGCTGTAAAAACTCATTTTACAGATGAAGAAAATATTCTAGAACAACATCATTATGATGGCTTACATGAACACAAACTGGAACACGAATCACTATTAAATCGAGCCCTTGCCTTTGTCGATAAATATGAAGCTGGTGAGATTGATCTATATGTGTTTGTACCATTTCTTGTTCGAGAAGTTGTTTGGGATCATTTATTGAAGGAAGATGTCAAGTATTTCCATCTTTTTGGAACTGAAATCAATGAACGGAGCTGGCGTCAGTTTGAAACCATTACTTCAGCAGATGAACATACATACCGCATACAATTACACGAAAACGCGGGTCTTCAAGCATTGTTGTCCACCATATCTGCACGATTGATCAATGTCGATTCTAATGATGTTGACAATAAAATCAATCAAGTACTTGAACTCTGTGGAAATTTTTTCGATGTTGATCGAGTCTATGTCTTTAAATATGACTGGCAAGCCAAAACCATAAGTAATACCTATGAGTGGTGTCACGAAGGAATCGAACCCCAAATCGAACAGTTGCAAGATGCACCAATGGAGTTTTATGATGACTGGATCAATGCTCATATACAAGGTGAAACCATCATCGTTGACAAGGTAACAGATCTAGACCCTTCTAGTGGATTAAGACAAGCACTTGAACCTCAGGGTATCATCAGTCTAGTAACGGTACCTTTGATAGCGGACAATGTCTGTAGTGGATTCTTAGGCTTTGACTCTGTTAGAAGGAAACATACCTACTCTCATCTAGAACGAGCAATGTTGAGTGAACTTAGTAATCTCTTGTTGGTGACCATCAAACGAAAAGCCATAAATGAGCAATTGGTACGTGAAAGAGAATTCTATGAACTTACAGTTTCAACACTTGATGCCGGATTTATTCTGGTTGACACAAATCGACGGATCACATTCATAAATCCGGTCGCAGAGCGATTGATAGGTAAGACACTCACCGATCTACGAGGTCTAGATATTCGTAAAGCTTTAGAATTGTACGATATGACAACCATGACCTTAATGCCTTTCGATGAAGAACGAATGAGTATCCCAGGATTCTCGATGGATTTTCCAGATAATATCGGATTTATTGATATAAATGGACAATCAGTATATGTTTCTGGTCGAGTAAGCCGCTTGCTTACACCTTCCAACGAAGAAATCTTCTTGATTAACTTTCAGGACATAACCTCAGAATATGCTGCTAAGCAGCAAATCGATGCCTTCCTCAACGTAAATCTAGACTTATTGTGTGTCTCAGATTTGAAAGGTAACTTCATAAAAGTTAATCATCGCTTCACAGAGATCTTAGGTTATACAACCGAAGAGCTCATGGGAAGAACTTATCTTGATCTAGTTCATCCTGACGATGTCCAACCAACTTTAGATTTACTCCAAACAGCTTCAGAGACCAGAAGAATAGACGGCTTCATTAATCGTTACCGTACTTCAGATGGTCGATATATCTCTATTGAATGGACAGCGGATCTTGGTTTTGGAAAATATCTATATGCTGCGGGACGTGATGTTACAGACCGTCTCAAAATACAAACAAGTCATGAGTATAATGCATTTCATGACAGTATGACGGGACTCTACAATCGTCGTTATTTAGAAGAAGTATTCAAAACATTAGGACAGGATCGTCGTAGTCATCCAATCACGATTATCCTAGCCGATATGGATGGACTAAAAGAGGCAAACGATACTTTAGGTCATGAGGCAGGCGATCAAATGATTATGACAGCGGCTAAACGCTTAAGTGAGGGTTGCCGCCCAAGCGATGTGGTAGGAAGATGGGGAGGCGATGAATTCTTAATCATTCTGCCTAAAACGAATGAAGATGAAGGCAAAAAAATCGCTGAACGTTGTCTTGTTGATACTAAACTAGAAAAAGATAACTCTGTAGCATTTGTTTTATCATTCGGGATTGCTACGAAGATGAGCGTGGATGATCAGGTATCAGATGTAATGAGATTAGCAGATGAACGCATGTATATGATGAAGATAGATCACCACAACATCTAATAAAGACGACACAGTGATGTGTCGTTTTTTTATAAACAAACTCTATTATTTGTGTGCTTAGATTTAACTCACGGTGCAATATTTAAGATGTATTCACGAGCACTATCTGCCCCACTTAATGAGCCAATCCACCATTTATTTCGATCTATTTCATTCAATGAAACACTGATCAATGTGGTGTTAAGACCAAAACTAAAGACTGTATAATCTACACCATTCTCATCAGTCAATGAGAACATGACGATTACTCCACGTGGAGGAATATCATATGCTTGTCTCCACGCATAAGGGTCCAAGAAGTCTTTGATGGTTTTAGACTGAGCCGAAGTCAAGTTCACTGATAGATCAGGACTCATCATGTCTTGTATAGGTCCTTCATAATACTGAGCGACGGTATAGATGGCATCTGTGATCGATAGTGGAGGTGCTTGAGGAATAAAATATGAATTGATGGTGTCATTGATGGTCTGAAAATTATTTGAATCGGAGACATAATGTGTCATAAGATCATGATCATTCATCCAAATCGAATAAGAATCCTCATTACCCGCAAAATATAAAATGGCTCCTGTTGAACTGATCAAGATAAACTCAGCGTCTTCATAGACATAAGTTTCACTTACTTCAGTCCAAGATCCTAAATCAAACAAAGTTCTTAAATCAAGATTTTGTGTAGGAGTAAGACTGAAGAGATAATCTGGCAACAAGGTATCATAATCATAAATATATTGTGTAGGACCAACATACCCTTGAGAAAACGTTATAGAAGGAATATCATCCACAGGTAGTATCGCATCCCACAATGATTCTAAAAAAGCTAAAATCTCTGTACTGATCGAATACTCCAATTGAAAGTATGAATCCATCGATCCAGAACTACTAATAGCCAAATAAGAGTTACCATTTTTCGAATAAACACTAAGCATCACAGATTCTCCATCTATTGTGCTTTCTAATACAAATAAGACATCGTCTATAGGATCAAGACTTGGGATCTCTGAGATATGGACCCATTGATCAAAGTCCAATAGACCTTTTAATAGAAGTTCATCCTCACTACTTAGTGTCAATTGACGTAATTGATCGATCAAATGAGCTGATCCTATGAATGCAATATTATAAGAAGCATTGTCTTTGAGTTCATTAAACCGATCCGTTGACAGTCTTAAGTCTTCTATCCAAACTTTCAATTCCGAAAATTTGATGTCTGAACTTGAATAGAAGAACTCCGGATCTCCATCCTTATCAGTATCAACGTCGATATATGTGGTGAGATCTTTTTGATAAAAAGAGTAGATTGCCTTAGAACTACCTATTAAGTGGATAAAGGCACTCGTATCGTGGGTTGAAGAACTCACTTTTACCCAAGAACTAGTACTTAGTCTCATAGATAGGACTTGATGATCATCTTCAGTTAACACAAGGGCACTACTACTTTCAAGCGGATCATCACTTCCACTATAGACTGAAGTAAAAGACTGATCTAAAGTAAAAGAAGCTGGCTTAGAACAGGCTGTTATGGATAAACATAAACAGAGTAAGAAAAGCATATTTATTTTTTGTTTCATGAGTTACCTCCCGGCAACATTCTATAAACCTAGTATATCACTATACATATATTTATTTTAACGACTTATGTGTAGTGCTCTGTTATAATATTCTAGTGAAAATAACTAAATCAGGACCTTTCTATATCTTGATGGCTGCCTTATTTTGGAGCTTTGGAGGCGTCCTTAATAAACTGATTCCTTGGTCAGGTTTGACTATCGCTGCTTTAAGAAGCATCATCGCTGCTTTTACCATAGGTATCTATCGAAAATCATTCCATTTTAAAGTAACTAAATCTACTGTGTTGGCGTCTATTTGTATTTTCTTGACCACAGTCCTTTATATGTCTTCGATCAAGTTGACCTCAGCTGCCAATGCGATCGTTCTACAATACACTTCCCCTGTTTTCATCATTCTATTGGCTTTGATCGTTTATAAACAAAGACCTAAGAAACGGGATCTATTCGCAGTCGTTGGAGTCGCAATAGGCATCAGTCTTTTCTTCTTAGAACAATTTCAAGGAGGAAGTCCTGTCGGAGATCTTTTGGCTTTGGCTTCGGGTTTATCCTTTGCGGGAGTCTTCTTCGCCAATAAATTTCCAGGGGCATCACCCATCGATGCGACCTTTATGGGCAATCTCTTAGGGGTAGTCTTCTTGCCTACTCTTTTCTTTGATCAACAATTCATAAATAATCAAAGTCTCTTGCCTTGGATCATGATCTTTGTGATGGGGATCTTTCAACAGGCTGGAGGCTATATCTTTTTCTCTAAAGGGATCAAACATACGCCTGCGACTACTGCTGGTATCATCGCTACACTTGAGCCCATCTTAAATCCAATTTGGGTCTTTCTGGTCATAGGAGAGTTTCCTAAACCAATGGCGCTTGTAGGTGGATTGATTGTCTTGGGTACAGTACTTATCTATAATACGATCATCACCAAAGAAAACTTCAAATCGATTAAAACAACTTAAAACCTTCTTGCGAAGGTTTTTTTGTTTATTCTCTCTTAATCGACATCCGCAATATTATCATAGCCAAACTTTTCCCAATAACCTTTATAGTTTGAGTCAGAAGACAATTCTATCTCTGTGACCCATCTAGCCCATTTATAGCCATATTTTTCTTCTGCGACTACTATGAAGGGATAACCTAGTTCATCCGGTAGAGTCAAGCCATTGGACTTATACGCTAAGATAAGTTGTTTATCTTTGATGACAGAGTAAGGCAATGACGTTGTATACCCATCTGAGGCATGAAATATGATCGTAGTGACATCTACTCCAGGATGAGCTAAAGCGATCAGATCACTTAGAAGGATCCCTTCCCATAAGATCGTCGCATCCCAACCCGTTACACAATGAAGGGTAATCAAACGTTGATGGGTTTCTAAAGCTAAGACCTCATCATAGGTCAATATGATTTCCTCTGTGATCAATCCAGTTATTTTTAATCGATAGGTGGTGATGTTTAAATGTTGAACCCCAGATATAGAATTATCTTCAGGTCCAATCGAAGGATCTAAGAACTTACCTTGATACTCAGTTACTTCATTTTCTCTAAAACGCGATAGAGTAGCTTGTGAATGAACATCCACCCCATTATCGAAAGTCCCACATCCACTAAGTCCAATGCATAGTAATCCAAAAAGTATACCGAACTTGATTTTACTCAATTGCTTGCCTTGTGACCTTTCATTATCACTTCAACTTATATCTTAATTATACTCCTAATCATTATAAGACCACTTTAAGATGACTTGTCGTATAATTTGGCTATGAAACATATTGAACTCTTCGATCTGATAGCCCCATTCTATGCTATGTTTTTTAACTATCAAAGAAAAGGATATCGTACATCCTTAGATTTACTTTTTAAACTCGATTTAAAAGGCTCTTCAGCACTTGATGTGGGGTGTGGAACAGGGGCTTTAAGCACTGAATTATCACACTATTTAAAAGTTAAAGCAGTGGATGGTTCGTCCAAGATGATCAAAGAAGCCCATCGTCTTAATCCTCTGCTCGATTTAGAATTGATCGATGTGAATCAAGGCTTACCTTATAAAGAGAAGTCATATGATTATGTCTTTAGTTCATTCGTACTACATGGTTTATCTTCTTTTCAACGATTAAGTCTCTTGCGTGAAATGAAGCGAGTTAGTCTAAAGGGTGTCATCATCTTAGATTATCATAAAGGAAGACACCCTCTTATATCCTTAGTTGAATGGATCGAACATGGGGATTACTTTCATTTTATGGATCACTTCGAAGAAGAGGTCCTCGAAATCTTTGATCACAAAGAGATCCTAAGAATCAATACACATACCGCTTTCTATATCCTAAATTAAAAGAGCTCACTGTGTGAGCTCTTCTTCATTATTTAATTTGATCGTTGACGTAGTTCGTAAGATTATCTTTAACTGATTTTGGACTGAAGTACCATAATCCATATAAGTTTTCTTGATTAAACCCGACATTTCTTACCCAAATCACCGTCGTATCATTGGTGGCATAGATGGAAAAAACTTGATCAGCCTCAGGGGAACCTTGAAGAATATAGTTCGGCAACCAACCCATATGATACTTCCCAGGATCTTTATCTAAAGTCCATTGATCATAAGATAGGATGTCTTTGATTTCTAAATATTGAGTCTCATTCAATACATATTGATGATAACTAATCCCTGTCTCAAGTTCAGTAGGGTCATTATAGGCCACCATAATATCTGTAAAGTGGAAATCAAGGATACTTGAAGGAAAAGTAGGATTCCAATGATCAAGTAAGAAATCATAAACCTCAGTCATTTCAGAGATTTGATAGACTTCTTTGAATTTTGTATCCTTAGTGCTTGTGACGATCACATAACCATAGGTATAGTTATTTTTCGGATCTTCATAGACCCCAAAAGTAAATATGAGCCCATTCTCTGCTTTGATCAACTCAGTCACATAATATAGTTCTATACTCGAGGACCTTAAGATCCACTCATCCATTTTCATCCACAACTTAAACTGATCACTTTCAGAAGCACCCAAAGGTACTTTCCATTCAGGAACCAACCAAGTCTGTGTCCCATCGAAATCAAAATAACCTTCAGTGAAAATCGCATTTTGAACCGTCAATGAGATACCTTCAAACACAGTATTCTTGAATACGAATAATCGAGTCATATATTCATCATAAAGGTCTTGAGTTAACTCATAATAATTTGCTTTAATAAAGACATCTTGATCATTGGTTCTATACACATTCACGTAGTATCGATCTTGATAGGTCCATAATTTCAAATTCCAATAAGAATCAAGACTTATTCTCGCAGTATAGAACTCTGGGTTATCCGTTGCGATACCTTTATAATTCCATTCACTCAGACTTGAGACAATCAAATCCTTAAATCCTGTGCTTTGATCACCAGTCAGGGTAAAATCAGTGGATCCAGTATAGAAATCAGGTCCCACATTAATCTTAAAATATGCGCTATCAGATATCTTTTGTCTATCATAGGCTTTGCTTACTAATCCAGTTAAATTAGAATCGGTTAAAGTGATAATATTTCCGCTAAAGGTATAAAAGGCAATGGCGGTTTCATTTACTTTGATGATGCCTACCAATATATTTTGACCATCTTGACTAAAATAATAAGTGGTCTTATTTTTATCGACTAAGGTAAATCGTGTATTGGATACAGTAATGTCTTTTCGATCATCTTTTACCCAAGTCGAGAAAAGAAAGAGATCCAATAAACTTGAGGATTCCTCTTCAGTGATCTCAATAGCTTCGTTTATAAAACTATTTAAGGTTATCGAAGTGAAAACAGGTTCATCCAGTGGTGGAATCTTTTTAGGACTACAGCCCACTAATGAGAAAACCAATCCCAGACAAATCATGATACCCCAACTTTTTTTCATACAGTTCCTCCTAGAAATGAACATTGCGTTAGAAATCATCCTTTCGGATGATTGTTTTAGACGATGAGTATACCCGCGCCTTTCATCATTCCTAATGCAGTTTGATGAAAGAGGGTCTTATCATGACCTGGTAAATTAAAGGTATCTACTGCATTGGCAGGGACCTTGATGGTGATTTCTTTTTGATTGGTTTGACTATAGGTTTTCATTGTCACGGCGAAATTAAGTACACAAATATCTGTGCAGCATCCAATAACCGTGATCTCACTTAAGTCTTTGTTTTCTTTTAAGAATTTTTGAAATGCAGGTGCGAAGAAACCGTTGGTGGTATTCTTCTCTACTTGGATCATTTTGGATTCATAAGGTAAAAGTTCATCGATCAATTCTGATTCAAGGGTTCCTTTTAAACAATGAGGAGGATAATTTTCAAATTCTAGCGCATCGAAAGTATGCGCATCTTGAAAGTATAAGACGCTTTTATCTTGAGCTAAGAATTCTTTGACGAGCTTAACGTTTTCTGGGATGATCTGTTTAATACTAGGATCCGCTAAAGGACCTTCAACGATGAATCCTTTCAACATATCGATCACGATGAGAACTTCTTTTTTTGAACTCATGGGCTTACCTCTCTATTATCTTATCACTTTTAAATCAAAGGACGCTGAGGTCCATTCAATCTTTTGATCAATAAACTAAAAGTTTCTTGGATATCACGAGGATGATAATTCAAAGCTTTCTCTGCTTTTTTATGAGAGAAGATCGAATTTGAAGTCAAGATCTTTAATGAATCGGCTGTATAAAGCGAGAGTTTATTTTTTCGTTTATCAAGCGCCAATTTGATGGGTAAGACAGCTTTCACTAAAGACACAGGTACACAGAGCCTTACCTTGGTCAAGCCTGTCAATTCATAAAGCATGGCCATCATTGTTTTTACACTATAGTATTTATTGGATAAGATATAGTGTTCATTGATGATCTTTTGTTTATTGATGGAGATGATGCCTAAAGCGACATCTCTGACATCGACGAAATCATAACCACCTTGAACACCTATCTTCATAGAGTTGGCTAAGTAATCTTTTACCATTTGGGTCATAAAAGCATTCTTCACATCTTCATCAGAAATGATCCCTGAAGGATAAACGATCGAGGCAGGAAATCCTTGAGTCATCTTATCCATCACAAATCGAGTCGCCATCGCTTTACTCTTAGAGTAATGACCAAAGACCTTATCAGGTGATATAGCTTGTGTCTCTTCGATCACAAGACCTTTTTTTAGTTCTGGTATCGCATGAACGGAGGATACATAGATAAAATGATCCACCTTATATTCCTCTGCCATTTCAACGATATTCTTTGTCCCTTGGACATTCACATTATAGATCTTAGTACTTACCTTAGGATCTATGGAGATCATTCCTGCACAATGGATGACATTCCCGTGAGGTCCTAATTCTTCAAATGCTTTGCGTAAGGATTCCTTATCCAAGACATCTCCTCTCATAATGATCACGCGATGATCTAAGATTTCTTCTTTCTCAAAAGGCAAAAGAAAACCAATCACACGATCGTTGTCTTGGATCAAAAGGTTAGAAAGGGTGTGCCCCAAAGAACCGGCAGCACCCGTGATTAGAAAGCTTTTCATATCTACCCCAATTATAGTCTACAAATTTAATTTAATTATGGGGAATGGTGTGAAATATGTCTCTTGGTACTTCCTTAATTCTAGCCCTGTTTTATTGTGTATAATGAGTTTATACTAATTTGGATTACTCGAAAGGATACTCACTTTATGAAAATTGCGATCGCTGGGCTAGGCTATGTTGGTTTAGCCAACGGGATCTTATTGGCTCAGCACCATGAGGTTACCATCGTTGATGTAATAAAAGAGAAAGTCGATATGTTGAATCATAGACAATCTCCCATATCTGATCATGAGATCGAGCTTTATCTTACAAAGAAAAACCTTAATCTAAAAGCGACGCTTGATCCAGAACTTGCGTATTGCAAAGCAGAATATGTCATAATCTGTACTCCAACGAATTATGATCCCGATAAAAACTTCTTTGAGACCTCTAGTGTAGAAAATGTCATAGAAACTGTTTTGAAAATTAATCCAGAAGCCATTATGGTCATAAAATCAACTGTACCTGTAGGCTACACTGAAGATATCCGAAAAAAATATAAGACAGATAAGATCATCTTCTCTCCAGAATTCTTAAGAGAAGGTAAAGCTTTGTTTGATAATCTCTATCCTTCACGCATCGTCGTAGGTGATCAAAGCCAACGTGGATCTATATTTGCGGAACTCTTAGTAGAAGGTGCCATTAAACGAGATATACCTATCCTTTATACTGGCTCTACTGAAGCAGAAGCCATCAAATTATTCTCTAATACTTACTTAGCTTTAAGAGTTGCCTTCTTTAATGAACTAGATTCTTATGCGGAAATCAGAGAACTCAACACCAAGCAGATCATCGATGGGGTAGGTCTTGATCCTCGTATAGGAACTCATTATAATAATCCTTCGTTTGGATATGGCGGTTATTGTTTACCAAAAGACACCAAGCAGCTTTTAGCCAACTATGCGGATATACCTCAAAATATCATGAGTGCCATCGTCGATGCGAATCGTACACGTAAAGATCATGTCGCTGAAATGATCCTAAAAAGAAAACCTCAAGTGGTAGGTATCTATCGATTAACGATGAAGACAGATTCTGATAATTTTAGACAATCAGCCATTCAAGGCATCATGAAACGCATCAAAGCCAAAGGTGTAGAAATCGTAATCTATGAACCTGCCCTTCATGAGGATAAGTTCTATAATTCTACCGTTATAAAAGATCTTAATGAATTCAAAGCCATAAGCGATGTGATCGTCGCCAATAGACTCACAGATGAGATCAAAGATGTCTTACCTAAGATATATACTCGCGATCTCTTTAGTCGAGATTAAAAAACTTGTCCTTAGACAAGTTTTTTTATGGAGCAACTGGATATAAGGTCTTATCCCAACGATGGGTAAGATTGTATATATTAGTATCATTAACTAAGAAGAAATCTTTATGAATATCGTGTCTTAGAAATAAATACTCATATAAAGGGTCGAAGTGAACATAATGACCATCCACTTTAATCAATATCCAAAAGTGGTGGACGAAGTGGCTCTCTGCGGTATAGGAATAACCTTCTCCTTCGATCAAGGTCATCTCAAGATTCAACGTATCTAAAAGCAAAGCTGCCATCGCTGCATAGTGGAAACAATGACCTTTAAATTTAGTAAAACTCACTAAGCCATAATCATCGATCTTATTGTAGGTATCTATGGCATAATCAAGAGAAAGATCTGTTTGATAGACCATCTCATTGAGAAGCAAATCATAGATGGCTCGCATTTTTTCAGTTTGGGTCATATCATCGCTTATGATCTCAGCGATGACCGCCTCCACAAAGGCATCGGCTTTATTGTTTGTAGGATCTTCAAGAGCCATCATCGTATAGTAAGTGGTCTCTCTGACCACATTCACGTTTCGTGTTACCATCGCAGTATTACCTGCTTCATCGGTAGCACTTAAAGTTACTGGATAGACGCCTATCTTTTTGAGATTGACTTGTTGAGCATTGAACTCTGTAGCTTTGATGGCGCTTTTTGTGTCACTCACAGAAACCTTATCCCAATAATCAGCACTGTTTGATCCAACCAAGACATATAATTGACGCTCTTCTACGATCAAAGGAGCTGTCTTATCGAAGACCACTTCCACATTGACAGGATATTCACTTGTATTCCCAGAAGTATCAGAGATCACGACGATGATCTCATGATTACCTACTGTAATTAACTTTGGCTTTGACTTAAAGCTTATTGTCAACTCAGATTCATCCGACGTTGAGACGATCAAAGTCTCTGGAGTCAATGTCCCATTTATTTCGATACTTACATCTTGGACAATCGCTGTTGGGGCAACTGTATCGATGATCTTAAGGGTAGAAGAATAAGTCTTCTTCCCCACTTTTATTAGGATCTCATAAGATCCTAAAAGATGGACATCGATCGATGATACGTCTGTGACAAAACTCGCTTGTGTATCTTTTCTGTCATTGATTAGAAAATCATTTGGACTATAGTTTATCGCTTGGCCCAACTCTGATGTGAGTTCTGCAATCGAGCGAATGGTCGTTAAACTGATCACCACAAAAATAGTGGTCCCTATGATCACAATTAGAATTAAACTATATTTAATACTCTTTCTAAATTTTGTTGAGCTCATATTTATTCAGGTCTATAATTTAAACTGATCGCACTCACTTTATCTTCAACGATTAAGAAGGTAATGTTTACTTGTCCATCTGTATAGATCACATTTAGGATCTTAGTGGTATACTCTTCCCCGTAGGCTTTAAGCACTGCTTCTTTCGTTGAACCAATCTTGATTCCTTTAGAAGTAGATAATGAACTGTTTAATTCAATACTTAAGATATAATCATCCGTCCCATCTGAGTAGGTATAAAGGGTAAAGTCATCGTATTCATAGACCTTATCATTGCCTTTATAGGCACAACTGGTCAACTCAGTAAAAGTGACCCAATTAGGAATCAATGGTGTTGTATATTTCATACCTGGATTGATGGTTTTAGATTCTACAGTCAATGAAGCATCCTCCTTAGTAAAGCTTACTTGAGGTTTTGCGGTACAACCAATGAGTAGACCGATAATAAGTAGTAAAGAGATGATTTTTTTCATAGTGCTCCTAAAATCCTTGGTAGAGTACAACGGTAGAACCTAAAATACATACTCCCAACATAATGATTATAAACTTTATTGCCAAAATAAGCAGACTCAATGATTTCTTTTTCATGCTTAACCTCACATTCCCAATAAAGCCAAGACATCAAAACTGAAGAATAAAAAGGATAAAGCAACATAAGATAAAGTGATGGTGATCTCAATGGCTTTCACCAAAGGCTTTTGTCTATGGGCTCTAAATGCTTTACGACCACCACATCTTTTGATTCGATAATCTGTGATTACTTTACTCAATGAGACACCTAAGCCTTGTAGGATCCCATAGATCAAGAAATTCAAAGTGGTCCCATGCCACAAGCCAGCCACTAAGAAAGTGATGAAGAAAGCAAGGACTTGGACCTTCTCGATACTCATCTTTTCTGTTCTCGCAAAGATCACGACGATAGGATTAAAGACATAATTCGTTAACCATTGGGTCAAGGTCATATGCCAACGAGACCAGAAATCACTTAGATCTTGAGCCAAATATGGTTTATTGAAATTCTCATCGATCTTAAAACCTGAAAGCTTTCCCATACTGATCATCACATCACAATACCCTGAAAAATTGAAATAGAGAAATAAGGCATTGGTGATTATAAGTCCAATAAATGAGAACAGCTCAAAGTGAGATAGAAGTTGTTTGTAGATACTAAATGACATCGTAGAGAATAAAGCAGATAAGACAAAGACCTTAATGTAACCATTAAAAGCTCTATTGAGTACTTTTAAGACATCGATCTCTTTTGGATCTTGTGGGTTTTGAAGATCTAACACAAAAGCTTCATATCTCATGATAGGACCCGCTAAGATCGTATAGAAAGAAAGCAAATAGTTGAGATAATGAACCAAGTTGATGTTTCTTGGATCCATCGATGATCTGTTTAAGATGAAATCGATCTGTCTAAATAAGATGTAGGATAACCCTAATAGCTTAAAGGTAAATAGATAAGGAATCCCAAGTAAAGATATGATCCAATCATAACGATTTAAGTAGATAAAGCCTAAAACGAGAGCCCCAATCAATAGATGAGGTTTCTTAAGCTTAGAACTAAGAAAATATGGAATCAAGATCCAAGCGAAAGTAATGACCGCACTAAGCACTGAGCTCATCGATAATAAAAGTAGACTTAGATTCATGCCTAAAAAGATCCAGTTTCTAAACTTAGATTTAATACTTAATATAAATGGGGCTAAGAATAGTACCCCTGTGAAAATGAGCGAATTCAAAGAGATCATGTGGTTTTAGATTCGATCAGTTTGATCAGGTCTCCGACTTGTTTCAGTTTGGTAACTTCACTTACAGTAAAGCGTATCTTAAAATACTTTTCGATCTTAGTGACCAATTGGATATGGGTCAAAGAATCCCAATCTTCGATGTCTTTGGCGGAAGTGGTCTCAGTGATCAACAAGGTCTCCTCATCGAAGACATCTCTAAATATTTCTTGGACTTGGTCTAAAGTGTTCATAAGGTCTCCTTTAAAGTGATATGACTTTCTAATGCTTGAGTAGACATTAACTCTAATTCAAAGGTATTCTCTTTGATGAGATGAAATCCCATTTTAAGATAATGTTGAGAAACCATCTCGTTTTTTAAACTTGGGATATATTCTCCAATCAAATGATCACAGCCCCATGCTTTGGCTTGTAGAACCAAAAGATCTAAGGTTAAGCTTTCTACCCCTCGATTAAGAACCCGACAACTCATGACCCAGTTTTCGATGAAAGCGTTTGAGCCTTGTTTTTTTAGAATGGTACAGGCAATGATCCCATAAGGAGAGAAACGATCACTTAAGTCGACACTGATACAGGCACAATTCTCATCCTTCATCATCTCGATCACATCCGCTTCAGAGACTCTTTGTGTTCTTAAATTGAATTGATTGGATTTATTGGTCAATTGAACGAAACGTTCGATTTGAGCTGTCCCTATTCGTCCTGCGACAGCACTCATCTCAAGTGACTTAAGATAAGCTTCATAATCTACGAACTGTGTCTTTAAATTTTCTCGTTCAAGATCTCCTTCTACAGCTTTGATTCTCAGTAGATCTTCTTTGGTGATTTGAGGCCAATCAAAGGCATGGGCGTGATATAAAGCACTTGAATAGAAAGAAGGATCTTCAGGGACATCGATGACTTCTACTTCAGGACAGAATTGTTTAACGATGAGACGTTCTGCAGGATTATCATCGAAGAAAACCAAGGCATCTATTTTTACGTTTAGGCGTTCTGCGATGGTTCTTAGATTGGATGCCTTATCTTTCCAATTGGCGATAAAACAAGCAATGTCTTGGATCTTTAAACGCATGTTAGGATGAGTAAAGCCTAGTTTAGCGTTGCTTTCTTCATTTTTCGAACATACGGCTAAGATAACACCTTTTTCTTTTAGACTTAGGACTGTAGATTGAAAGGATAAGTAGGCTTCTCCTACCGCATTATTGGGATCCAATTGAATGCCTTCTACCCCATCATCCCCTATGACACCACCCCACAGGGTATTGTCGAGATCCAACACAAGGACCTTACGATAAGTACCTCTTAGAGACATGATCTTACGAAGGTAGATCCAAACAGTTTGAGGTAAATATTCATAGGCATAAGGTGCTTTATTGAGGAAGGTATTCGCAGGATCAAACCATCTTATTTTACCAATCTCATTGGATAAACCATTCTCATCAATCAAATGAACTTGTTTAGGTTTATCCATCAAGGCCAGATTCAGTTTCGTTAAGAAAACTGACTTAGAATAAGGGACATTGATTTCTAGTTGATCCAAAGCATTCTCTAAAGGCAAAACGAAGTTAGCTTGTAGGATGACACAAGGGTTTTGTGTAAGCACAGTATCCCAAAGCTTGCGATAATATCCAGCGGTCTCCTCAACCAAATCATCGACTTGTTTAGAGGAATCTAATAGAGCTGGGTAACGGGTGATATCACTGGTGTTAGGCAAAAGAATCAAGATCTCTGGTTGAAAGCGATAGAGATCACTTTGTGGATTTAAGATCTCATAGCGTATACTGTCATATTCACCTTCATAAAGTGAAACCTGAAGAGCTTGGTTCATTAAGAAAACTTGAAGGATCTTCGTAAAGAACTGGGTATTACGAGATCCACATACCGCTACTTTAATTTTTGGACCATTTTCTATAATTAAACCTTGTTTATCAATTCGTCGTGACCATTTCAATAGCTCTGTGTATTCTTCATTTTGAGGTTTAAGTTCAAGTAATTGTTTTAGAAGATCATTCATACCCTAGCTCCTTGAGTTCACTTTCGATAAGTGAGGTGTATTTTAATCGAGCTTTCCCATTGAGATGGGTAGAATCTGCGAAATCACTTAAAGTATAGGTCACACGATGATCCAGATAAGCGATCCCATTCACACTAAGAAAAGGAATCAATCTTTCATCGACATAGGTATTGAACTGTTGAGCGGCAATGGAGCTTTGTAGATCTGGATGCATAAACATTAAATCTACCACCAGATTCTTACCTTCATAGCTCATCAGTAAGGCTTCTAATAGTGCGGTATTGTTTTGAGTAAAATCTAAGAACTTTTCTGTATTTTCGAAAGAATGAGGACTTGTCTCAAATAAGGCGTCCACTGAGCCTGTTTCTATGATCGTTTTAAAAGTAGTGAAGGCCTTTTCTATGGCTTTGCTTTTTAAGCCATAGAATTCAGCTATAGGGCTTAAGAGATTACGATGTACACTAAGATCTTCTTCGACAGTATAGATGTCTTGATAACTTAAAGCACTTACTAAGACTTCTATACTTAAGGCTTTCTTAGTAAACATAAGTGGACTGAGATCGATCTTGACCACATCGTTTTCTTGAACTTCAATTCCTAGTGTATCCAGATAAGATTTCATCACAAACAGTGTCTGAATACTCATCGATCCTGTAGAGGCATTGATGTGTATTCGATCAAGATGAGAATCTACGATCCCTGCTAAACTCATCGATGTGCCCATACTGATCAAACGATGATCACCTTTGATGTCTTTTAGAGAAAAGACCTTATCTAGTCCCATAGAGGATCCTACGACTGAAGGAACGACCCAATTATCTTTCGAAGACAAGGATGCTTCTAAAGCTTTTTGTTCAATTTGGTTTGTATAGTAAGTGCTTAATTCTGCACAAAAAAACAACAGGAAGGAACCTGAAATAAGGATTATAACTAAAGCACTGAAGTATTTTTTCAGCATATTTCTTTCCTGTACTTTTGGTTGCTTTTATTATAGCACAGTCACTCCCTTGCCTTAAAAAGCCAAAACATCTCTTTATAAAAAAGGAAGAAACGATGTTTCTTCCATTACTTTTATAGATGATAAAGCTTGGTGACTTTGTCTTTAAGATAATCGACATAGTATTGAGGATTAAACTTTTCTCCTGTGACTTTGATCATCAACTCAGATGGTTCATAGACACCCCCATGGGTATGGATCTTCTCTTTGAGCCACGCTTTGATAAGGGTAAACTGATTTTCTCTTAAGGCTTTTTCAACATCAATATCTTTTCTTAAGGCTTTCATCCATTGAGCACTATAGGCTGATCCTAGGGCATAGGTAGGGAAATAACCAAACATCGCACCTGACCAATGGACATCTTGAAGGACCCCTTGAGCTGCGTTTTGAGGACGTACTCCCAAGTACTCTTCGATCTTATCGGCCCATACTTTATCTAGATTCTCTACGTCTAGTGTCCCATTAAAGAGACCTTTTTCGATCTCATATCTAACCATGACATGAAGAGGATAAGTAAGCTCATCAGCTTCGATACGGATCAAGGAAGGTTGAACGAAATTGATGCCTTCTACAAATTCTTTCAAAGAAACTTTCTTTAAAGCAGGCACCATCTTAACGACATCTTCATAGAGTGGTTCCCAAAACGCAGTGCTTCTTCCCAACATATTTTCTAAGAAACGTGATTGAGATTCATGCATCCCAAAGGTCATAGATTTACGAATATAGCGTCCATCATAAGCTTCATTGACCTGTCCATTATAGGTCGCATGACCTACTTCATGAATCAAGGCAAAGATACTTGAGGTAAAGTTATCTTCATGATATCTCACAGTAACTCGATTATCATGAGCTGAGAAATCTTGAGAGAAAGGATGGACCGAAAGACTGATCTGTCCACTGTCTTTTGAATAATCGAGAAACTTCGCAAGTCTTTCAACGACAGCGGCTTGCTGAGATAAAGGAATTTGTTCACTTAACCATGTAGGACGAGTCAAATGTTTCTCTTTGATCTTATGGATCAAAGGAACGATATCATCTCTGAGTTTATCAAAAAACGCATCATATTCTTTGGTCGACATATTGGTCTCAAAATCATCCAGAAGTTGTTCATACACAGGCCGTGGGTCTTTTCGATAAGAGACAACCAACTTGGTTTGTTCAATAAGTTTTTTTAATACAGGTTTAAATAAGGCATAATTAGAAGTTGCTTTCGCTTCTTCCCAGACATCATTGGCGTCCATGACCAGATTATTATAGGCCACATAAACATCCTTTGGAATATAACGGGTCTTATTGATTTCTTTTCTCATTTGAGCGACTTCTCGATTGGTGACTTCGTCATAATCGAAAGTACTCATCAGATCTAATCTATCGATCACTGCAGGATCTGTGGTGATCGAAAAGAGCTCACCCGATAGATAAGATGCCATCTTATTTCTATAAGGTCCTCCTTTTTTAGGGGCAATCGTATAGGCGTCCCAGTTTAGGGTCGTAAGGGCTAAGGTATAGGCTGCGACTCTTTCTTGATAGGCTTGATGATCTTTTAAGGCTTGTTCTTTATTCATAAGGTTCTCCTTGGTACTATTTTATCACGAGCCATATCTTAAAGAAACACACAGGACTGACTTTATCCTGTGTGTTTTGTTTATTGTCCTATGAACTTTTCGTAAAGAACTTGGATGGTTTTATTGAAGTCTTGATTGCTTATCCCAACGATGATGCTGATCTCATCTGTACCTTGAGCGATCATACGGATGTTGATGCTGTGTTGTCCCATGGCACTAAAGAGTCTTCCAGATACTCCAGGGGTTTCCTTCATTTGGCGTCCTACGACAGCGATAAGAGCTAAGTCTTCCTCAACGATGACCTTATCAGGTAAACATTGTTTTTTGATGTCTGAGATGATGTCATAAAGGCGCTCTTTGATGTTTGAGGTGGCACAGACGATGGTGAAACTATCGATACCCATGGTCAAGTGTTCTAGTGGACATTCAAAGCGTTCTAAGATCTCTAAGACATCTCTTATCATACTTGGTGCTTTTGCGATGTGTTCTTTATAAACGCTTAAGACCGTAAAGTCTTGTCTACCAGTCACTCCTGTGATGAAATGTGCCTTATTGGATGCTTCATCGATCTGAGATAGAATCATGGTTCCAGGATGATCAGGTTCATTGGTGTTTCGTATATTGAGTGGGATATTTTTTTCTTTGACAGGCTGAATGGATTCTTCGTGTAAGACAGAAGCTCCCATAAACGCCATCTCTCTTAGTTCAGCGAAGGTCAGTTTATGAATAGACTTGGCACTAGGAACGATCCTAGGATCAGCCATCAGGATCCCTGACACATCAGTCCAGTTTTCATAGACCTCCGCATCTAAGGCAGCCGCAACCAAAGATCCCGTGATATCAGATCCTCCTCGACTCATAACTTTGATTTTTCCGTTTGGTAAGACCCCATAAAAACCAGGGATGACGATTTTTGGATGCTGTGAAAAAACTTCTCTTATTTTAAGATAGGTCTTCTCTAAATCGACTTGACCATTATAGTCTATACAGATGACATCTTTCGCATCGATGAAGTCAAAGCCTAAGAAAGACGCCATTAAACAAGCACTTAAATATTCTCCACGAGAAACCAATTCATCGATGTCCATATTTTTTCTTAAACTGCTTCTTATTTTAGTAAGCTCTCCTTCTAAATCAAAAGATAACCCGAGCTCATGATGAACCCCTAAATGTTTTTGTCTTATCTCTTCAAAGATCTCATCGACACTGACCCCATAGGTCAAATGGGCATGGGTCAAATAAAGAAGATCAGTGATCTTATGGTCTTGGTTATTTTCCTTACCTAAGGCAGATACTACGATCACTTGTCGAGAAGGATCACTTAAAACGATGTTTTTAACTTTATTGAATTGCTGGGCATTCGCTAAGGATGAACCCCCAAATTTACTTACTTTCATACAAGCTCCTTATGTTCTAGCGAAGAATACTTCGTTTTTTTCTCTTAATCTAAGCACTTCTTTATGCATTTCATTTACGGGTACTTCATATAAGGTTCGATAAAGCACCCCTGAGAAGACTCTACTTTGACCAGTATATTTCTCAAGAAAAGGAGAATTGAGATCGATAGGAGTCCTTATGAGATAGTTTTGATGATCCAATTGATTGTCAGCTTGATCTTCATTCATCACAGAAGGTAAAGTATAAGAGGTCTTCTCAATCATAGAATTAAGATCTCTTAAGACATTGCTTGCAGTAGGTAAGCCCCCTGCCCCTTGTCCACTGAGTTCAAAGCGTTGAAGATCTTTATTTTCAAACCAAGTTAGATTGTTGTTTTCTATAGTACGAGCTTCTAAAGAACTTAATTCTACAAGACTAGGTTCTACACAAGCTATGAATCCTTTAACTGTCTTTTCCCCATAAGCCATCAATCGACACTTATATTTCTGTTGAGTAAAATATTTGATGTCTATGTCTTTAAGATGAGCTATACCTTCAACATCGATCGATTCTAGATCGATCCAAGTATGCATCCCAATGGCTAAAGCCAATCTTAGTTTATACATCGTATCGATCCCATTGAGATCATTAGAAGGATCTGCTTCTGCGTATCCACTTGATTGGGCTTGTTTCAAAGCGTCACTAAAACTTAGATGTTCACGTTCCATCTTATCGATGATGAAGTTGGTGGTTCCGTTAAGGATACCTCCTACTTTTCTAATGGGTGTTGTATGAGAGATCATCGTAGGTAAGAAAGGAATGCCTCCTCCACACGCTGCACTAAACATCAAAGAAACATTTTGTGTTAGTGCCAATTGATTGAGTTCTTCTCCATAGGCATTGATCAATGCTTTATTCGCAGTGACCACATGTTTCCCATTTAAAATGGCTTTCTTGATGTAGTCATAAGCAGGAATCAAACCTCCCATTGCTTCTACGATCACATCGATCTGTGGATTTAAAAGAAGATCATCGACTAGATCAGTCATGATGGATTCATCTGCTTTCCCCGATCGTCTAAAAATACCATGAAGGTTCATGTTTTCTTGTTCTTGTAGCAATGTAGCCACAGCTTTACCTACAGTGCCGTAGCCTAATAATCCAATGTTTAGTTTTTTCATGTCTTTATTTCGAATACACTTGTATTTCTATGAGAAACATTTTATCATAGAGTGAGAAACAACTCAACAAACAACCATGAAATATACCTCAACTCGAAACTCAAAACACAGTGTTAATAGTCATCAAGCCATATTAGAAGGATTGGCGAAAGATGGGGGTCTTTATCTACCTGAAATGATACCTACTTTTAATTTGGATCACCTAAAAGATTTTTCTTTTAAACAATTGATGACAGAGATCTTAAATGCCTACTTTGATGACTATGGGAAAGAAACCATTGAACACTTGGTGGATCTAGCCTTTGATTCTAAGTTTGAATGTGAAGAAATAACCCCTTCTACTCAATGTGGTAAACTGACCATATTAGAGCTTTATCATGGACCTACCGCTGCTTTTAAAGATGTTGCCTTATCGATCTTGCCTCATCTTATGGCGAAAGCCAAAGAGGTGCTTAAACTAGAAGAAACGACCCATATCTTGACGGCTACGTCAGGCGATACAGGATCTGCAGCTTTAGCGGGTTTTGAGAACGTCAAAGGGTTTACGATGACCGTCTTTTATCCTTCCATAGGCATCAGTGAGATCCAAAAAAGACAGATGACTTCATCACAAGGAAACAATACTTTCGTGTATGGGATCGACGGGAACTTCGATGATGCCCAAAGGGCAGTCAAAAACATATTTACCCACGCTTCTGATTTCAAGATTGCCTTGTCTTCTGCCAACTCCATCAACATAGGTCGTTTGATTCCTCAATTGACCTATTACTTTAAAGCTTACTTTGATTTAATAAGAAACCATAAAATCTCCTTAGGCGATGAAGTATCCTTCAGTGTTCCTTCTGGTAATTTTGGGAATATCTTAGCGGGATATTTGGCTAAACTAAGTGGTTTACCGATCAAGCATTTGATTTGTGCATCCAATGAGAACCAAGTCTTAACGGAGTTTATACAAAGCGGGTTATACAATAGATTACGACCTTTCTATCAGACAAGTTCTCCTTCTATGGATATCCTAGTCTCAAGTAATCTAGAAAGACTATTGGCTTTATTAAGCCACAGAGATGATGCCTTGATTTCTTCTTTGATGGATCAATTAAACAATCAAGGATCTTATCAAGTACCCCTAGACCTAAAACAAAAAATTCAAAGTGTCTTTATCGCTGATATGATTCCTTCAGATCAAGTTGAAAGCACTATTTATGAACTCTATCAAGACTTCAAAACCTTAGTAGATCCTCATACAGCGATTGGAGTCAAAGCAGCATTGAATCATTTAGGTCAAGAACCCATGATCGTATGTGCGACAGCTTCTCCCTTTAAGTTTCCTTCTACTGTGCTTAAAGCCCTTCATCAATCCATCAGTAGTGATGATTTCGATAATCTAGAAAGACTTAAGAATTTTAATCAACAGGCTTGTCCACACAAGCTAAGTCATTTAAGACATGAACCCATCCGTCATCCATTGACGGTTGATAAAGAAGCGCTATATGCGCTGGTGAAAGAAAAGGAGTCCCATGATCACCATTAGAGTACCCGCAACATCCGCTAATCTTGGGCCTGGTTTTGATACCTTAGGCATCGCATTACAGCTCTATGCGACCTTTAACGTATCAGAAAGCACAGAATTTAGTATCCAAGGTTGTCCAGTGGCTTACGCCAACGAAAACAATCTCTTTCATAAGGCCTATCTTCATCGAGTTCATGAGCTTAAACTGAAACCTAAGACCTTAAGCATCTCCATCCAATCCGATGTCCCAGTGGCTCGAGGATTAGGCAGTAGTGCGATATTCATCATCGCTGGGATGATCTGTGCTCATCTGCTTCATGAGATCCCTTTTGAGATGAGCGATATCGCTTTGGCTGCGAGTCTCTATGAAGGTCATCCTGATAATGTATGTCCTGCTTTATATGGAGGACTCTGTGCTTCATTGATCGATGATAAAAAAATCATCACTGAACATTATCCTGTTCATCAAGATCTTCATTTCTATTTTATCGTTCCTGATTTTGAATTATTGACCTCATTGACTCGATTAGCCCTCCCTGAGAAGATCATTATGAAAGATGTGGTCCATAATCTATCTCGATTACCTTTACTTCTTAGAGCCATAGAAAAAGGCGATCAAGCTCAAATCGATGTCTGTATCCAAGATACGCTTCATCATCCTTATCGATATCCTTTGATCTATCAATCTGAATCTGTATTGGCGATCTTAGAATCCTTTAATATCAAAGGAACCTATATCTCAGGTGCTGGACCTACCATAGGCTTTCTTCATCAAGGCCCTATCGATATTCTTCCTATTCAAGAAAAACTTAAACACTTACGTCATGAATTCAAGCTCATAGAACTACAACTAGACACGAGTGGCACCCGCTACTCCAAGCTATGATATGAGTCGTAATCTCTTATTGGTCGATAAAAAGATCCTACCTGATTTCTTTGAGAAAGTCATATTAGCGAGACAATTGATCAACAGTGGTGAAGTAAAAGAAGTTAGTGAAGCGTGTAAACGAGTAAATATTTCTCGATCTACTTATTATAAATACAAAGACTATGTGTTTATGCCTGAAGAAGTAGGACCTTCTAGAAAAGCCGTCATGAGCCTTCTTCTAAACCATACCCATGGGGTCTTATCAGAAGTCTTACGTTGTATCAGTGATCATGAGGCAAACGTCATAACCATCACTCAAACAGTTCCTATTAGAGAGAAAGCCAGTGTGATCTTAACTTTAGATATCTTGAGTTTAAATCTAAGTATGGCTGATCTGATGAGTACACTTAGAGATTGTGTTGGGGTAGAAAAGGTCAACCTTATCGATATCGAATAAAAAAGCCTATTTTAGTGAATAGGCTTTCTTTTTAAAAGGAAAGGTCATAAAGACAATTGAGATGATGATGATGGCCGCTGCGATCAAGGCATTGATCGATAAGCTTTCTTTCGCAAGCAACCATCCTAAGAAAACAGCCACTACAGGATTAACGAAGGCATAGGTCGATACCCACGTAGGATTCACATTTCTAAGTAACCAAATATAGGCACTATAACCTAGGATCGATCCAAAGAAGATAAGATAACCTAATGAGATCCACGCATTAGACGTTACTTTCATCACATCAAAACCAACCCATTCTTGACGTATAAACGAGGCAATAAACAAGGCAAAGCCCCCACTTAACATTTGAAAAGAAAGATTCATATATGGCGATTTAGGGATAGGTGCATATCGAGACACCAAGGATCCTGCGGCCCATGAGATGGCCGCCACTAGAATCAAGAAGATCCCTAAAGGATCAAAATGAGTGATCCCATCTTGTTGAGACTGGAATACTAGAAAAGCGATCCCTATCAAGCCTAATGTAACGCCTAATAAATGATAGATCGTAGGTCGTTTCTTATCTCCAAAGCTCCAATTCAATATGATGATCCAAAGCGGTACCGCTCCTATCAACAAAGATACGATACTACTTGGGACAGTTTGTTCAGTTAAAGTAACGAGTCCATTTCCTATTAAAAGCATCATCAATCCAATCAACGCAGAAAACATCATCTCTTTAGCTTTTGGGAAAGCATCTTTACGAAAAAGAGCCACACTCAACATAAAGATTCCCGCTGTAAAATGACGGGTTCCAGCCAATAGCATAGGTGGAAAAGACTCTAGTCCCAATTTAATGGCGACATAAGTTCCTCCCCAAAATAGATAGACCGCTAAGAAAGCAAGTATGACTCTTAGTGTGAGTTTCTGCATAGAATCTCCTTATTTATAATGGATTGATTATAACATACTTGAGACCTTGTCTTTCATTGACAAGGACCAAGTTAAAGTGATAGTCTATTGACATCATCTCACACATTGAAAGAAGAACCCTTATGATCAAGATCGCCATTGTCGGCGCAACTGGAATGGTTGGCCAAAGCTTTATTAAAGTACTAGAAGAATATGACCTAGAGTTTTCAGAGATCATCTTTTTAGCCTCTGAAAGATCTGCAGGAAAAAGTGTGACCTTTAAAGGTAAGACCTATCTCGTTGAAGCACTAAGTGAGACTAGCTTTGATCGTCCTTTGGATTATGCCTTGTTTTCCGCAGGAGGCGATGTGAGTAAGCATTATGCGCCTATTGCGGCCTCAAAAGGCGTCGTAGTCATCGATAATTCAAGTGCGTGGAGAATGGACCCTAAAGTACCTCTAGTAGTCCCTGAGATCAATCCTGAAGATGCCTTCATTCATCAAGGCATCATCGCTAATCCTAACTGTTCAACCATTCAATCTGTATTACCTTTATTCGCACTTAAAGATCTATCGATTAAACGTGTCGTCTATTCAACCTATCAAGCTGTTTCAGGTTCTGGATATAAAGGTATCAATGACTTAAATCGTAATCTAAAAGGAGAAGCTTCCATCTTCTATCCTAAACAGATCCTACATAATGTGATCCCTCAAATCGATGTCTTCTTACCTAATGGTTCAACCAAAGAAGAAGAAAAGATGGTCAATGAGACCCGTAAGATCCTTCATGAGCCAGCTTTAAAAGTAAGTGCGACCTGTGTAAGGGTCCCTGTCTTTAATGGGCATAGTGTATCTATCAACGTAGAATTCAATCGTGACTTTACGATGGATGAAGTATTGGCCAAGCTTAAAGCTCAAAAAGGTCTTCGTGTTTTCGAAAATGACTTCCCTACTGCTTTGGAAGCCTCGGGTCAAGATCTTACTTATGTGAGTAGAATCAGAAGAGATGATAGTGTACCTTATGGGTTGAATCTATGGTGTGTCGCCGATAATATTCGAAAAGGCGCTGCGTCTAATGCGATCCAAATCATGCAGGTCCTGATGGGAGAATTTCATGGACAATAAAGAACTAAGTTTATATCTAAAAGAAACTCGACGTCATCTTCATCAAATCCCTGAGATTGGTTTTGATTGTTTTATCACTTCTGCTTATCTTCAAAAAGAACTAAGATCTTTTGGATATGAACCCATCATTATGGCTAAGACTGGGGTCATAGCGGTAAAGCCAGGTAAAAATAAAGATGCGATCGCCTTTAGATCGGATATGGATGCGCTGAATGTCTTAGAACAGACTCAAGTTGATTATGAATCTTTAACCAAAGGACAAATGCATGCCTGTGGTCATGATGGCCATATGGCGATCTTATTGGCTTTTGCGAAAAGTGTGGCTCATCTAGAACCTTTCAATCATAGTTTGGTTTTTGTATTCCAACCCGCTGAAGAAGGTCCAGGAGGTGCACGTGTGATGGTTGAAGAAGGCCTCATTGAACGCTTCAACATCACCAAGATCTTTGGGCTTCATGTGTTTCCTGGTTTAAATGAAGGCATTATAGGACTTGCGAAAGGACCTATGATGGCTCAATCGATGGAGATAGATATCCATATTCAAGGAAAAAGTGCTCACGCGGCTGAACCTCATGAAGGAACAGATGCCTTAATTTGTGCAGCACAATTGATCTTGGCTGCACAAAGCATCGTAAGTCGTAATGTCGATCCTTTAGAAACTGCAGTTATAACCTTCGGGACGATTAAAGGTGGAGAAGCCCCAAACATCATTCCCCAAGAAGTGATCATGACAGGAACAGCACGTGCTTTCAATCCACAAGTGATGAGCCTAATCCATCAACGATTAGAAGCCATCTTTAGTGGTTTATCGATATCGACTGGATGTCAGATCAAAGCCAGCTTGATAGATACTTATCCTCCTGTACTCAATGATGAAGCTCTCTATGATCGCTTATCTGAGAATCTCACATGTAAGACTCAGGTCATTAAACCTAAGATGTTTGCGGAAGACTTTAGTTATTATCAACAAAAAGTACCTGGTCTATTCGCTTTTGTGGGAACACGTAATGAACTGAAAAACTATATTTATCCTGTCCATAGTTGTTTCTTCAATTTCGATGAGGAAGCCTTGATGAGTGGGGTAGAGTTCTACACACAAGTACTACATATCTTTGATTAAATAAAAAGGAATACCGAATCGGTATTCCTTTTCACTGCCATTCTCTTCCATTAACGTCTTTGCACAACACTTCACTGCCCTAAGACAATCAAAGGCTCTGCACTCACGACAATGCTAGGCAATACTTCTATACACTTCACTACACATCACTTCATACCCAACAAAGCTAAGCTATCATATCACCGTTGTTGAACCTCTTCACCACATAACTAACCTTAGGTCACCAACGATGGATATGCCGATATGATTCGTAAACAAAGATGGGAATGAAAAAGAATTTCATTGTTTAAGCCTAGAGGAAGCAATTTAATGCGAGATCCACTGAGTCCCATATAAACTTTGAAAGTCTTTGATACATCTATCTTAACTTGTCTACACCCTCATTATAGCACCAATCTACAAATACAACCGCTTTGTGTAAATTTCACAAAAGAGATAAAGGATACCGATTTCTCGGTATCCTTTAGTTGTCTTATAGTTTAATCTGATCTTCAATCGAGTCCTTCATGTCTTCAGGAACAGCGATCGTTTTAACTGGTTTCTTGAACAAGTTGAAGGTGATCTTCTGTCCTTGTTCTCTCTTAACCAATTGTTTATAGACTACGAGATCTACTTTAACCAAGCCTTCAATGTTCTTGTCATTGATATCAATGAAGAGATCATCATTCCCATTGGCGAAGATATGGCGTCTAATTACGGTTTCTTTTCCGTTCTTATCAACCAATGCATATTTGAGGTTAGGTCTTAAGAAGAAGATGAGGATAAATAATAAACCTAATAGATATAACCACCAGAAGCTTAATGGACTTAATGGTGTATCTGGATCTTCGATGATGACTTCTTCATCGACAGTGATCGTATAGGTCGCGATATTAGAATCGAGTCCACCATCATTGGCTTTAAAGGTAAATTTGTCTTCACCTGAGAATTCAGAGTTTGGAGTATAGGTGAAGGTACCGTTTGCGTTAAGAACCAAGGTTCCATGAGCAACACTGGTAACCAATCCCAAGGTCCAATTGGCACTGTCGACATCACTGATCAAATCATGGATGTTTCCAGTAAGCACAGTGTTGAAGTCTGTTTCATCTTCACCATTGACCGCTACAGGAGCATCGTTGATTGGATTGATCGTAATGGTAGCTGTTCTAACTGCAGAAGTAGCCTTACCATCATAACTTCTAAATTGGAAGCTGTCTGCGATCGTTTCTGTTCCATTATGTGTATAGGTATAGGTTCCATTGGCATTGAATGTCAAAGTTCCATTTACAACATCTGAAACAAGAACGAAGGTGATAGGATCGCCATCAGCATCAAAGCCACCAACAGCGTCTGTCAAGCTCGCACCTTCATTGAGTGTAATCGCTTCTGGGAAAGTTCCAGGAGGGGTATTCAATGGAGGAAGAACTGTAACAGTAATAGAAACAGTAGAGAGATTAGAATCAACGGATCCATCATTTACTTTATAAGTAAACGAATCATCTAAAGCGTTGTCTCCATTGTGTTGATAATCGTAGGTTCCATCTTGGTTAAGAATTAAGCTTCCATATAATGGAGCATCTACAATGATCCAAGACAAGAGATCATTTTCAGGATCTGTAGCAACCAAACTGCCTTGATGCAAGGAACCCAAGACGAGGGTAAAGTCGTCTGGATTCGAACTTGGGGCATCATTGATTGGATTGATGGTAATATCAACTCTAGCTACATTAGAATCCAGTTGACCATCGTTGGCTTTAAAGGTAAAGAAGTCTGTATGATTTTCACTTCCATTATGGGTATAGGTAAACGACCCATCAAGGTTGAAAACCAAGCTGCCATATTGTGGCCAAACAACAACGCTATAATTTAAGAATGAGATAAAGAGACTTGGGGTAAACAGTGTAGGTACAGCGTGTGGATCTACATCATGAGCCCAAACGTGACCTGGATACATTCCGCCTTCATCGACTGAGAAAGAGCCATCATCAGCGACAGGAGCATCATTGACTGGAGTTACTGTAATATTGACGGTCGCTTCAGGAGAATCTAAATCCCCATCGTTGACTTTGAATGTGAAACTATCTAGTCCAAAGTAATTGAGGTTTGGTTCATAATGAAGGTTCGCTCCTGTTCCAGTGAGTGTACCATGACTTGGACCTACTAAGACAATAAAACTTAATGGATCATCTTCAACATCAGATCCAGTTAAGGTAAGATCTAATCCTGTATCTTCTGCGGTTGATAAGGATTGTCCGTCAGCGACAGGAGCATCGTTGACACTTGTTACGGTAATTTCGATGGTTGCGATATTAGAGTCTACTGTACCATCATCTACTTTAAAGGTGAAACTGTCTGGACCATTATAATTAGGATTAGGCACATAAGTTAGATCCGGACCAGTTCCCACTAGAGTTCCGTGTTCAGGCAAGGTCAATACATGATAAGTCAATGGATCACCATCAGGATCTAGACCCGCTAAAATAAGGTCCAAATCAACTTCTTCAGGTGTGTTTAAAGTTTGACCAAATGCAGTAGGTTCATCATTGACTGTGCCTACATTGATCTTAATGGTTGCGATATCAGAGTCAAGATTTCCATCATTGACTTTAAAGGTAAAGGTCACTTGACCATAGAAATCTAAAGCAGGTTGGAAATGTAAATTAGCACCAGTTCCAGTTAATACACCACTGGCTGGATCAGACAACTTAATATAAGATAAAGGATCAGATTCAGGATCAGTTCCTGTTAAAAGGATGTCTAAACCTGTATCTTCGTCAGTAGAAAGCGTTTGATCAATAGCAGTAGGTCCATCATTGACAGCTGTAACATTAATGGTTACTGTCGCAACGTTTGAATCACTGAGTCCATCATTCACTTTGAAGGTAAAACTTACTTGACCAAAGAAGTTATGTGCTGGTTCAAAATGAAGATTAGCACCGCTTCCTGTCAATACACCGCTTGTAGGATCTGTCAATTTGATGAATGAAATTAGACCTAGTTCTAGATCAGAGCCTGTTAAGGTAATGTCTAAACCTGTATCTTCTGTTGTCGTAACAGTTTGAGAATCAGCGATAGGGGCATCATTAACACTTCCTACTGTGATCGTTACTGTGGCTACACTAGAATCTAGAAGTCCATCATTGACACTAAATGTAAAGGTATCTATTCCGAAATAATTAGCAGCAGGTACATAATGTACTGCAGGAGCTGTTCCTGACAATGTTCCATGTGTTGGTTGGGTCAAAACAGTATAGAGCAAAGGATCTCCATTGACATCAGATCCTGTTAAGGTGATGTCTGTTGGGGTGTCTTCTGGGGTAGAAACAGCCTGATCATCCGCTATTGGAGCAACATTAGGTGCAACGCTTGAATAACTGGCTTGGATCCCTACGAACTTGAGATTGCCATCTTTATCGCCACCATTCCAATAAGTCACATGATAAATAATGAATCCAGTGAAATACATCCCAGATACAACTTCTGGAACGATAGGATCATGATCTGGATCCGCACAATGATTATATAAATTATAATAATCTACGATGTCTTGAGCATCCGCGCCTTCAGTTAGATCCCAACCTTCAGAATTTACTAAAGTAACTAACTCATTCAAATAGTGACATTCATAGATCCCAACACCGCCACCCTGATTATTGCTTCCGTTGGTATCGATGTGAAGATCAAAATGGTCTCCAGTGTAAGGGTCAAGGGCTATGACTTGAGAATACCCTCTTCCCGCAGTGAGCACCAGTACTACTGTCCATAGCACCAGTTTCTTCAAAAAATGTTTCATAAGCTTTCCTCCTTTTTTTAAACAAAAAATGACCTTCCAAAAGCACGAGTGCAATTGGCCGGTCATGGTTACTTAAAACTTTAGACGCCTAATTTTGTGCCCCATGCTTTCGCAATGGTTTACCTTTTACTTCGTATTAACCTGTCGAATGCAGAGACAAAGCTTTTCTTATTGCTGAGTTGGCTTTTATTCTGCTCCCTTACTAATACAGAGTATATCTTTCAAACAAATGACGATAAAATGTTTGTATTTTTATATACTTTTTTAACCTATGATTTTGATTAAAAAGACCCATCCATAATGATTGGTCTTAGTTGAATCCTTCTTGTCTTTATAATGTAATCTTATCTTCAATCTTCTCTTTCATATCTTCAGGAATTGCGATCGTTTTAACAGGTTTATTGAATAGATTAAAGGTAATTTTTTGTCCCTGTTCTCTCTTAACTAATTGTTTGTATACAACTAAATCGATATTGACAAGACCTGTTACATTCTTATCATTCAAATCGACACTCAGATCATCATCTCCATTTGCGAAGACATGTCGTCTAATGACTTTTTCATTCCCAGCTTTGTCAACCAATACATACTTTAGATTTGGTCTTAAGAAGAAAATAATAATGAGTAATAATCCTAAAAGGAATACCCACCAATAACTTAGTGGACTTAATGGTGTTTCAGGATCGTCGATGATGACTTCTTCAGCCACGCTGATCGTAAAAGTCGCAATGTTGGAATCTAGTTCCCCATCATTGGCTTTGAATGTGAAAGTATCTAATCCACTAAAACCTGCTTGAGGTGTATACGTATAGGTACCATCAAGATTCAAACTTAAGGTTCCATGAGTAGGAGAACTAACTAGGAAAAGTTCCCATTCAGTCCCATCGACATCAGTTATCAAATCATGAAGATTACCACTTACTGCTGTTTCAAATTCAGTATCGATGGAGCCATTGCTTGCTACTGGAGCAATGTTTGGATCGATCACGATGCCTTCTTCTGCAACTGTGATCGTATAAGTGGCTAGGTTGGAATCTAAAGTCCCATCATTGCCTTTAAAAGTAAAGACATCATCTCCACTAAATCCTGCATCTGGAGTATATGTATATGATCCATCAGCATTAAATACTAAGGTTCCATGAGTCACATCTCCAACAAGGGTGAGTGTCCAGTTGGCACTGTCTTTGTCTGTGATTAAGTTATGGATATTTCGTGTAATAGGGGTCTCAAATGCGGTCGTAACAGCACCATTTTTAGCGACTGGGGCATCATTGATAGGGTTGATGACGATGGTTGCTGTACGCACTTCAGAATAGGCTTTCCCATCATAAACTTTGAATTTAAAGGTATCGGATATGGTTTCTGATCCATCATGGGTATAGGTATAAGTACCATTAGGATTCAAGACGAGTGTCCCATGAATTACATTGCCTGTTAATGAGAACGTTAATGGGTCTCCATCGACATCTAAACCTTCTACTTTATCATTAATGCTTCCACCTTCATTTACAGTGATTGTTTCAGGTAAAGTAGTAGGTGCATTATTGACAGGGGTTACTGTGATCGTAACCGTCGCAACTGCTGAAGTTGATGATCCATTGCTCACGGTGAACGTAAAGGAATCCGTCGTTGATGAATCACCATTATGCGTATAAGAGTAGGCCCCATTGGCATTCAAAGTCAATGAACCATGTGTTGGATTGGTCTTAACAGTAAAAGTCAAAGTCTTTCCTTTTGGATCCAAAGCGCTTAATGTTCCAGTATGAGTAGACCCTTTAGGAAGTGTAAAGGCATCATCATCAGCGACAGGAGTCCCGTTATCAGGGGTAACTGTTATGCTTATAGTCGCAATATTTGAATCAAGATCCCCATCATTCGCTCTATAAGTAAAGCTATCCGTGGTGGTAGCTGAACCATCATGGACATATGTATAGGATCCATCCAGATTGAGCGTTAATGTTCCGTTGTCTGGTAGATCGATTGCACTAAAGGTAAAACTTGATCCATCAGGATCCGTTGCGGTCAATTGACCATTATGGGTTCCATTTTCGAAGACCGTGAAACTATCATCTAGTACACTAGGTGCATCATTCTTAGGTGTAACGCTAATGGAGACTGTTGCTACATTGGAATTATATAAACCATCATTGGCTTTATAGGTAAAGCTATCAGATGACGTTTCAGTACCATTATGCGTATAGATGAAGCTACCATCTGTATTGAAGGTGATGATTCCATTAATTGGACCATCTATCATCACATAAGTCAACATGTCGCCTTCAGGATCAGTCGCACTTACAAAACTCGTTACGGCTTCACCTTCAAGCACTGTAATCGATTTATTCGAGGCTACAGGAACTAAGTTAGAAACAACAACTATTGGTTTTGGAAAGGTTCCATCCTGTGGAGTATCGTTGATGTCAGTATAAGAAACAGTTGCATACTCGTTGGTAGGATATTCCCCACTAGGTAATCCAGCATGAATTCTTAATGTATATTTCAAGATCATTGGACTAGCTCCAACATTCCCGACATTCCATGTCAAGATTCTTGTAGAGCTATCATAAGTCGCATCTAGTGCAGTATAGCCATCGGATATCGCAACGAATTCAAAGTCATCCCCGATTTTATCGGTAATGATTGCACTTCTTGCTGCATAAACAATCTGAGAAGCAATCGCTGTATAGATATTCGATAGATCAGCACTTGCAGCATCATAGTATCCACTGTTTTGGATCGCTTGTAGAACGCGTGCTCCAGTTGAATTCACTTCCAATCCGATTGAAAATACGCTATAACCTAATGCTTTAGCGCGATTGGCTTGCCAATTTACGGAATCTTCAAGACTATAGGTCTTGGTGAAAGATCCAGTTGCTGTTGCTCCATTTGAACATGTTCCGGATATCGCAAAAGTTTTTGAAAAAGTCATATTTGTTGTATTTGCAGTTAGGTTTGTCCCAGTATCAAATACATAACGTCCTGTAAAAAGTGAATTATTCGCAATATCTGTAGTGCTTACAGACACCTTACATACATTGTGATTATTTAAGGTAGCACTGACTGGGCCTGTATAAACAGGTGTAAATTGATAACCTTTTGTAGGGATACCATCCCCCAAAACTACGATGGCTTTATTATTGGCAGCCAAAGAGCTTGCGCTTAGTAATTCAGTGGCAGTATAGATTCCACCTTCAAGATGGGTATATCCACTCGCAACTAAATTGGTAATGGTATTCTTTAGTGCTGCTGCATCTTGAGAAAAAGTCATACTCAAGGTTGGTGTATCAGCGAAAGATACAATTGCGATACGATGGCCTTGATTCTGTCCTAAGATCGCATCAATGAAGTTTTTTGCAGCATTCTTAGCTGCGGTGATTTTTGTTCCAGCCATACTGGTCGAAATATCCATGACCAAGACAATGTCAGTGGACTTGACCAGTGGAACACCAGATAAGTTGAGGGTAATCTCATAGATACCTCCACCTAGACCAGTCTCTGTCTTATCAAGTTGAACAGAACCTGGATTAGGATACACAATGGAAGCTGTAGAACTTGTCGCAGCGACTCTAGTGCTTCCAAACAAAGCGGATAGATTCGCAAATACCATGACCAAAACGATCAAGTATTTAGCAAATCCTTTCAATAAATGACGATGATTTTTCATATTTTCCCCTTTCACATATTGTGAAAATTCTTCCCAAATAATAAAAACCGACAATTGTGCAATTGACCGGTCATGGTTACTTTCAATAACTTTAGACGTCGAACTTTGCGCCCCACCCTTTTGGTATGGTTTACCCTTTAACGATGACATAATTCAATTTTGAATCAATACTACTTAAGAGAAAAGTTACCAGAATATAAAAACCGGCCAATTGCAATTGACCGGTCATAGTTACTTTTTATAGCTTTAGACGTCGAACTTTGTGTCCCATGCTTTCACATGGTTTACCAATATTACTACTATTGTGAATGTATTAACATTATAGCACTCTAAAATCTTTGTGCAACAAAAAATCGGCACTTTGTTTACCCTATATTTATAAGAATAAGATATGTTGTGAAGCCAAGGCCAATACTTAACAAAGTATTCCTTTTCCATGTATGAAACAGAGTGATTATTAATAAACTTATCAATTCATAGAGTCCAAAAGGTGTCTCAAATAATTTCACATCTTTTAGAGCATAGACCACCAACATCCCTAAACTCGCAAAAGGTAATCGATCTGCTAAGAAACTAACGAACTTAGGAATTGGTTTATGATCAGGAAATAAAAAGAAAGGTAAAAAACGAGTCAAGATCGTTGCGACTGCCATAGCCAAGACCGTAATGATGAGTTGTAGATCAGTCATGGCTTTGTCCTTTAACTCTTTCAAGGGCGAATAAACCAAGGATGATAAAAACCATCGATCCTAATAAAAATTGAGATTTCCCAAAGATCATCAAAGCAATCAAGGTCGTGAGTACTCCTAAGAGTAAATAACTTCGATTGTCTTTAGTTTTCCATTGATTAAGAAACATAACATAGAAAAGTGCGGTAAGTACAAAGTCGAAACCTTTGATCGAATCTGGGATAAATACTGAAAGAAGATGTCCCGATAAACAAGACAACTGCCAATATAGATAACATAAGCCAGTGGTCATCAAATAGAATGTAGAAGGATCGACATCTTGTGGTACTTCATTGGCCACATTGATTGAGAAAGCCTCATCAGCCATCCCAAAGATCATAAACGCTTTTCCTTTTAGACCTTTAAAACGATCCAACATAGAGATCCCATAAAAGAGATGTCTGATATTCACCAGTAGAGCCAATAAGAACGCTAAGAGTGGATTAAAAGTCGACGCTAATAAAGTAACTGCCGCATATTGAAGTGCCCCCGCAAATACAACGGCACTCATCAAAAAGGTCCATACAATTGAAAAACCTTTATCACTCATAAGTATCCCATAAGCCATCCCCAACATCATGTATCCAGCCAATACAGGTAGGGTTAAAGGAAATACGATTTTAAAGGTCTCTCTAAGATTTTTCATTGTCTAATCATACTCAATAATAAAGATAATTTCAATATAAAAGAAGGGTTGCCCCTTCTTAGTCATCATCATCACTCATATTCGCTTTAACAAATGCTTTAACATCTTGTATGCCTTCTCTTCCAAAGTTAGTGATGTCTTCAACTGAACATCCTTCACTCAGTACAGTACTCAGTAACATAGGAAAGTTCATTCCTGATACCACATGTACCTTGTCGTTGGCGATAAATTTCGTCACTGCCGCATTTCCAGGAGATCCACCTAGTAAATCGGTAAAGACGATGATCTCTTCAAATGCTTTCATTTCATTTAGTTTCGACTCTAGTTTCTTCGTAAAGCTTTCTGGTCCATCATCGTGAGCCAAACCCACCGCAAACAAATCATCTCGTTCACCAGTGATCATCTTCAACGATTCTTTCAGTGCTTCAGCGAATCCACCATGACTGATCAATAGATATCCTCTCATATTAGCTCCCTTGTGTTAAGTTATAAATCATCGTATAGAGATTTAACTTTGTATCATCGGTATACGTATCAGAAAACAATTCATAGGATAGATTCATATGTTCAAGACCTGCCACATAAGGTGCGTAACCTTGAGAGTAACAGATAAGTGAACTTCTTGATTTAGGAGTTGCCTTTAGGTAATAACTAAAGAGCTCATTTGGGGCATAGACTTGACAATAATCCCCGTAGCTAATTTTAGTTAGTTCTAAGGTCTTTGGTAAACTATTGAATCTAGGACGTATATTCTCAAGTACCTTACGACCGATCTCGATGGTTTCTTTTTCTCGATCGCTAGGATTTGGGTTTTGAGGTAATGACTCTACTTCTAATAAACGATGTTTTAGAGGTAGAACATGTTTTGTGACCTTGAAATCAAAAGGCACAAGTTCAAGCTTATTCGTAAACAATTCTTCTACCTTGTCTTTCAATACTGAACCTAAACGAATGACCTCATCATAACTTTGATTATTTCGTGTAAAGCGTGTTGAGATATCCCCATCAGCTCCTTGCATAAAGACAAAGAACTCATCAGGATGATCCTTATGAAGAGAGCTCATCGCATAGCCAGGATATTCAGAAGAGAAGAAAGGTGTCAACCCATTCATGATGGTTGGATGACAGTTGTGTATGACGAAAGTCACACAACGTTTTGAACCTTCATATAAGCTCATGAGGTCTAAAAACACAGAAGCTTCATGAGATGAGATTCGACTGCTTCCTACCCCATTAAAGGCTAGGGTTTGAAATGAATAGTGAAGATTCTTGATGACTTTCATCGAGATCTTTTCTAAAGAAGATAGTGTCGTTGATTTCAGTTGATTGAAGTAAGTCTCATCATGCGGATCTCCCGCAAAATGGGTATGTGTACAAGAAGTTATGACTTCAGTAGGAGTTGAATAGAGTTTTTGAATCGCTTGACGCATTTCTTGGCTTTGTTCAACAGAGATTCCTATGTTGTCATAGACGCAATACACAAGTCGTGAATCATCTTTTTCTATAACGACGATTCTGAGAAATAGGTCATCATGGACTTGAGAAACAGGATTAACCTGTTGGATAAAGCCGCATTGTTTGACTGGTTTTAAAGGATTGATTGAAACAAGAGTAGTCCCTAGCTTAATCATAGTGAATCCTAGAGACGATTCAATCGATCGGCATATTTTGTAGAAAGCTTTTCGTTGAACTCATTACCACCATCGACATTGGCACTCATGAATACAGGTGGGATAACTTTCTTACTGACCATGATTTGGATGGCTTCTAATACAGCAGCATTCAACATCGCTGCAGCGGAAATCGAAGAGGTTCCACATACTTTGACAGGTAAGCCTTCAACTTCGACACTGGCATCCCCAAAGGCTACACGATTGTCTAATACGACATCCGCAAATTCCCAAAGGTTCTTTCCACCAGAATGACGACAGCTAAGTTTCTTACTGACTTCAAGGGAAGTCACAACGATCAGCTTAGCGCCTACTGATTTAACTTTCATTGCGATTTCAATAGGTAAAGGATTACGTCCAGAATTAGAAATCAAGACTACGATGTCTTCTTTTCTAAAATCAGCTTTCTTAATAAATAAGGTTCCCACACCTTCAATGGCTTCATAATTGCCCATGGCGGGTTCTTTGATTGCTTTAGCGGGAATCAAACCGCCGGCTCTTCCACAAATTTCAATGGCAGCTGCATAAGAATGTCCACTCCCGAAAGCTTGTAAGATACCTCCGCTCATGATCGAATCTGCGATCAAATGAGCTGCTTTGGTGATGTTGGCACCTTGTGTTTCTTCAACTTCTTTTAATAAAGCTTCAATCACTTTAAAATAATCGTTTCTCATGTGTTTCTCCTTTAAATAAAATAACTCCTCCCACTTGCGCAGGAGGAGTTATTACATCCTTTAATTAGATGATTAAGAGTTTGAACCAACCCAAGACGAGGGCGATTGCAATAACGATACCAAGAAGCTTATTGGAATTCATGCCTTTGCGGCCTAACAACCAATAGCAGAGTCCAACCAACAGGACAGCACCGAAGTTCGGCAAGATCTTGTTAGCTAATACTTGAAGATCAAATGTGTTTCCGAATGCTGTGATAGCACCGAACTTAACACCGACCATTGTTGAAATCATAGCACCGACAACCATTACCCCTAGGGCAGCAGCTGCTTCGGTCAAAGCTCTCAGTTTGTGAGCCATGGTTGTAACCAAGGTAACGCCCTGTTTGTAGCCTAGATCGAACATCAATGGACGTAAGAGGAACAATACGGAAAGGTTCCAAATGGTCCAAATTGCGATACCAACATAAGAACGACTATTGACAGCCAAATCAACGGCGATAGATCCGAATACGGTTCCACCGATAACTCCGAAGATTGTGTCACCGATACCAGCGAATGGACCCATCAATGAAGATTTGATCGCAGCAACTGTATCGATAGCATTGGCTCCGCCAGCTTCTTCAATAGCAATGTCCATACCGACGATGATATCGCCCATAGCAGGTTGTGTATTAAAGAATTGTGAATGAACTCTTAATGCGTAATCTTTAGCTTTGGCATCTTTTCCATACAATTTTTCAATGACAGGAAGCATGGTGGACAAGTAGCCCAATCCTTGCATTCTTTCATAATTCCAACCAATTTGTGACTGCCAGATCCAACGGAAGTTGAGAGCACGCAGTTCCTTTTTAGTAAACTTACTCATCGATGTCGCCTCCTTGAGCAGATTCAGTCAATTTTTTGAAGATCAAAATAGCTGCAGCTCCACCAATAAGAGAAACGCCTAATACTGGAACGGCCATGTAACTAACAAGGACGAAACCCAAGATTAAATAGGCAGCATTCTTAACAGTTGGCAAATAACGTAACAAGATTGTGAACCCTACTGCAGGCAAGATTTTTCCAGCGACTCTGAAGCCTGCGAGCAACTGAGCCGGTACGGCTTTGTTGATCTGGGTAACCAATTCTGGACCGAATGCTAAGGCGAAGAAAACAGGTAATGCTCTGGATAATGACCAAGGAATGGTACCTAACCAGTTCATCAATTCGATTTTCTTAACATCCCCTGTGATGACGAATCTGTCAGCAGCATGTTGGAATGCAGTGTTAGCGAAACGAGCAGCAACGTCAAACATAATGGTTAATGTTGCAATAGGAATACCATACATTGTGATGAAGGACTCAACATTGTCAAGGCCCCCAGCAATCGCTGTAACGAACATCGCAGCGGTTGTGTAGTTCGGAATAGAAGCGCCCCCGTACGTACCGATACCCAAAGCATATGATTGCAATGTGCCACCGACGACGAGACCTAGTTCAGGATTCCCTACGATTAAGCCAGTAAAGATACCGGTTTGGATGATGCCGTTCATCCCGATGTTGAATGATAAAGCATCCAACATAGCGAGACCTGCCCAGACTGTGAGCACGACAACTTGCCATAATTCTAGTGTCATAAGATTTAAACTCCCCTTTCTATGGTTGTTTATCGATAAGTAGATCTAGAAATTTGTTCGTAAATGTCGCTGTTATTTACGAATCAATTTCATGAAATCTACTTTATCTTCGTTAGGAACCATCTGGGCTGTAAAGTTTACACCCAATTTGGCCAATTCTTCAAAATTCTCTACATCTAAGTCAGTTACATTGACCGAGCGTTTGACCTGTTTGGTTCCTACGCTTGAGGACATGTTTCCAACGTTGACTTCTTTTAAAGGTAAACCTAATTTCCAGAGTTTTAAAACGGTTTCTGGTCCTTTGACGACGATGAAGATACGATCGCCTTCATATTTGTTTTCGCTGAAATTCAAAGCTGCCTTTTCACAATTCAAGATAGACAATTTGATTCCACCAGGACAGGCCATTTTAAGCGCCATCTTTTGGATCTCATCGGTAGAAGCGATATCATCGATAACCATGATACGGCTTGCTCTTAAGACATTGGTCCACATTGCTGCGACTTGTCCGTGGATTAATCTTTCATCGATACGTACATTTACGACTTCTTGCATGAGCTTACCCTACTTTCTTTCTGTGATTTCTTGAATCAGGATATCGACTAAGAATAATTGTGAGATCCTAATGTTCATGAGATTCTTTGCGTAATCACTACTGTACAAGACGATGTCTGAGTATTCATGTAAGGTATTCTTATGATGACCTGTTAAGGCAATGATAGGAATTCCTTTACTACGCGCTTGTGTCGCTGCTTCCAGTGTATCTTCTGTTTCACCAGACTGGGAAATCAAGACGACGACCCCTTTAGAACTAAGCTGAGCTACTGAGACAAGACAAGCATGTATTCCTTTAGAGAATTGGACGAAGAGTCCTGTTTTATTGAGTTGATTATTAAGATACTCTGCGAAGATACTAGAATTCGCTGCGCCATACACTACGATACGATCTGCATTGAGAATCAAGTCTACAGCTTGTTTGATGCTTTCAGGTTTATTCAAGACATTGGTTTCATGAATCGCATCTTCATAGCGTGAGATGAGGATCTTCATCGAATCAGAGGTAACAAGATCTCTTTCTCTGGTTCTTAGATCATCAGCATAGACTTTATTTAAGTCCACTAAGAACGTTCTAAAACTTTCGTATCCTAATTTTTGGGTAAAGCGGATTACGGTAGACTGTGAGATACCCAACTGTTCAGCCAAAGCATTAGATGTTAGAATCCGCGGGTCTACATCCAGTTCAAGTAAATAGGAAGCAATGTTCTTCTCTTGTTTTGAGAACTGGGACATTTTAGATTTTAGTAATGCCTTAATCATGGTTCGGTCCCCGCATCAATAATCCCATTATAAACAAAATGATTAAATTATGCAATATAGAACTTTGCTTTTGACTAAAATATTTATTTTAAAGTCCTTCTACTAAAACATGGGTTATAGATTGAATGACCTCATCGCTGATTTCATTGTCTTTTGGGGTCCTTACTTTAGGTACAGACCAATGTTTACCCTTTAAAATACCTACTGAGACATAGAGTGCTTTAGGGAAACGATTAAGCGTACTAAGTAAGATTTCATTTTGAGTATAGGTCTTGGTTTCAAATCGTACAGGTTCTTTCGCTAAAGCACTTAGCTTTTTAGCCAAGACTTGATTCTCTGCAGAGCCTGATAAGACAGCAACATTTCCATACCCTACACAATCTAGATAGATGATCATAGGATTCAAATTACTCTTCGTTAATAAGGTACTCAACATCAGTTCACCATGATGATTAAGAGATACATGATCAAGCAAAACAAAGGCAATATCTTTTCTTCCTTTTAATCTCTCAGCCATATTCAACATGACCGCAAGCGATGAATTGTTTTTATTGGCTGTATAGTTACAAGATAAGCCAGTAGGAAAAACTAAAGTAAGCGTTAAAATAAACGCTGTAAAGAGCCCTAATACCACATAAGAAAGGATCGCATTGATGTTTGAAGTAATAAGGAATGCCCCAAAGGCAAGCAAGATGCTACCCAAAGCTAGGATATTTTCAGAGAATATTTTTAGTAAGTAACTGTCTTCTTCTCTAAAAGGATGATAGCCTTTCGAAAAGAATCGTCTAGGAGGCATATCATAAGGGGCTACGATCAGTGTCTTGGCTTGATGAAGATCTCCAATTTGGATATTCAAAGAAACTCGGCCTTTTCTTTTCTCAGTGATGCCTTTTACTTCATATCCAAAAGCACTGAAGTCTTGATGGATGGCAGTCAGTACCAGTTTCTTTTGTTTAATCGAAGTTCTTTTAGAAAGAAGTACCGCATACTTTAAGACAAACTCATCAAGATTCATAAACCCTCCGTCCTAAAATATAGGTCTCTTTCACATTGAAATCATCATCACAAATCACCATATCCGCATCATAGCCAGGTTCCAAATGTCCTTTTGAATCAAATCCTAATAATTTCGCAGGATTCGCAGAAGAGGCATTGATCATGGTTTCTAAATCGATATGAGCTTTTTGAACACAATTCTTCATCAACGAGTTCATTTTATT
>JAAXXT010000048.1 GCA_013334325.1 Erysipelotrichaceae bacterium | reverse complement strand
GCTGCCATAGAGAATTTGATCCTGTCCTTCATTTTGGGCCGTTATTTTGGGATCGCTGGAATCATCTTCGCCACTGCCGTTTCCCGATTGACAACTTACTTCTGGTATGAACCTCGAATCTTGTTCAAAGAGCATCTCAAGCAAAGCAGTTTTCGCTTTTATCGATCCATCCTTATCAATGCCTTTTTAACCCTATGTCTAATCTTAGTGCTTCAAGTGGTATTGAAGCCTTATGTGATTGACAGTTGGGGAAAGCTGGTCGTGAAGACTGGCGTTATAGTGGTAATCACATTGAGTTCGATTTTTGTCATCTACCACAAGAATCAACAGTATCAGCTCGTAATTAACCGGATCAAAGCGCTTTTAGTTAGGGCATGAGCGCATCAATCCAGATAGAACTAAAACGACCCTTCACTGATAAAATCGATCGTAACAACTTAAGTATACTAGTTTGACCTATACCCATAAATTTGAGTTTATAATGGGATGTTATTCTCTAATTCGTGGGTAAACTGAAGTCAATGGTGTTAAGATCTATAGCCCTAAATCTCAAGTGATTTATTCCATTTCCTGATAGTATTCCTCTGTGTTTTGTAGCTGGGCATTATCTGAAAGATTTTTTTGTCCAAGAATCAGGTATTCTAGGTCAGTTTGTTGACTTTATTGGTGTGGTTATTGTCAACCTCTCTTATGTCATCGAAGTCGATTGGACAAACAAACATGGATAATTTAATGGACGAGATCTATTTCATCCATACGGTCTTCATGGCTTAGAGGACCTTCGTGATTGTCAATGGTTTACTCAGATTGCGGATTTAGCCTTTGGGATCTATGTGATCCACACCCTGCTTCAAATTAGAGTTGTGTCACTTTGACTTTCGTCTGTTTGCTTCCACTAAGTCCAATTATGGGAATTCTCTTGTTTCAGATCGCATTGCTTGTCATTTGTGAAGTCATCATATTTGTGTTGAGAAAAGTTCCTATCGTTAAGAAATTTAGATAAGATCTAAAGTTAGCATTTAAAAGCAACAGTTCAACTGTTGCTTTTATTGTGTTGTGGTTCTATTTTGGATTGGTCATAAACGTGGTAATCTTTGTTTTGAGTTCTTCCAAGACGATTTGATCGGGCCAAGAGACATATAAGAGGCGTTTGCTTCCCATACTGTAGGTCGGCTGATAGTCACCTCTTCCGGTCAAAGCCGCCGTAGTTATGGTCCAGGCTTGATTGTTCGAAATCTGATTTTGAACTAGATTCATGACACTTTCAATGGGCATGTTGGTGACAACGCTCTTGGAGGCGACCGAGACTAAGTCTTCGATCTTCAATAGGGTGGAGGGTTCTATCACTTTATTAATCATCCCTTTGATTACTTCCTGTTGGTTAAGTCCTCGCTGCACATCTGAGGTCTCAAACGCATGTCTTTCCCTTGCGAAAAACAAGGCTTGCTGGGCATTCATCGGGTTCATGCCGACTTTGTAGGAATAGGAAATGACCGGATCGGTATAAATTCCTGTCTTAAAGGCATATTTAGAATAGACATCGATGGTGCCTAATACTTTGACGATGTTGAGAAATGCGGTGAAATTCACTTTGACGTAGTAATTGATGTCAAGGCTAAACAAGTTCTCAATCGTTTTAATGGTACAATCGACGCCGAAGATTCCTGAATGGGTTAACTTGTCCATCGCGCCTGTACGGCATCCTAAGGGTGTGTATGTGTCTCTAGGGATACTGATGGTCAGGACTTCATGTTTTTTCGGATTTATTACCATCAGGATGTTGACATCGCTTCTGGCTTTATCCGCGACTGCTCCGGAGGCTCGGGTATCGACACCGCTGATCAATACAATGAAGGGTTCTACAGCAGTATCAACTGGATTTGAGGTGTCCTCTTTGATCGTGGACTTTTTTAGAGTATAGATCGTTTTAGTTTTGGTTTCAAATGATGGATCAAATTCAATCAATGAATCGCGAACACTGTTGTCCAGAATCATTACATCTATCGATTTGGTATAGAGTTTATTCAGATTGCTCATGTCATCTTCCGTCATAGATACTGTATAGGTTCCGACTTTTTCGGTTATCTTTTCCTTAACGGTGGACACCAAGGTCTCGTCCATTTGCGAAGGGAAACCAATCGATCTGTCTTTCAGGTCATCGATCGACTTCATCGTGCTTTCTTTAAGCACCACGAAGGTGACCACATCGATTTCCATGTTTTCCTGATTGATGAGTCGATTGATTGAGTATTGGGAGTAGAACAGAGCGCTGGAGGAGATAAACATCAGAATCGACAGCACCACTAGCAAAAGCTTCTTCGTGTGAAGCGCATTAAGCACGATCATCAACAGGATCATTCCGATCTTAATCATGTTGCTGATCCAGTCTGGCAAGATCCTGTTATAAAACAACCCTGCAATCAACAACAAGGTCATGGCGAAATATACGACTTTTATCCAACTGAAACGTTTTTTTGTTTTACCCATTTTTCCACATCCTATACAGTGTTATACTCCATTCTGCTGAAATATGCAAACACCAAATAACATATGAAACGGGTTTTATTTGGGATGTTGAAAGAAACAGAATGAAACTCAATAGTCTATAGTCAGTTTGTAGCCGGTTTTAAAGTAGCCCTTATAGAGTTTTCCGCTCAAGACATCATTGCCTTCTTTGACTCCGCCGGCGATGCTGATCTCGTAGATGCCTTCTTTCAAAAGGGAGAGATCTATACTGGAAAAGAAACGTCCGTTGAGTCCGGAATTGCTTTTGAACGCATAGGTCTTGTTCCAACTTCGCAAGACGATGACTGCTTGTCCCAAAAGACGTGTTTTGCCTTGATATAAAAGATTGCCGTCGATGATCAAACGGTCATTTTCTCTGATCAGTTTGTTGAAGGTGGCGGAAAGTTCGCCCAGCGTGATATTGGGAATCGGTGTAGTTTGATCCAAACTGGAATAGGTCAGGGTGCCTTTTCGTAAACTCAGAGTCCCAAAGCTGGTAAGTGAGCTTGTACGAGATAGATCGATCCTAACGGCCTGATAGGTTTCGGCTGAAGTACTTTGGTCTCCCGGAGTCACTGACACCTCAAAGACCACGTTTTTTTCCGCGTCCACTTCGACTACGCGCGAGGTGATGATAACCTTGCCTAGGACGCCGTCGATGATGTGGTCGACTGCGATCCCATCTTGTCTCAGTTGACCGCCAAAGGCGATTAGGGTGTTGCCGTTGTCCATTCTGTTTGCATCGCCCAGAAAGGTCGCATAAAGCTCATTGCCCCGCTGAGTACCATAATCCCAGATCTGCTCGACCGTAAAGTTTCTCAGATCGATACGGTAATGGACGGCTCGTGATGTATTGTTTTGTGGCTGAACTGCGTTTTCCTGTGTAAAGCTTTTGGATTGGCCATTGTCCAACATCATGAGATCTATTGTGTCAGGATTCCAATCTAGGTCTGCCATGATCATCGGATGGTGCTGAGCCCACTGCCACTGGAAGTCTTCGCCTATTGGGGTCAACAGATACGACTTTAGAAAAGCTGAAGATCCTTCATAGCCTTCATGGGGACCTAGGATCCATTGGATTTCTTTGGTTTTGGCGTCTAT
>JAAXXT010000009.1 GCA_013334325.1 Erysipelotrichaceae bacterium | reverse complement strand
TCAACGAAGGTGAACTGCCCAAATTACACAATGCGATCGAAGTCGACGTAAAAGGTCGCAAGTTGGTTGCGGAAGTAGCCCAACATATCGGTGACGATGTCGTTCGTTGTATCTCCATGTCCTCTACCGATGGTTGTGTACGTGGAATGGAAGCTGTGGATACAGGCAATCCAATCATGACACCAGTAGGACGTGAAGTCTTAGGTCGTATGTTCAATGTCTTAGGGGACTCCATCGATGGATTACCTAATCTAGGCAAAGAAGTTAAACATATGCCTATTCATCGTTTAGCACCTGCTTTTGATGAACAACAGACCACATCTGAGATCTTAGAAACAGGCATCAAGGTTATTGATCTATTGTGTCCTTACGTAAAAGGTGGAAAGATCGGTCTTTTCGGTGGTGCTGGTGTAGGCAAGACCGTCGTTATGCAAGAACTTATCCATAACATCGCCACTCAACATGGTGGTTTATCTGTCGTCGCTGGGGTCGGAGAAAGAACCCGCGAAGGCAATGATCTTTATCATGAAATGAAGAACTCAGGTGTTCTCGATAAAACGGTTTTAGTTTATGGTCAAATGAATGAATCACCAGGTGCTAGAATGCGCGTTGGGCTAACAGGCTTAACGATGGCTGAATATTTTAGAGACCAAGAAGGTCAAGATGTGCTTTTGTTTATCGACAATATCTTCCGTTTTACCCAAGCAGGCTCTGAAGTATCTGCCCTATTAGGACGTATTCCTTCAGCTGTAGGATATCAACCTACTTTAGCGACTGAAATGGGACAACTTCAAGAAAGAATTACCTCAACTAAACGTGGATCCATTACTTCCGTTCAAGCCATTTATGTGCCTGCGGATGACTTGACGGATCCAGCCCCTGCGACTGCTTTCTCACATTTAGATGCGAAAACAGTACTCGATAGAAACATTGCTGCTTTAGGGATCTATCCAGCGGTTGATCCATTAGAATCCAATTCTAGAATGTTGGATCCATTACTGGTCGGTGAAGAACATTATCAAGTCGCTCGTGGGGTCCAACAGATCCTTCAAAGATATCGTGAACTTCAAGACATCATCGCTATTTTAGGGATGGATGAATTAAGCGATGAAGATAAGATCATCGTCAATCGTGCTCGTAGAGTACGTAACTTCTTATCTCAAGCTTTCTTCGTTGCGGAACACTTCAATGGTTTACCTGGTCAATACGTGAAGAAAGATGATACGATCCGTAGTTTTAAAGCCATCTTAGAAGGCAAGGCTGATCTTCTTCCTGAACAAGCTTTCATGTATGTCTCAACGATCGAAGAAGCCCAACTTAAAGCCCAAGGAATGAAGTAATGTTTCTTCTTAAAGTCATTACCCCTCAAGCGAAAGTTCGCTTGATTCACACTTCGATTCTTAATCTGGTCACCCCAAGTGGAGAAATGGGTCTTTTAAGTCATCATATGCCCATCATTACGATGGTCAAGATTTCTAAATTATCTACCATCGAAGAAGAACAGAGACATCTCTATGCGGTATCTGGTGGGGTCTTATTCTATAAAGACAACGAAGCGACTCTATTAGCGGATGCCTTTGAAAGCGCTGATGAGATCGATCTAGATAGAGCTATGGCTGCGAAAGAACGGGCTGAAAGTAGATTGGCTTCTAAAGATCCTGATATTGATGAGAAACGGGCGAGAGTTGCCTTACTAAAGGCGATGAATCGTATTAGCTTAAAGGAGTAAACCATGTTTGAGGTAGCCTTAAGTCTACTTATATTTGCGCTCAGTTTATGGGCACTGGATGCCTTAAATTTTAATAAACTACTCAAGACAAATAAAGTAAGCCAAGCACAATTATTGTATCTACTTTTAGCGATGGCCATGACTACTTTGGTGGTTCAATTCCTTTTAGGGCTAAGAATTACCAATTGAATTATGCTATAATAACAATGCTTATTTAATGGAGGCGTCACACTATGTTATTTTCTAAACACGTCGGGATCGATTTAGGTACCGCAAACACATTGATCTATGTCAAGGGAGAAGGCGTCGTTTTAGACGAACCATCCGTTGTCGCTATAGAAGCAGATACTAAGCGTTGTCTCGCTGTTGGGACAGAAGCTAAAGCCATGTTGGGAAGAACGCCTGGAAGAGTCCAAGCCATTCGTCCACTAAAAGATGGTGTCATCGCTGATTTCGAAGTTACTGAAGTCATGCTGGATTATTTCATTCGTAAGTTAAAATTAAAAGGGATGTTTGCTCGTCCTACGATTTTGATTTGTTGTCCTTCAAACATTACCTCAGTTGAACGTAATGCGATCAGAGATGCTGCTTATCGTTCAGGGGCTAAACGAGTCTATATCGAAGAAGAACCTAAAGTAGCTGCCATCGGGGCAGGTCTTGATATTTCTAAGCCTACAGGGAATATGGTCTTGGATATAGGTGGTGGAACCACAGATGTGGCCATTCTATCCTTAGGTGATATCGTTACCAGTACTTCATTGAAGATCGCTGGGGATAAATTAGATCGAGACATCATCAAATACATCAAAGACAACTATAAATTGCTTATCGGTGAAAGAATGTCTGAAGACGTTAAGAAAGACATTGGGACTGCTTGGCATGGATCACGTACCGACTCGATGGAAATCAGTGGTCGTGATTTGGTTACCGGTTTACCTCATTCAATTACTTTAACTTCTGACGAGACAGAATTGGCTATGCATGAGTCCTTGATGGACATCGTAAGAGCCTGTCGTTCTGTATTAGAACAGACCCCTCCTGAACTCTCAGCTGATATTATTACAAGAGGCATCGTCTTAACAGGCGGTGGAGCTCTACTTCATGGGATCGATCAGCTCCTTATGAATGAACTGGGTGTTCCTGTCTATGTGGCTGAAAATGCCTTACGTTGTGTCGTAGAAGGCACAGGCATTATGTTGGAGAACTTAACTCATATCAAATAATCATCCTTCGGGATGATTTTTTTATTAGGAGATGGTTAAACATCATCGAATATAGAGGTATGAGGAGGGGGAACCCATGCAGACCAATGCGATGAGTACATTATTGACAGTAAATAATAGTAGCTGTGAATTAGAAGGACAGGATAAAGAAGCTTTGATATTTAATACGCTAGAAGCTATGAAGGATTATATCGAGAAGCAAAGCCCTAAAGAAACCATCAAGATCCTTCTTAGTACACAAAACTATCTAAAGAGAGGATCACTTAAATATAATGAACATCTTCCTTTATCGGTAGGAGACATCTGTTATATCGATTTTGGACAAGCTTACCTCAACGAAGCTGGTTATCAACATTTTGGGTTGATCTTATCGATGATGAATGGGAAAGCTTTCGTCGTTCCTATGACATCTAATCCTTGTACTTATGAACAAGCCTATGATAAACAACACAATCCTTTAGGTAAGATCCATTTGATGAGATTAGGACAACTAAATGGCTTAAATAAACCTTCTGTTTTATTCATAAACGATTCTAAATACATCAATACCACTCGTATCATTGAAGTCAAAGGACATTTAGATGTGACTGAGCATCTTTTTCAAAGGATCAGACGAAGAGTATTTCATTGTATATTTGAGCAATAATCTCTCTTATAAACAAGTTTCTTATGAAGTGATATACTAATCCTATGCCTATAAACGAAGCACTATTGTCTTTTCTAAATCAAAAATGGGTCATTGGGGTCTCAGGTGGACCTGATTCGATGGCACTTTTAGACATGGCTTATAAAGCGAAAGTAGAGTGTTTCGTCGTACACGTGAATTATCATAAACGAGATACTGCTGATCGAGATATGAACTTGGTTAAGGCGTATTGCGTTCAACACGCTATCCCTTGTGTTGTGTATGATGCGACTGAAGCATCAGGAAATTTTCAAGATTTCGCACGAGTATACCGTTATGAGAAATTCGCCGAAGTGGTTAAAAAACATTCTGCGATTGGCGTCATGGTTGCCCACCATTGGTTGGATGATCTAGAGACCTACATGATCCAAAAACAAAGACGATCTCAAGTAACTGTGTATGGACTTCAAGAAAGAACCATCATCAAAAATAGTGTGGTGGGTAGACCCTTACTCAAACTAAAGAAAGAAGATCTAGTTAAATATTGTGCAAAAAATCAGATCGAGTATGGGATCGATGAATCCAATGCGTCTGATGATTATCTAAGAAATAGAATACGAAAAGAACTTCTTAATTTATCTCAAAAAGAACTAGATGATATGGTTGAGGAAAAGGCTAAAGACAATGAAGATCTCTTGTCTTATCAAAATAAACACTCTAAGCACTTAGCTCTCACTACAGTAGAAGTAAGTGATTTCAACTGTTTAGAATATCCAGTCTTGTATCTACAATTATGGATCAGAAAACATACTGATCTTAAGGTCCTATCAGAAGATCATCTAAAAGAAATCCATAGACAAATTACACAGAGCTCATCCTTAACGATCAAGCTTGGATCTTGGAGATTGATCAAACAATACGGTCAAATCAGTTTATTGTCTCAAGCATCGTCGTATACTATAGTTCTCACGAAACCTGAAGAAATCAAAACAGCTTTCTTTGAGATCAAACTTCTCGCTGAAGAAAAACATGGGTTCATCGTCGAGCCAAGTGATTATCCGATTACGATCCGTAACGCAAGACAAGGAGAAACTTATCACTTAAAAGATGTGTCTCATAAACTGTCTCGTTGGTTCATTTCACACAAAATCCCACAGAGTGAACGAGAACGTTGGCCAGTGGTCGTTAATTGTAGGAATGAAGTCATCCATATCGCAAGAATACGGATTGACAGGCATTTATACACAAGCAAATCTATGCTTTATATGATAAAATAATTCTATTATGGAGGTCATTATGCATCAAGACGTGAAAAAGGTTTTGGTTTCTCCAGAAGCCATAGAACAAAGATGCCGCGAGTTAGGCAAACAAATCTCAGATGATTATAGAAGAGACGGAGAGATACCGGTCTTGGTCGCATTGTTAAAAGGCTCTGTGCCTTTCTTGGCCAAACTGATTACCTATATTGATATAGATATCGAATTTGACTTCATGGATGTTAAGTCCTATGAAGGAACAGAATCGATTGGGGATGTCCGTATCCTTAAAGATTTGGATCGTTCCATCAAAGGGGCTTCCATCTTACTAGTAGAAGACATCGTTGATACCGGAAGGACCCTTCATGAAGTAAGCAAGCTCTTGCTCAATAAAGGTGCTGGACGAGTTAAGATCGTAAGTTTATTGGATAAACCAAGTCGACGAGTGATCCCTATTGAAGCGGATTATACAGGCTTTGTAATCCCCAATGAATTCGTGATTGGATTTGGATTGGACTTTAATGAAAAGTATCGTAATTTACCCTATGTAGGGGTACTAAAAGATGAGTGTTATCTGTAAAGGAGTTTAGAATGCGCAATCAAAAATTAGGATCGTTTATACCATATCTGATCGTCACACTGGCAGTTGTCAGTTTGATCTTCATGAATTTTGATACAACGACAAAAAAGCTGACGTATGCTGAATACGTTACTCTGCTTGAACAAAACAAAGTCACTGAAACCAATGTGACTGTTTCGACCGTAGTCATCAAACTGTCTGGTAAAGTCAAAGATGGAACCACAGAATATGACTATACTTTAGTTATTCCAAATACGGAAGCTCAAAACAATGGTTTGATGGATAAGATCAATGCTTCAACCACAACGGTCAAGATCATTGATGCTTATGCAACCAATCCTTATGTAGACTTCTTCATCAACTTCGTACCTTTACTATTGATGGGAGGTCTCTTCTTCTTCTTTATTACCCGTATGCAAGGTGGTAATAACAATAAGGCCTTTGACTTTGGGAAATCCAAAGCTAAACTAGAAGGCGACATCAAGGTTCGTTTTAACGATGTTGCGGGCTGTGATGAAGAAAAAGAAGAAATGATGGAACTCATCGACTATCTTAAGAACCCTAAGAAGTTCGCTAAGATGGGTGCTCGTATTCCTAAGGGCGTCTTGATGGTTGGGGCTCCTGGGACTGGTAAGACCTTGTTGGCGAAAGCCGTGGCAGGGGAAGCTGATGTTCCGTTCTATTCGATCTCAGGATCTGATTTCGTTGAAATGTTTGTTGGGGTCGGTGCGAGCCGAGTCCGTGATATGTTTAAAAAAGCTCAAGCGACTGCGCCTTGTATCATCTTCATTGATGAAATCGATGCTGTAGGACGTCAAAGAGGCACTGGTTTAGGTGGTGGTCATGATGAACGTGAACAGACCTTGAATCAATTGTTGGTTGAAATGGATGGGATCGGCGATAACGCTGGGATCGTCATCGTTGCGGCTACCAATCGTCCAGATGTCTTGGATCCTGCTTTATTAAGACCAGGTCGTTTTGATAGAACCATTACTGTATCTTTACCTGATCGTAAAGGACGTGCAGCTATCTTGGCCGTTCATGCGAGAAATAAGAAATTAGCTGATTCAGCTGATTTAGTAGCCTTAGCGAAACGTACTCCTGGATTCTCAGGGGCTGATCTAGAAAACGTCTTGAATGAAGCTGCGATCTTAGCTGTTCGTGAAAACGCAGATACCATTACGATGCATCATTTAGATGAAGCGATTGATCGTGTCATCGCTGGTCCTGCGAAGAAATCCAAGACCTACAGTGAACGTGAGAAGAAATTGGTGGCCTATCATGAAGTTGGCCATACGATCGTAGGTCTCATGTGTCAAGACTCTGATATGGTTCAAAAAGTAACCATTATACCTCGAGGAACAGCTGGTGGTTATAACCTAATGACCCCACGAGAAGAAAAATTCTTATTGACCAAGACTGACTTGATCGCGAAGATCACAGGCCTTCTTGGTGGTCGTGTCGCAGAAGAAATCGTGTTCAACGAAATCTCTACTGGTGCTTCCAGTGATATCGAACAGGCAACGAAGATTGCCCGAGAAATGGTCATGTCTTATGGGATGAGCGACTTAGGTCCTATCCAATATGAACACAGTGGAGCCAATGTCTTCTTAGGTCGTGATTATAACGCCACAAGAAGTTATTCTAGCCAAATCGCCTTTGAGATCGATAAGAGCGTACGTGCTTTGATCGATGAAGGCTATGAAAAAGCGAAAGCACTTATCTTGGCCAATCGTCCTTTGATGGATAAGATCGTTGAAGTGTTGATGGAACAAGAAACCCTCACCAGTGAACAGATCCAAAACATCGTCGAAGGCAAACCTTTCGATACACCTGTCATCGAAGTATTACCCGCATAAATAACACTACCCCTGACAACAGGGGTTTTTATTCAAGGAGACAAAAATGGATACTTTAGTTAAAGCCATGACTAAAAACGGAGCGATCCGTATCATGGTGCTTAATTCAACAGATTCCGTCGCTGAGGCAGCTCATCGACACCATACACTTCCTACCGCCAGTGCTGCTTTAGGACGTACTTTAAGCGCAACTGCGATGCTAGGGGCTATGCTTAAGGATACAGGAGAAAGCGTTACTGTCCAAATCAATGGGAAAGGTCCTTTAGGGACCATACTATGTGAAGCCAATACTTTTGGGGAATTAAGAGGCTTTGTGTCTAATCCAGAAGTTCTTTTGATCAATGAAACAACCAATAAATTAGATGTAGGTAAAGCCGTTGGGAAAGATGGGACCTTAAGGGTCATTCGTAATACCCATATGAAAGCTGATTTTACCGGAACAGTAGAACTACAGACTGGTGAGATCGGAGATGATTTCGCTTATTACTTTACCGTAAGTGAACAGACACCTTCTGCTGTCTCATTAGGAGTCTTGGTTGGGAAAGAAAATGAAATCTTAGCCTCTGGTGGCCTACTCATTCAACTGATGCCTAGCGCTACAGAAACTGACCTTTTAATGACAGAAGACGTGGTTAAACATCTACGTCCTATCTCAGAAATGATCCATGATGGGATGACGCCTGATGAGATTGCTTTGGCACTTTTTGATGAAGTAGAGATCATGGGAGTCCAAACCTTACAATTTAAATGTAGTTGTAGTAAAGATAGACTTCATGATGCCTTATCGACCATCGACAAAGATGAACTTGAACTCATGATCAACGAAGACAAAGGCGCAGAGATCACCTGTCATTTTTGTAATACGAGCTATACTTTTAATGAAGAAGAACTTTTAAATATCCATAGGACAAACTAAATGAGTGCTTGGAAGATAAGAGACATCGAAATCAAAAATCAAGTGGTTATTGCGCCATTGGCAGGGATAAGTAATCCTGCTTTTAGATCGATCTTAGCTCTCTATGGACCAGGCTTGATAACCAGTGAAATGATCAGTGATAAGGCCATTTGTTTCAACAATGTCAAGACCTTAGAAATGACCAAAGTCTATCCAAATGAACACCCCATCGCTTTACAACTCTTTGGGGAAGATGTGGAATCGATGGTTAAAGCGGCCATCTACTTAGATACCCAAACCGATTGTGACATCATAGACATCAATATGGGTTGTCCTGTCCCTAAGATCGTAAAAGGTTCAGGAGGCGCTTCGCTTTTAAAGGATCCTCAGCGTGCCTTTGCGATCGTGAAAGCTGTCGTTGAAAGTGTAAAGAAACCTGTCACTGCGAAGATAAGAATAGGTTGGGATAAACAAAACATCAATGCGGTAGAAATGGCCATTGGTTTAGAAAAAGCAGGCATCTCTGCGATCTCCGTTCATGGGAGAACACGTAGTGCGATGTATTCAGGGGATGTCGATTATGAGATGATAAGACAAGTTAAAGCAGCCGTTAAGATCCCTGTCATCGCCAATGGAGACATCAAGAGTGTCCAAGGCGCAAAAGACGTACTTAAGCTTACGGGTTGTGATGCGGTCATGATTGGAAGAGGCATCTTAGGAAGACCTTGGTTTATCAACGATTTGGTTCATGGGCTAAATGATAAAGAAACTGAGTTTATCGATCTCAAAGAACGCTTTAGGATCGCTCAACTCCATGCGTCTAAACTCATCGAACTTAAAGGTGAACTCACTGCGATGAAAGAAATGAGAACTCATTTTAATTGGTATATTGCAGGCTTACCTCATAATCATAAGATACGCAATGACGTTTCACAGATGACAAGCTATGCTCAATTTGATAAGATAATTGCGGACTATATCAACACACTAGAAAACGGAGGTTCAGTATGACCCAGAATTTAACAGAACAAGAATTGGTAAGAAGACAAAAACTGGAGAGCCTCAAAGAAAAAGGAATCGAACCTTTTGGGGAAGCTTTTAAAACGACCCATCATAGTAAAGAAATATTCGATCTTTATAAAGATAAGACCAAAGAAGAATTGGCTGAAATGAATGTGCCTTGTATCATAGCGGGTCGTATTATGACCAAGCGTGATATGGGTAAAGCAGGCTTTATGCATCTTTTAGATCGAGATGGACAGATCCAAGTCTATCTAAGAAAAGATGTCTTAAGTGAACTAGATTTTGAGCTCTTTCTAGAAGCTGATCTAGGAGACATCGTAGGGATCACAGGATCCATCTTTAGAACCAATCATGGGGAATTATCGATAAAAGCAGACCATTATCATCATCTCACCAAAGCCCTTCGTCCATTACCAGATAAGTTTCATGGTTTAGCTGATGTGGAAGAAAGATATAGAAGAAGATATGTCGATCTTATCGTCAATGAGGAAGCTCGTAAGGTTGCCTTTACACGTCCTAAGATCATCAGAGCTCTTCAGCATTACTTCGATGGGATCGGTTTGATCGAAGTAGAGACACCTGTATTACAGCCTATTCTAGGAGGTGCTGCAGCGCGTCCTTTCGTTACCCATCATAATACCTTAGATATGGATTTCTACTTACGTATCGCCACAGAATTACCTCTGAAGCGTTTGATCGTAGGAGGTATGGAAGGGGTATATGAGATCGGAAGACTCTTCAGAAACGAAGGCATCTCCAATCGACATAATCCTGAGTTTACTACCGTTGAAGCCTATATCGCTTATTCTGATATGCCTGGGATGATGAGTACCGTTGAGAACTGTATCGAATCTGTATCCAACGAAGTGTTGAATACAACCGATGTCCCTTGGGGTGAAAACACCATCAGTTTAAAAGGTCCTTATAAAAGGATCCATATGGTGGATGCGATAAGAGAAGCTTGTGGCGTAGATTTCTTTAAAGTAACTTCTTTAGAAGAAGCACTAGAAATCGCTAAGACACATCATATCCCAGTCGCTAAACATCAACGTTCTTTCGGTCATATCGTCAATCTCTTCTTTGAGGAAACCGCAGAAAAGACTTTGATCCAACCTACTTTCGTTTATGGTCATCCGATTGAGATCTCACCTTTAGCGAAGAAGAATAAACAAGATCCTCGTTTTACTGATCGTTTTGAGCTCTTCATCGATGGTAGAGAATACGCCAATGCCTTCTCTGAACTCAATGATCCTATTGACCAAAGAGAACGCTTTGAAGCCCAGATGAAAGAAAAAGATCTAGGTAATCTAGAAGCCAATGAGATGGATGTGGATTTCGTAGAAGCACTAGAATATGGGATGCCTCCTACAGGAGGTTTAGGGATAGGAATAGATAGATTGATCATGCTATTGACCAATCAACAGACCATCCGAGAAGTTATTTTATTCCCACATATGAGAAATAGAGAAGTATAAACCTTAACACCTGATTCGATTCAGGTGTTTTTTTAATGGGTATATAATTTGACTTATTAAGGGTTAAACACTAAAATGGTTAAGTAACTTAAAGAATAATAAAAGGAGAAGTATGGAACTTAAACAACAGTATTTAAACGCATTGAATGCTTTAGATAAAGATACTGCTTTATCATTGATCACAAACGCCTTAGATAAAAAACAAATCGATTTGATCAGCGTCTATCAAGGCATTCTTTCTCATGCCTTAGAAGATGTAGACAATAAAGATCACAATGTATGGGAAGAACACATCAAGACACAGATCGTAAGGACCACCATCGAAGCGATGTATCCTTATGTACTTAAGCTCGCCCCAACACAAAAAACCCGCAAGATCGCCGTTGTGACCCCTGAAGGAGAACTTCATGAGTTGGGTGGAAGGATCGCTGCGGATTATCTTAGACTATTAGGTTTTGAGGTCTATTACTTAGGTAACAGTTTACCTAAACATGAATTGGTAGATCTCGTAAGAGAGTGTCATCTCGATGCGTTAGCCATCAGTATCTCTAACTTCTATACGATGAGCAGCTTAAATACGATGATCGGTTTAGTCAATGAGGCCAATCCTGAGCTTAAGATCATCTTAGGTGGAAGAGCCATTATGAATAACCCAAATGGAGTTAAAGGACAGAATCTTCTTGTCTGTCAGACCTATGAAGATCTACTAAAGGCAAGCGAGGTCATTAAAAAATGAGGCTTTCCTTTCAAATCGCAAAACGTTTTCTATCCTACAATAAAGGTCAAACCATATTGATCATCTTGGGGATCGCATTAGGCATCTCCGTTCAGATCTTTATTGGATTACTTATCAGTGGTCTACAAACTTCTCTAGTGGATAAAACCATAGGAAGTTCAGCTCATATTTCAGTATCTACTGAAGTTAGAGGAGAAAGCTTTACCATCAATGATTCTTGGCTAAAGTCTCTTCAAGAAGATACACGTTTAACGAAAGTTGGGCTCTCCATCAGTGGTCCTGCCTTTGGGGTCACACCTGATCAAAGCCAATCTGTCTTAGTAAGAGGTCTTTCTCAAGATTCATTAGACATCGCTAAGATCGAAACGAAGTTGATCGAAGGACGTCTCGCAACAAACAACACCGAGATCGTTATTGGGAAAGGCTTGGCTGAACAGCTCAAGCTTAATCTCAACGATATGTTTACTCTACAAACCCCTTCTTTAAAATCAGTTGAAGTCAAAGTCGTAGGGATCGCAGATCTTAAGATCGCTGCCCTTAATGACAGTTGGGTCATATCTACGCCTTCTTTCGCTCAAGATCTCTTAGGTCTAGACAATTTGATAAACAGTGTCGAGATCCAAGTCAAAGATGTCTTTAAGGCTGATGCCTTAGCCTTAGAACTCAGTTCAAACGTCCCTACAGGACTTAAGATGGTGGATTGGAAAGCTCAAAATGCGGAACTCTTATCAGGGTTAAATGGACAATCCGTCTCAACCATCATGATTCAGATTTTCGTTTTGATTTCAGTTGTCTTAGGGATCGCCAGTACTTTAGCGATCACAGTCTTACAGAAATCTAGACAGATCGGTATCTTAAAAGCCATGGGGATCAATGATTCCAATGCGTCCTTGATTTTCATTTTCCAAGGTTTAATTTTAGGAGTCTTTGGGGGACTCTTAGGTATGGCTTTAGGCTATGGCCTACTTCAAAGCTTTACCACTTTTGCGAAAGCAGCGGATGGGACACCCATCATACCGATTGAATTTGATATTCCGTTTATCCTAGCATCAGGAAGTATCGCTGTCTTCTCAGCTTTAGTGGCTTCCTTTATTCCAGCGAGAAAATCTAAGAAGCTTTCTCCTATCGAGGTAATCCGTAATGGCTAAGATCCTAGAACTAAAAAACATCACCAAATTCTATGGGGATAAGATAAAGAATCAAGTCCTCTTCGATGTGAATCTAAGCATCGAAGAAGGTTCCTTCAGTAGTATCATCGGTCAATCCGGTTCAGGTAAATCAACGATGTTGAATATCCTAGGTACTTTGGATAAACCGTCCAGTGGTGAGATCATCATCAATGGGAAAGAAGTCAGTAAGATGAAAACAAAAGAATTGGCCATTCTTAGAAATCAGACTTTAGGCTTCATCTTTCAATTTCATTACCTCTTACCTGAATTCTCAGCTTTAGAAAACATTTTGATTCCTTATCGTATCCAACATGGATCTGTAGATAAAGAAGCTATGGCTAGAGCCGAAGAACTTATAGAGCTCGTAGGTTTAAGCAAAGTAAAAAACAACAACGCCCTTAAGATGTCTGGTGGTCAACAACAACGTACCGCCATCGCAAGAGCCTTGATGAATCGACCTAAGATGATCCTAGCGGATGAACCTACAGGAAACTTAGATTCAGATACCGCAGAACAGATCTATCAATTGATGCGTGAGATCAATCGTAAGTATGGGACAACCTTCCTCATCATTACCCATGACCAACACATCGCCGAAAAAGCAGATCGTATCATCGAAATCAAAGATGGGAAAATCATCCTAGATATTAATCAATAGACATAAGCGCCTCAATAAATGAGGCGTTTTTTTGATTATATAATGTTTCAATTCTCATCCAGTAAATATAAAAAGAGTCCGTTGGACTCTTCTCGTTGAGGCATTTATTTAGGATCGATCTGAGTTATTACGACTGAGACACTTTTTATAAACTCATCTTTTAGAGCTTGTAGTCTTAGAAAATGAGGCAAGGTCTTATGAAGCGACAATGCGTCTTTATCGATCCATTTCTCAACGAGTAAGAGCTCATCAGGACGATCGACAGAAAGGAAATAATCATAAGCGATGTTTCCAGCTTCTTGACGAGAAGCTTCCTGAAGTCCCTCTTTTAAAATAACTTCATGAAAGGCTGATCTTAAACCAGGTTTGGTCGTATAGGTGACCACCATTAATAAGTAAGAAGATATATCGTTCATAGGATTCTCCTTTAATGAGATTAATAATCTAGTTTAGAAGTAAAGTAACGTTCTAAAAGAGTTTTATACTCTTCTGATTTTATATATCGCCATGCAGTAGTAAAAAAATGTAGATCTTCATCGTCGTCGTTGAAGTAGGCATATCCCATACTACAAACGATTCGGTGCGAATCATCCTTAAAAGAAAGCAGGATACACTTTCCTCCAAAGCCTGGTGGATCTCCATATCCAGAATTATGAAACCAAAGATTTGATAAGTCATTTAGAACAGAAGTGTTGCTTAGTGGATCAAGGGTTTCTAGGACCGCATAATCATCGATGTAGTCAAAGTCGACTAAATCGATTTTTTCGACTTGATTTTGGAATTGAGTAAAATCATGTTGTTCAGGAGCTTTAGGAATAACTGCGGTTGAAATCATAAAGCCAAAGAAAACGATATAAGGGGAAGTGACGCCTATGACAGCGATGGCGGCGATTTGCTTATTTGAGAGGTCTTTTTTGAATTTCAGTTTCATAGTTTTATCTTCGTTTTCTTTAAGGTTCCATCTTTTCCCATCGCTCTAATCAAACCATGGATAGGTTTATCAAACCAAGGACGATCATGGACCGCAGCGACACTCCACATGATTCCAGTATACCCATTTGGATCTCTCCCATCAAGGAAGTAAGTGTCATTGAGATGGATCAATATCTTGATGGCTTCTTCAGGACTTTCACTCCAAAAGAGAACCATCTTTGCCCAATACATACGCAAATAAGAATTTAAGTAACCCGTTTCTCTGACCATTTTTTGACAGGTATTCCATAGTTCATCATGGGTCTTCCCATTCTCGAATTGCTTTAGGGTATACACATACATTCTTGGATCATTTCGATGAGTGTTCAATGAAGCTTGGGCCCAAGGCCAAGCACCACTGAGTTCATCATAGTGATCACAGTAGAAACAGTAATTCTCTGCGAGCTCTCTACGAACCATGGCTTCCTCAATAAACAAAGGCGCATTGGGGTGATTTGAGTTCTTTACGTCCCTGATCATTTTTAAAGGGGAAATCATCCCAAAATGAAGATACGCAGAAAGGTGGGATTGTCCTTGAGAGTTGATCTCATTACGATGATCATAATGTTCAAGTCGATGAGCTATGAAGTCTTCTAAAATTCTATTGGCGGCGTCTTCTCCTGGAACCAAAGAAGAAAGAGTTAATGGTTCCCAGTTTCTATCCTTCATCAATTTCTCTGCTTCTTCTAAGGTAAAAACAGAATTGATCGAAGAAATATAAGGATGAGAAATCAAAGGATAGTCTTTCTCAAGATAAGGTTCGAAATTGTTCATGATTTTAGCGCGTATTGTCTTCGCGGAATACTCTAGTTTAGGAGAAGCGATCCATACAGGTATGACACAAGCCGTATTGATTCTGTGAAAAAGGATCTTTTTTTCGAGTGCCCATTTTGAGACGGATTCATGAAGTCGTTTAATAGGTCTTAGTGGATTGTGTTCAGTGTATATCGCACTGATTTCTATCTCTTTTGAGAGTTTCTTGAGTTGATCAAGGGATTGACCTTGTGTAACGAGTGTAGAGATATTGAGTTTCTTTAGTTTAAGAGAGACTTCAACTAAACCTTTTAATAGGAAATCCATGTTTCTTGTATTCGCATGAGGAAAATCATCGATGAGATTGAAAAAGACAATTAAAGGTTCTTGTCTAGAAAGGGCAAATTGTTGAGCTTCATAGAGGGCTTGATTATCGATCGTACGTAAAGCACGAGATATCCAATAGACGACATGTTTCATAGGTCTATCATATCAAATAAAAATCCCTTACGGGATTTTTAGAGACCACATTTAAGCTGTGCGTTACAGTTGGTGCAAGTATTGCATCCACCGATTTCTTCAACGACACCTTCTAAACAGATTGGGCAGATATCACCGACTTCAACGCCGATGTTTCTATCCATACGATCAGATCTAAGATCTGTTTTCTTTTCTTCAACTTGTTGTTCTTTGACGTTGACCCCAAAGTCTTTGACGAGGTCCATTTGAGCCCAATTCTTATCTTCATCATTACTGAGAGAAAGGACTTGAGAATCACGACTTCCATCGACATACACGGTTCCGCCTTTGGCTTTTCCATCATAGAGACGTTCATAGATCTTTTGGACTTGTTTAACGGAGAAGCCTTTAGGGGCGTTGACCGTTTTGGAGATCGAAGAGTCGATCCAACGTTGAATTGCACATTGGGTATCGGCGTGTTCTTCAGGGGTAAGATCCATCGCTGAGACGAAGAAATCAGGTAAGGTTTGACGTGTATATTCTGGATGAACTGCCAACCAGTCTTCTACGATCTGGGCGTTGACTTCGATGAATTTACCGAGTCTTCCGCTTCTAAAGTAGGAGAATGAGAAATAAGGTTCAAGACCAGTTGATACCCCAACCATGGTTCCTGTGGAACCTGTAGGGGCTATGGTTAATAAATGAGAATTACGGATCCCATGTTTGAGGACACCACTACGGATATCATCGTTCATTTGTCTCATATAGCCTGTATTTATGAAAGCTTCACGACTAGTCAAGAAAGGGAAAGATCCTTTTTCAGCGGCTAAGTCGATGGACTCTGTATAAGCAGCTTCGGCGATGGTTCTAAAGATCTCATCGATGGCGACCAAGGATTGTTTTGAGCCATAACGTAGACCAGCCCAGATCAATAGATCATGAAGGCCCATAACACCTAAGCCGACACGGCGTTCACCAGTGGCTTGTTTTTGATTGGGTTCTAAGAAGTAAGGTGTATCGTCGATGACGTCATCTTGCATACGTACACAGATCTTAACGCTATCGGCGAGTTCCTTATACAGGATCTTACCGCTCTTACGATCGACGAAGTTGGCTAAGTTGATGGCGGCTAAGTTACATACACTATAGGCCGCTAAAGGTTGTTCACCACAAGGATTGGTGGCGACGACTTTTTGTCCATAAGCTTTCGCGTTGGTCATGTCATTGGCGTTGTCGATGAAGAAGATTCCAGGTTCTGCAGAATAGGTCGAACAGAAACTGACGAGATCCCATAGATCTCTGGCTTTTATCGTTCTATAGACTTTGATAGGATAACCCATGGCTTGCCATTCTCTGACATCACCACAGTCTTGCCACTTGGCATCATAGTCATCTTTTTGTTGTTTTGTATAATTCTGTAGATCTGGGAAACGAAGTTCGAAGTCGCGGTCATGTTTAACTGCTTCCATGAATTCTTTTGTAAAGGTTACTGAAATATTAGCGCCTGATAAGAATTCAGGGGCGTGGACTTCTAGTTTACCTCCGTCGATCAACATCTCTCTTGCGTATTCAACGACTTGAGGAGCAGCATTCTTACTGTCGACGACTGCTTCATATAGTTCTCTTTCAACTCTTGTCAAAGGAACGAATTTCAGTTTACGTTTAGCTTCTTCTACGATCTGATAATCTTTTGAGTTTTCAGTGAGCCATTTTAAGACCTTGGCATTTTGCATCTTAGATACAATGAATTCGATGATGTCTGGATGCCAATCTGCCAACATGATCATTTGGGCACCACGACGACTTCCGCCTTGTTCAACCAAATGGGTTAGATTAGCGATATCGTTGAGCCAACTGACTGCGCCTGATGATTTACCACCTACGCCTTTCGCAGGGGCGCTCTTAGGTCTAAGTGTAGATCCGTTGGTTCCTACACCTCCACCTCTAGACATGATCTCCATGACTTCTGCACGATGACTGGAGATGCCTCCTCTACTGTCATGAATAAAAGGCATAACGAAACAATTGAAGTAAGTAACTTGTGTTCCACTACCTGCCCCATACAGTACTCTACCTGCAGGGATGATGTTCATTTTAGCGAGTTCATCAGCGAAAGAAGCACTGAACTTTTCTTTAAGTTCAGGAGTTTGTTCAGTGGACGCTAAAGACTTACCTACACGTTTAGCGATCTGTTCATAATAGATCTCTAAAGGTTTTTCTACTCGTTTAAAAGGACGGACAATAAGCCCTGTTTCGGCTTCCTTCTCATCTTCTAAGATCGCTCTAAATTCTTCATCGAGCTTAATAGTAACTTCTTCTTTTTCTTTATCCATCTTCGTAATGATCCCAATGCCTCGAGCTGGAAACTTAGGATCTTCTTTTACGATGGTAACGACGAGGTCATTGACCCCAAGGGTCTTAAGACTTCTGTCTTTTTGAGAATATCTATCCAACATAACCAAACGACTTACTCCTGCGTGGGTCAATGAAAAGCTTGGCTCAATAGGGAAAATGTGTGTGAAATGCGTGGTGATGTCTTGGTTTAATTTAAAAATAGTTTCTTTCTGATACATATGATTTCCCGTCCCTTCTTCTATAAACATCGTGCTACTATTTTATCATATAAAACTAAAAGTTCGTTTTCATTATCTCTTACATTTATCCGATAAGCACGAAAATATAATCTGAAAGCCTATTCATAAATATGAGGAGACTTTCAGGTTGATTGCTTTCTTCGTGTAGACGAATGATGGTGCGTTCTGCACGTCTACAAATCGTTCTTGCGACATTGATTTGAGCGTTTCTAGGATCATCATAAGGATAGATGAAGCCATTATAAGCTTCCCTTCGACTCATAATGATCTTCTCCATATATTCAGTGGTCTGTTTGAAGTCAGGGACCTCTTTATAACCCGCTAAGTAAGATCCAATTTCAATCAGTTTCTTAATAGGGGTCTCAAAGAGTTCTCGATCCAATTTCGTGATCGATTGGGTCAAGATAAGATTGGCGATAAGCTCATCGATGGTGCCCATCGCATCTACCCTAAAGGATCCTTTTGAGACCACACTGTCTTTTAGATAAGTAGTTCCCTTATCTCCCGTTTTCGTAGTTACGACGCCCATATCTGCTTTCCGCCTTTCTGATCAAGTTACTTAGAAGTTTATTGATCGGTTCAAACAACAATAAGATCAAAGTATAATTCGCAAAACCATGAAGTAGATCGAATCCAATCCCCATCATCCAATAGGAGATGCCCATCGATAAACCATACAATACAGCGTGTTGAAGGGCGAAAAGGAAACCGAAGGCCAGGCCAAATAGACCTCCCAGGATGGCCATTCGATGTGCTTTCATTAAGGTAAGTGGCTTGGTGATCTGAGTCAAAATGACAAGTAGGCTCCATATCCATAGATAACCTAAGACCCAATCCGCAAAACCCCAATAGAGCCCTTCTAATAAGGTAAACAGGACCACCACTAAAACACCGTCTTTAAACTTAAATAGGACCGCGATACTCATTAAAAGTAAGGTCACCAATTCTACATTAGGCAAAAGTGCCAAGGTCAATTGGGCCATAAAAAGCATCGCCGCCAATAAGGCTAAGATAAGGTATTTTAGTAGAGGTCTCATCAATAACCCATACTTAGAGAGAAAGTAAAAATGTCTTTATCGTGGATAGGATTCACGTCGATTCCCCCACAATATCCAGCCGCTATACATTCAGCGTTGGTTGTGGAAGCATAGACCCACCAAGGACCCGCTTCTTTCGATTCAAGATCATTGATCTTGGTGATGAAGCGTCCATAGAGATCGGTCTTGTTTCCAGAGTACACGATACTTAAACGTTGTTCTGCGATCATTTCATCTAAAAGGTCTCCTAATGTTTCCGCATGAGTCTTGACCGTTTTATCGAATAAGACGACTTGTTTATCGTCTTGGATGACGATTTGAATGGATTTAGAGCCTTGATCTAACTTTGAATCTGAATAGATCTTATAGGCACCTAAACTTAACACTAACACTAAAAAAGCTAAACCTATTCTTACTGCATTTTTCTTCATGTTGCCTCCTTCAATAAAAACACACATCTAAGGGATGTGTGAAAAAAGACAGGCTTGTCTTTTTATCTTTTTCCCAGAAGATAAAAGCGTTGCGGATATAGGGCAGGTCTACTGGCTGGTCTTTCATCCTTGAGGAACCTTCCCGTTTTCACAGTGGTATGTCTCCTCTTGTCCGGACCTACAGTTGCTGGGACAGCTTCGTTTAATCGAATTCCCTTTTGAGCTTTTAAAAAGCACCGTATTTCGCAATCTCATTATAAGTCATCTCATCTTAAGATTCAATCAAACGACAAAGAAAAACTCCCGTTAAGGAGTTTGGCTTTAGAAATGATTTAATTAATCTTCGTCTTCATCATCCTCTTCATCTTCTTCGTCTTCTTCTTCATGTTCATCTTCGTCCTCTTCGTCATCCTCTTCGTCATCATCTTCGTCATCATCCTCGTCATCATCATCTTCACCTGAAGTTGTGGTTGATCCGGTGGTAGTATCGATCCCCTTAGCGGTTAATGCGATATTCACATCGAGTTCAAGTGCCGCATAATCAGGATTGACTGCGTTGAGTCGAGCGAGGAAAGCTGTTACGTCGATGCCTAAGAGTCTGAGTTGATTGATCTTGGCTGAGAGTTCTTGGAAGAGCGTCTGTGATCCAGCACTTGTAGAACCTGTGCTCGTATCGACCCCATTAGCGGCTAATAAGCCCTTTAATGTGGTTTCCAATGCATATAGATCAGGATTAGTGCCTGCGAGTAGTGCTTCATAAGCACTTACATCTACACCTAAAGCTTTAAGTTGTTTGATCATATCGTTTAGTAAGGTAACGATGGCGTCTTTATCAGCTGAGGTCAAAGTAGATCCAGTTGATGTATCGACTCCATTGAGGTTCAATAAGGCAACCAATTCTTTTTCGATGGATTGTAGATCTGCCCCATCAGCAGCTAAGTAAGTTTCATACCCAGAAACATCAAGTCCTAAGGCCTTCAGTTGAGCTAAGAGACCTTCGATGACGACTTTCATGTCGGCTTTTGCGGTATCGCTTAAACTGGAACCTGCTTGTACATCTGGGTCTAAAGCGGCCCATAGAGCCAAGACATCAGCTTTTAATACAGCGAGGTTTTCACCGTCGGCTACTAAACGAGCTCTTAAGGCAGTCACATCGACGCCAGCTCTTTCTAGACGATCAAGGAAACGTTCTAATAAAGATACAGTATTTAAAGTCGTCTTTTTAACGATATGGGAAATGGTTTCTAAGAGTTCAAGATTACCTGAAGTCTTGAAGAAATCCGCTACGCTCATGATTTCACCGTTGACGTTGACCAATCCACTAATGACATAGAGTCCTAATGGAACGTTCTTATCTAAGGCATCTAACCATTGTTGAAGGGTTGCTTTGATGAGAGCTACGTTGACATCATCACTAGTGCCTTCTTTATTCAATGCTTCTTGAATCAAATCATTTAAATGATCAGCAGCACTTTCATCACCTTCATGCGCTGGTGCAGTAGTAACTAATACATAATCAGATAAAGTAGGATCCATTAAGAAACCAGCTTCTTGAGCTCTTAAGATGATCGTTTCAACGACTAAAGCCGCATCTTGACCAATAAGATCAGTGACTAAGATCTTTTCAGCGTCTGTGTTTTCAGCTTTGATTGAAATGACGAGATTATTCCCATCGACTTCTAAGGTAAAGCTTGGGTTGATGTCGATCGATATGATGGCGGTTGCGAGAGATCCAGAGATCTTGTTTTTTCCTAAACCATCATAGAAGGATCCAAATACCACCAAACACACCAAACTGACACTGATGAGGGCGTTTCTTAACCAAAAAGAATCTTTCTTCTTGGCGGCTTTTAAACCTAGACCTTTACTTAGTTCTGAATACATCTTCTCTTCGTTCATGACGTTTTTCGTCATCGCACTTCTTAGTTTACTCATTGACTTCTCCTTTAGGGATAAACCTGTCTCATCTTGTTCGAGATGAGTTTTACTTAAATAGTTTCAAAAAAAGATAAATTGTTTATTTTTTGTCTAATTTATCTTTTAAAGTTTGGATGGCTCGATAATATCGAGTCTTTATGGTGTTTTCACTTAAATCTACTTGTTTAGCGATTTCAGCGAAAGTAAGTTCATATCTAAATCTTCCTGCGATGATCTTTTGATCGAGAGGATGTAAGGTCTTGACTTGATCATAGATGGCTTCAACGGAGAACTTTTCGATGGTTTCTAAAGCGAGATCTGTCTCTGAAGGAAAGTTATCTAAGATGTCAACTTCAGCTTCAACCGTATTCTCATTGGTGATGGCCTTATCCTTATAATATGAAGCCAATTCATTCTTCGCCAATTCGAGAAGATAAGCGACTGGATTATCTACGGTTTTATTGGGAACGATCACATAGCGATAATAGGAGGCATATACGTTTTGAACGATGTCTTCCGCATCCGCCAATTGAGCAGTTTTAAAATAGACAAATTTAGATAAGGTCTTAAAACTGGCGTGATATACGGAGTCGAAAAGTTCAGATTGACGGTTCATAGGTTTAGTTTACTTGTCTAAGATTAAAATTCAATTAAAACGTTTATTTGTTTTTTCACAAGCAAATTAATAAGATAGTATTTCCATAGTTTATCGTGTAAACTTTAAAGCGAGGATAATTTATGAAAGAAATCACCCCTATAGAATCTAAACAACTCATGGTTAAGATGCTTGATGAATTATCTCGTTTTTGTGAGGCTCATCAATTGCGTTACTATTTAACCTATGGCACGCTTTTAGGAGCCGTTAGACATCAAGGTTTTATCCCCTGGGATGATGATCTCGATGTGATGATGCCTAGACCTGATTATGAGAAACTTCTTGAATTGACCAAGGATGGTTTAGCACCTTCGATGAGGATAGATTCCTTTAAAAGATCACCAGGATACATTTATCCTTTTGCGAAAATCATACATGAGGATACCCTATTGATCGAGGATCTTTATGATTATAAAGCAGGGGTCTATCTCGATATCTTCCCAATAGATGGCTTACCAGAAGATCCAGAACTTAGAAAAAAGAAATATCATAAGATGGGAGTCTATAGAAAGTTGTTGAGCCTAGCCTATAAACGTAAACACCATTGGGATAATCCATTAAAGAATATCATGATGAAGATCCTTATCCAGTTGATCCATCTTTATGGGAATAAACGTATCTTAGAACTCATAGACAAAGAAGTACGATCGATTGATTTCGATGATAGTTCGATCATAGGCATCATTGCGTGGGGCTATGGTGGTAAAGAAGCCTGTCTAAAAGAAGAATTCATACCTCAAATCGAATTGCCTTTTGAAACACTTAAGGCAAAAGCGCCTGCGAATACCCATGCTTGGTTAACTCAAGTCTATGGGGATTATATGACACCTCCTCCATTAGATAAACGTTCTTCTCCTCATATCAATACGATATTCTGGTTAGATAAGACAAAATAATCAAAGAAATGGTTATTTAATAAGACTAAAAGATAGCTTCACTTTATTGAAGCTATCTTTTTATACCTTCATCATTAAGGATGGTTTACAAGGTCTAATTGGGGTGTTATAATCTTTTAACGGGTAGATATTAATTTATTTACTCCTTGCCTGAAAAGGCCATTAGACCACAAGGAGGTGACCACATGAGAAAATATGAAATCATGTACATCGTCAAAGCTTCTTTGGAAGACGCAGTTCGTAACGAACTCATCGCTTCTTTACACGGTATCCTAACCAGCAATGGTGCGGTTATCAGTAAAGCAGATGATTGGGGCGTAAAAGAATTTGCTTATCCCATCGACTTTGCGACAAGAGGTTACTACATGTTGTTGAACGTAGAAGCAGAACCGGAAGCCATTAAGGAATTCGACCGCTTAACACGTATCAATACAAATGTAGTAAGAACACTTATACTCAATCTAGAAGAAAATTAAGGAGCACCTATGATTAATCGTGTTGTTGTCGTTGGTAATCTCACCAGAGACCCAATGTTCAGTAAGATTTCAACCGGGACTTCCAAGGTCATGTTTACAATTGCGGTCAATCGCAAATTTAAAGACCAGGAACAAACCGATTATGTCCCTTGTGTAGCATGGGCTCAATCCGCTGATTACATGAATCAATACGCTAAAAAAGGAAACATGATCGCAATCGAAGGACGTGTCACATCAAGAAACTACGATGACAAAGATGGCCGTAAGGTCTATGTCACTGAAATTAATTGTGATTCTGTTCAATTGATTCGAACAGGGACTTCCCCAGCTCCTCAAAATGCCGGCACTAATTATCAGCCGTCTCAACAAGCACCTAAAGCCGCTACCGGCTATTTCCCTGATGAAAGTCAAGTCAATGATGATGACTTCAATACAGGGCCTTTACTGGATATATCCAGTGATGATCTTCCATTCTAAGAAAGGAGAATTATGGCAGTCTATAAAAAACAAAGAATTGGCCGTAAGAAAGTATGTTACTTTACTAAGAACAACATTACGGTCATCGACTATAAGGATATCGAACTCTTGAAGAGATTTATCTCTTCCAATGGTAAGATCATTCCGCGACGCGTTACCGGTACCAATGCTAAATACCAGCGCATGTTGGCCACTGCGGTCAAACGTGCTCGTCAAATGGCATTACTCCCTTACGTAGCAGACTAAAACACAAGCTCCATCGCAAGGTGGAGCTTTACTTTACATGAAAAAACAAGTTAGAACCGTTACCGAAGGCGCTATGTTATTAGCGTTTGTCGGTGTAATGCTTATCGCTAATCGAGTCACAGGAAGTTTGTTTCGTGATTTTATTGTCTTTATTATGCCTTTACCTGCAATTTTTTACATTGCGAAGTATGGATTTAAACAAGGTCTTCTTTTTAGTACAGCGATGATCATCTTGGGTCTAATGATTTCGGATCCAGTAAGCTTATTTTATATGATGACCGCGGTCGTTGTTGGACTTGTTTATGGATATGGGATCTATAAAGATAAAGATAATGGATGGCTATTGAGTTGGACAACGTTATTGACAGCGATCAGTTACTTTTTTGAAATGGTCGTGATCGCAAAACTGGTTGGATTTGATCTTGTGAAAGAAGTCGATGTGATGTTGGCCTTTCTCAGTGAATTAGGAATCAAAGATTTACCATCTAATATTAAGACCTTAATCATGTCGATTTATCCAATGTTGATGTTGGTGGCGGCTGTTGGTCAAGCTTTGGTAACGCATATGCTTTCCATTTTATTATTGGGACGATTAAAATTGAAAACTCGTTCAATGAAACCTTTATCGCAAATCATATTACCTAAAAAATTAGCAGCTATATTATCTTTGGGTCTATTTAGTAATTTGTTGATGGGTTATACAGATGATGTGACCTTACAGATCATCCTTACTAATTTCGGGGTATTCTCGCTTTTGATTTTTTCAATAGATGCCTATATCGTTGTGTTGATGGTGGCTAAATTGGCTAAAAAACCATGGTTAACTATCCTCGCACTTTTGATATTTTTGAGGTTGCCAGTTATTGGTGTATCCATAGGTTTGTTTGACAGTTTTACTGACCTAAGAAAAAGAGTATTATATACTTATGCAAAACCCACTGAATAAACTAAAATCAAACATATTCAAGGTCTTACTTATTGAAGCAGTGATCTTGTTTGTGGTTCATTACCTTATGAAACAATCCATCAATTGGTTGGATATGGTTTTAGCTGCTATCAATATGGTTTTATTGATTGGGGTTTTTGATTTCGTGGAATCTGCTCAAGTTAAACGTAATCTTGCTTTATCACAGATCATCGGTGAAGAAGCATCTCAAGCGTTTATGTTTGGGAATATTGGGATCTTGACTTATGACAGTAATTTGAATGTGACCTGGGCCAATGATTTCCTTCAATCTCGCTTTGAACATATCGTAGGTAAACAGATCAGTAGTTGGATGCCTGAAACTCAACAATTGTTTAATTCAGAAGCTGACTTAGTTACTGTGACATTAGATCAATATACCTATGAAGTCTTAAAGAAAGAAGAAGGCCAAACCTTATTCTTTAGAGACATCACTGATCTTTATAATCTAAAAGAACTGACTACCAATCAACAGATGGTCATCGGTTATGTCCATTTGGACAACTATGAAGAAACAGCCTTGTATTCAGATGATAAGACAACAGGTCAAATCGATACCAATATCCGTCAAAGGATCATCGAATGGGCAAGAGCTCAAGGTGTCTTGGTGAGAAGACTAAGAACCAATCGTTTGATGTTGGTCATGACTCAACAATTATTTGAACAGATCATCGCTGATAATTTCTCCATTATGAAAGTCATTCATGAAGAATCGGCTAAACTAGATGTCGCCATTACCTTATCTATAGGATTTGGGAAAGGCTCTAGTGATGTCCAGATGTTGGATGAAATGGCACTCAACGCATTAGAACTCGCTCAAAGTAGAGGGGGCGATCAAATCGCCATCAAAGCCTATGATCAAGAAGTTGAATACTTAGGCGGAAGTTCTCAAGCTCAAGAAAAACGAAGTAAAGTAAGAGCTCGTATCATCGCTCAGACCTTAAAAGATTTGATCCATAAATCTGATAATGTGATCTTAGTTGGTCATAAAGAGATGGATTTTGATTGTATGGGTTCTGCGATTGGGATGTGTAATATTGCCCGTAGTAATGGGAAAGATGCCTATATCGTATTAGCTGGTGGCATAGAAGAGAAACTGAATCTTGCTTATCTAGAATACAAAGAAGAACTGGATAAGACCAACGTCTTTATGGATGAGACTGAAATCACACGTGTGCTTAAATCGAAGTCCTTGGTGGTCATGTTGGATCATCATAATGCCAGTCAATCAAGCATACCTTCGTTGATCACGAAATCTAAACGAGTGGTCGTTATCGATCATCATCGACGCAATCAAGACTTTACCTTTGATCCTATGATGGTGTATACCGAAACAGCAGCTTCATCGTGCTGTGAATTGATCACAGAACTGATTCCTTATCAACCTAAGCATTTTGAATTGACCAAAGAAGAAGCAACCATGATTCTAACTGGGATCATGATCGATACGAATCGCTTTAGAAATAGAACAGGAAGTCGTACCTTTGAGGTCGCTTCGCTATTGAAACAATACGGAGCTGATCCTTTAAAAGCTGATGAATTCTTAAAAGATGATTATCAGACCTTTGAGATCAAAGCTAAGCTCTATAACAACATCTCGATCAATTCCCATTCTATGGCGATCACCTCTTTACCTAACGAAAAGATCTCTCGATCGGTCATGTCTCAAACGGCTGATATGATGCTTGGGATAAAAGGGGTCGAAGCTTCCTTTGTGGTTGCTATGGATGACAATGATCAGGTGGCAGTATCAGCCAGATCTAATGGAAATGTTAACGTCCATGTTATAATGGAAAAGATGAATGGCGGTGGCCACTATACAGCTGCCGGTCTACAAAGATCAAATACCACAGTCAATGAAGTCCTCGCTGAATTACAAGCGATCCTTCAACAAAACGTGGATGAGGAGGATAAAAACAATGAAAATCATTCTCTTGAGTGACGTAAAAAATGTCGGCAAGAAGGGCCAGATCTGTGAGGTCGCAGATGGATACGCTCGCAATTTCTTAATTAGAAATAAACTCGCTGTACCAGCTTCTTCTCAATCTCAAGCCATATTAGAAGAACAGAATCAAAAGAAACTCGATGATGAATCTAAAGCCATCGAAGAAGCCAATGTCTTAAAAGAACAGTTATCCAAAGTAACCGTCGTTTTAACTTTGAAGACAGGCGATAAAGGTCGTGTCTTTGGGAAGATCGCTTCTAAACAGATCGCAGAAGAATTACTAAAACAACATAAGCTAAGTATCGATAAACGTAAGATCCAAGAAAGCGATCCCATCAACGCCGTTGGGATGTATGTGCTTAAGATCGATCTTCATCGTACCGTTGTCGGTGAACTTAAGGTTCAAGTCAAAGGAGTTTAATTATGACCCTCAAACGTCAACTGCCCAGCAGTCTAGAAGCTGAACAAGCTTTACTGTCCAGTATGATGGTTTATCCTAGTGCTGTAAGTACTGTCATTGAAATGGGACTTAAAGCAGAGGATTTTTTCGCGGAAGCCCATAAGCGTTTATTTCAAGTCATGATGTCTATGCAAGAAGAAGGCAAACCCATCGACTCTGTAAGTTTGATCTCAAGATGTAATGATCTTAAGGTGCTAACTGCAGTAGGTGGAGTCAATATGATCATGGAACTATCTGATACTTCCGTATCAGGAGCCAATACGAAGTACTATGTCGAATTGATCCAAAATAAAGCCTACTTAAGAAACTTGATCACCACTTCTCAGCTCATTGCTGAAGAAGGGTTTAATGCGGAAGCAGACATCGATGAAGTTATGGATAGAGCTGAAAAACAGATCCTAAACGTAACAAGAACTCGTCGTACGAGTGAATTTAGAGATGCGAAAGAAGTTGTAGGTCATGTCTTAGAAAACATTCAAAAAATGAGTGAACAACATTCCAATATTACAGGGACCTCATCAGGTTATCGTCGATTGGATCGTATCACCAATGGTTTTCAAAAAGGAGACCTTATCTTATTAGCGGCTCGTCCTTCTATGGGTAAGACAGCTTTTGCGTTGAACGTAGCTTTAAATGCGGCCCAGATCACCGATAAAGCAGTCGCATTATTCTCTTTAGAAATGCCTGCTGAACAGTTGATCACACGTATGCTTTCAGTTAAATCCAGAATCAATGGATCTGAACTAAGAACAGGTCAATTTAAATCTAATCAACAATGGAATGCCTTAAACGAAGCTGCAGCTGATCTAAAAAACACTAAGATCTATATCGATGATTCACCATCGATCAGAGTCGCAGAAATATTCTCTAAATGTAGAAAGCTTCAAGCTGAGCATCCTTTAAGTCTGATCGTTATCGATTATATTCAATTGATCTCAGGTAGTGGAAAAGGATCCTCAGACAATCGTCAACAAGAAGTATCGGAGATCTCACGTGCTTTAAAAGCTTTAGCCAGAGAGCTAGAGACCCCTGTCTTGGCGCTGTCTCAATTGTCTCGTATGGTTGAACAAAGAGCTGGGAATAAACCTCAATTATCAGATCTAAGAGAATCAGGATCTTTGGAACAAGATGCGGATATCGTACTTTTCCTATATCGTGAATCCTACTATAAACGTGAAGAAGAAGAAAAAACAACTGAAGTCACAGAAGTCTTGATCTCTAAACATCGTAATGGGGCAACAGGAAGCATAAACTTAGCTTTTGAACGTAACATCAATGCCTTCTATAACATCTCTGAATCTGCCCAAGGACAAGGTGAATAGATGAAGAAAATCTTAACGATCTTATTTGCGATTGTCATGAGCTTCTTATTGATGATCGCAGCGGATACTTTTGGATCAGGCCAAAGCCTAATCACAAAGATCAACATCAAAGAAACTAGTCTCGTTGAACAGCCTGTCATGGCTGTCGATGTTCAACCTCATATGATCAAAAAGATCTATCATAAGAATCAATTGATTGGGGTTTTGACCAGTCAGGAAGATCTAGATGCTTTCTTACAGAGTGCATATGAAGAGACGTATCAAGTTGATTTCCCTGAGACAAAGCTTGGTCTAGGCGAAGATATCTTTATCACCAGTGAAGAAAGTTACATCTTTTATGAAAATGCGGATACTCAAATTTTTGACTATTTAAAAGAAAATACTTTATTCTCAGTTCAGGTCTATAAGATAAAATTCTCTAATGGAGCCCTCATTTACGTTAAGAATACGAATGATTTTGAGACAGCTAAAGAACAGTTCCTTTTAAACTTCATCTCATTAGATGCGTATGAGCTTTTAAAGAAGAAACAAATGCCTGCAGAACTTACAACTTATGGGACACGTGAAATCGGTATCAATGTCATAGAAACAGCGGAATATTCCGCAGCCATGGCTTCAGTTTCTGAGATCTTGAAGACAAAAGCAGAAATTATGTATTTCTTAAGTTATGGTTACACGGAAGCCTTAAAGACCTATACGGTCAAGACTTACGATACTTTAGAATATATTGCTTATCTTTCAGGAATGACAGCTCAACAGCTCCTTAGTGTCAATAGTGAGATCATAAAATCGGAAAATCAGATCTTGGTACCTGGGACCATTTTAAATGTAAGCTATTTTGATTCTCCATTAAGCGTTGTCGTAACCAAAGAACGTTTCGCAAAAGAAATCGTTTATCCTGAAACCACACTATACGTAAAAGATGCATCCATAAGAGAAGGTCTATCTGTCATAAAGACCCATGATAAAGTGGGCTATAAGAATGTCAAGTATGTTGAAAAGTATGTCAATGGGATCTTGATTGATAGTAATGAGAGCTCATCTGTCATTACCAAGCAACCTATTCGAGAAGTCGTATTAATAGGCACTAAGATTATCCCTCATATTGGATCAGGAACCTTACGTTGGCCTATAGGTTATCCTAGGTATTTGACTTGTCATTTCCACTGTTACTACGATGGTAGACAATGGCATCAAGGTTTAGATATGAAATATACCACAACCAATGCGGGCTCTATTTATGCCGCTGATCGTGGACGTGTTATGGAAGTTGGATACAATATTTACGCTGGATATTATGTAAAAATCAATCATAATAATGGGATGATTACTTATTATGCCCACATGCGTTCAAGAAGCTGGGTCGTAGAAGGCATCGTCGTCAATAAAGGGGAAGTTATTGGAACCATTGGTCAAACTGGGAATGCTACAGGACCTCATCTACACTTTGGGGTCATGGTCAATGGGGTTTGGATGAACCCTTGTAGATATTTATATTGCTGATGAAATACACTGTTTTATGTAGTGGTTCAAGAGGCAACAGTACACTCATCGAAACCAAAACAACGAAAATTCTTTTAGATTGTGGTCATACAAAACGCTATTTGACACAATCCCTCCATAATTGTGGCGTACACTATCATGAGATTGATGCGGTAGTGATAACCCATAGCCATATCGATCATGTGAGTCAGTTGAAACTGTTTAAGGATCAACCCGTCTTTGCGCCTCATCGATTAAGAGATCGAGAGGATACGATGGTTTTGGTGCCTTATGAGTGGATCACCATAGGTGATCTAGAGATCCTGCCTTTACCATTGTCCCATGACGCTGAAGAGACCTTCGGCTATGTCTTTAGACATCATGAGACTTCTTTGGTTTATATTACAGACACAGGATATCTAAGAGAAACGGATTTCATCTACTTAAGCAATGCAGATTATTATATCTTTGAAAGCAATCACGATGTGGAATTACTGATGCAGACACAACGGCCTTATCCTGTTAAATCTAGGATCTTATCGGATAGTGGTCATCTCAGTAATGAAGACAGTGCTGCTTATCTGGCACAATTGGTAGGTATTAATACGAAGTCTATCCACTTGGCTCATTTATCCAGTGAGGCCAATACAGAGAGACATGCCTTACAGACCTTAGTCGAAACTTTTGAAGCCCATCAGATCAAGCTTAATCCAGACATTACTTTGGATTGTGCGAAACAGAATGAACCTGTCTCAGGAGGAACCTTATGAAGAAATATGCGACCTTGATTATCGGTGTCTTATTGATTTGGAACACTGTACTTACTTTTGAGTATGTCGGAGTAAAAAATCTTTTAGATACTTTGGAACTTACGGGTGAAGTTAAAATCATTCGTGAGGTCGATACTGAATTTACGACTAATATTACCAAAGTCGTTGCCGATAACCTTTCTAAAGTCGTAGGGGTATCCAATTACTACCAAACAGAGCTCGTCTCAACCGGTAGTGGTGCCATCTATCTATCTCTAGAAGGCAATGTCTACATCATCACCAACAATCACGTCATCGATGGGGCAACCAATGTGACCGTGACTTTCGTCAACGGAGAAGAAGTAGATGCGATCGTTGTAGGATCTGATAAATTCACCGACTTGGCTCTTTTAAAAGTCCCAGTCGATTTTACAGTCAAGACCTTTGATTTAGGAGATTCTTCCTTGGTTAAAGCAGGAGAGACCGTCTTAGCGATAGGGAGTCCTTTAGGTTTTGAATTCTCAGGATCAGTCACCATGGGCATCATCTCAGGGACAGATCGAGTCGTTCCTGTCGATATCGATGGGGATGGGACAGATGATTGGGATTCTATCGTACTTCAAACAGACGCAGCGATCAATCCAGGCAACTCAGGAGGACCTCTCATCAATATGGCAGGAGAACTTATTGGGATCACCTCGATGAAGATCGCCGATAGCAGTGTTGAAGGTATGGGGTTTGCGATCCCAGTCAATGAGATCATTCCGATCATTGAACAATTGATGGCCAACGGGAAAGTCATTCGTCCATTATTGGGCGTATCTGCGGTCAGTATCGATACGATGCCTTCCGCTCAAAAGAGTTTTTATGGGATCCAATTGGATCTGGATAAAGGTATCATGATCACAGGTGTCCAAGCAGGATCACCTGCAGCCAAAGCAGGACTCAAAGCGAAAGATGTAATTACGATCTTCGATGGGACCACTGTGACTTCATTTAAACAATTTAGAAGATTGCTTTATGGGAAAGCCGTTGGGGATACCGTTGAAGTGACTTACGTTAGAGGCACTACTTCGTATACCACCAGTGCCAAACTTGAATGATCAAACTGATCTGTGTTGGGAAACTTAAAGAAAAAGCACTTGTCAGTCTGGTTGAGGATTACTCTCAACGAATACAGCCCTTTCATAAGCTTTCTCTTATTGAGCTTCCTGATGAGCCTAATACAGAGAGTGAGTCACTTAATCTAAAAGCCATCGATAAAGAATCCAAAGCGATCTTATCGACTATAGGCTCAGATGATGGGGTGATCTTACTGGATCTAAAAGGGGTCTTGATCAGTTCAGAGAAGCTTGCCTTATTGATCCAAACCAATTTTAATCGCTCCGTAAAGAATGTAGTCTTTGTGATTGGAGGTTCTTTAGGGGTCAACGATGAACTTAGAGAAAGAGCAGATTTTATTTGGAAGCTCTCAGATAATACCTTCCCTCATGGGCTCGTAAGAGTGCTTGTCTTAGAACAGATCTATCGAAGCTTTAAGATCTTATCAAATCAGACTTATCATAAATGACGCAAAGCGTCATTTTTATTTTATAATGAGACTATGATAAGAGAGCTTGCTTCTCATGTGTATGAAAGAAGGGTCCATCCTGAAGGGGTAGACTGGTTTATCAATACCTTTTTGATTTGTCTAGATGAAGCGAATGTCTATATCGATAGTGGCTTAGGTTCAAAAGCCATAACTGATTTTATGCCTTATTGTGATCCTAAGAAGCCTAATATCTTGATTTATACCCATTCTCATTTTGATCATGTATGGGGTTCTAAAGGCGCTTCATTCTCAAAGATCATCGCCTGTGAACCTTTTAATACCTTACTAGAAGAAGATTTCGATCGATCCTATGCTTACTTTAAAGAGATCCAAGAAGGAGAAGTAGGCTGTGTCTATGCGGATACCTTGATCGACTTTAAAACTCAAATAGGTCCTTTGGTGCTTTATCCTGCACCTGGGCATACACGCGATGGTTTAATGATTCATTATCCACAAGAAGGAATCTTGTTTATGGGAGATAATTTAGCCGATCATGGGAAAGGAAAGATCCCTGAATGTGAAGATCTTGAAGCCTATAAAAAAACGATAGAACTAGCGATTAGCTTAAACTCAAAAACTCTGATTGGGAGCCATTGTGATGAACTTAGCTCAAAGACTTTAGAATCCATCATGAAATCGCTTACATCAGCCTATAGTGTTTAAAGTTTACTGTTGTAAAGCAAAGGATTATAAGATACAATTAAGCCAAGAGCAGGAGGAATTACGTTATGAAACAAATTACAGTGTTGGTTGTCGATCCAGTTGGATTGCATGCTCGTCCAGCCACCGTGGCTGTGAGCGCTGCAAGCCGCTTTAAATGTGACGTTAAGGTTGCCTTTAAAGGTCGTTCCGTGAATATGAAATCCATTATGGGCGTTATGTCATTAGGCATCCCAACCCAATCAGAAGTTACGATTTCATGTGAAGGCGATGACGAACAAGATGCGATCAAAACCATCGAAGACGTTCTCAGAACCCAAAAGGTCATTAAGTAAAAACTGAAACATAAAACAGAAGATGATCTCATCTTCTTTTTATTATGAGGCGCTATGAACAACAAAATCAACCATTGGAAGAATTTTAAGGCTCTCGATCCTACATTAAAAGTTCTTTTAGAGAAAGCATCTGATGCAGAACTTCAAGATGCTTTTTATACGGACTTAGAGTTTGGGACTGCTGGAATGCGAGGTCTATTAGGCGTAGGTCCTAATCGACTTAACATCTATACCATACGTAAAGCGAATCTTGCCTTCGCAAGATATCTTCTTCAATACCCTTTAGCTCAACTAAGAGGTGTTGCGATCGCTTATGATAATCGCCATATGTCTAAAGAATTCGCACTAGAATCAGCGAAAGTATTAGCCATGCATGGGATCAAGTCCTATGTCTTCTCATCCTTAAGACCAACGCCTGAACTTTCTTATGCGGTAAGATACCTTAACTGTGAAGGGGGTATCGTTATCACCGCCTCGCATAATCCTAAAGAATACAACGGCTATAAGATCTATGATGATAAGGGCTGTCAATTGGTTCCTCATCTGATCGATCAAGTCATTAAAGAAATAAAAGCAATCGACGATGAACTATCTATCGTCGTAGAACTCAGTTCTAAACAACAACAATTGATCCACATCATCGATAAAGAAGTAGATGAGCCTTATTTAGAGGCTGTCTTAGGATGTCAACTCAGACCTAACCAAGATAAATTAAAAGTCAGTTTGGTTTTCACCCCTCAACACGGGACCGCTAATATCTTAGTCAGAGAAAGTTTAGCCAAAGCAGGATACTATGTGATCCCTCTTTTAAGCCAATGTGATCCTGATCCTGATTTCTCAAATACGAAATCTCCTAATCCAGAAGAAAAGATCGCTTATGAAGGTGCCATAGAATTGGCCAAACAAGTCAAAGCGGATGGGGTCTTAAGTACTGATCCAGATGCGGATCGTTTAGGTGTCGCCGTCCTTCATAATGGAGAATATATCTTATTGACAGGCAATCAAACAGGATCCATCCTGATCGATTATCTTTTCTCCTCAAGAAGAGAAATCGGTAATATGCCTGATCATCCAGTGATGTTTAATACCGTGGTGACTTCAGATCTAGGTCAAAAGGTCGCATCGTTTTATGGGGTAGAAACAGAAAAGACCCTCACAGGCTTTAAGTTTATAGGCGATAAGATCGCTCAATATGAAATCAATCATTTAAAGAACTTCGTTTTCGGCTATGAAGAATCCTATGGATATCTCTTTGAACCTTTCGTAAGAGACAAAGATGCGATACAAGCATGCTTACTTTTAGCGGAAGCCATTACCTATCATAAAAATCATGGGAAGACCTTAGTCGATGTTTTAAATGGGCTCTATGAGAAGTTTGGGACCCATCATGAAGACCAAGTATCCTTAACTTTAAAAGGTGAAGATGGGGCCGCACGAATCAAAACGATCCTCACTCATTTTAGAACTGAAAAGATCCATGATTTCGCAGGCTATAAGATCATCGTCAAAGAAGACTATATGACTTCGCTTAGAGAAGAAAATGGGCAAAGCTCTGTCTTAGACTTCCCAAAATCTGACGTCATCAAATATTTCTTAGAAGATGGTTCTTGGGTAGCCATACGACCATCAGGAACTGAACCTAAGTGTAAATTCTATTTCTGTATCGTTGCCAAGGATCAAGTCTCCGTTCAATCTAAATTCAAAGCCATTAAAGAAGATTTGCAGAAGCACTATCAATAAAGGAGAAGCTCATGCGTCAAGAGATCATCAAACAGTTTCATGAAGGTCATTGTCTTGATGCCCACAAGGTTTATGGGGCACATTTAGAAAAGGAAAAAGACCAAACAGGCGTTCGTTTTAGTGTCTATGCACCTGAAGCACAACGCATACTTGTATCTGGATCTTTCAACAATTGGGAAGGCATAGATCTTCATCGAGATCACGATGGGTCTTGGTCAATCTTTATCCCTGGAGTTACAGAATGGAGCTTGTATAAATACAAGATCCAAAAGAAAGATGGATTCTGGATCGAAAAGAGCGACCCTTATGCTTTTGCGTGTGAAGTTAGACCTAAGGTAGGTAATCTCGTTGTAGATCTATCAGGTTTCAATTGGAACGATAAGACATGGATCTCTAAACGACGCAAACATTTTAATGAACCCATGAACATCTATGAACTTCATCTAGGTAGTTGGATGAAGCGAGATGGTTTATTTTGGATGAACTATGAAGAACTGGTTCATCATCTTATCCCTTACATCAAAGACATGGGTTATACCCACATCGAACTGATGCCTCTTATTGAGCATCCTTTTGATGGTAGTTGGGGATATCAAGCCCATGGTTATTTCTCATTAACTTCACGTTATGGGACACCTAAACAGTTCATGCATTTGATCAATCAATGCCACATCAATAATATCGGTGTCATATTAGATTTCGTCCCTGTTCATTTCGTAAAAGATGATTTCGGTTTAAGATACTTTGATGGATCAGCCCTTTATGAATATCAAAATGAAAAAGATGCGAATAGTCAATGGGATACACAGAACTTCGATCTATGGAAAGAAGAAGTAAGATCCTTCTTGATGTCTTCTGCTTCGTTTTGGATGGAGACCTATCATATCGATGGTTTACGAGTTGATGCGGTAAGTAACCTCATCTATTGGCACGGCAATAAACAAAATGGATCCAATGATGGGGCTGTGGCTTTTATTCGTCGATTGAACTATTACCTCAATGTACGCTATCCTGGTGTCACCATGATCGCGGAAGATTCCTCAGACTTTCCTAAAGTTACCCATCCTACGACCGATATGGGTCTTGGTTTTGACTATAAGTGGGATATGGGTTGGATGAATGATACCTTGAAGTATTACGCGTTAGATCCTATCTATAGACAATTCCATCATCATCAATTGACCTTCTCTATGGCTTATTTCTATTCAGAAAACTTTATCTTGCCTTTATCTCATGATGAAGTTGTCCATGGGAAAGGAACCATCATCAATAAGATGTGGGGCTCTTATGAACAGAAGTTCTCTCAAGTAAGAAACCTTTATCTATATATGATGACTCATCCTGGGAAGAAACTTAACTTTATGGGCAATGAATTGGCCCAGTTTAAAGAATTCGATGAAAGCACTGAACTGGATTGGTTCTTATTGGGTTTTGATGCCCACAACAAGTTCCATCGCTATATACGAGATCTAAACCATGTCTATTTTTATCATACAGCCTTAAGCAATCAAGACTATGCGCATCCTGGATTCAAATGGATCGATGCGGATAATGCGAGCCAAAGCATTTATTCTTACCAAAGAGAAGATGAACATTCAACTGTAGTGGTCGTATTGAATATGACGCCTAATGCGTTTGAACACTTCCGTTTAGGGGTTCCTCATGCGGGTCTTTATACAGAAATCATGAACACTGAGAAGGATATTTATAACGGAAACAACATGTGTAATTACTTCCCGCTCAACTCAGAAGACTATCCTTCACATGGATATCCTCAGTCCATCAACATCAGAATTGCCCCATTTGCGGGGATCATGTTTGAGTACCGTCGATAAAACATTGAGCATTATGCAAGTTTTATGCTAAAATAAGCACGTGCTTTTTAAGGAGGTCTTGGATGTTTAAAGACAAATTTGAATTTAAGCGAGATTTTGCGCAAAGAGTTATTGAAAATTATGGTCGTTCAGTTTCAGAATCGCATCGTACTGAACGTTATATGGTTCTAGGAGAAATGGTTAGGGATTATGCTTCGATCCATTGGAAGAATACCAAGGAAGAAGTAGCCCAGTTAGAAGCCAAACAATTGGTTTATTTTTCGATGGAATTCTTAATCGGAAGATTACTAACCAATAACCTTATGAACCTTGGGATCTATGATGTGGTCAAAGATGGGTTAAAAGAACTCGACATCGATCTTAATCAACTAGAAGACATGGAATCTGATGCTGGTCTAGGTAATGGAGGTCTAGGACGCTTAGCGGCGTGCTTTATGGATTCCTTATCTTCGATGAGCTTACCAGGTCATGGGAACTGTATTCGATATGAATATGGGCTTTTTAAACAAAAGATCGTCGATGGTTACCAAGTCGAAGTTCCTGATCAATGGCTTCGTTTAGGCAATGTATGGGAAGTTCGTAAACCTAAACACGCTGTAGAAGTCAAATTTTGGGGAAGAATCGAAATGCAGAAAGGCGAAGGCGTGGAGATCATATTTAACCATGTCGATTATGAGTCTGTATTAGCGGTTCCTTATGATATGCCTATTGTAGGAAGAGGTACTGATCAAACCAATACCTTAAGACTATGGTCAGCTGAAGCTTCTGATAATTTACCTACCGATAAAGATTTTAGACAATACATCAATGAACTCAGAGAAATCTGTCAAAACGTATATCCTGATGATTCTACTGAACATGGACGTTTCTTACGTTTGAAACAACAATACTTCTTTAGTAGTGCTGGGATCGCTTCTAACATTAAGGCTCATCTTAGAGTCTATCCTTCTTTAGACAATATGGCTGATAAGCTCGTATTCCAATTGAATGATACCCATCCGATCTTAGCTATTCCTGAACTCATGAGAGTCCTTATGGATGAACATCACTATACATGGGATGAAGCTTGGCCGATTGTATCACGCATCTTCGCTTATACCAATCATACGGTCATGGCTGAAGCTTTAGAGAAATGGCCTATCGATTATATCCAAAGACTATTACCTCGTATCTATATGATTATCGAAGAAATCAATCGAAGATTCTTAGAAGGCGTTAGACGTCAATATCCTCAACAGACCGATTTGATCAATAGAGTATCCATCATTCGTGATGGACAAGTCCAAATGGCTCATTTAGGGATCGTTTCGGCTTTCTCCGTCAATGGGGTCGCGAAACTTCATACAGACATCTTGATCAAGGATCTCTTCAAAGATTTCTATTTATTATTCCCTGAAAAATTCAACAATAAGACCAATGGAATCACCCATAGAAGATGGCTTGTCTATTCTAATCCTCAGTTGAAGGATCTCTTGGATGTGACAATAGGCTCAGATTATCTCTATGAACCTGAGACCTTACTACGTCTCATGGAACACATCGATAAACCTAAGGTCCAAAAAGCTTTCTTAGAAGTCAAAGCCAAACGTAAAAAGATCTTAGCGGCCCATATCGAAAAAACGACAGGGATCAAAGTCGATACGAATTCTATATTTGATGTCCAAGCGAAAAGACTACATGCTTATAAACGTCAATTGCTTAATGTGATGCATATCATCTACTTGATCCAAAAGATCAAGAAGGATCCTAGCTTTACGATGACCCCAAGGACCTTTATCTTTGCGGCGAAAGCAGCACCTGGCTATTATTTCGCGAAGAAGGTTATTAAGCTTATCCACAGCGTTGGAACGGTCGCTAATAACGATCCTATGATCTCTAAATTCATCAAAGTGGTATTCTTACCTAACTATAATGTCTCTACAGCGGAGATCTTAATGAATGCAGCCGATGTATCTGAACAGATCTCAACTGCTGGTAAAGAAGCCAGTGGTACAGGTAATATGAAGTTTATGATGAATGGAGCTTTGACCTTAGGTACCTTAGATGGAGCCAATGTGGAGATCCATGAACATGTAGGTCCACAGTATGATGTGATCTTTGGATTAAAAGTAGACGACATCGAAGCCCTTAAGTTAAAAGGCTACAATGTATGGGATAAATACAATGCGGATCCTGAACTAAAGGCCGTGGTAGATTCATTAATCGATGGTTCGTTTAGTGAAAGTCGTGATGAATTCAAGATCATCTATGATGAACTGATGTTTAGAAACGATGAATACTTCCTCTTAGCTGACTTTAGATCCTATGTGGATGCCCAAGAAGAAGTCCAACGTCGATACAACGATCAGACTTATTGGGCCAAGATGTGCTTGGTCAATATCGCTCAATCTGGATTCTTCTCATCAGATCGTACGATCAGACAATACGCAGAAGAGATCTGGCATATCAAATCTTTACAAAACTAACAGCTGAAAAGCTGTTTTTTATTGGAGTATAGACAGAGCCTTCGCTTTACGAACAGAGCTTTATCGTGTAAAGTAATGTAATGACTTTACTAAACAAAAAAATCACGATCGGGATCTTATTGATCCTTCAATTTATGGCCAGTGTTACGATGAGTATGGTTTTTTCGTTAGCGCCAAGTATTACCTCTTTTTATGATTTACCTTCATCGAACGCGACCTTCTTGAATCTAGGTTTCGTTGCGGCAGGGCTCTTATCACCCATCTTTGGATATTTAGCGGATAAAAGAGGAACCAAGTCGATCTTGATCGGTGGGACCTTTATCTTTGTCTTAGGTCATCTACTAGCGGCATTTAGTTCAACGGTACTGATGTATTTTAGTGCTCGTTTCTTAGTAGGCTTAGGATACTTCGCCATATTAGGACTTATCGTGTCTTACCTATCAAAATTCTTGGACCATAAACATATGGGCAATACTTCTGCTTTCTTAAAGTTATCCTTTGCGTTAGGGGTCTTTGTATCACCGATCTTAGCCTCATCGATCGTAGAAGCGACTAGTTTTCAATTTCTATATCTATGTCTATTTGGATTAAGTGTTGTTTTATGGTTGGCCTTGTTTATGATTCCTCATGTAAGCTCATCTCATCAAGATCATCTTACGCTTATCGATCTCAAGCTCTTATTAAAAGATAAGACCGTAAGAAGGTTCTTAGGAGTAAGCTTAGCGACAGGTTTACCAGGCGTTATCTTCTTTAACTTTCTCAGTGTATTTTTAAGTGAGAAAGGTTATTCTCAGATAGAGATCTCATCGATCTACTCGATGATAGGATTAGGATCGATTGCCTCTGCGTTTGTGATCTTCTTTCTGAATAAACGATTTGGGATGACCAAGCTCTTTCAGGGAGGCTTATACGTTGCTTTAGTGGGTTTAATCCCAATGGTAAGTCTTAATCCATTGATCATCATTCCGGTGTCTGTGGTCTTTTCTTTAGGCTACGATACGATCGTAGGTTTGATCAATCCTATGTTGGCTGTACGTTATAGTCGACAAAGCGGAACAGTGATCATGCTGATGAGTTTAACAGGGGCTGTGTATGGGTTATTGGTGAATGGATTTGGACCTTTATTCTATCAAAGCTTTGGATTTCTAGGGATGATCCTACTATGTCTTTTTGGGACATTCGTAGGGACTCTCTTCTTGCATAGCACATTAAATGAGGTATAATCTAAACGTGAGAAAAAGTGTAAAATACGAAGCCCATTTAGATGATTATGGGTTGATCACCATCTATTTATCTCGTCAGTTCTATAATGGGAAATCTGACGTTTTTTACTTAAAGAAACCAGATGGTTCTGTAAGTAAGTGTCCTATCTTAAATTTTGAACTTTCTCAAGGGGACTATAATAAATACATCATTCAAACCAACGAAGTCATTGAGATAGGCCAAGCTTATGAGGTCACCGAGGAACACGGTTTAAAGGTCCCTCTTCAATATTCATTGATTACGAAAACGGCTCGTTTTGATCAAGAATTCTATTATGATGGGGATGATCTAGGAGTCCATCCTAGTAATGATGGGACAGACTTTACCTTATGGGCGCCTACTGCGACCCGAGTTATATTAGAGTTGATGGATACGCCTAAAAAGAGCTTTGAGATGAAGAGAACTGATAAAGGTGTCTTTCGTTTTAACGTAAGAGGCAATCTTCATGGGCGTCAGTATCTTTACCATGTCTTAGTCAATGGGAATTGGAATACATCAAGTGATCCTATCGCACGAAGTGCGACTTCCAATAATACCGCTTCCGTCGTCATCGATTACAACTTGGTCGATGTGGAAAGATTCGCTCATCGTTTACCACCTTTTTCTCATCCTACAGATGCGGTCATTTATGAGCTCAGTGTAAGAGACTTTACGGCCCAAGTTGAATCAGGGGTTAAGTCTCGTAGTCAGTATTTAGGTTTAACTGAACTTAATACGAAGACGCCTTCTGGGACGATCACAGGCTTAAGCCATATCGTTGATTTAGGGGTTACCCATGTCCAAATCATGCCTATGTATGATTTCTCTACAGTCGATGAAGACAATCCTTCGCTTTTCTATAATTGGGGCTATGATCCTCTTCAATACAATGTCCCTGAAGGAAGCTTCGTAAGCGATCCTAAAGATCCATTAAAACGAGTATTAGAAGCGAGACAAATGGTCCAAGCTTTTCATAAACAAGGCATAAGAGTCATCATGGATGTCGTCTATAACCATGTCTATGAGATGGAATCCAATGCGTTTGAGAAAGTAGTACCTTATTATTACTTTAGAAGATCTTCTTCTGGGGCTTTATCCAATGGTTCCTTCTGTAATAACGATGTGGATTCTAACCGATTGATGGTTCGTAAGTTTATTCTAGATAGCGTTAAATGTTGGATGGAAGCCTATGATGTGGATGGGTTCCGTTTTGATTTAATGGGTGTCTTAGATGTAGATACGATGAATGCAGTAGAAGCTCAATGTAAGGCCTTAAAACCTGATTCTATCGTCTATGGGGAAGGCTGGAATATGCCTACAATATTGCCTGAAGAGATGAAAGCCAATATGGGCAATCAATCTAAGATGCCTCATATCGCTCACTTCAACGATTTCTTTAGAGAACACGTTAAAGGAAGAACCTCACCTGATGAGATCACCATGAAGGGCTATGCCTCTGGAGATGCTTCTTTTATTGATGCGATGAAAGGGGCCATGGTAGGCAATTGTATCCCTGGCTTAGTGAAGATCTTTGATCAACCTACCCAAAGCGTCAATTATGTCGAATGTCATGATAATCATACTTCATGGGATAAATTAAAAGAGTGCTGTAAAGAAGATTCCCGGGAAATAAGGATCAAGAAACAGAAACTGATGATAGGTTCTGTGCTCTTGGCTCAAGGGACACCTTTCCTACATTCAGGTCAAGAATTCTGTAGGACCAAGAATGGTCAACATAACTCTTATCGTAGTTCAGATGCGATCAATCAAGTTGATTGGTTAAGAAAAGAACGCCATCTAGAAGTTTATCAATACACCAAAGATTTGATTGCTTTACGTAAACGTTTGCCTATCTTTAGAATGACCAGTTCTACGATGATCCAAAACAGAGTTTCTTTTAGAAACTTCGATGGGATGTTGGTGATCCATTATACCTGTGAAAGAAAAAACCCATATCATGAGTTATGGGTCTATATCAATCCTACCAATCAAATCTATTATGAACACTTCGATGATTTCGTAGAAATCTTAGCCAATGAGGCAGGTCTACTAGATTCCGTCAAAGCTCAAAACGTAACGATCAATCCTTATACTTTAGTGGTCTTTGCGAAGAAGTAATTACTCGTTATAAGGAATCGCGTGAACCAGTAGACGTCCATTGGTGACCGCTAAGGTACAGGTCACTAAGGTCAATACTTGAGTCGCTTTAGAAGTATCTACGCCCGTCTTATAGAGGGCTTTTTTTGTATAACTTGCGATCAATGTTTTAATGTCAGCTTCATAAGGAAGACTCAATGAAGTGGTAGCCGCATCTACTGCATGAACGGAGAAGATGATGTATTTCTTTAAACCTTCTGAAGTATAGATCTCAATGATCTTATTGGCTGAGTAATTGCTTTTGTTTCTTAGAGTATCTAAATAACTAAACATCGACTTATTCTTCATATGATGACCATAAATAACCAAATGAGGTTCTAAATAGAGATCTTCATTGCGATAATCCGCAAAGATCGTCCCATACATATTGTAGGACTTATAGAAACCATGATTAAGATAATAGGAATTATTAGGTGCCGCGACAACAGGATGATCGATCTTAAGACCAGGTAGATAGATCCAACCGATGTAGTCATCGTTAGCGGCTTTTAGTCGATTGAAGAATTCAACAGATCCCATGATGTCTTCAGGTTTGACTTCTTCTGGTAAAGTACCTGTGGTATCGATGATTTCCTCACTGATGTTTTCTTTGATGTCTTCGAGGATGGTGTTTTCTTGTTGATGATTCATCGTACTATAGGCATCTTGACCAAACAAAAAGAGAGCCCATACAAGAAATATGATGGATATAGCACGTAAAGTTATTCTGATTTTATCATTGGTAATCATAGGTTATCCGATCTGTATCAACTTGATATCATAAGCACTACATAAAACACAGCTGCTTTCAGTATACAGGATGTTTCACATTATTGGGCATTCACATGGGTCTGAACTTGAGTTGATGATCTAGACAAGCATGTTTTTTTGATTACTAATAGGGTCTTATGAGCAATCCATTCCCAAGATCCTTCGTAAACTAAAACGAGATAAGTCTAATAATAAGAAACATCAATGGAGAGATTATTCATTCTTTATCTTTATAATCCCAAGTGTTATTGTAAACGATACACTATAAATGTCAATTTCTAGGAAGAAAGCAATTGCTTAAAAGGTACTATCTACTTGATGTTATAGTTAAAAATTGTCATAATATGTCTCAATAGGAGTGTGTATGAAGAAAAGAAAATCATTATTTCTTTCGTTGGTCTCACTTATGATTATTAGTACTTTATCTGCATGTACTAATAAGTTAATGACCTGTGATGATATTGAGCTAAATGGGACCACAATTTGTTTTGATGAAAAATTAGAACAATACAAGATAGAATCTGATGCACACCTTGTTGTAAGTGTGGATGACGACAAATGGGGGGAAGCCATTGTTGAGATATGGAACAATGCTCATCCAGATTCGATTGGGGCGGTTACTTTTATTAATAGTAAAAGAAATGAGTCTGGGCTTATTTCTGATCAAATCTATAATGATGCTGATATATATATATTGCATGATAGTGAGGTGGTCAAGAATTCAGAAAAGTTTCTTGCGTTTGATAAGGTACTTACTGATACCCTAAAAGACAATTCAGTTGAGTCTTTCTTAAATTCCGTCAATACCACAGAAAATCTAGTTTATGCCCCCATATTATATGATTATGGTTTGGTTTTCGTTTGGAATAAAACAATGTTGGAAATGATTGACTTAAGTACAATTGATGCCAATAATGATAATTTGCCTGATGCATTCGATACTTGGGAAGAAATATTCTCTCTCTTAGCTTCTTGGTATACAGGTGATCGTCCAATGTATAAAGGGAAACCAATTGAAACTCTTTTTCCTTTAACTTTAAACAATCAGTGGTCTGACTACCACCACTTGTCATCTACTGGGTGGCAGATGTTCGAAAATGGACCTTTAGATCCTGGATATGATGATCTGGAATTTAAAACTGGATTTGAATTTTTAGAAGATGCGAAAGCTTCTTTCATTTCTGTAGAAATCGCTGAAGATGGATCAGAAACTTTATCTCCAGGTGTAGAAATGAATTGGAGATGGGAAGATGTTTTAGATAGTGAAATTGCACCGTTTGGCTTTTTGGGGACTTGGATGGATCTAACTACAGCTGAAGCAAATACTGGTTCTGATTTCATCGTTTCAGCCTTGCCAACCTATAACGGTAATCACCAATCGACCTTAGTTAATACAAAAGGACTCGTTATTAGTACCAATACTAAATTTAGAAGCGCTGCTCATGAATTGGGTAGATTGATTTATTCAAAGGCAGGGTTTCAAGCATTGGTTGATAATACAAAATATGCCCCTTCACTTTCAAATGATTCCATATATATTCCGATATTTAAAGCTAATAATATCCAAGAAGATTTGATGTATGGGTTCTTATATAGTTCTTCTGAATATTTCGAAACCATACCAAATAACAAGAAACTGAGCGCGATGAGTGTTGCTTATTATCAATCATTCTTGAATGATGCTCAGATTGCAATTTGGGATGGTTCTAAGTCTATTGATCAATCTATTGCAGATTTGATTACGATTTCTGATGCATTACTTGCTGAAGCGAACGAAGAACGTTAAGTAGATCGACTTATTGAGAGAGGAACAATATGGATAAAACATGGTGGAAGAATGCAGTAGGTTATCAGATCTATCCTAGATCTTTCTATGATAGTAATAATGATGGGGTAGGAGATCTTAAAGGGATTATATCTAAACTAGACTACATCAAAGATCTAGGTATCAATCTTATTTGGATCGGGCCATTCTATAAATCACCTATGGATGATAATGGCTATGATGTCAGTGACTTTTATGATGTAGATCCTTTATTTGGATCTCTACAAGACGCCAAAGATCTCATCAAAGAAGCCCATAAAAGAGGCATCAAGATCATTCTAGACCTCGTTTTAAACCATACTTCCGATGAACATCCTTGGTTCATCGAATCAAGATCCTCCTTATCTAATCCCAAAAGGGATTACTATATTTGGCAAGATGGGAAGAAAGACTCTCATGGACATCTTCATGCGCCTACCAATTGGGGTAGCTTCTTTGAAGGTTCTGCGTGGAATCATGACCCCATCACCAATCAATACTATATGAAGATCTTCTCTGATAAGATGCCTGATCTAAACTGGAATTCTCCTGCCTTAAGGCAAGAGATGTTTAAGATGGCCTCATGGTGGCTTGATCAAGGGATCGATGGATTTAGAGTCGATGCGATCGCTCACTTAGCACGAGAGCTTTCTTTTACTGATTCAACGATGCCTTTAAATGCCCATCATGTAGCCCCTGATTGGGGTAAGTTCTCTAATCGACCAGAGCTCTTTGATTACTTAAAAGAATTCAATGAGAAAGTATTAAGTAAATATGATTGTATGACTGTAGGCGAGGTCGGAGGTGGGGCTTCTGTCGAAGCTGGGGTAAAATATGCAGGCTATGATGCCCACATCTTTAATATGGTCTTTAACTTTGATACTTGTTGGAAAAACAATATCTTTGGGAATGATAATCTAAAAGATGAAGATATAAGGATCAACGTCTTAGATATGAAGCGTACCTTTAACTTATGGATCCAAGGGATGAAAGGTAAAGGATGGATGCCTCATTATTGGTTGAACCATGATCATCCTAGAGTCATGAGCCAATACGGAGATCCTCTTCACTTTCATCGAGAATCAGGAACCTTATTAGGAACGATACTTTTAACTTTACCAGGAACTCCTTTCATCTATAATGGAGAAGAGATTGGGATGACCAATGTGGATTATACCTCCATCGATGATTTTACCGATGTCTGGGTCAAGAATTACGCTAAACAAGCTAAAACCCATCTTTCAGAAGAACAGATTCTTTCTCATTTAAGAAGAACCTCTAGAAACAATGCGAGAACACCGATGCAGTGGAATGATCAAGCTTATGCTGGTTTCTCTACGCATGTCCCTCATCAGAAAAACGTAGGCAATTATAGCTTGATCAACGTAGAAAAACAACAAGCTGAAAAGGATTCTATTTTAAATACCTATAGAACCTTGATCAGAATTCGTAAAGATAGTAAATATTCTGAGACCTTAATCTGTGGAGATTTTAAACTGATCCATCCTAAGGATGAAAATGTCTTCGCGTATCATAGAAAGACAGCGTCTCAACACTTGATGATCATCTGTAACTTTAGTAGAGATCCTCATGACTTTACCTTACCGAGTCAGTATAAACATGTGATTTTCAACAATTATCAAAATGTGCATATCAGAAAAGTGCTTCATCTAAAACCTTATGAAGCTATGATAGTAGAGGCCTTTTAATTTGTTAACCCTTTATCTTAATACTGTAGAAACCCATCGTGAACAAGACATCCAGGCTTTTTGTTTAAGCTATGGAAGCGATTTTACTTGGTTGGATCAAAGAACGGCGAAGTTCATCATCAGTAAAGCTCACGCTATTCAACTTAGAGTTCTTTATGAGCCTCTAAGAGATGATTTAGGGATAAAGATGACTATGGTTATCGGTTTCGATAATGAAGCTTTAATGAGGCTAGCTTTGTCTATTGCGAGTGAACATCATTCTGGTAAGATTATAGATCTAGGAGATGTCTTATTACTAGAGACCTTAAAAGGAGATCATCGTTTGATGCTTAGTCTAGATCAGCTTTTATCGAAAGTCTCAAAAGAAGTCTTAGAAACAGCTCGTATGTATCTACTTACAGGAGGAAACTCTGTCTTAGCTTCAAGCTTACTGTATGTGCATCGCAATACCTTCTCATATCGATTGGCTAAGTTTATCGATCAAACAGGATTAGATCTAAGAGAAAGCAACTTAGCAGCCTTCTTACAGACCTATTTCACCATAAAATCATCTATTTTAGGTTAATTGTGCATACTGCACAAATCAAATCAATAACTAGGGTGTAAAATAAAAACGAGGTAAACCTAAACTATGGCAACACTACAATTAAAAGGCATCAACAAAATCTACGACAATAATGTCCAAGCCGTCTTCGATTTCAATCTCGACATCAAAGACAAAGAATTCATCGTCTTGGTCGGTCCTTCAGGCTGTGGTAAATCCACGACTTTAAGAATGATCGCCGGTCTAGAAGAAATCTCATCAGGTGAATTGTTCATCAATGATAAGTTCTCCAATTTGACCGCTCCTAAAGACAGAGACATCGCGATGGTATTCCAATCCTACGCTTTGTATCCACACATGACTGTTTATGAAAACATGGCTTTCGGTCTTCGTTTAAAGAAACTTCCTAAACATGAGATCGACGAACGCGTTAAAGAAGCTGCACGTATTCTAGAAATCGAAAACTTCTTGGATCGTAAACCTAAAGCGTTGTCTGGTGGACAACGTCAACGTGTTGCCTTGGGAAGAGCCATCGTACGTAATGCGCAGGTATTCTTGATGGATGAACCTTTGTCCAATCTAGATGCTAAGCTACGTGTTCAAATGAGATCTGAAATCATTAAACTTCATGAACGTCTGAATGCTACTACCATCTATGTCACCCATGACCAAACTGAAGCTATGACCATGGCTACCAGAATCGTCGTTATGAAAGACGGTTATATCCAACAGATCGGTACACCAAAAGAAATCTATAATCATCCAAACAATATGTTCGTTGCGAACTTCATTGGTGCTCCTGCGATGAACTTCATCACTGGAAAATACGCTAAAGGCCGTTTCGAAGTCGACAATAAATCATTTATGGTTCCTAAGATGTTCAGTGAAGCCCTAAAAGATCTAGAAGGCAAAGAACTCGTATTGGGTATCCGTCCTGAAGACATCCATTATGAAGGCATCGTCGCAGAAACATTCCCAGATACACCATTTGATTTCAATATTGAAGTCTCTGAACTTTTGGGTCATGAATTCATCCTTCATGGACGTTTCGGTAATCAACCTATCTTGGCGAAGGTATCCGCTAGAGTTGACGTACACGCTCATGACACCATTAAATTGGCCATGGATGTAACGAAACTACATTTCTTCGATAAAGAAACCACCAAAGCCATTATCTAAAATGAAACAAAAGAGTTAAACCTCTTTTGTTTTTTTATGCAGTATAGAGTGTCTTGAAGTATATCTAAACCACACAACATTCTGGGAAAGCGTTTTCTAGAATAATTAGTTCACGACCAAAAGTGAAATATTTGTGAACATATGAGTGGAAAATGCAAAATATGGGTGGTATAATTATCAATGTAACCACTTACATTGGTGGATACCATAGGAGGAATGAAATGAAGAAGATTATTTTACTGCTCTCTGCATTGTTGTTAGTTGCTTCTTTGTCGGCTTGTACAAAGAAGAAAACAGAAGTTACTTTGAAGGTTTGGGGCTCTCAAGAAGATCAAGTAATGCTTCAAGAAATGGTAGATGCTTTTATCGCTGCTAACACAGATAAGATCTACACTATTACTTTGGGTGTTGTAGGCGAACCGGATGCCAAAACAAAATATTTGGAAGATCCAGAAGCTGCCGCTGATGTATTTTCTTTCCCGAATGATCAAATTTCTGGCTTAGTAGATGCAGGGGCTCTTTATGAAGTAACCTTGAATAAGGCTGCTATTATCGCTGCCAATGTCGCAGGTTCTATTGATGTTTCAACTGTTGGTGGAAAGCTATATGCTTATCCAGTCACTGCTGACAATGGTTATTTCTTGTATTATGATAAGAGCGTTTTCAGTGCTGACGATGTGAAATCCCTCGATACTATGTTGACAAAAGCTGCTACAGCAAACAAGAAAGTATTCATGGATGTATCTAATGGTTGGTATATTGCTTCATTCTTTATTGGGGCTGGAAACACTTTCAAAACCGTTGATGGGAAGAAAGTTATCGACTTCAATAATGCTACTGGTTTAAAGGTCGGTGAATTTATTAAATCCTTTACTGCTAACTCTGCATTCGTTACTGGTGATGATGCTTACCTAAAAGGTAACATTGGTACAACAATTGCTGCTGGTGTTTCTGGAACATGGAATGCTTCAGATATTTCTACAGTTTTAGGTGCTAATTATGCCGCTACAAAGTTGCCTTCATACATGTTGGGAACAACTTCCACACAAATGGGAAGCTTTGCGGGTTATAAATTGATGGGCGTTAATGCGCTTACTAAATTCCCTGAAGAAGCTATGGCTCTAGCAGAATTCTTGACCAATGAAGCCAATCAGATTAAACGCTTCGAAACTCGTAAACTTGGTCCAAGTAATATTAAAGCTGCGACAAGTACTACAGTTGTTGCTGATGTCGCTTTGGCTGCTTTAGCTGCTCAAGCTGCATTTGCAATTAGTCAGAACAGCGTACCTGATTCTTATTGGGGACCTGGAGAAGCTTTCGGCTTAGCAATGGAAACAAAAGACTATTCCAAGACAATTCAAGAGATGCTTGATGCTTGGGTATTGCAGGCTAACGGCTCCTAATCGTAGATTAAGAAGTAAACAAAAAGGGCAATACTAAAATATTGCCCTTATTTTTAAATAAGTGAGAAAAGCGAGAAAAACATGGTTAAAAAAGCATTAACTTCAATTCATGATTTGTTCAATAAATACATAATGTGTTTTATAAAGGGTGATCTATCTACAAGATTATCAGGCCTCATAATGGGTTTTGGTATGTTTACAAGAGGACAAATTATCAAGGGCTTAGCTTATCTTTTTTTCCAAATCACTTTTATCTTATTTATGATTATCAGAGGACTAGATTACATTATTGGACTTCAAACATTAGGTACAGTTGGTCAAACTAGGATATTTGATGAGGTAAGAGGAATCTACGTAGTATATCCTGGAGATAATTCAATGTTGATGCTTTTGTTTGGTGTAGCAACAATATTTGTTGTCATAAGCTTCTTCCTAGTATATTTATCTAATCTAAAAACCTGTTATGCGAATCAAGTTTCAATTAATAATGGTATTAGACCAAGAAACTTTAGACAAGAGATTGATTTCTATCTCAATGAAAAATACCACGTAACGATATTAACTATTCCTGTTATTGGAACATTTATGTTTACGATATTACCACTAATTTTTATGATTCTAATTGCATTTACAAACTTTGATAAAAATCATCAACCTCCAGGCAATCTATTTACTTGGGTTGGGTTCAATAATTTCAAAGATGCTTTATGGAATGATCCGCTCAAATCAACTACTTTCTTTGGTCTTCTTATCTGGACACTTGTTTGGGCAGTCTTAGCAACAGCCTTGAATTACATTTTGGGTATGATATTGGCGTTGATGATTAATAAAAAAGGAATCAAACTCAAGAAATTCTGGAGAACTATTTTCGTAATTACGATTGCCGTACCGCAATTTGTGAGCTTGTTGCTGATGTCTCAATTACTTGCTGATCAAGGAACTTTAAATGTTATATTAAGACAACTAGGATTTGTGAAAGACTTCTTTCCTTTCTTGTCTAACGGAGATGTTGCAAAATTTACGGTTATTATAGTTAATTTATGGGTCGGTGTTCCTTATTCCATGCTCATTACCTCGGGAATTTTGATGAATATACCGGTAGATTTATACGAAAGTGCAAAAATTGATGGTGCTAATGCTAGAGTTCAATTCATGAAGATCACATTACCTTATATGCTATTTGTGACTGGACCATATCTCATTACTCAGTTTATTGGAAATATCAATAATTTTAATGTTATATACCTTTTGACAGGTGGTGGTCCGTTAACCTTAAATTATTATCAAGCAGGTAAAACAGATTTACTCGTTACTTGGTTGTATAAACTGACTGTAAATGAACAGAATTATTCACTAGCATCAACTATTGGGATATTTATTTTCTTACTAAGTGCTTTCTTCTCACTTTTAGTCTATAACAAAACATCGTCAGCGAAGAAGGAGGATGAGTTCCAATGAAAAACATGAGAACGCAGGAAAGAATAGCCAACGGGTTTATACATTCCATTCTCGGAATTTTATCATTTGTTTGGATCTTACCTATATTTTGGCTAGTTTTGATTTCCTTTAGAAAGGAACCAGGGTCATATACTTCTTATATATTGCCAAAATCGTATACTTTTGATAACTATATCAAGTTATTTACTGATACATCATTATTCAACTATCCAAGATGGTTTTTAAATACACTCATTGTTGCGATTTGCACCGCAGCTGTATCTACAATATTAGTACTTATGACAAGTTATGCATTGAGCCGCTTAAGATTTAAAATGAGAAAACCAATGATGAATATAGCATTGATTCTCGGTATGTTTCCAGGATTTATGGCAATGATTGCTATTTATCATATATTGAAATCCTTTGGATTAACTCAAACTTTATTTGCATTAGTGTTGGTTTACTCAGGAGGAGCCGCAATGGGATATTATATTTCAAAGGGGTTCTTTGATACGATACCAAAGGCAATTGATGAATCTGCAATGCTCGATGGTGCAAATAAAAATACGATTTTCTGGAAAATAACACTTCCATTGTCGAAACCAATAGTCATTTATACGATCCTAATGTCATTTATGGGTCCATGGATGGATTTTATTTTTGTCAGCGTAATTATGAAAGATAACTACCAAAATTATACAGTAGCATTAGGTCTATATAGGATGCTATCAAGAGAAAATATTTTCATGTATTTTACTCGATTTGCTGCTGGGGCAGTTCTGATTGCTATTCCAATATCAATTCTCTTTATTTATATGCAAAAATTCTACGTCAGTGGAATCACTGGTGGTTCAACTAAAGGCTAACATGAAAAACAAAATTTTATTAGTATTGTCTTGCTTTTTGCTTTTCGGTTGTACAAGTTCTAAAATCACCATCGTTCAGTCTGATAAGAATTATGTTTACTACGAAATCTTCGTTGGGTCTTTTTATGACACCAACGGAGATGGTTTAGGTGATATCAATGGAGTCACAGAGAAGTTGAACTATATCCAATCAATGGGGATAGGTGGTCTGTGGTTAATGCCAATTATGCCCTCGCCTACATATCATAAGTATGATGTGACAAATTACTATGATATTGATCCTAAATATGGAACTCTTGATGACTTCACGAAATTAGTATCAAGAGCTACATCAATGGATATAGATATAATTATTGATTTGGTTGTGAATCATACATCGGTTAATCATCCTTGGTTTGTAGAAGCGAAAAAGAATATTTTGAATGGAACTTGTGATCTCCCCGAATCATATTGTGACTACTATAATTTTACTAAGGAAGCGAAGTCAGGTTATTCTGCCTTGGGTAAGGGTTACTTCTATGAAGCTCGGTTTTGGAGTGGAATGCCTGATTTGAATCTTGAAAGTGAAAATGTTAAGAATGAACTTAAGCAAATAATTTCATTTTGGTTAAACAAAGGAGTCAAAGGTTTTAGACTTGATGCAGTAACTTCATTTTTTACAGGTGATGTAGAAAAAAATAGACTATTTTTGTCTTGGTTATCACAATCAATAAAGGAAATAAAATCGGATGCTTACATAGTAGGTGAAGCTTGGACAACAGATGACACCATTATGAGTCTTTATGGTTCTGAAATTGATAGTTTATTCCATTTCCAATTTTCTCAACCAGAGGGAAAAATCGCCTCAAGCATACGAAACTCTGCCGGCAGTGAATTGGCTACCACGGTTGTCAGCTATCTCAATAATGCCAGAATAGCCAACCCTGATGTTATCGATGCAATTTTCTTATCGAACCATGATCAAGGCAGAAGCGCAGCATATTTTTCAGAAAAAGATTTGTACAAAAGCAAACTAATGGCATCTATATATTTACTCATGCCAGGTAGATCTTTTATCTATTACGGAGAAGAAATTAGCCTACGAGGTAGTGGAAAAGATGAGAATAAACGTCTTCCAATGATTTGGGACATCAAAGATAAGACCGGCCAAACGATTGGTCCTTCTGGGGCTGATTATGTTTGGGTTTACAAAGCGGGTGTCGCCCAAGCGATAGTAGATAGCAATTCCCTGTTATCGCATTACCGACGCGTCATCTCCATTAAAAACAGTTATGATTTGATTACTGAGGGGACTGTCGAAGCTTTGGATGTTGGTTCGGAAATCTATGCTGTCAAATCAAGTAGTGCGACAGAATCCATTATTGTTATCCACAATTTGAGCGAAACGAAAAAAACACTGGAGTACGACTTTTCAGATTACAAGATTGCGGATCAAATCTATAATTATAAGCAAAGCCCGGCAAAAATTAGTGGTGGAAAACTAAGTGTAGGTGCCTACAATAGCGTTGTGTTGATGTTAAAATAGTAAAGAGAAAAAACATGCAAAAATACCGTAATCAATTCATCTATCAGGTCTTCGTAAGAAACTATTCTGAAGAAGGAACGTTTAATGCCCTCATCAAGGATCTTGATCGTATAAAGGACTTAGGTACAGATATCCTATATCTTTTACCCATTCATCCAATTGGGATCAAAGAAAGAAAAGGGGTCTATGGATCACCTTATGCGATCAGAGACTATAAAGGTATCTCAGAAGATCTAGGTACTTTAGAAGACTTCAAGAAACTCGTAAAAGAAACCCATAGTAGAGGCATGAGATTGATGCTGGACGTGGTCTATCATCATACTGCACCTGATCATCCTTGGGTCAAGGAACATCCTGAATTCTATCATTGGAAAGATGGACATCTCACCAATAAGATCGGGGATTGGACAGACATCGCTGATTTTGAATTCGATAATAATCCTAAATTAATAGAATTATTAACGGATGCGTTATTGTATTGGGTCGATCTAGGTGTCGATGGATTCAGATTTGATGTCGCCCCTATGATCCCAGAAGTTTTTTATCAGTTTGCTTTTCCTAAACTCAAAAGGGTTAATCCACAGCTTACCTTCTTAGCGGAAAGCGTAGATCCTTGGTTCTTAAGTTTCTTACGTTATGAAGGCTATACTTGCTTAAGCGATTCTGAAGTTTATAAATACTTCGATTTAGAATACGACTATGACAATCAAGAAAAATTCTTAGGTTATCTCAAAGGTGAACACCCCTTAGAAGAACTAAGAAATCGATATCGTTTACAAGAGATCATTTATCCGAAGAACTATGTCAAAGCGAGAAACGTCGAAAATCATGACAATGCGAGGATACGTTTCTTTACCCAATCCTATGATAAGACGATGAATTGGTTGGGTTATTGTTTCTTCGCCAAAGGCATCGCTTTCCTACACTTCGGTGTAGAAACAGGTACGGATCATTTACCTCGATTATTTGAGAAAGATCCAGTTGATTGGACCAAGCTTGATCCTGAGATGGTTAAAATGATAAAAGCTTTAGCGAAAATGAAGAAAGATCCGATATTCGCTCAAGATGATCACTATAAAATCGTTTCACACAAAAAAGATATCCTTCATTTTGAATATGAGAATAAAGAAGAAATTCGAGTAGGCATCTTTAATGTAGGCATGGAAACAGGCGTCATTAATGTGAGCTTACCTGAAGGCATCTATACACACTCATTAACAAATGAACAAGTTGAGATCCGTCATGGGGTGTTGTCTCTAAGCAATCGCCCAATCATTTTCTCTATCCCTAAAAAATGAAACAAAAATTCATCCTGATATGGGCACTTAGTTTATTTCTAAGTGCCTGTACTTCAGGGGCTACCATCCTAAATAAAGAAAACATCGTTAAAAACGGAGTAACCGCAAGCCAAGACTACTTCGATTTTTTCGATCCATCTATTTATCATGAGATCGTAATCGAAGTAAAGGCAAAAAGCCTTGATCAACTCGATGTCGATATGAATAAAGTCTTTGAGAAATATGGAAACTATCGGATCAGCTCCTATGTGAGCGCTAATTTTATCTATCGCGAAGATGGGAAAGAAAAGATAAGAATCAATGAGGTTGGATTAAGGACCCACGGGAATGTCTTTTCTCGATACTTGATCCAATATGATGGTTATTCGATGAATTCTCTTCATTGGAGAGTTTCTTTCGATGAGACCTTTGATTTAAAAGTTGATTCCGAATACTATAAGGCACGTAAAAAAAGAGATCTCTATGGATTAGAGAATCTTGTCTTAAAGTGGAATAGGACCTCTGTCTGGAGTAAGGATACAACGGATCCCTACATCACTGAATCTTATGGGTATCAACTGTATGAAGATGCGGGAATCCCAAGTTCTAAAGCGAGCTTGGTTCATGTGATCTTCTCCATCGATGGGAAAGAGATCGATCAAGGGGTCATGACGATGATTGAACCTGTAGACGATGAATTTCTACAAAAGAGATATTCTAAAGATGATCAAACAGGCAATCTATATAAAGCGCTCTGGCAGATGGTTCCTGCCAATATGACTGGAACGACACCACTCTATTTCGGCGTCAAAAAAGAAGAACAGAATTATTTCCCTCCCTATGACATTAAAACCAATGAAGACACCAATCATGGTTCTGATCTAAGAGATTTCATCAAGACCTATCAAACCAAATCAGATAAGTCGCTATATGATTATCTTAATGAGAGTGTAAATCTCGATGAATTTATGAAGTTCAATGCGATGAATTATCTGTTTGGGAATCCTGATGACATAAGATACAACGCCAATAATTATTATCTATATTTCGATTCATCGAAATCACCAAAACTGAATTTTCTGCCGACAGACTTGGATAAAGGTCTAGGTATAACGGATTGGAATCCTGATGGGCAAGAAATGAAGAGTATCTTACCTCTAGATAAGTATTCATCCAATGGGGTAGTAGATATCGTACCATTATTATCCAAGACCATCTTATCGACCTATGATCCTTTTGTCTCAGCTTATTTGGAAACACTCAATCAACAGGTCACTACTGTATTTACTTATCCTAAGTATCTTAAAGCGTATCAAATGGCCTATAAGCTCTATCACGAGGATGCCTCGAGATCTAAGACAAGGACCTATGCGAAACCTATGGGTCTACCTGATGGGGTAAGAATCTACTATTGTGTTCAGACTTATAAAGTAAAGAATATGAGAATGCCTACGACAGAGTGTCAATAAAAACGCATGAACTAAGTTCATGCGTTTGTTTTATAAAGTAATCTCGAAGATCTTAACTTCGCCTTTTTTGAATTGGACCCAAAGGTTATTGGCGAAATCCATAACGACAGGTAATTGCTCAACCTTTTCAGATGAGAAGATCTGTTTAGCGATGGCGTCTTCTTTTAGGAATCTTTCAGGTAAGGTAGCACAACGGATCTGATGTTGCTTATCGTTGAAACAATCTGTGTTAGCGATGATCAAGGTGACCTTGTCTTTGCTTTCATAGGCGACACCAGCTGCGGTATCCCAAGGAGCTCCGAAACCTAGATAAGATGATTTCTTAAGATCGATGATTTCACTAAGGATGCCTTTACGAATGGTGTTGGCTTCTTCTAGGACTTCAATCAATTCCCAACGTTTAGGATGTAGATAATGGAAAGCATAGGCATCAAACAGAGCCAACTTCTTAAACAAAGGATCAGTTTCAGGTAAAGCCAAGACATCTTCTGGAGAAGTATCCAAGCCTGTATTCATGAGTTGTTTCTCATAGACTTCTTGACCTGAGTTTAGGAAAGGTACTGTATTTGGGATAAAGAGGTTGAAGATGCTCAACATCTTACTTAAGACTTCTTGGCCTTTACGATTCGCAAGTCGTGGTGTATCGTGGGTTTCACCACACGCAAAGACAGGAGAAGCTAAGTCTTTGGCGGAATAGACGAATTCATTGAAGCTACCTTGATCAACTCTAGGTTCCATCATGAAACCATTTCCGATGATCATATTGTAGCCCTTCTCAATGGAAGCTTTTGCGTTTACTGGATCGAGTTCTTCAGCGATGAAACAGAAGTTAGAATCGATGTCTCTGGCCTTGGATATGATCATATTGATGAGTTCTGCAGGTAAAGCGTGTCCCATATCGATACGAGCCCCATCTATTCCGAAATTCGCTTGATAGAAAGGAATGATCCCAGAAAGCATATCCCATAGTTCTTTATTGGGTTTCTTACCAGGATTGAGTGAGCTTTTCGCCACATCAAACAAGATATAAGGTTCAAAAGTCCCTAGTTCTTTTAAGAAAGGTTGAGAGTTTAGTGGATGATCCAGATAGAGCCTAAAGAAAGTCACATCGCTCCAAGCAGGTTGAGGATCATTGATATGATCTGAGAAAGCAGGTGCTACGGTCAATTTAAATTGTTCACGTACCGCATCTAAGATCTCTGTTTTAGAAGGATCGAAATTCTTTAGAAGCTTGGCCCATGCTTTAGGATCAGCTTCTTTTGGATTCTTTTTGAACTTATGAAGATGTTCTTCGACTTCAGGTGATTTAAAGAGTTCTTTAAAGTATTCTACTTTAGGAGGTAAACAAGCTTTTAAGCCTTCAGCCATCGGAGGCTTATATCCTGGTAAGTCTTCTAAGCCGATCCAATAGAACCAATCAGGATGATCAAGGATCATATCTGAATTCACAGAGTTGGTTCTAGGGATGATGTCGATGATGACCTTCATGTCTAAGAGATGGGCTGCTTCTACGAAAGCTTTGAATTCTTCCTCAACGGAAGTGTCTGGACTCATAGGATCTTTTAGTCCTGGATCCAATTGATAGAAATTTGAGACCCCATAAGGAGATCCTAATTCACCTTTTTTATCCTTTAAAGAATACTTAGCGATAGGAAGTAGATATAAAACATCGATTCCTAATCGTTTTAAAGTAGGTAAATAAGCTAAGGTCTTTATGAAGGTTCCTGTGTCTTTTAACCCAAGAAGATTCTTGGCTTCAAGAAGTCCTGTCCGATCATGATCGAAGGATCCAGAGGATCTTATCATCATCGAATAGACGTTGCTTTTCTTGATCCAATTTCCATTGGATAACTTTTTTTCTACTTTATGATCTAGATAATAAGGAGAAAGATCCTTGTCATCTTTAGATAAAAAGACATCGTTTATTATCGCTTCATAGAATAAGTAAGGATTGACTAAGACATGACCATCGTTGACGCTTAGGTGTTCTACTTTACTCTTGGCATTATACCATAGATCAGGAATCGCATAATTCATTAGTCCAGGATTAGCCTTGCCTTGTTTATGTAAGGATTCAGCGATTTTTCGTAGATTTTTACTCATAATTTTCTCCTAATACAATAAGTTTATCATAAAAAAGCGCTTACATACAGGGATAGGATTATTTGTTCCAGTTGTATCAAAGTCAATTCATCCTGTGTATAATATTATTTATAAGGAGAACACCATGCGCAATATTGCAGCCCTTCAAGAAATAGCCTTAAGAGTTCGTAGAAACATCATCAAGATGGTTACAGAAGCTAAGTCTGGTCATATCGGTGGTTCATTTTCAGCCACTGAGATCGCAGTCAGTTTATATTTTGAGGAAATGAACATCACTAAGAGTAATGTCAAAGATAAGGTAAGAGATAAATTTGTCTTATCTAAAGGACATGCCTCTCCTTTACTTTTCGCTGTCTTATGCGAAAAAGGTTTTATCGAAGAGAAAGAACTTTTAACCTTTAGAAAAATAAATTCTAAACTACAAGGTCATCCTAATATGAACTATGTGGATGGGGTAGATATGTCTACTGGATCCTTAGGTCAAGGGATCTCAGCCGCAGTAGGTATGGCTTTATCTTATAAGATCCACAATCAAGACTTCAGAGTCTATTCACTGGTTGGGGATGGGGAAAGCCAAGAAGGTATGGTTTGGGAAGCAGCGATGGCTGCAGCTCATTATAAATTAGATAATCTTTTGGTCATCTTAGATCAAAACGGTCTACAGATCGATGGAGACATCACCAAGGTTATGAATCCTTTACCTTTAGATGAAAAATTCAAAGCTTTTGGATGGCACGTCTTATACGTAGATGGCCATGACTATAATCAACTTTTAGATGCTTATGCGAAAGCAAGAACCATTAAAGGACAACCTACTGTGATCATCGCTAAGACGATCAAAGGAAAAGGTGTTAGCTTTATGGAGAATCAAGCAGGATGGCATGGTGTCGCACCGACACCCGAACAGGCTGAAGCGGCCTTGAAGGAGCTCGTTTAATATGGCAAAAATGGCAACCCGTGAAGCTTACGGAAAAGCATTGGCTGAACTTATCGTAAGAGATGAAAAAGTCATCGTTTTGGATGCTGATCTTTCTAAATCAACGAAGACTTATGACGCTAAAGCAGTGTGTCCTTCTAGACACTTTAATGTAGGGATCGCAGAATGCGATATGATGGGTATTGCGGCAGGTCTAGCGACTTGTGGTAATACTGTCTATGCTTCTTCCTTTGCGATGTTTGCGGCTGGTCGTGCTTATGAGATCGTACGTAACTCGATTGGATATACTCATCTTAATGTGAAGATCTGTGCTACTCATGCGGGTATCACCTTGGGTGAAGATGGGGCATCTCATCAATCCATAGAAGATATTTCGCTTATGCGTGGGATTCCTGGGATGACCGTGGTTCAACCTTGCGATGACATCGAAACTGCACAAGTCATCAACGCCATCGCTAATATCAATGGTCCATTCTATATTAGATTAGGAAGAGGTGCTGTCGATACCGTCAATGCGCCTGATTATAAATGGCAGTTGGGTAAAGGGGTCGTATTAAAAGAAGGCAAAGACATCACCATATTCGCTACAGGTGTTATGGTTCAACAAGCGCTCTTGGCTTATGAAGCTCTAAAAGCTGAAGGCGTAGAAGTTACTGTCGTCAATATCCATACAATCAAACCTCTCGATGAAGAACTCATCGTTAAGTTGGCTAAGAAATCGAAACTTATCGTATCGGCAGAAGAACACTCTAAATATGGTGGATTAAGTTCAGCCATAGCGGAAGTCTTGGCTGCGAAGTGTCCTACCTTGATGGAGGTCGTTGCGATCAATGATACCTTCGGTGAAAGTGGAACACCTAACGCTCTATTAGAAAAATATGGTTTGACTTCAAAAGAAATCATCGCCGCTGTAAAGCGTCATATCTAAAATTAGACTGCATGAAAATGCAGTCTTTATTTGAAAGAGCAGGTCATATTTGATAGAATAAGGACGCACTTATGGACACACGACTACAGAAACTGATTTTGATTGCCCTCTTATTGCTTGGAAGCTTCACAGCTGTTCAAGTGGTAAAGGCAGAAGATTGTATTACCGATGGCTTGACCGTTTGTTTTGATGCGAATAAAAATTCGTTTAAGATCGAAGCTCATGCCTCTTTAAAAATATTGGTTCCTAATGAAGAATATGGACAAGCTGTGGTGGAGTATTGGGATTGGTATCATCCAGAGTATGCAGGACATGTGAGCTATGAGCTCACTAATGAAACAGCAGGCACTCAAGATGTCTTATTCATTACCCAGCAACAAGCAGGTCAACTTCATGCGTCCTTATATCCTATGGACGAAGCCTTGACGAAGAATGTCGATCTTGAAAAAGTACTCGCTTTAAACTATGATCATTTAAACTTCATCCCTATGACAGCGACAGGGTTTGCCTTCTTGGTCAATAAGACAAGATTAGAACTTTTAGGACTCTCACTAGATGACCTCAACGAAGATGGATTAATCGACAGTGTCGATAGTTTTGAGAAGATCTTAGAATTAAAGCCTTTATGGGATTCACTTGAAGTGAATGTCTTGCCTTTAGCTTTAAATGAACCCATTTCTTTCTATCCTTTCTTGACTGCAGGAGGCTTTAGTTTATTTGATTCCTATGATGCACTTAAACCAGGGTTTGATTCAGAAGCCTTTAAGACAAGCCTATCATTTATCCAAGAACTTTCATCGATCAATTGGAATCATAGTGAAACCGCTACTTCAGAAACCTATACATGGAAACTCGATGAAGTCTTGGTCAATGATGATTTCGTATTTACTTTAGCGGGACCGTGGATGAATATCGCTGAAAGCGATGCGGCTGCCTTAAGTGAATGGACCGTATCTAAATTCCCTAGCTATCTCGAAAATGAATTATCACCTACCGTAAGCACCAGTGGTTTTGGGATCAATAAGGATACTTTTTATCCAAGTGCTGCCCATGAACTTATTCGTATCTTAAAATCCATTAAAGGTGTCCAACTGATCATTGATCATACTAAACTAACACCTTTGGTTACTAAGATCTCATTACCTTATCTCATCTTTGAAGATCCTCATCGTAGAGAAATGGCCATAGCCTATCAGCACTCTAGTGGAGAACCTGTCATTGCGTATCCTAATCATCCTGATACTTTAGCGATAGAGCTCTATTATCGAATGGATCTTATGAAAACGATCAGACAACTATGGGATAAAACTATAAGTCTAGAAGAAGCTCAAGCTTTGATCATTCAAGAAGCTCAGCGTGTAAGTGATGAATTGAATCAACCTGAGGTTATCCCAAATGACTAAAAACGAAAAACGACTGTTAGTGGTCAATGCCTTATATTTCTTATCAGGAACCATGAGCGGCGTCTTCGTAAACGTATATCTTTATGCCTTTACAGGTTCCTTAGTCGAAATGACCATCTATGCGATGATTCGTTTTGGCTTTTTTCCTTTAGGTTTCTTAATCGGAGGAATCTTAGGTAAACGTACTCGTTTAGCGACTTCCTTAACCAGTGGTCTAGTGATCATCATCGCTACATTAGGTTTCTTATTGACCTTTACTGAATTGATTAAAACGAATTATGCCTTCATTTATTTGATTGGGGTAGCTTTTGGGATAGGAGAAGGCATGTATTGGTTCTCCGCCAATAACCTCAGTTTAGCGGTCTCTGAGAAGAAAACTAGAGCGATGTTTGTGACGACGATGAGTATCACCAATGCGATCTCAACGGTATTGGCACCTTCGATTGCGGCTTTGATCGTAAGCTTCTCTTCAACGGATACTCAAGGTTATCTCTTTATTTTTCAATTGGTTATCTTACTTCATACCTTTACAGCTTATTTATCCTCTACGATCGATGTGGCTGCGTGTAAGGATAACTTTACCTTACTTGATAAATTCAAGATCAAAAATGATCCTCAATGGAGATATATGATGACATCTCATCTTATCTTTGGGATCAGAGACTCAGCTACACTGGTCATTATGGGACTTCTTTTATACAATGCCTTAGGTTCAGTAGGATCTTTATATTCAACGCTTTTGATTGTCTTTTCAATCTTAGGTATCGTTGGGTCAACCATCGTACGTAAGGTTCAACGAAGAGACAATCGTTTAAAGCTCTATACTTATGGGGCCTTTGCGTTATTTGGGGCAGCTATGGTTTTGGTTCTAAGTCCTAATTTAGTTGGTGCTTTGATTTATGGGACGATCAATGCGATCGCAGCACCTTTCTTTATCAATCCTTATTCGATCATCGTCATGAATGCGATGCAAGATTATATGGAAAAGGGCTCTGTCTATGGACATATGATCATCAAAGAAGTCATGCTGAATATTGGAAGATTGATCGGTATGGGCTTTATCTTAATCGCTTCTGTCTTTTTACCTGAATCTATGTATATGGCCGTTGCAGTCTTCTGTTCAGCGATCTTCGCTCCGATCTTGGTCATCTATGCAGGTAACTATCATCGTCAAAGAGACCACTTAAAGCGGGTCTAATATGAACTTCAACGAGATCATCAAAGGCCAATTCGAAGAAGCTTACTTTAAGAAGCTTTCTCTTTTCCTAAAAGAAGCTTATGACTCTAAGATTATCTATCCTCCAAAAGAGCAAATCTTCAATGCCTTCTCTTATTTTGACTATAATGAACTTAAGGTGATCTTGATTGGACAAGACCCTTATCATCAGCCTCATCAGGCTCATGGCTTATGTTTCTCTGTGAATCCTGGGATTGATTTTCCTCCTAGTCTACAAAACATATTTAAAGAGTTAAGCGATGATCTTGGATGTATTCCTCCACGATCTGGATCGCTTATTCCTTGGGCTACACAAGGCGTCTTACTTTTAAATACGATCCTTACTGTAGAAGCCAATCAACCTTTATCTCATCAAGATCAAGGTTGGGAGATCTTTACAGATAGGATACTTAGTTTATGCAACAAACATCCTGAGCCTTGTGTATTTATCTTATGGGGAAAAAACGCTCAGTCTAAAGCAAGCTTGATTACTGATCCTAAGCATTTGATCTTGATGGCACCTCATCCATCACCATTATCAGTGTATCGAGGATTCTATGGTTCTAAGCCTTTCTCAAAAACGAATGCCTTTTTACTTAAAAATGGCAGGAAAGAAATTAACTGGTGCTTATGATGTTCAAGACGATCGAAGATTTCATCACTTATTCAGAAGCACGTATGGCTAAAGGTCGATTTGGATTTGATCATTTTAAGAAAGCCATGAATGATTTAGGCAATCCTCAAGATGAGATCAAATGTATCCATATCGCAGGAACCAATGGGAAAGGTTCTACAACCAACTATCTAAGAAGCATCCTTCAAGAAGCAGGCTATAAAGTAGGATCTTTTACCTCACCTCATCTAATCGTTCATAACGATCGTATTCGAATCAACGATGTCTACATCACCGATGAACAATTACTCATCTATGGGAATCGTTTTTATCACTTTATCGAAGCCAACAATCTATCGATGTTTGAGATCGATATGCTTTTTGCGGTGACTTATTTTAAAGAACAAAAAGTAGACTATGCCTTATATGAGGTTGGATTAGGTGGTCGCTTAGACGCTACAAACATCGTTACACCTTTACTATCCATCATCACCACGATCGGTTTTGATCATATGGAACTTTTAGGCCATACCTTAAAACTCATCTCAAAAGAAAAAGCAGGGATCATCAAAGATAAAGTTCCTTGTCTTACCGCAGAACCTAAGAAGGTTTGTTTATCAGTTTTCAATGAAGTCTGTGAGCTTCATCATTCCCCTTTGATTCAACTTTCTAAAATCAAAAAGCTTTCTAGTACAGAGGGTTTAAGTTACATCTATCAAGGATTAACGATCCATCTCTCTACGATGGCGCTTTATCAAATCAAGAATTCCGCAACTGCTTGTGAGGCTGCATTATTCTTAAGGAACTTAGGTCTTAAGATCTCTGATCAAGCCATCATCAATGGCTTATTAAAAGCTGAATGGAAGGGCCGTTTCGAGAAAGTAAGCGATACACCGCTGATCATCTTAGATGGTGCTCATAACTCTCATGGGATCGCCGCCTTAAAGGAAAGCGTTAAGTTGTTGCCTCAACCGATCTTTGTGGTCTTTAGTGCATTAAAAGATAAAGAAACAGATAAGATGATTGGACAGATGTTGGATGTGACACCTCATTTGATCGTAACTGAATTTGATTTCTATCGTGCTTCTACTGTTGATCTATTGGCGAAAGATTTTCCTGTTGAAAAAGTCAAAGATCCTAAAGAAGCCATTAAGAAAGGCATTTTGAGATCTAAAGGGGGCTCATTATTAATCACAGGGTCTCTATACTTCATCTCTGAAGTAAGACAGAAGATCTTGCCTGAACTTTTAGGAAAAGAACTATGAGTTCAAGTAATCTTACCTATGTGTTGATGATCAGCATTGCCTTAGTATCGATCATAGCTCTTGTTCAAGTAACCACTAAAACCAAGTTTGAACTAAAAACGATGGTCATCGTTAGTTTTATGAGTCTATTGTCTATGGTATTGGCTGCTTACTTATCGATCATGATTCCTTTGTTTGGCTTCCCATCCCTTAAATTTGGGTTCTCTCAGCTCCCTATCATGATATCAGGAGCACTGTTTGGACCTTGGTGGGGAATGATCGCAGGGGTCTTAGAAGATCTCTTAGAATTGGCCAGTGGAACTGTAGTATCTCCATATATTGGATTTACTTTAAACAAAGCTTTGATTGGGATCATCCCAGGAGTGGTTTTTCTCTTCGCAAAGAAATATCCTAATCAACTAAAACTGTTTATTTTAGGGATGGTAGCTTTACTTTATGGGTCGAGTATTCTGTTTATCATAAACACGAGTTCTGTGACGGCTTCATCTGTGACTTACGTCTTAGATACACCTGTGAAGATCGCTTTGATTAGCTTAAGTTTAGCGATACTACCGATTACCTATTTCATATATCGAAAATTAAAAAATAAAGATCTTCAACAATCTCTGTTTCAAAAATGGCTCTTATCGGTGATCATTATAGAGGTCCTTATCAATGTGATCTTGACCCCGCTTTGGATCACTCAGCTTTATGGGATCCCATTTGAGATACAAGTCATTGTCCGAAGTATCAAAGCCAGTTTCTTTGTGGTCTTGAATACTTTCTTAGCGTATTTCATTTATAGAAGTCTACAGCGATTAAAAAAATAAGAGACGAGAGTCTCTTTTATTTCACAAAAAAGTGTTCCTAAGCTTAAGTAAGTTGTTTATAATGTGTGTTACAGGGAGAATACCACAATGCAGGAAATACACAACCGTGACCTACGATTGATTTATCACATTGTAGAAGCAGGTAAACCAATCACCTCTCAGAAACTCTCAGAGATCATCTCTGTAAGCCCTCGTACCGTTAAATCTGATATGGCCAACGTAAGGGAGATCATGCTGAGTCAAGGGGTAGAACTGATCTCAACGAAAAGTATGGGCTACACTTATAAGATTCTAGATGAATCTAAGTTTAGACCTTTTTATGATCAGCTCATGTATAACAGTGTCCTTTTAGGAACCTTTGTGACCGATAGAATGGCTCGTTTTATTCATATCGCAAGAACTTTAGTTGCCAGTAATACTTACATTAAACTCGATGATTTGGCAGATAATATGTACTTATCAAGATCTTCGATCAAAGCTGAGATCAAACAAATCTATTCTTTCTTTAACTCGTATCATCTCCAAGTAGATTCCAAAATAGGTCATGGGATCAAGATCATAGGAGCAGAATTCAATTTAAGAATGGCCATGACGGAACTAGTGGTCAATCATTATCATAAAATCAAAGTCAATGAGTCTTCACCTGAATTCGCACACATTTTACGATGTACAGAAGAGGAAAGACAAAGAATAAGACATGCCTATTTAAAAGTACTTAGAGAAAGCGGGATATCTTCGACTGATTCTGAAACATTGCGATTGGCTTTTTATCTCTTAATTACGCGCAATCGTAGACTAGATGGTTATAAGATTATATTAGAAGAGGAGATTCGCTTAGAGGCCCAAAGTTATCCTGAATATTCAGTAGCTGTCGATGTGGCAAAGGCATTGAATTGTTGCGATGATTTTAACTTGGATGAAGATGAGACCGCTTATATCGCAATCCTTTTCCACTGTACAAGGGATCTATGTAAATCTGACATTAAGGAAGATATGCAATATCTTCAAGAAGCGACTGTACTATCGTCTGAAATCATAGATAGGATTAATTCAATATGGGAAATAGATTTCAGAGATACGCAGCAACTTCATAGTAGTTTAATAACTATACTTTTGCCTATTTTATCTCAAATTAGGTTTGGTATATCAACACACCAAAGCATAGGCAACTCGATTACGAATCAAGAAATAGAAGGGTGTCCTTTATCAATGGAACTGGCACGAAGTACAGTTAGTCTCATTGAATCGAAATATTACTCTCGAATAAACACACGATCTCTAATAAATTTAGCGTATTGTTTTTATGGTGCCCTAAACTCTATTCGCTTTGAAATTCGCAAATTGAATCTTGTAACGGTGGCTTGGGCAGGAAAAGAAACAGCCCAAGAATTAGTCAATCGGATCAATAATCGCTTTGCGCCAATGATCGCAACCAATCGTCCTGTAGAACTTTATGAGATTAGAGGTATGGATCCTAAAACAATCGATTGTGTTATTATGAACAATCCTGAATTCTCTTATAATTATCAGATCCCCCATGTAATGGTCGCTGCTGTATCTCGACCAAATCAATTCAATATTCTCTTTGATGAGATACTTGTCAATGCTTACCAATTTAGAGAATTCTTACCAGATGTTACAAAAACTAAAATCTATCGTAATTTTGCATTTGAGAGTATTCCTGCGATGTTTAAATTGATTGCTTATAAACATGGTAAAGATGAAACAAACTCAAGTTTATTAGAAGAAATGATGATCGAAAACGAGAAGTTTGCCTCTTATAACTCTATGGATGATCTCATCCCAATCTTTCTTCCTTACAACATGTGCAATGATAAAGCTATAGAGATCTATTCATTAAAGGATCCTGTCCCATGGTCGCGAGGAGAAATATCAACGATTGTGGTATTTATCGCAGACTTTAGCCGAAATCCACAAATAACTAAAGTATATGAGAACATCAGTCGTATGATGATGGTAACCAAAGAACCGATTATGGAACTCTTGGAGAAACCTTCTGAAGATGTATATGTCAATATGATCAAAGCCTGTCTAACATCCGAGTAACATCGGATTTTTTATTGCACTTACTTAAGGGCACATAGGTGTAATTGCCCTTAGCAGTGAGATAAAGAAGCACTACACAGGATTTCATCGTGCAATTATGATGTTATTGACAGTTTGTTAGCGCTTTCGCAAAGGAGAAAACATGAGAAGATTCTTTATCGCCAGCCATGGGCGCTTTGCTTCGGGGATCAAAACATCACTCGAAATATTACTTGGAAAAGCAGATCAGGTGACCGTCTTCGATGCTTATTGTGATGAAACTCGATTAGACAATGCATTAAATGCTTTCTATAAAACCGTAGAAGCTAATGACCAAGTTTTCTTGTTATCGGATCTATATGGAGGTAGTGTCAACTCTGAATTGTATTGCGTCGCTGACCGTTCCAATACGACGCTGATCGCTGGAATAAATTTAGCTCTTGTGTTGGAACTGGTCGCTTGTGATCAGTGGTTAAGTGAACAAGATCTGCTTGAGATCATAGAGAATAGCAGACAAGCATTAAGATTGGTCAAACAAGACAAAGAAGCACTCGTTTCAGACGACTTCTTCTAGAAAGAGGACTTATGGTTACATTCTTTAGAATCGATGAACGTTTGATTCATGGACAGAT